>DASUHD010000110.1:0-78852 GCA_036273675.1 Ktedonobacterales bacterium | reverse complement strand
GTGACTAGAGCGGAGGGGACACACCCGTTCCCATCCCGAACACGGTCGTTAAGCCCTCCAGCCCCCACGATACTGCAGGGGCAGCCCTGTGGGACAATAGGACGTTGCCATTCCCCCCGCGCACCACAACCCGCACCATCTGGCCCGAGGCAATTCGCTTCGGGCTTTTTGCTATGATGTGATTGGCAGTTTCGTATGTTTTAGATAAGCAGCATCGCGAAGGTCAACATCTGCTGAGTTACGAACGAGGGATGCGTGATGCAAGGCAAGCATATCGTGCTGGGCGTTTGCGGCGGGATCGCTGCCTACAAAGCAGCCGATCTCGCCAGCAAGTTGCAACAGGCTGGCGCGCTGGTAGATGTTGTGCTGACCGAACACGCCACCTCGTTCGTGCAGCCGCTAACGTTCTCCTCACTCAGCCATCGCCCTGTTTACACAAACCTCTGGGAACCCAGCGGTGAGGCCGCCGCGCAGCACATCGCGCTCGGGCAGCAGGCAGACCTGCTGGTGATCGCGCCCGCAACCGCAAATACCATCGCCCGTCTCGCACATGGCCTTGCCGATGATATGCTGACCACCGTGGCGCTGGCCACTACCGCGCCGCTGCTCATCGTGCCTGCGATGGAGCACCACATGTATTATCATGCGGCGACACAGGCCAATCTCCGTCTGCTTGAGCAACGAGGCGCAACCATCCTACCGCCGGAAGAAGGCCATCTGGCATCGGGCGCGGTCGGAATGGGACGCTTTCCAGACACACCGACGATTCTCGCAGCCATTCAGCGATTGCTGGGACGATCGGATGATCTCGCGGGCAGGCGCGTCGTTGTCACGGCCGGCGGGACGCGCGAGCCAATCGATCCTGTGCGCTTCGTCGGCAATCGTTCCAGCGGGCTGATGGGCTTCGCGCTGGCTGAGGCGGCGCGCGACCGTGGCGCTGCAGTGACGCTCATCGCGGGCGCCTATAGCGCAACGCCACCCACGGGAATCCCGCTGACACAGGTGGAATCTACACGGGAGTTGCTCGATGCCGTCCTGGCTACTTGCGCCGATGCGGACGCGCTCATTATGGCTGCCGCGGTGGCGGATTACACAGTAGCCAAACCAGCTGCGCAGAAGATCAAGAAAGGGTCGGCGGCGGAAAACGCCGATGGCTCGTTGACCCTGCGCCTCGTTCCTAATCCCGACATTCTCAAAGAGTTGGCGAAGCTGCCTGCGATGCGCTCGCTGGTGCGGGTCGGCTTTGCGGCCGAGACCGAGGATATCGCCGCGAACGCCGCCAGGAAGCTTGCCGCGAAGGATCTGGATATCCTCGTGGCCAACGACGTTGCCCGGAGCGATATCGGATTCCAGGCGCCCGACAATGAGGTGACGCTCCATCATCGAGATGGCATGGTCGAGGAGCTACCGATCCAGGCAAAGCGCGCCGTCGCCGATGCTATCTGGGATCGCGTCGCCCCGCTGATTCACGCGCGTGTCGTGTCCCCCAGTGATTCACACGATTGATGGCGCGCGTCATAATTTGAGGTGGATATCCAACGCGCCGCGCCGGTCCCATAGCCGTTGCCGCGTCGCAAGGCCGGTGCTACACTGCCAGTGCTTTTCAGTCTCATGTCTAATGTAGCCCATCTGTGCGTCTCTACGGCGGCAGGCTTTCCACGAGTGGAGGAGAACGATGCAGGAGGCGTCAATGCCGAACCGCGCTCGGCGTCGCCTGCGTTCCGTTTTTGCCTCGATCAGGCCATCCTCATCTAGCGAGGTCGAGGCGTCCACGGATGCCCCAACCCAACAGGCGAGAACCCTCGCAGACCGCGTCTGGGACTGGCTTGCGCGACGCGATCCATACTTCTGGGCGATGATCATCATTGCGCTGGTTGCGCTGGGGCTTCGGTTTTACGGCATCAACTGGGACGCGAACAATCACCTCCACCCTGATGAGCGCGAAATCGTCTTCAAGGCGATGTGCCTCTCGCTTCCTGGTACGCCGCGTATTGGCAATTGCGATCCCGCCTATACCGGGGCGGGCTGGCTCCTTTCGCCCAATTCGCCGCTCAATCCACACTTCTTCGCCTATGGCTCGTTCCCGCTGTATCTTCTGGCGGCGGTCGCGCATGGACTCGCCTGGGTTACCCATCTGACTGGCGGGCGATTCCTGCCGCCGGACGGAGGCGCCTGGGACGATTTCAATCACTTTACGCTGGTGGGCCGGGCGATTTCGGCGATCTTCGACGCTGGCACGGTTCTGCTGGCGGGCCTGATTACTCGTCGGTTGGCGGGCCGCTGGGCAGCGCTGTTGGCAGCGGCGTTCGTCGCGACAATACCTTTCGAGGTGCAAGTCGCGCATTTTTACGCCGTAGATACACTGATGCTGTTCTTCGTCATGCTGACGCTCTACGGATGCATCCTGCTTGTGCAGGGCGCAGGCGCGCCAGCCCCACGGGACCGCTTCGCGGCGGGCCAGTGGTGGGCATGGCGGCTGGGCGTTCTTATCGGCGCCACATATGCGCTGGCAATTGCCACAAAGGTGAGCGCGCTGCCGCTCGCAATCCCGATTCTCGTGGCAGTGGCGCTCTGCTGGTGGCGGCGCGGGATGGAGTCGGCGCTGCTCGCTTTGATGGGCGTCGTCTCGATTGGTCTCATCGTCTTCACACTAGTCAGCCCGTATACTTTCCTCGACTGGAAGGAATTTCAGCAGCAGGTCACCGAGCAGACGCTGCTCTCTCAGGGCCAGCTTGATTATCCCTACGTGCGCCAGTTCGCGGATGCGACCAACTACATTTATCCACTACGGCAGTTGTTGCTCTACGACATGGGGTTGCCGCTCGGGTTGCTTGGCCTTGCGGGCTTTGCCTGGGCGGCATCGAAACTCTGGCGCACACTCAATACCGACTGGCTGATTATGGTCTCGTGGCTGGCCGTCTACTTTGGTATCGTCGGCGGCGCCTACATGAAGTTCACCCGCTATATGCTTCCAGTCTTTGCCGGGCTAGCGATCTGCGGCGCGGCGATGATTGCGGCCTTAAGCGCATGGGGCCTGCGTCGGCTACGAGCGACCAGCGAGCAACCAGTGGAAGGCGTGCAACGACGCTGGTGGCGCCGCGATCCGTTCGCGCTGCCGCTTGCGCGCTGGGCAACGGCGCTCTGGGGAGTCCGCTGGTGGCGCGGCGTCTGTCTGGCCATAGCGCTGGGAGTGTTGCTGGCCTCCAGTTTTGCTACACTTGCCCTGCTCAACATCTATAGTGAGCCGAATACCCGCGTGCAGGCATCCGTCTGGATCTACGATCACGTGCCTGCAGGCTCAACACTGACTGGTGAGGTCTGGGATGATCCGCTACCGATAGAGGCGCCGCCAGCCCGCGTCGATGCGCAGGGCGTTGGATACACTGACAGTGGCGCGGTCATCAACCCGTCGGAGTACCAGCAAATTGGTCTGAATCTGTACGACGATGATACGCAGCAGAAAGCCGACCAGCTGGCGCAGAGTCTCGCCAGCGCCAATGTCGTCGTCATCAGTAGCCAGCGGCTGGTCAAATCTATTCCCAAACTGCCCGACCGCTATCCCATGGCCACGCGCTATTACGACCTGCTCTTCGCGGGCAAGCTGGGATTTCAGCTGGCGGCGCAGTTCGAGAACCATCCAAATCTGCTGGGCATTACGCTCGACGACAGCGGAGCGGACGAAAGCTTCTCGGTCTACGACCATCCGCCCGTCTGGATCTTCACGCGTGATGGCGCTGGTCTGACTCAGGCGCAACTGACTGAGGAACTGACGAGCGGCCTCTTCTTGCCAGCGGCCTCGCATCGCTCTGGTAGCCAGAAATCGCTGCTGCTCTCATCACAGGATGCGGCGGCGGACAACCAATCGCAGCCGCTCGGCGTGCAGTTCCCGGCCAACAGCCTCGGCAATTCGATTCCATTGCTCTGGTGGCTGCTGATCGTCGAACTTCTCGGCATCATCAGCTTTCCGCTGGCGTTCAGCGCATTTCCTGGCCTGCGCGACCGTGGCTGGGGGCTGAGCAAGCTGCTTGGGCTGCTTATCCTCGCCTGGGCCATCTGGTTGCCGTCCAGCCTGCGCATCCTGCCGTTTGATCGCTGGGCCGTCGTCCTTATGTTCGGCCTACTGGCGGCGTTCGGCGCGCTTGTTGCCTGGCTGCGGCGCGATGCCATCTGGGCATTTGTCCGGGCGCGTTGGCGCCTGCTCGTCATTGGCGAGGCATTCTTTGTGGTGGCGTTCCTTTTCTTCGTCTGGATTCGCGCGCTCGATCCTGATCTCTGGCATATCTATCGTGGCGGCGAGAAGCCGATGGAGCTTGCCTTCCTGAATGGCATCCTGCGCAGTCGCTATATGCCGCCGCTCGATCCGTGGTTTAGCGGCGGCTACATCAACTACTATTATTACGGCCAGTTCCTGATTGCCGTCCTCATCAAGCTAACTGGCATCGTGCCGACAACTGCTTTCAATCTGGCAATCCCATTGCTGTTTGCCCTAACATGCTCCGCCGCCTATTCAGTGGTCGCCGGGATGACCGGTCGCTGGTGGGCAGGGTTAATGGGCGGGCTTGGCCTCGCCGTCGTAGGCAATCTGGATGGCCTGCTACAACTGATCGGTCAGCTTCAGGCCTCGCTTGCCGGGCAGATTCCGCCCGCCTTCGATTACTGGCGAAGTAGCCGCGTCATCCCGTTCACAATCAACGAATTCCCTTTCTGGAGCTTTCTCTACGCCGATCTCCATGCCCATCTAATAGACCTGCCCATCGTCGTGTTGATTATCGCTGCCTGTGGCTCGCTTCTGCGTGGCGCGACTGTCTTCGGGCAGCATTGGCGGTCGGTGGTACCGACGCTGGCGGTTGTGGCGCTGGCGCTCGGTGCGGCGTGGTGTACGAATACATGGGACTTGCCAACGTACGGCTTGCTGGTCGCGCTCGTGCTAGTACTACGGCTGTTCCCGGATGGCGGAGTGGGTTTCTGGCGAACACTGAAGAGTCTCTCGTGGTCCGCCATCCGCAATGTGGCGCTGGCGGTCGTGCTGACATTCGCGGGCGCATACGCGCTCTACCTGCCGTTCCATGCGAATTTCCAGAACTTCGTCAGTGGGACCGGACCGGTCACCACGTCGACGAATCCCGCCCAGTTTGTGACGCTGTTCGGCATCTGGCTCTTCCTGGTGGCGAGCTTCCTATTTCTCGAACTGTGGGATCGCGTCGAGCGTACTTTTGGTGGCGAGGAACGCTCTGGTCAGGCGCAGCAACTCATCCTGCTGACGCTGGCGAGCATCGTTGTCCTGTTGCTGGCGTTTGCCATCAGCCTTAAGGTGCTGCTGCTCGTGCTGCTCGGCGCAGGCGCGTATCTCGCGCTGGGCAGCCGCCACTCAGCGGTTAAGCGGTTGACCTATCTGGTGATTTTGCTGGGCCTGGCGGTCGCCTTTGGCGTCGAAGTCATCTACGTCCGCGACTTTCTGGATAACTCCGACTGGGAGCGGATGAACACGGTCTTCAAGTTCTACTATCAGGTGTGGACCTTGCTCTCGCTTGGAGGAGTCCTGGCGCTGACCCAGATGCTCGGACGCATCTTCCCGCTACACGCCGCCGAGGAGACCCGGCAAGATAGCGGCGATGAGCCGGATCAGGAACTGGTGGACGAGCCTTCACGTGAAGTCGTGGCCTCGCATCGGCGCAGCGTGGTGTGGGCAGGTGTTTTGCGTGGCGGCATGCGGATTGTCTGGGTGCTGGCATTTGCGGGCCTGTTCTTTGGGTCGTCTGTCTTTTTCGTCGAGGGAACACAAGCGCGGGTGAGTGATCCGGCCATCTGGGCCGCCGTCCAGCCGCCGCCGGGTGGGGTCCAGCCACAGGGTCTCTCGCTCGATGGTATGGCCTATATGCGCGGCTGGTATCCTGGAGACTACGCGGCAATCAACTGGCTCAACAATCACATCGCGGGCGCGCCAACCATTGTAGAGGCGAGCAATGGCCCTTATGCGTGGTATAGCCGAGTCTCGATATACACCGGCCTGCCCGATGTGCTGGGCTGGAGCAGTCACGAATCGCAGCAGCGCTATGGCGATCAGGTCTATGCGCGTCAGTCGGATGTGCAATCCTTCTATGGTACCGAGGATCCTGCCGCTGCGGTGAACTTCCTGCGAAAATACAGCGTCAAGTATGTGTACATCGGCGGCCTCGAGCGCACCTGTTACATGACCAATGATCAGGGAGTCTGTGTGCCAATGTCTGGCGCGGCGCTCGATAAGTTCACAACACTGGCGCAAGCCGGCGTCTTTCATGGCGTCTATCAGAATAGTGATGTGGTGATTTATCAGGTGGTTGGCTAATGGGCGAGACATTTCTCTGGTGGGGAACAATCGAAGCGATAGGTCTCGCCGGGCTGCCCCTGACCGCGCTGGTCTTCGCCAATCTGCCTGATCGCGGCTGGGCGCTGGCCAAACCGTTCAGCTTACTGATACTCGGCTGGCTGATCTGGTTTCCCCTTACTCTCATCTCGGCGCTGCCGTTCAATCGCCTCTGGATCGTGCTGACGTTGCTTCTCTATCTCGCGGGCAACGTTGCGCTTGTATTGGGGATGGCGCGTGTCAGAACGGCGCTCGCGGCGCTCTTATCACGGCAGCGCGGCCATCTCATTCTCGCCGAGTTGCTCTTCTTCGTGGCGTTCGCGGGGATGGCCTGGGAGCGGTCGTTTACGCCTGCCGTGGTGGATACTGAAAAGTTCATGGACGTCGCGTTTCTCGCGTCGATCTGGCGCGCTCCTCATCTGCCGCCGCCTGACCCATGGCTCAGTGGCCAGTCAATCAATTACTACTACTTCGGCCACTATCTGATTGCGCTGCTGGCGAAGCTACTGGATACCGTTCCAGGCACAGCCTTCAACCTCGGCGTTGGCCTCATCTTTGCGCTGACGGCAGTAGCGGTGTTTGGCGTCGCCGCCAACCTTTTCGCAGTGGTTTCCCCTGCCTGGCGAGGATTCTGGCGCGGCATGGTAGGCATTACCTCGGCGGTCTTCGTGTTGATTCTTGGCAACCTGAATGGGGCGCAGGTCTGGTGGCAGAACGCACAGGTCCTGGCGCGGCAGTTGCCAGCGCTCTACAGCAGCCCGTGGGCATGGTTTCTCCATCGCGATGTCTGGACACGCTATGATTGGTGGTCGCCTTCTCGCGTTGTCCCCAACACGATCAATGAGTTTCCGGCGTTCAGCTTTGTGCTTGCCGATTTGCATGCGCATGTGCTGGCGCTTCCTTTTGCGACGGTAGCCATTGGCCTGGCTTTCAACGTGCTGCTCGCACGCAGGCCTGGCATTCATGCCTTAGGCGATGGACGCCTGAGCCTGCTCGTGCTGCTGGCGTGCGGTGTGACGATAGGAGGGCTGTACGCCATCAATGGCTGGGACTTACCCACCTATCTGGGACTGGCCTTGCTGGCTCTGGCAATCCAGCAGTGGCTGGCGCATGAGCGGCGCTTCAGCAGGCAGCTCTTCATCGATTTCCTGATGGTCGCATTGTTGCTGTGCGTGCTATGTTTTGTCGCATATTTGCCTTTCTATCGCGGCTTTTCTTCGCCGGGAGAAGGCGTAGGGTTGGTTCCGTCGAATGCGCGGACTCCAGTAGGCTACGAAGTAGCAATCTTCGGTCTGCCCTTGTTTGTGTTGCTCTCGCTGGCGGCGGTGCGATTGATGAAACATTGGCCCGCGTCGGGCGCGCAGATTGCGGCCGCTGCCGCGATAGTGCTGGCTTTGGGATCCCTGCTCGTGCCGAACACCTCACTTTGGACGTTGCTCTGGGCAATGCTCGTGGTCGCGGTCTGCGCCTATCTGGCTGCTGGACTGCTCTGGTTGCGGTTAGGCAGTACTCTGCCCAAAGACGCTCTCTATCCCCATGAGGATGCGTGCCTGAACGACCGATTGCGCGCGGGAGCATGGGTCTGGTGTCTCGTCGGGACGGCTGTCGCGCTCATTGCCGCCTGTGAGCTGGTCTATCTCCGCGATGTATTCGCTGGTGCGGAAAACGGCGCGCTTGGCGTGTCATTTCGCATGAACACCGTCTTCAAGCTGTATTATCAGGCCTGGTTGCTGCTGGGCGTTGTCGCGGGGCCAGCGCTCTGGTGGTTATTTGCTGGCGCATTTCGCTGGGTGCGCACATCGCTGCGTGTGTATGATCCGGCGGAGCCACAACCTGGTCCGGTACGCATGGCTACAGGCGTGCAGTTGCTTCACAATGAGGCTGACTCCCTCGCGACTTTAGCTGTGGGCGATCCACATGCGTATCTCGAAGCGACTATCCCACCGGACGATTCAACATCAGCGGGAACCGATAAGAGTAGGGAGCCGTCGATATATCGTGGACATAGACGCACTGGGCCAGATGCGTTGCGCGCGCTCGGCGTGGGTGGTATCGTACTCTGGATTCTTGCGTGTACGGCGCTGATTGGCGCGGCTGCAATCTATCCCGTCATGGCAACTGCGGCCCGCACTGCCAATTTCACACTGCCGCGCTCGCTAGACGGCACCGAGTACATGAGCGCCGATCCGGTGAATCAAGGCGATGCACAGGCCATCGCGTGGCTCAATGCGCATGTAACGGGTGACGCGGTCATCGTCGAAGGTGCGCTATATGACGAGTACACGCACAATGGACGTGTCTCGGCCTTCACGGGGCTGTCGACATTGATGGGCTGGGGCGGTCACGAGTTACAATGGCGTTATAACTGGCTGCAGCAGCCAGGGCGCGTCGACACCATCGGCCAGCGGCTGAATGCTGAGGCGAAAATCTATACCGATACTAACGAGCAGCAGGTTTTGGCGCTGTTGCATCAATACTCGGTGCGCTATGTCTATGTTGGCGCGGCGGAACGCCAGTTATATCCATCGGCCGACCTTGGGCGTTTTGCGACATTTCTCCGCACGGTCTACCATTCCGCTGATGTGACCATCTATGCGGTTCCATAAGTCAGGAGCGAGTCTATGGCTCGAAAGAGTAACGGGGCTGAGGATAGCGCGCCTCCGCGTGTGAGCGCTGCGAATTTCTATCGGTCGGCACAGTCGTCATCCGAGGGTGGCTCCGCTGATGCGGCGCTTTCGCTCACAAACGCTGAGATAGACGCTCCTGACGAAGGTATCGCTCAGGACGACGCTGTGCCTGTTGTGACATCCATCTATGACCGCACGCCGATCCGCAAACGAGTCGAATATCGCACGCGCCAGGCATGGGACTATATCCGCTCGATGCGGCTTGAGCAGTGGCTCTGGATCGGCGTCATATTGCTGGCGACGATCTTGCGCTTCTGGGATTTGGGCGCGAAGCCGCTTCATCATGACGAGAGCATGCATGCGTTCTTCTCGCTGACCTTCGCCCGCAACCCAGCGAGCTACCAGTATGATCCCCTGCTGCATGGACCGTTCCAGTTCCATGCCGAAGGCTTCATCTTCATGGTGATTCTGGCGGCCGAGCGCATATTTGGCGTCGGCGGCGCGGCTGGTAATCCGTGGATCAACGATGCGACCGCTCGGATATTACCGGCGATCTTTGGCATCGGCATCGTCGTGTTACCGCTTGGCCTGCGGCGCCAGCTTGGCCTGCGGCGCCAGCTTGGCCACATTGGCGCGTTGGTGGCGGCGCTGCTGCTGGCGGTCTCGCCCACATTCGTCTACTTCTCTCGCTTCCTGCGCGAAGATATCTACTTCAACTTCTTCATGTTCGCGATGGTAGTCTGCGCGGTCCAATATGCCCAGAAGCGTTCGATTCGTTGGATAGTGGGTCTGTTTCTCTCGGCTGTCTTAGCCTATGCCACCTTTGAAGGCTTCTACCTGACGATGGTCATCTTCGCCTCGTTCCTGGCGATGCTCGTGCTCTGGGAGCTTGCATATTCTCTGGCGCGTCGTCTGCCAAAGGAGCTGACACGGCGCGAGCGGCTCTTCTTTGGCCGAGCAGGGCTGTTGCTGGTAGCGGGCGGCATTGGCGGCATTCTGGCGTACGTCGGCTTGCATGTTATGAACAGCCTGAACGCCTATATCACCAAGAATACCGCCGAGGCGGATGTCCAGGTCCTTCAACTGGAAAACACGACAGTGCTGATCCTGCTCTATCTCAGTATCATCGTCGCCATTACGGTCATTGGCGTCTTGCTGTGGCAAATCTCGCGTGACGATAGTCAGGTCAGCGTCGAGGGTGAGCCATACGATGAAGCCGGCGAAGAGTATGTGCCGCGCAAGTCGTTTTCCAATCGGCTGGAAGCCATCTTTGCCGCGCCGGGCCGACGGATCGCGGCCATTCGCGAGCGTATCGATCCCGACGAGAAGCCATTCCTGCACATGTTGCTCGGCATCAGCTGGGTACACTGGTTCGTTGGGATTGTCGCGGGGTGGGTTGTTTTTGCCGCGCTCTACTGGGTATTGCCGCCTGGGCCTCAGGGCAATCTGACGTGGGGGCAGGGCTTCCAGATTGGTATTGGCAGGGGCGTCTGGCAGGGCCTCTATTACTGGCTGCAACAGCAGCAGGTTGCCCGTGGCGGACAACCAGTCTATTACTATCTTTTGCTGTTGCCGCTCTACGAGCAACTAGCCATCGTCTTTGGCATTGGCGGCGCGGTCTATTCGCTACTCCGGCCAACGCGCTTCCGGCTCTTCCTGGTCTGGTGGTTTGTGGTCTCGCTGGGCCTGTATTCCTGGGCAGGCGAGAAGATGCCGTGGCTCTCGATTCATATTTTGCTGCCGTTGATGCTGCTGGCGGCGATTATGATCGAGCGACTGATTGAAGCCTGTATCGATCTCTCGTGGGATGTTCGACTACAGGGCGTGCGCGCATTGCTGTTGCGCCCGGCGGAAGAGATTCAATTGGCCACTGAGGCAAATATGCATGCGAGCAGTTCAGGTGACACTACGTCTGAGCAGAGCCGGGTATCCGACTCCAGTACTGACGGAGAGGATGACATAGTCACTGAGTCATTGCAGCCTGGCCCCTCGAATCCTCCCGCCTTCTTAGGTTCTGTCCAACGGGCTCTAACGCCAACCGGACGAGCAGTTCAGCGTGCGTACCGAGCGGTTGCCTGGCGCACCGTTGGAACGATTGTGGCGGCGGCGCTGGCGCTGGCGCTCTTTATTCCGATGGTTCACAGCATGGTCAAGCTCGCCTACGTGGAACCTGCGAATGGTCCGCTCGAGATGATGGTCTATGTGCAGACGACACCAGATGTCACCGCGGCGATGGCCAAGATCAATGCAGCAGACCAGAAGCTCCATGCTGGCGATCATCAGCTACAGATATGGGTTGGCCAGGGTGAAGAGTGGCCGATGTACTGGTATCTGCGCGACTACTATCTGGATCCTCATCCAGGGACGTATGTAAGCTTTGATCCAGCCAGCCTTACCGACAAGTTTGCCGAGGGCGTGCCGACTCCCGATGTGCTATTTCTGCTGCCGCCCGACGCGGCCACATTTATGGCAGCGCATCCAGGCTACCATGCGAAGCAGTATAAACTGCGCTCGTGGTGGGATGAGTCGTACAAGCTGCCATTGTGCAGCGCAACTGTCAAATCCATGTGTACGACGTCAGCGGATTGGGGAACTGGTGTCGGGCTGGGCAACTACCTGAGTTACGGTAGTCAGCCGCCAGCCAACGCCAAGTTCGATCTGGGGCGGACCACGAATCGGCTTTGGAACTGGCTCTGGAACCGCCAGCCACTGGGTGATGTCAATGGCTCGTACGATTTTACTCTGGTCGTTCGCGATGGACTCCCGATTCAACCATAGAGGATGCCACAGGCCGGGTGGAAAGGTGGCGCGCCGATGAACCAGCAGTCGCACGCTGAGCAGACGCCGCTGGACACACTAGAGCAGCGCATCGGCACGTCCTTCAGCGACCGCACAGTGCTTGTCCGCGCGCTGACCCATCACTCGATCTGCCCGCAGACGGCACAGCGCGACGCCTATGACACCCTTGAATTTCTCGGCGATGCGCTGATCGGCGCATATGTCGTGGAGTCCCTCTTTCAGACCTATCCCGATGCGACCGAAGGCGAATTGACCGCGCTGAAGTCAGAGGTGGTCAGTCGGAGGGTGTTCGCGCAGATTGGGCTGGACCTTGGCCTCATGGAGTTCATTCGCGCCGATCCAGCTAGCCTGCGCACCTTCAATGATCGTTCGCGTGAGTCGCTATGCGCCGACGTGCTGGAGGCGCTAGTTGGCTCAATCCATCTTGATGCCGGGCGAGCGGCGAGCGAAAGATTTGTCAGCCGGTTTATTCTGCCAGTCATACCTGAGGTGCGGGCGACTCTAGGTGAGCGGAACCCCAAGGGCGCGTTGCAGCAGCAGGTCTTACGCCAGACTGGACAACTTCCACACTATGAAGTGCTTGAGGAGCACGGCGAGAGCAACGACCGCAGCTACCTTGTCGGCGTCTATGCGGGAGATCGTCTGCTTGGACGCGGCGAAGGCAGCAGCATCAAAGCCGCTGGCCGTGAGGCGGCTCGCGCGGCGCTTGCGGGCGAACTTCCTGACAACAACGCGCCAGTCACAGAATGAGCATGGCATCGCCAAAGGAATAGAACCGGTAACGCTGGGCAACCGCCTCCTCATAGGCGCGCAGCACCAGCTCGCGGCCCGCAAACGCGCTCACGAGCACCAGCAGCGTCGAGCGCGGCAGGTGGAAATTGGTTATCATCACATCCACCGCCCGGAACGCTGAGCCGGGCCGGAGAAACAGCGAGGTGCGCCCGCGATAGGGCGCTACCAGGGCATCAGAATCAGTCAATTCGCCGTGCTCTCGCTGCTCGGCAGTCAGCGCAGCAACGCTCTCCAGCACGCGCACGGATGTCGTGCCAACGGCGACGATTCGCCCCCCGGCCCGGGTCGCATTGATTTTCTCCGCCGCTTCAGCATCGAGTTCAATCTCTTCTGAATGCATCACATGCGTTTCGAGGTCATCTTCGTCGATGGGGCGGAAGGTATCGAGGCCGATGTGCAGTGTGACGGTCGCCAGGCCAATGCCGCGCGCGGTGAGGGATGTGAGCAGTTCTGGCGTGAAGTGCAGCCCGGCTGTTGGCGCGGCGGCGGATCCCGGTAAGCGAGCATAGACGGTCTGATAGCGTTCGCTGTCAGCGAGTGGCGCATGGATGTAGGGTGGCAATGGCACCGTGCCAACCCGTGCAATCGCGTCGGCGACCGCACCCTCGCGGGTAGCGAGATGAACAATGCGTCCGCCGGATAGCGTGCGGTCGAGAATTTCGGCAGTGAGTAGCCCATCACCAAAGAGTACGCGCTGGCCCGCGCGCAACCGACGTCCCGGACGTACCAGCGCCTCCCAATAGTCCATGCCCAAATCATTGCGAATTGCCAAGAGCAGAACTTCTGCCCGGCCACCACTATCCTGCTTCACACCCAGCAGCCGCGCGGGCAGCACGCGGCTCTGATTGGCGACCAGGAGATCGCCTTCATGCAAATAATCCCCGATATCGCGGAAATGCCGATGTTCGATCCGTCCGTCGCTGCGATGCAATACGAGCAGACGCGAACTATCACGTGGTTCAATAGGTGTTTGCGCGATTAGTTCCTGGGGCAGGTCATAGGTGAAATCAGCGATATTCATAGTTCACATTATATCCCGGCGCCTTGGGTGTGGCGCTACCGGACGGGTCTGGGCGCATTCTTCCCTGGTGGTGGAAGCCGCCTCTGGTCTGCCGCCGACTTGACTGAGCGGTGGGCCAGTCGTCCGATGAACGGGTAGGTATACTTTTTCCCCAGCAGGGAGGCGATAGCCCCAACAATGGATGACGCAAAGAAGAATACTGTCGCGCCAACCGGAATAAGAAACAGCCCGATGACTGAGCCAACCATGCTTCCGCCCGCAATTTGTCCTGGCAAACCTTTCGATTCGGATCCGCCAATGGAGAGTATTGTCGTCAGTAAGAGCAGACCGATAGCCAGAAAGACAATGATATGCCCTAACGTCTGCCAGAGGACGGCCTGTCGCGCCTGCATCGCCACATAGCGCGAACGTCGTCGCTGAGTGAACCAGATCACTGACGCGAGCAGCATTCCTGGTAAACTGAAGAGAGTCAACAGATGGGCGACGGCGGCGAGGATGCGTTCCAGGGCATTCGGGCGTATAGGATAGCGCACCTCGGACCAGTACGTTGGCCCGTCGTTCGTAAATATTGACGCTGATCCTTTCCTGGTTCGCTGCGCGAATATCTGGATGCGGAAGCGCGATGCATAGCTTACGCTAGAAGGGGAAAGCGGTCAAGCAGAGGCTGACAGTCACACCGCGCGGATTCTCACGGCCGCTCACGAATCGCTTGCGCAAGTGTGCTATCTTCAGATATCGTGCGGTATAAAGTACCGTTCTGGCATGGGCAACAGGCCAGAATATGGTATGGTGTGGCGATGTGTCGAAGTGAACATGGGCGGCGCTGGTGAGGTTGTGACGCCTGCCTGCCCGGAATAATCACTACTCATGAATGAGAGGGCCGCAAGTGGACGACCTTCACCCAGATAGCGATGATGCCGACGTCGTGAAGATCCCCAGCGAAGACAATACTAGCCGTGGCGACGCAGTGGATGTGTCGGATTCTCCGACAATAGACGATGCTAACGCGGCTGCTGAAGCTCCGAGCAAGGAAAGTGTCGCGATCGAGAATGGAGCCACCGATCAGCCTGCCGCAAACAAAGTAGACGAAGCCGACTCAGCGCTAGAGGCAGATGATGCTGTGGCCGCGACGCAGCAATCACCTTCTGATGGGGCGCGCTCCGCAGACGCGGAAGAGACGCCGGGCATGCCGGATGAAGAAGCGCCAGATGAAGAACCAGCGGATGCGGTGTTAGATGACACTGTGCCGCTGCCCGCAATTGAAATCGCAACGACGCAAAGCAAATCAGACTTTTCAACAATTCGCGAACTCGGGCGGGATGCCTGGGGCCGCATTCTGCTCGCGTGGCGCGGCAATGCACAGGCACTGTCGGGCCAGGAGCCGCCGGTAGTGCTGCTGGAAAGGTCTGCTCTCGATGTCGAAACCGCGAGGCGCATGACCGACTTTCACCTCTATCATGCACGTCTTTTGGCGCCGCGAGCGGTCGTTCAGCGAGAAGGCGATATTCACTGGCTGGTCGTCGAGGCGCCTGCCAACTATGAAGCGCCGTTCGAGGCGGTTGGCGATGGCGGGAAGTTGGAGGTGCGGAGTGCGCTCAAAGCGGGGGTGGGCCTTGCCAATGCGCTCTCGTACCTTCACACCAACGGCGTCGCGCACGGGAACGTCGATCCAATGGCGATCCTGGTTCACGATGGTCGCGCCTACCTCAGTGGTATCGAACGGTGCGCGCTCGTCGAAGCAACTGATGATACAGGTGTAGCCCTCTACGCTGCCGATGTAAACGCGTTGGGTCGCGCGCTTGCGCTGCTCGCGGGACTGCCTGATGAGGCTCCCGCCGATGAGACTCCTCCCGCGCAGGCGCTTCGGGCTATCGCGGCTCGCGCGGATGCCGCTGGATATGCGACCGCGGAAGAACTGGCGCAGGAGTGTGGGTCTGCGCTTCAGGAACCCGCCCTGGCATTGCCAGAAGCGGATGATTCAGTAACGCATGTGTTGGCGTTTCATTGCGGAACGGCTACCACGGTTGGGCTGCTTCGCACGCAAAACCAGGATGCGCTTGGCTGCACCGTTCTGGAGATACGCGACGATATCGGCAGGGATCAGCCACTCGGTATCTTCCTCGTCGCCGATGGCATGGGCGGCGAGGCAGCCGGGGAGATTGCCAGCCGCATCGGCGCGCGCATTGCGACGGCCGAGCTGCTGCGGCAGTTGCTCGCGCCGACGGTGGCTATGCCTGCGCTCGACCCATTCTCACCAGGATTCACCACGGGCGTCACGAGCGTCGCGACGCTGGCCCAGGCGCTGGCGGTTGCGGTGGATGCCGCCAACCGTCAGGTGCGGGCGCTGGCGGCTACGCTGCAAGAGTCTACCGGAACGACGTTGACCGCAATTGTCGTGGCAGGACGTCAGGCCGTTATCGCCCACCTGGGCGATAGCCGCGCCTATTTGTTGCGCGCTGGTACGCTGGTGCAGTTAACCAAGGACCACTCACTGCTGGCACGGCTCACGGAGCTTGACCATCCACTGCTCAACGACCCGTCGTTCGGCATGCCACGCAACTATCTCTATCGTTCGCTGGGCCAGGAGGATGAAGCGCCACCCGACATGATGGAGTTTCCCATTGCTCCAGGCGACCGTCTGCTGATTTGCAGCGATGGTCTGTGGGATGAGTTGGACGACGCAACGATCCAGCGTTGCCTCACCAGCACCGATGACCCCGCTGAATGCGCCAACCATCTGGTGCGCCTGGCCAATGCGTCGGGCGGCCACGATAACAGCACAGCCGTCGTCGTCTTCGTGGAGGCGCTCCGCGATGACCCTGCCACCGAATTCACTCCTGAGCAGATTGATGCGATTTTGCGTGCGTCAGGCGCTCTAGACGAGGAAGACGACGACGCAGCCAACGGCAGCTAACGAAAGCCAAAGGAGCGCGCTCGTGAGCATGCGCCTGTCTGCGTACGATTTTTCGGGCCGTGTGGCGCTGGTTACCGGCGCCACAGGTGGCCTTGGTCCAGCGGTCGTTCGTGCGTACATCGAAGCTGGCGCTATAGCCGTTGGCGTCGGTTCGCACGTGGATGACGAGCGCGAGAAGGCCATTCGCTCGCTCCTCCAAGGTAACGGCAACGATCGATTGAGCCTCGTAGCCGTGGATGCGACGGACGAGGCAAGTGTTGCGCGGGTAGTCGCCGATACGCGGGAAGCGCACGGCCACATCGATATCCTCGTCAATGGAATCGGCGGGTTCCATGCGGGCGAGCCGATAACACAAATGCTACTGGAGTCCTGGGAGCATATGTTTGCCTTGAACCTGCGGCCAACGTTTCTCTTCTCCAAATATGTCGCGCGTGCTATGGCTGACCAGAACTGGGGCCGAATCATCAATGTGTCGTCCCGGGCGGCGCGCAGTGGTCGCAAGAACGCCGCCGCCTATGCTACCGCGAAGAATGCGGTCATCACGCTGACAGAGGCGCAGGCCGAGGAGCTTCGCGATGCCGGAGTGACAGTCAACGCGATCTTGCCAAGCATTATCGATACGCCCGCCAACCGCGCGGCGATGCCCAATGCCGACACCAGTCGCTGGCCCACAGCGGAGCAAGTCGCCAGGGTGGCGCTCTTCCTCGCCTCAGACGACGCTGGCCTGATCAGCGGCGCGTCTATCCCCGTTTATGGACGCGCCTGACAAGGCAGTTCGCACAGGTTCATTTGCCGATAGTGATTTCGTTGTGAACCGCGAGGACACCGGGAACATGCCAGACATCCTGCTCGGCAGAAGCGCGGTGGCGTGGTGAAGGCAGCACTCCCCGCAGGGTCACGTCACCGTCATGGACGAGCACCTGCACCTGTGGCGTGTACGGGGAGATTGCCGGATTGATGTCGAGAATTTCCCAGATAGCAGCGGCCAGGACGCCATCGGGGCGCAGCATCAGACCCGCGGCGATCTGTTCGGCGCTGGCGTCCAGCATGAGCCGCGAGCTACCGCTGCCGAATGGGAATCCGCTGCTTTCATGGGTCGAGGACACGACCCAGGTCGGCGGGAGCATAACCTGCTGACCGCCAACCTCTACCAGCTTGAACAGCGGGTCAGATGGGTTATCCACGTCGGCGAGCACGTTATTGCGGACGCGCACGACAATATACTGAGCGAGTCCCGCAGAGGTGTCGAATGCGAAACCTTCGAGCCTTCCCACATAGCCGTCGTGACAGTAGACGCGGATGCCTCCGCGTAGCTCCACACTCTCAGGTGTTGGCGCTGGCGGTTGATCTGAGTTGAGCGGTATGGTGCGCACTTGCCGCTGCCAGGGGGCATCACTGGATCGAATGCGCAGCCATATCTCGCCGGATGTGGGTCGCAACAGAACGGCAACGACACGCCCCGCTGGCCCACCTGGGCCGCCTCGGTAGCGGGCAGGAACCGAGGGTACGTTCTCGCCGCGAATCTTCTGTCCGAAGCGGAAGATTTCGCGAACCGTACCGGTATCGGCACTCATATCACCGGAATCGAATGCACCCTCACCTGTTCCACGAATCGCCACGCCGACCTCCACCGCCTGATCTCAGGAGTTCGCCGCCGGTTTTCGGCGACATGAACCGTCCTGCACATAGTCATTCAAACATATCATATAGAACCACGTGCCGGGCTGCAAGGCCCGTACGTCAAAACGGTTGAGGGCAAGCAGGCGCCACACTGCATGCGAATCTCCGCACAGGGCGGGCGCTCACGTTAGAAGATGTAGCGTAACTGGCGAGGCAGGAGTACAATAGTTGTGATGCCTATGCGGATAACGATGCGCGCGGGCAGGAGACAGTGTGCTATTTTGACTGGTCTCGCGCCGCTGCTTTTTCAGGAGGAAGTTGTGACTACAGACATCATACTAAGCATCATTGGTGTGGTTCTTGCGCTGCCAGGCGGGCTGTTCGTCGCGGGGTTTTCGAGCATGGCGCGAGCGAAATGGGCGGCGCTCTTTGGAGGACTCATCGGCGGCGTGGTGGTTGCAGGAGCGATTCTCTTCTGGGTGAATGCGACCAATATGGGCATTGATGGACTGTCCTATTTCTTTGGTGTCTTCTTCGCGGCGTCCGTTGGCGTCATGTTGGGGGCGCTGGTGGTGAATTTCCTCGTAGGCCTGGTGAGCCGAAGCAGCAGCGAGTCGGCCATCGAGCGCTAATCATCCCGGCTGTCGCCACCGGCGAATGACGAAGAAAGGCCCCTGATTCCAGCTATGGTCAGGGGCTTTGGCTTTAGTGATTGTATGGATCGCGCGTTCTCAGTTCGCCTGAGCGCTCTCCTCGTCCGGCGATGGGGTCAGCCGGAGTCCGAGAATGCCTCCAAGATCCTTGAGCGCATGCAGCTCTGCTACGGTTGTGCCATCGGCCAGCTCGTCAAGGATACTGAGCGCCGCAGGAGTATCCAGATCGTGGCGGAGCGCCTCCGCGAATCGCTGACGCGCTCGTGCTGACCCCACCGTGCCATCATCGCCGCTTGTGGCGAACGCACCGCTCTCCAAACGGGCCACGGCGTCGGCGTACCGTGCGGCGCGCGCGGCGCTCTGGCGCATATCGTCGTCAGTGTATTGCCATGGCTCACGGTAGTGGTGCGAAAGCAGCAACGCTCGCACGGCAGCTGAAGTATATGTTTCGAGGAGATTCCGCACCAGCACCAGGTTGCCGAGTGACTTGCTCATCTTTTCTTCGCCCAGATAGACCATGCCGCAATGCATCCATATTTGGACGAAAGGTCGCTCGCCGCTGGCGTTCTCGCTCTGGGCAATCTCGCAGGTGTGGTGTGGAAAGATCAAGTCGGCGCCGCCGCCATGAATATCAATTCGGTTGCCGAGGTAGCCCATTGCCATCGCGCTACACTCGATATGCCATCCCGGTCGCCCTGGCCCCCACGGACTCTCCCACGATGGCTCGCCCTCCTGATGGGCCTGCCATAGCACAAAGTCCAGCGGGTCATTCTTACGTGGATCATCCGGCGTGTTGCCGCGCTCATTCGCCGTCGCAAGCCAGGTGGCGTACCCTTGGTAGCCGCCAGCCTCGGCCAGCGCGCCAAAAGTTGGATCGCTGGCAACAGAGAAGTAGACCCAGCCATCGCGCACATAGGCGTTTCCGCGCTCGATGAGCTTCTCGATCACGCACACCATGCGCGGGATCTCATTTGTCGCCCAGACATAGTGGGTGGGCGGCAGTGTGTTTAGAGCGCGCAGGTCGGCCAGATAGCGCATGGTCTCGCGGCGTCCTAGCTCATCCCACGGCGTACCCTGTTCGCGCGCCTTGCGAATGATATCGTCATCGATGTCGGTGACGTTCTGCACGTAGTTAACGACCTGCCCCTCCGAGCGAAGGAAGCGGATCAGTGTATCGTAATAGACATTGATGGCGGCGTGTCCAAGATGGGTCGTGTCGTATGGTGTGACACCGCAGACATAGAGCGTAACCTCGTTGCCATGCGGATGAAGTGGTTCGATGCGCTGAGTGAGGGTATTGAAGAGTTCCATGTGACGCTCAGACTCCCGTCTCTGGTGTCGGTTCAGGTAGTCGAAATAGTGTGGATGCGTTGTATGTAGTAAGAGTGGCGACCTCCTCTTCGGAGATGCCACGCGCCTGGGCCAGCGTGCGGGCGACCAGCGCCACATGCTGTGGCTCATTGCGTTTGCCACGTAGCAGTTGCGGTGAGAGATACGGGCTATCGGTCTCGACCAGGATGCGATCCGCGGGCGCCCATGCGGCGACATCGCGCAGCTCTTCGTTGCGCGGATACGTCAGCGGCCCGGCAAACGAAAGATAGAATCCCAGATCGAGCGCATCGGTCGCCATTGCGCGATCACCGATAAAGCAATGGAAGACACCACGCACACCGTTAGCATGTGCGCGGAGTAACGAGATCATTTCCTCATGTGATTCGCGGTTGTGCAGAATCACTGGTAAATCCAGTTCGCGCGCAAGGGTGACTTGCGCCACAAGCGCGTCGCGCTGCACGTCACGCGGGGAAAGGTCGCGGTAAAAGTCGAGCCCGATCTCGCCAATGGCAACGGTGCTGGGATGTTGCGCCAGCGTCCGCTGCTCGGCAAGCGCCTGGGAAGTCAGGGTGCTGGCGTCGTGGGGATGGGTGCCGACGCCCGTGAAAATGCGCCCGGCATGTTGTTGGGCAAGCTCAATCGCGGCCCTGCTGGTCTCAACGTCGGTACCAGGCACGATCAACCGCCCAACACCATTGGCAAAAGCGGCGGCAATCACGTTCTCGCGGTCGGCGGCAAACTGCCGCATTTGCACATGACAATGTGTATCTATCAGCACAAGGAGCGGCCCTCAACTAGATTCTTGACGAGTCTTCCGCGTGATCCGGTAACGTTGTCTGAGCCGCGTAGCGGCCACACAAAGTATAGGAGTCGCGCATTCCGCATGTCAAACACTGTGAAATTTGAAGTAATGGCGCGCCTCCCGCTAGGCTTCAGCCACATCAAGCGCGAGCCGATACATCTCGCGCCGTGGCAATCCCAGTTCGCGCGCCACAATCGCCGCCGCGTCGCGGGTGCCGTTTCCGGCGTCAAAAAGCTCCCGCAGTCGGTCGCGCGCGCGAATAGCAAGCGCCTCAGGTTCATCCTCGGTCTGTGATTGGGACGCTTGGGAAGCGCCCGCAATTACTAAGGTATACTCGCCGCGCGGCTCATCCTGGCCGCCATAGCGAGCTTTCAACGTGGAGAGCGTGCCTCGTAACCACTGCTCGTGGACCTTGGTCAACTCCCTGGCGAGGCAGGCATCGCGATCACCCAGCACGGCGAGCAGGTCATCCAGACAGGCGCGCAACCGGTGCGGCGCCTCGTAGATGACTAGTGTGCGCGGCTCATGGCTGACGCTCAGCAGATGTGCTCGCCGCTCCTGCGATCTTCGCGGGAGAAAACCGAGAAACGTAAATTCGCTGGTCGGCAGTCCTGAGGCAATGAGCGCGGTGATGACCGCAGACGGGCCGGGTATCGGCGCGATCGGGAATCCCGCGCTGAGCGCCGCCTGTATCAAATCCGCGCCGGGGTCTGAGATCGCTGGCGTTCCAGCATCCGAGACGAGCGCGACATCACCCTCGGCAAGCGCCGCCAGCACCGTGGCTATGCCCGCTGGCCCGCTATGCTCATGGTAGCTGATGGTTGGCGTGGCAATCCCAAAATGGTTGAGCAGTTTGCGCGTGTGTCGTGTATCTTCGGCGGCGATAATCGTTGCCTCACGCAGAATTCGCAGGGCGCGGAGAGTAATATCTTCCAGGTTGCCCAGGGGTGTGGCGACGAGATACAGCGTACCCACAGTGAGCGTGTCCCTTAGTTCTGCCACAGATCAGTATCGAACACAATGGTGAATGGGCCATCGTTCACCAGCTCAACCTGCATATCAGCGCCGAATCGCCCGCCCTGCACTGGCACACCCAGCGCACGCAACGCCTCCATCACACGCGCGACCAGTGGTTCGGCGACGTCTGGTGAGGCTGCGGTCGTATAGCCGGGTCGTCTGCCGCGTCGTAAATCGGCAAACAGCGTGAACTGTGAAACGACGAGCGCCCCGCCACCAATATCTACGAGCGAGCGGTTAGTCTTTCCTTCCTCGTCGGCGAAGATACGCAGCCCGGCGATTTTGTCGGCAAGTAGCATCGCCTGCGCCTCGGAATCGCCTGGGCCGACACCAACCAGCACGACCAGCCCCGGCAGGGGATCGAGTGTCCCGACGGTTTCTCCGTCAACGACAACTCGCCCACGTGTCGCCCGCTGAATAACCGCGCGCATGCGGTCAGTGGTCCGCTGAAGCGCCGCTGGCTGGTGCAGTCTCAGCCTTGGCGGATGGACTTGACTCAGTAGTGGTTTCTGTCTTGGCCGCCGCCTTTTCGGAACCATTCGAAGAGGCTGCGCTGGCGTGGCCGTTTTCCTCGACTGTTGGGGCGACATCAGTGGCGGATGACGCGCCACGGCTATCAGTCTTATAAAAGCCTGAGCCTTTGAAGACGATCCCAGCGGGGAACAACACGCGATGGATTTGACCGGAACAATTGGGGCAGGTGGTCAGGGGCGCATCCGCAAAATGCTGGAAGATGTCAAAACGGTGACCACACGATTCACAAAGATACTGGTAAGTGGGCATATCAGCGCGCACTCCTTGGATTCGATACGAATAATTTGAACTCGACCAGATACTCGTCAGGAAAGGGTATGATCCTGCATCATACCTGATACTTCCCACAACATAGTATAGCACGCCGCCGAAGTTGTTACGTCACCTGCCAGGCTATCGCGCTACCGGCAGCAACTGGCCAATAGTTGTATCGCGGTGTCATCGTGCTAACGGTGTTGGCGCTTGCCTCACCCCAGTTTGGTAGCAGATAATAGACTATGAGCATCCAGGTGCTTTGGCGTTGCCCTGGTCAAGCGATACCGTACCACGCCGGAGCCTAGCCCAAACAGATGGAGTCTGCCTGCCATGTCTTCTGGTCTTCAGCAGCCCGCATCCCAGCCGACATCCACCAATAGCGATCAACCGACCCGCGAGATGATCGCTATTCTCGACTTCGGTTCGCAATATAGCCGCCTGATTGCCCGGCGTGTACGCGAGTGCCGAGTCTATTGCGAGCTGCTTCCAGCGACCACGATCCTGTCTGACCTCCAGCGGCTTGGCGCGAAAGGAGTGATACTCTCAGGCGGGCCTGATAGCGTCTACGACGAGAACGCGCGTCATGTTGACCAGGATATTCTCGGTAGTGGGTTGCCGGTGCTGGGTATCTGCTATGGCATGCAACTGCTTGCCCATCAGCTTGGCGGGAAGGTTGAACCGCACACCGGGCGGCGGGAATACGGCCCAGCGGAGATTCACCTGCTCCCACAGGAGAGCGGCGCGCCACCAGATGTCGGCGCGCTCTTCACAGGCGTCCTGACGGACGAGCAGGCGAGTATCCCTGTCTGGATGAGCCACGGCGACAGTGTCGGTGAGGTTCCGCCGGGATTCGCTCCGGTTGCGCGTTCGACATCAGGGACGCTGGCGGCGATGGCCGATGGTGACGGCCATATTGGTATCCAGTTCCACCCCGAGGTGCGCCACACGCCGCAGGGTGGCGAGTTGCTCCAAAACTTCCTGTTCAATGTCTGCGGCTGCTCTCCGAACTGGACCCCTGGCGCGTTCATCGATGAGGCGGTTGGACGAATCCGCGAACAGGTGGGCGACGACGGGAGGGTCATCTGTGGCCTGTCAGGGGGGGTAGATTCTGCCGTGGCGGCGCTCCTGGTTCATCGCGCGATAGGCGACCGCCTGACCTGTATCTTCGTGGATACCGGCTGCATGCGCACGGGCGAGGCAGAGCAGGTGGTCTCCACCTTTCAGACGCACCTTGGTATCCCGCTGGTGGCAGTGGACGCGAGCGAGCGGTTCCTCACGCGGCTGGCGGGCGTGACCGACCCGGAACAGAAGCGCAAAATTATTGGCGAAGAGTTCGTGCGCGTCTTCGAGGCTGAGCAACAGAAGCTCCGTGAGGCAGGGGACTATCGCTTTCTCGCACAGGGAACGCTCTACCCTGACGTGATCGAAAGCACGAGCGCCGCCGATGCCGCCGCCGCCCAGCGAATCAAGACACACCACAACGTCGGCGGATTGCCGGAGAAGATGTCGTTCTCGTTGGTAGAGCCACTGCGCTATCTCTTCAAGGACGAGGTGCGCGAGGTTGGGCGGGAGTTGGGGCTGCCAGAGGACTGGGTCTGGCGTCACCCGTTCCCCGGCCCCGGCCTGGCCGTCCGCGTGATCGGCGAGGTAACGTCCGAGCGGCTGGATATCCTGCGCCACGCCGATACGATCTTCATCGAGGAGATTCGGCTGGCGGGACTCTATCGGCAGATTGGTCAGGCATTTGCTGTGCTGACGCCAGTACAGAGCGTCGGCGTGATGGGTGATTTCCGCACCTACTCCAGCATGGTCGCCCTGCGCGCCGTCACCACCGAGGATTTCATGACGGCGGACTGGGCGCGCATCCCGCATGACATTCTGGCGCGCGTCGCCAATCGTATCGTCAATGAGGTACCCGGCGTCAATCGAGTCGTCTATGATATTACCAGCAAACCGCCCGCAACCATTGAATGGGAATGATGACGTTAGACCAACCGCGCGGTTCTCGGTGGATTTAGAAAGGCCCGCAAGGTGACAGGCGACAGCGACGATCAAAACAAACCAGATGATGGTAATGGTTGGGATGGCTTCGACTGGGAGACGCTGAGTGACGGAATGACGCACAGCGGCCAGAGCAAGCCCGGTGACACGACTGACGCGGAGATGGATGAGGACGAGACGGCGAGTGCGGGCGAGTGGGTCTCGCAGGGTGGCGTCTTGCACTGGGAGGAGCCGGAAGGCACACCCGATGATATCGCTAGCGATCTCCGGCGAGAAGCGCAGTCGCCATGGGCGTCCGAGACGCTCACGTTGCCTCTTGGCGCGCCCGATGCGCTACGCGTGCGCGGCGTGCGGGCATGGCTTGCGCGCCAGCGGATGCTAGAAAACGAAGCGATGGGCATGTTACTGCTGGAACGGCGCCAGCAATCTGCGCATGAAGATGATGAGACAGCCCAGCGACGAACGCAGGCAGCGAACGAGACCCATCCTCTCGACATCGCTCTGGCCGAGCATCAGGCGGCGCTGGCCGAGTACGAATCCCTGGTGGGGGCGCTCGACGAGGTTGGGATGCATAATGGGCCGGGCAGGGTGCTGGTAGAGTATCACTTCCTGTTGGGTGACCGGATTGCGACCTTGGCCACGGCGCCTGAAGCGCCCGATGATTTCGCTGAGTCGCAGCTCTTCACGACCATTGAGCGCGTACACCCATTGGCGTCAGTGACACCAATCTCGCGAGCGGAGTGGGACGGGCTTGCGGGCGCGGTCCTTCAGACACGGCGTCGCGTCGAGCGAATGACCGCCCCAGAAGAAGAAGAATAGTTTCGCACGACGACAGGGAGGGATGGCTATGACTTCGCTCGTTCTGATGGTTGCGACGCCGCCTGTGCCAGCATCCTCACCAGTGCAGTGGCTTCCCTTGGTCTTAATCATCCCAGTGATCATCTTCTGGGTCTGGATGTTCCGCGACATGCTGAAGAACGACAGTCTGTCCGACACCGCCAGATCGACCTGGACGGTGGCATTCATATTTTTGAACGCCTTTGCCGCCGTCTTCTATTACGTCTATGAATATAGAAGAAGGCGACAATAGCAGCGAGCGCGAGTTATCTGGCTACTTCACCACGCTGTACCAGAGATCGGTCCTGGTTGGGGACTCGAAGACTCGCGTCTGTACCAGCTTCAACCCCTCATGTGCCAGCGGCTCGAAAAAGCGTAGACCGTCACCCAGCAACACAGGGACGACGCCGATGTGGATTTCGTCAACCAGCCCCGCACGCAGGCATTGCTGAGCGGTATTCGCGCCGCCGACCACTGTGACCTGTTTGCCGCCCGCAGCTGCCTTGGCTTTCGCAATTGCGCTTTCGACGCCATCGGTGACATAGGTGATCGTCAGTTGGTCGTTCTGTCCTTTGGCAGCCTGTTCTGGAACATGATGCGTCAGGACAAAGATGGGCGTCTGGTATTCGTAGCCAGTGAAATCCCCTGCGGCCATATCATAGGCATGGCGGCCCATCACCACCGCGCCGGTCGTCCGTATCTCTTCCCGCAGCATGTCTGTGCCATGCAATGCCTCAAAGTCGGGATACAGACGACTCACATCACCATTGCGGTCACTCATGAACCCGTCTAGCGACATGGTCGCGCCTATAATCACGTTTGCCATAACGCCTCCCGATAGGTGGTTGAATGTACCAATGCTCAAAGTCTACACGCATCTGAAGAAACACGCTTCTCCCATCTTGCTGGCTTTGCGGAGAGGCCCTGGCATAACATTGGGCCGAAATCTCCATGATTCCGGCCCAATATCCCACCCACACCGTCGTCCGTTATTTCTCGCTTACCGCTTCCTCGAACTGATCCACCTCACGCCGGATTGTATCCAGACTGGCGCGCCAGAAGTCGGGCGTCCGCGTATCTATCCCGAAGCGCGCCGCCAGCGTAGCCGCGTCGGCCAGCCCGGTCGAGGAGAGCAGGTCGTCGTATTGCGCCCGGAATGCCTCGGGGTCGGCTTGATAGCGGGCATACAGTCCCAGCCCAAACAGCAGGCCGAACATATACGGGAAGTTGTAGAACGAGCGCCCAGTGCTGTAATAGTGCGGTTTCATCGCCCACATGTATGGATGCAGTTGATTCGGGTCGAGGCCGTCGCCGTACGCCTCGCGCTGGGCCTGAAGCATCATGTCGTTTAGCTCGTCAACCGAGAGTTCGCGTTTGCGCCGCGTCTCAAAGATGTCCTGCTCCAGGAGGAAGCGGCTGGTAATATCGACTACCACCTGACACGAACCAACCAAAGACGCCTCCAGGATCTCGATGCGTTCCTGCGCGTTCGCGTCTTTCAGCGCCGCCTCGCGCACAATCGTCTCGCAGAAGATGCTGGCCGTCTCCGCCAGCGTCATCGGCGTGTTGCGCTGCAGCATCGTGCGCTGCGCCAGGTTCATGTTATGGTAGCCGTGGCCAAGTTCGTGGGCGAGTGTGCTCATGCCATCGTAGGTTGGCTTGAAATTGGCAAAGACGCGCGATTCATCCGCGCGCAAGGGCATGCAGAATGCGCCGTCACGCTTGCCAGGACGCGGCTCCGCATCGATCCAACGCTCGCGGAAAGCACGCGCGGCGTAGTCGCTGAGCCGCTGCGAATAGCTGCCGAACTGCGCGACGATAAATTGCTCCGATGCCTCAAAGCTCCAGACGCGGCCAGAGGCGCCGACAGGAGCGAGCAGGTCGTACCACGCCAGCACCGGCAGGCCTAGCGCCCGCGCCTTGGCGTGCAGGTAGCGGCGAAAGGCGGGGAACGACTCGCGGGCGGCGGTGAACATCGCATCGAGCGTCTGGCGGTCAATGCTCGACTCGAAGAGCGCCTCATCCAGCGGCGTGGCCCAGCCACGACGCGCGCTCAGTGTGTTGACCTCGCCCTTGATGCCGTTCATCGCCGCAGCCAGTGGGACGGCGACTCGCTCCCATGCCGCCAACTCCGCCACGTAGGCGCGGTGGCGGGTCTCGCGATCGGCATCGGCGGCCATATTGCGAATGACGCTCATCGGCAGCGATTCAACCGTGCCGTCAACCTCTATTGGCACGCTCAATTGCGAGGTGACGTTGCCATGCAGCTTGGACCATGCGCTGCCTCCCGTGATGTTCAACTCGGCGGCCAGCGCCTCCGCGTCAGGCGACATTAAGTGCTCCGCCTCGGTCTTCGCCTGGCGCAACGCATAGGCGTGGTCGGCGGCGATGGCGGATCGTCCGATGAGTCCTTCGACATCCAGCGAGCCAATCCAGGCGGTGAAGCGCGTGCCAAGCTGATAGAGCTTGACGCTGTGCGCCTGCAACTCACTGTATTTCGCCTGAGCCAGATTATCTCGTGAGTCGGTCGAGACGAAAGCGTGTATGTACGCGCTGAGCGTGCGATACGTCGCAAGCACGGCATTGTAGCGCTCGATCACACGTTCAAACGCGTGTACGGTAGCATCGTCCAGTGGCTGCGGGTCACGCTTGCCTACGTGTTGTTCGTCGAAGAGTATCCCGAGCGCCGCGATATCGCCGCTGACGGCCTGGAATCCCGCGGCAAATTCGGGGGAATCCAGCGATGAATAGATAACCGTCATATCCCAATGCGGAAGGCTGGTGGATGTTGCCACACGTCTGCTCCTTTGGATAAGTATCAGTAGTAGTGCGCCAGATGGGGCGGGTTCTGCCCCGCAATTGTAGCACCTCGTCTGTGACAGCTTCGTCGCGCGGTGACGCTAGAGGCGAAAAAGATGAGGTAACTTGCCAGCAGCGGCTGTTTCCGGCTACAATTGCGGCGCAATGAAAGATGCATACACCACATCAGAATCACGACGCGTACTTCGCAATCGCGGCATAGCCGGCAGCGGGATATTACTCATCGTCTGCCTTGCCATAGCGCTCCTTGCGGGCTGTGGCTTGCAAAACGGCAACGAGACCATTGCTTTTCTGCGTGGCAAGACACTCTGGGCTATCAACCCGGATGGGTCGGGGCTTCGGCAGTTAGCTGAGGGGAATATCGTCAGCGTCTCATGGTCACCCGACCACCACCAGTACGTCATGCGCACCACCCAGAGGTATACACCACCAAACCCGCTCAGTCTGTTATGCGCGCCAGACGCTCCGGGCGACCTTTCCGTGGGCAGCGTGAGTGGTGGCAGCGTCGTTCAGCTCACGCCGAACCTGGCGGGACTAGCGCGCAGTGACGCCTGGTGGAATGCCGACGGCAACCGGCTGCTCTATCGCGAGTCGCTCGCTGGCACGGGTCTGGTAGGGGCAACATATGTCGTCTCGCAGGCCGATCAGCCGGTGGGTATCGCGCGCAAGGCCGTTGACCAAAACGCCGGGCTGCCCGTGCTCTCTCCCGACGGCAGTCGCCTGGCTTCTCTCGATAGCAAAGGCAATGTGTATTTAAGCGCTCCTGGCGCATCGGGCAGCGTCATCGCGACGGGCGCGCTGCTAACGATGCCGAATAGCGACCGTCCCGCGCGGCTGCTCTGGCAGCCGCAGCACGATGCGCTGCTCTATCTGGCGTCTGGCGCTCAATCAAAAGCTGCCATTGAACTCAAGCCACTGGGCGGGAAGCCGCGTTCTCTGGGAGAGGTGAGCGGCCTGCTGGATCTCTCGTTTTCGCCCGATGGCGAGCGGCTGTTGCTGCGGACAACCCAGGGATTCGAGGTCTGGAACGTCGCGCAGCCAGGCAAAGCAGTGTTTTCGTGGACGGAGGCCGACCCCGCCGCCCTGCCGTGGTGGTCACCAGCCGGTGGACGCATTCTGGTGCAGGATAGCAGTGGCTGGCAGCTGGTTGACATCGTGCGACATAGCATAAGTCCGCTCATCACGTTTCCGGGTGCGACACCAACTGATACCGCGAAAGTTAGCGGTTGGCATCCCGCCGCGGGCAGCCCATGGGATGCGACGGGAAATCGCTTTGTCTTTGTCGGCGCGAGCAGTGCGATATGGCAGGGCAAATCACTCACCGCGCCACACGCCAGCACGACGGGCTTATATATCGCCGATCTTTCGAGTGGTCACGCGCCGACGCTAATCGACAGCGGCGCCGACCGTATGCCGACCTGGAGCTATCTCGATCCTTCGACGGCGTTTCTGGTGATGGCATGAGCGCACGCACGGGCTGGAGGTGAACCATGTCTGGGACGCGTGATACCAACGAGAACGAGCCAGATGATCTGGAAGGCGACGACGACTTCGACCCTGGCGAATATAACACGCTTATCGAGCTTGAGCGATTGGAAAGCCTGGAAGAAGAGATGGAGGAGTTGGGCGTCACCTCGCTCGACGACATTCGCCGCCGAATAGAGGAACTGAACACCCAACTGGACGAAGAACGCAAGGGCTGAGTTCGGCGACAGGGATAGCTACGGTTGTCCGTATTTCGTCCATTGTTCGTTGGCATAGTGCAGCAGAACCGATACACTGCCCTGCTGCCCAATTGCCCAATAGTCGCCGTTCGCCACCCGCTCTATAGTCCCCACCAGCATCGGCGTATCATCCGCGAAGGGCCAGTTCACGTTCTCCCAGGCGCCTTCCTGATAGTGGTACACTGTCGTCACAGTTCCAGAGCCGGGTCGCCCATACCCCCTAGTGGGATCCTGCCTCACACTGAAAATCCACCCATCCCCTGGTCCGGTGAGGTGACCATAAGAAAGTGTCCGAATGGTATTGTCGTCGGGCAGCGGCACTGCAGTCCAGGCATTGCCATCGAATCGGAGCATGAGCGCTGCCCAGTCTGAGGGCGGATTCGTCGGGTAAACAGGGGTTACGCTTGACCCCATCGCCCACCCATCGGTTGGCGAGGTCATTATGATTTGCCCAACGTCCCAGCCTTCTGGCAACGGCCAGGTCGTCCACTTCCCAGCATGATAGTGCGCTGGGATACTGACTCCGGTGGATGGATTGAGGGAAAGAAGCCAGGCGTCATCAGGCCCAAGTGACACAATGCCTGTCCCTGGGAATGCCGCGAAATCGGAGCTTAATGGGTCAAGCCCTGATGGTGTTGAGATCTGCGCCCATGCGCCAGCGGAGTAATGGGTATAGCTTCCATACCTCGTGCTTACGTGTGTCATATCCCATGTAATGGCTCACCCAGCCTTCACCGCGCCGCATTGCGAGCTGTCCCTGTGCGGTCTGAGCGGGCAGGTCAGCTGGAAGTGTCATCTGTTCCCACCGACCATGGATGTAGTGGAGTAGCACATGTTTTACATCCCCGCTCGGCGTACCACCCGAACCTTCAGCCCATCCTTCATCACGCGAAGCCATCGCGATAGCGCCGATAGAATACCCGGCAATTCCACTCGCGGAGACGCTCCAGCGGCAATGCGTATAATGAAGGATGATCCCCGATTCGTTCTGAGCATCTCCAACCTGGCCAGCCGCCCACCCTTCATCCTGCGCGGTCATGGTAATGGTATTGAGCGTCAAGTCATTGGGGAGATCAGCATGAATAGAATGCGCATCGCATTGAGGCGCCGGTGTCATAGTGACCTGGATCTTGTGCGAGCCGCGCTGATTACCCAGTTCAGCGAATAGGCCAACAGCAAGCGCAACCAGCAGGAGCGCCGCGATAACCGCGCCAAACGGCCAGATATGCCGAGGGCGCTGCCTTCTTGCTGATGTGGCGCGTAAGGGGGTGCTGTCGATGGTGGTCTCTGGGGCTGGAGCATGCCTGCCATTCGTGGCGGCATCGCGGGGTACGTCATCGAGCATAGGAGCAAGTCGCACCCAAATCGCGGCAGGAGTAGGTGGGCGTTGGGCATGGGCAAAGTATTCATCAAGACGGCGTTCGAGATCGTCGTCGCTGCGCGAATGATCCATTGTAAACGCTCCCCCTTCACTGCGCGCCGACGCCCGCACGCTGCAGCATCGATCTCAATGCGGCGAGTGTCCTATGCAGCCGCGATTTCACGGTTCCATCGGCGACGCCGAGCACGAGCGCGATTTCGCTGATATCTAACTGGGCAACTTAGCGCAGTTCAATAAGTCTTCTCCGGTCGAACGGTAGCATTGCGAGCGATGCGGCAAGACTGGCATCGGTCTCACTGTGTACGAGGACATCCGCAAGGTCTTCATAAAGCGCGTCAGCATGCATCGTTTCGCGGATGGTTGTGGTCGGCAATGCCCCGCGACGGCGAGTCATGCGACAGCGATTTGCGACGATCGTCAGCAGCCAGGGTCGGAATGGACGCGCGTTGTCGAAATAGGCGAGGCCTCGCCAGGCGTCGAGCCATGCCTCTTGGAGCGCGTCCTCAGCAGCCAGACTTATCATCCAGGAGTGTTCGAGCCACTCGCCATGCCACATCAGAGTGCGCCTCAACCAGTTTCCTGAAGGCGAAATGGTCCCCACTCTGAGCCTGGCGAATCGCCTCTTCCTCCATCGCTATCTACCTTCCTCAAATCGTCACGATCCACTGGCGGTTCGACAGCCTCACTAGCCTCTCTTCTGCTATCTGTCAGTATGCTAAATGCCGCAAAACGTTCCAACGAATGTTCATGGCGCCATCCAAGCGACTTGAACGGCCGCTAAAGTTTCTGAGGTAAGCCGCTCTTCTATGTAAAAATGCCCGCAGTCGCATGGACTACGGGCTATTACGGTATATGTGGTTGATGATAGAAATCCGCTATGAGTTGCGCACGGCTATCGCCTCGATCTCGACCTGCGCACCTTTCGGCAATTCCGCGACGGCGACGGTCGAACGCGCGGGCGGCTCATCGCCAAAGTAGGTCGCGTAGACCTCATTCATCGCGGTGAAGTTGCTCATGCTCGTCAGGAAGACGGTGGTCTTGACGATATTGCCCAGCGAGCTACCCGCCGCCTCCAGAACCGCCGTCAGGTTTTGCAGTGCGCGATGCGTCTGCGCCTGCACGTCGCCCTCGACCAGCTGGCCAGAGGAGGCATCGAGACCGATCTGGCCAGAGGCGAAGACCATCCCATCGAGGGCGATGGCCTGGCTGTAGGGGCCGAGCGCCGCCGGAGCCGACGCGGTAGAAATCTTCGTGCGAGTCACAGTGTATTCCCTTTCACTTGTAGCGCCTGCAAACATTCAGCGGGGAGCTCTGTTGATTATAATGCTGTCGTCCCGTCTGTGGGCCATATCACAGCTTCCTGTGATAGAGTGACCGCGATAGCAGATGGAATAGACACATGGGAACGGAGCAGCGCGATGGAGCCGGATTTGCTGGAATGGTTTGCTACCGAGGGGTTGGTGCGCTATTCCGCAAGCGCGAGTGAGGACAGTGACGAAAGCGAAGCCATTGAAGTGGCGCATCCGCCGCTCGTTGCGCTTGGGCCGCGTGATGATGACTTCGTGTTGCCACCGCACCCGGACGCTTTGCGCTATGCCGGTAAGCGGCTCCATGAGATGGGGTTGCAGGACTACAACGAATTTCTCTTTCGCTGGTTTGAGGTAGCGCTACGGGCCGGAGATGTTCGTTGCGCATACTGCGGACGGGACTTGCGTGATGAGCCTGATCTACCACCGACTGATACATGGGATGCGATCTTCATCGAAAAAGACCTGGTGGCGTGGATGCTGGTACATTTTGACTGTAAGCGATTGCTTGCCAAAAAGCTGACTGGGGTCCAGCCGTTCGATCTGACACCACGTAAGACACCATGCTACACGCTCTCCACATCGGCGACGCGCCACTAGGCGTGCCGCAAACAATCCGGGAGATGCAAGGTTATGTCGCAACAATCAGATGAGACAACGGATGGGACACCAGACGGGACATCTGACGGAACTGGCGCACCGGGAGGGATTCGTCGCGCGCAGCCAGACAAGGCTGAGGTCGCCGCAGTGCTCGATGAGATTGGCACGCTGCTGGAGCTAGATGGCGGTAACCCATTCGAGACACGCGCCTACCAGAACGCCGCTCGCGCACTCAATAATGCTGAGGGTGACATCACCGAGATGGTGCAGAGTGGGGCGCTGGCAAAGCTCCCTGGTATGGGCAAGACGCTGGTTGCGCGTATCACGGAATACGTCACCACCGGCAAACTCGCGCTCTACGACGAGTTGCTCGAACGCGTGCCGCTTGGCCTGCGCCAGATGACGCGCATTCCGGGGCTTGGGCCGAAACGCATCCGTCAGATCTACGAATCGCTTGGTATTAGCACCCTGGATGATCTCAAGGCCGCCGCCGAGGCTGGCACGATTGCGACGCTGCCGGGCTTCGGCACGAAGAGTCAGGAAAACATCCTCAAAGGACTGGAGTTCCTGGCGAGCCATCAGGATCGCACGCTGTTCCCCGAGGCCCAGAATCAGGCCGAGGCTATTGCCGCGATCCTGCGCGCGTTACCGCAGATCGTGCGGCTGGAGGTCGCTGGGAGCATCCGCCGCTGCAAGGAGGTTGTAGGCGATATTGATATTGTCGGCAGCGTCGCGCGACTCGAAGATCGCAAACCCGTAATGGATACGATGCTGGCGCACCCGCTGGTGGCGTCCGTCACGGGAAGCGGCGAGACCAAGACAAGCGTTGTGCTGCGCTCGGGCGTCGCGCTCGATCTGCGGTTGGTCGGCGATGACGAGTTTCCCTATCTCCTGCACCACTTTACCGGCTCAAAGGAACACAATGTCGCCCTCCGTGGCCGCGCCCACGCCCAGGGCATCAAAATCAACGAGTATGGCATCTTCCGCGATGACCAGCTGATTCCATGCGCAAATGAGCACGAGTTCTATGCGGCCTTCGGGATGGCGTACATCGAGCCGGAGATGCGCGAAGAGCGCGGCGAGATCGAAGCGGCGCTCGAAGCGAAGCTGCCACATCTGGTGGAAGAGTCCGATCTGCGTGGAATCTTGCACGTGCATAGCAACTGGAGCGACGGCAAGGTATCCATTCGTGAGATGGCCGAGGCGACGATAGCGCTGGGCAAAGAGTACCTTGGCATGTGCGACCACAGTAAATATGCCGCCTATGCCGGTGGGCTTGATGCCGACGCGGTGCGCCGCCAGCAGGCGGAGATCGACGCGCTCAACCAGGAGTTCAAGGGGCGGCTCCGTATCCTCAAAGGCACTGAATGCGATATCCTGCGCGATGGCACGCTGGACTACGACGACGAGACTCTTTCTACGTTCGATTTCGTCGTCACCTCGATCCATAGCAACTTCAATCTCTCACCTGATGATCAGACCCAGCGCCTGATACGCGCGATGGAGAACCCCTATTGCTCGATTCTCGGGCATCCGACTGGCCGGATTCTGCTGCGGCGCGACGGCTACGCGCCCGACCTGGAGCGTGTCATCACACGCGCGGGTGAGTTGGGTGTGGCCATCGAGCTGAACGCCGACCCCAACCGCTTCGACCTCGACTGGCGCTGGCATCGCTTCGCCACCGAGCGCGGCGTGCGCATACCTATCTGCCCAGATGCGCATACACCCGATGGCCTCAAGAACATCCACTACGGCATAGGCATCGCGCGCAAGGGCTGGCTGACCGCGAACGATGTGCTCAATACTCTGGCAGTGGACGATCTCCTGGCCTTTTTCGCCGAGCAGCGGAGGCGTAAAGGAGCCTGAGAGCGTCCTGAACTACCTTCGCCTCGCAAATGGCGTCGTGATGAAAATGATGAGGGAACTGTGCATGGATCCGCGAATCTCGCGCTGGGCAAAGACACTGGTGAACTATTGTTTCGAAGTGAAACCTGGAGAGATGGTGCAGATTGCTGCGACATCGGCTGCTGAGCCGCTTATCGCGGAAGTCTACCGTGAGGTTTTGCGGGCGGGTGGCCATCCAGTGTCTACGATTCGCCTCCCGCAGCTGACCGAAACGCTGCTACGTGAGGGCAACGATGACCAGTTGTCATGGATCAACCCCGCCGACCGTGTGATGACAGAGCAGGTGGACTGTTTTCTCAACATCTCCAGCGAGACGAATACGCGACAACTTGCCGGGGTCGATCCCGCGCGGCAGTCGCTCTTTGGCCGCGCTCAGCGCGAGCTCTTCCATTTGCGCCAGAATCGTCCCAACGAGGCGCGCTGGTGCCTGACACTCTACCCGACCGCTGCCTATGCCCAGGACGCCGACATGTCGCTAGCGGACTTCACAGAGTTCGTCTATGAGGCGTGCTTCCTGAACAGCGACGATCCAGCCGCACGTTGGAAGGAGTTGGGCGCGCGGCAGCAGTTCTACGTGGACTGGCTGGCCGACAAGCAGAATGTCCATATCGTCGGGGCGGATACCGATCTGCGCCTCTCGATTGCCGGGCGCATCTTCCGCAATAGCGATGGCAAGCGCAACTTCCCCAGCGGCGAGTTCTTCACCGGGCCGGTCGAAGATTCGGCGGAGGGACACATCCGCTACACGGTGCCGAGCAATATTAACGGGCGCGGCGTCCAGGATATTCGCCTGCGCTTTCAGGCGGGGCGCGTGGTCGAGGCAACTGCGGCACAGGGGCAGGCGTTCCTCGATCAAATGCTTGAGATGGACGATAGCGCACGCTATCTGGGCGAGTTCGCCTTTGGCAATAACTTTGGCATCCAGCGCCCGACGCGCAACATCCTCTTCGACGAGAAGATCGGCGGCACGGTGCATCTGGCGCTTGGCAATAGCTATCCTGAAACAGGCGGGAAAAACGTCTCTGCCCTGCACTGGGATATGATCTGCGACCTCCGGCCAGAGGCGGGTGGAGGCGAGGTCTATGTGGACGACGTACTTGTGCTGAAGGATGGCAAGCTCGTGCTTCAACCAGACTAGTATGCGTCTGGCTACAGCGCGCCAGCCGCTCGCAAGATATCGCCGACGACGGCGCCAGCGGTCACGGCGACGCCCGCGCCAGGGCCAGCGATGACCAATGGCTGCTGATAGCGCTCAGTCCGCAGTACAAAGACGTTCTCCGGGCCATACCCGTGCGCGAGAGGATCGTCCCTCTCTATCTCGCGCAGACCAGCGCTCAGATGGCCGCGGGCATCCATGGCGCCCACATATCGGAGGATATTCCCAGATGTGCGTGCGCTGGTGAATCGGTCGCGCAGGTGCTCGCGCCACGAGGGTAGTGTAGCCAGAAAAGCATCACGCGATAGTGATCCAGCGCCGGGTGGTATCAGGTTCTCGACCTCGATGTCCGCTAACTCCGCTGGATGCCCTGCGAGACGAGCGAGAATCAGCAGCTTGCGCGCGACATCGTTGCCGGATAGGTCTACCCGCGCGTCTGGCTCGCAGTAGCCCGCCGTGACGGCGCTCTCAAGCGCGGCGGGGAAGTTTACCTCCTGCGACATGTCGGAGCAGAGCTGTCCAAGTGAGCCGCTGGCGACTACCTGTAACTCCATGATGGTGTCGCCGCTGGCCGTCGCTGCTGCCACCGCGGTCGCGATTGGCAGTCCCGCGCCAACCGTTGCGCTGAGGTGGAGCGAACCACGCAAGCCGTTACCCTGGAGCGCGCGAAACTGGGCATATGGGCCAGTGAGCGGATCTTTGTTGCAGAGCACGATATGCGCGCCAGCCACCCGCGCCGCCAGCAACATATCACTTGTGCCATGGCCCACCGCGCAATCCACCACGATAATCTGGTCAGGTCTCCCGCCAGCATGGATTGCTCGTTCCAGCACATCCTGCCATTCTCCTGGCTGACAAACGTTCGGTGGCATACTCAGTGGCTGCCCGCTCGTGTGCGCGTGCTCGATGCTGGCGAGCGCCTCGGTTGTAAGCATGTGCTCGGATGGCTCCGGGACGATGAAGCCGCTCGAATCGGCAAGCCCGTAGTAGTAGATCCCCAGGCCGAACTGCTGCTGCCAGCTACGAGCGAGCCGTTGCACCAGGGACACGACGGCTGTTCCAATCTGGCCCACCCCAAGCTGAACCAGCAGGAAGTCGGATGGATTATTTGATCCTGGCTCAGAAGGCATCTGGCCGCCCAACCTTTCTCTGCGTTCCCGCTAGGGCAAGTGAGGCAAATATCACTGATAGCGGTGTCGCATCTACCCGAGGAGGCGGCGGACATGACACGCCAATGTCGGTGCCTGTCGCGTCGGGGGCGAACGCGCTACGCAAGTGTAGCGGAATCCCGCATTGTGCCAGCGGCGGCAGAGTCGCGGGATGGAGCACGCGTGCGCCGCTCGCAACGATAGCAGCCGCTTCATCGTAGCTTAGCGCGGTCAGCAGCCGCGCTCCGGGTACGACTTGCGGATCAGCCTCATGGATTCCCGCGACATCACTGTAGATGTAGACGGCACGGGCATCCAGCGCCGCGCCGATGATTGCCGCCGAGTGATCCGAGCCGTTGCGGCCTAGCGTCGTGTACGCGCCATCCGGCGTCAGCGCCAGGTATCCAGGAAGCACGGGCGTCTCGCCACATCGCAGTAGATTCGTGATTGGGTCGCGAAGCCATAACGAAGTCGCCGCAATCGAGGCGATCCAGCGCGGAGATGCACGCTGGCCATCGTGTTCGACGATGACTGGCGCATCCTCAAATGGGGTTGCCTCCATCCCGGCACAAGCCAGGGCCGCCGCGAACAGGCGAACCGAAAGTTTCTCGCCCCAGGCGGAGAAGGCCGCGATGGCTTCCTCGCGCGCGGATACGTTGTGAATGGATGCGAGGCTAGCCGCGTCGGCTTCCAGCGCGCGCCAGAGCGGGGCAAGCACAATGCTCTCGCGATTTCTAGCAGTAGCTAATGACGCAAGTGTTTGCTCGTGCTGAGCGCGCATTCTGGTGTACGGTCCGCGCCAGTCGGATTGCCCCTGCGCCGCCAGCTGGGCAATCGCGATGAGCTGGTCGGTGACACCAGCCATCGCCGAGACGACACAGACCACAGGCTCGGCGCGATTGTGCCGGGCTACGATACGTGCGGCGGCAAGCATCAGTTCTGGGCCAGCCAGTGAGCTTCCGCCGAACTTGACGACAATCATGCGCTCCTCCCCGAAGTTGCGAGCAGCCCGCGCGCATAGGCCAGTTCCGCGTTGAGCAGCGCTGCGCCAGCCGCCCCTCTGACAGTGTTATGGCTGAGGCAGATAAACCGATAGTCGAGCACTTCACAGCGTCGCAAGCGGCCGAGCGTCACACCCATACCGCCCTCGGCGTCGCGGTCGTAGCGCGGCTGTGGGCGATCAGGCGCTTCGAGGTAACGCAGAACGTGTTCGGGAGCCGATGGCAGCCCTAGCGTCTGTGGCAGCCCCGAAAACTCCTGCCAGGCGGCCAGGATCTCCTCGGGCTGGGGCGTCTGCGCGAACTTGACGCTGACGCACGCCATATGGCCTTCACGAACGGGGACGCGGGTCGTCTGCGCGCTCAGGCGAATGGGCGCATCGACGAACGCGCCATCCTGCCAGACGCCGAGTATCTTGCGCGTCTCCGTGTCGATCTTCTCCTCCTCGCCCGCAATGAACGGGATGACGTTGTCGATCAGGTCGAGCGAGGCGACGCCGGGATAGCCAGCGCCCGAGGCCGCCTGAAGCGTCGTCACCATCACCTGCTCGATTCCGAAACGCGCCAGTGGCGCGAGCGTCAACGCCAGCCCAATCGTCGAGCAGTTGGGGTTGGTGACCAGCGCGCCCGACCATCCCCGCGATGCTCGCTGACTTGCGAGCGCGGCCAGGTGATTATGGTTAATCTCCGGGATCACCAGCGGCACATCCGTCCTCATGCGGAATGCCGAGGCATTGCTGGAGACGAACGCGCCCGCGCGAGCAAATGTGGGCTCGACAGCTTCCGCCTCTAGAGCGGGCAGAGCCGAGAAGACAAGCGTCACTGGCGGGTGGTCATCGGGCATTGGCCGCGCTAGCCGGAGCGCAGCGGCCTCAGGTGGCACGGCGCCCTCGATGCGCCACTGGACGACCTCGCCATACAGCCGCCCCGCGTGCTGCTCCGAGGCGGCCACGCCAGCCAGCCGGAACCAGGGATGCCCGGTCAGCATCGCGACGAGTCGCTGGCCGACAAGTCCGGTTGCGCCCAGCACAATCGCTGGTATCCGGTCCGCTGGGGAATCAATTGATTTGCCATGTGTCATAAGCATTCCTTTGTGCGGAGATATAGTGGGCAGCCCCCTCCTCTAACCCCTCCCCCATAGGGAGAGGGGCCAGAGGTGCGCCGTGGCAAGCTTATGCCGGGTTTGCCGTAGCGATGCGTAGCGCCTGGTCAAGGTCGGCCAGCAGATCGTTGACCGCCTCGATGCCGACGGAGAGCCGGATGAAGTCCGGTGTGACGCCGGTCGCGAGCTGCTCCTCTTCGTTCAGCTGCGAGTGTGTGGTGCTGGCGGGATGGATAATCAGCGACTTAGCATCGCCCACGTTGGCGAGCAGTGAGAAGAGTTTGACCGAGTTGATGAGCCGCCGACCAGCCTCCAGCCCGCCCTTGATCCCGAAGCCGATGATCGCGCCGTAGCCGTGCTTGTGGTAGCGGCGGGCCAGCTCGTGCGTTGGGTGGTTCGAGAGGCCGGGGTAGAGCACCCAGGTGACGGCGGGATGCCCGGCGAGGAACTGCGCGACACGCAGCGCGTTCTCGCTGTGGCGTTCCATGCGGAGCGGCAGGGTCTCCAGCCCTTGCAGGAAGAGCCAGCTATTGAGCGGGCTGATGGCTGGCCCCAGGTCGCGCAGCAGCTGGGTGCGCGCCTTGACGGCGAAGGCCGCTGGGCCGAACGTCTCGACATAGCGGACGCCATGGTACGTTGGGTCTGGCTCGGTCAGGCCGGGGAACTTGCCGCTGGCGTTCCAGTCGAACTTGCCGCCATCCACGATAACCCCGCCGATGGAGGTGCCGTGGCCGCCGATGAACTTGGTCGCCGAGTGGACGACGATATCCGCGCCGTGCTCGATAGGCGTCAACAGATAGGGGCTTGGAAATGTGTTATCCACGATCAACGGGACTCCGGCGGCATGGGCGATATCGGCGACGGCGCGAACATCCAGTGTATCCAGGCGCGGATTACCGACCGTCTCGGCATAGATCGCGCGTGTCTTCGGTGTGATGGCGGCGCGGAAGTTCTCCGGGTCGCCGCCATCGACGAACTGGACGTTGATGCCGAGATGCGGCAAGGTCTGGGCGAAGAGGTTGTACGTGCCACCGTAGAGGCTAGCGCTGGAGATGATCTCGTCGCCCGCGCCCGCGACATTGGTAATCGAGAGGAAGATGGCCGCCTGGCCGGACGCGGTCGCCAGCGCGGCGACTCCTCCCTCCAGGGCCGCGATACGCCGCTCGAAGACGTCCTGCGTCGGGTTCATGATGCGCGTATAGATGTTGCCGACGGCGCGCAGTCCGAAGAGGTCGGCGGCGTGGTCAGCGTTGTCAAAGACGTACGAGGTCGTCTGGTAGATCGGCACCGCGCGGGCGCGTGTTGCGGGATCGGGGTCTTCCTGCCCCGCATGGAGCGCCAGTGTCTCGAAGGCGTAGCGCGGCGTCTGCTCGGTGGCTGATGTCGTCTGGTCTGGTGCGGTTACGTTGACTGTGTCTGTCACGAGTCTCTTCCTTTGCAAATATGCTGTCACTTCGCTTACCTGATAGTGTTGCTCTCACTGTAGGTGTGTCTGTGGGATAGCGGGCGCTCGCGGCGGACCACGCGCCACCGAGCGGTCCATCACGAATGGGCGCAGCAAGGTGTCCAGTTGGCCCCACTCTTTGAGAAAGGCGTCGTGGCCCTGGATCGAGGTGATCTCGCGGTACTCCGCCTGCCCGCCAGCGGCAGTGATTCCCTCAACTACAGCGCGCACCTGCTCTGGCGGGAAGAGCCAGTCGCTGCTGACGCCCACGGCCAGCACACGCGCGCGCGCCCGGCTGAGCGCCTCGGCATCGGAGCCGCGCCCCTCGGCTACGTCGTAGCGGTCCATGGCGCGGGTGAGAATCAGGTAGCTGTTGGCATCGAAGCGCCGCACCAGCTTCGTCCCCTGGTACTGGAGATAGCTCTCGACATCGAAGGCTCCGCCAAGGCTCGGCTCGCTGGTCGGCTGAGCGGCTGGGCGACGACCGAACCGTGTGGCAAGATCGTCGGCGCTGGTATAGCTCAGCATCGCGGCCATCCGGGCGATGGCAAGCCCGTCGTCTGGCCCCTGCTCCGGGTCATAGTCGCCGCCATTCCAGCGGGGATCGGCGACGATGGCGCGACGGCCAATCTCGTTGAGGGCGATGCCCTGTGCCGAGAGGCGCGCGCCCGCCGCCAGGATGATGGCGCGCTCTACAAAGTCGGGATACGCTACGGCCCACTCTAGCGCCTGCAATCCGCCGATGGAGCCGCCAGTCACCACCGCAAGCCGCCGTACGCCCAGCCGTTCCAGCAATGCTCGTTGCGCCCGCACGATATCGCCGATGGTGACCAGCGGGAACCGCATGTTGTAGCGGCAGCCATCCGCTGGATGAGGCGAGGTGGGGCCGGTGCTGCCATAGCAACCGCCGGGAACATTGGCGCAGATGACAAAGTAGCGAGTGGTGTCGAAGACACGGCCTGGACCGACAAGCGGATTCCACCAGCCCGCGCGCGGATCATCCGGGTGCGCCAGGTCGTGGGCATGCGAGTCTCCGGTCAGCGCGTGGCAGATGAGGACGGCGTTGTCTCTCATTGGCGCGAGCGTCCCCCACGTCTCGTAGGCGAGCGTCATCGGGGTGACGATTTCGCCTGTGCTGAAACGGAACTCATCCAGTGTGATCGTCTGCGAATCGGGATGAGGCGCAGCCGCAACTGGCGCGCGATCTCCAGGGGCCATACGGATGCCTCCGCGAACGGCGTCCATGACATCCTTGCAGTGGATGATGGGCGCCAACGTGACCTCACATCGAGGGGCGAGAGGTCTTCGCGGTACCACCCTTGTCTGCCAGCTCCTTGCGATGCTGGCCTCAGAGACTCCAACCGCACATGCATGAGCATACTGGGCCGTGTTACAGCAGCGGAACAGCAGGCGGCAAGGAGTCGTGAAGCCGCTAACGGGGCTTCATCCGGCGCACTCTACTATGGCGGGCGATGGTTCCTACCAGTTCGATGCGCGGCTGTGCGGAGCATGCCTGTTGGGCGAGGCGACGCCGAATTCTCAGCGGCTACGGCTCTCTGTCGTCGTCTCTGCGCCACAGACTATCCGCATACTCGCTCTCAATGGCGAAGGGGATTGGGCGGAGTAACAGAATCGCCCTCTCCGTAATGAAATGGAGAGGGCGGCAACAGGCGCGACGAGCACGCGGTATTTCCGTCCCTCTCATCTCGCGGAATACATGTTCCGCCGGAGTTTGCACCCTTCCCCGCGACGATGCGGGTGGGTTGCCAGGCGTCTTCGGGCCGTTTCCCTCAGCCACTCTTGATGAGAGCGAACGCGATCTATTCGGTTGTTGGCAAGATTGTAACGAACCGATGAGTCGCTTGTCAAGGACAATGTCAATCAATACACTCAACTTACTCAACATTGATGCCCGTAGCATGAAATTGCTAGACCGGACACGTTCGGTTGAGAAAGCTCGCGGCGAGCGCGGTCTGATTGCACCGCGCCAGATCGTCATCGGTGAAGATGCCCTGCTGGAGCAGAAACTGATACTCCTTCAGGATCGTCGTCATCAGCATATCGGGGCCATCGGTGTTGATGGTGAATGGCACTCTGTTCGCCCGCAGCGTATCAATAATGTGGCGCACCTCCGCGACATCCCGCACCGCACGGGTGCGCAGATTCGAGGTCGGGCAGACTTCGAGCACAATGCCCGCCTCCACCACACGCCGCATCAGCCGCTCGTCGTAGACGCAGAGGATGCCGTGGCCGATACGGTCTGGCCGCAGATACTCCACCACCTCCCACATATCCTCAACGCGCCCTTCCTCGCCGGTGTGAATCGTGACGCCAAGCCCGGCGTCGCGCGCCTGCTCCACCAGGTCGGCGTGGGCACGATAGGAGAAATCTGGGTTGGGCGGCCCGGCGATATCAATGCCGATGATGCCGCGACCACGATAGCGCAGCGCCTTTTCCACGATGATCGCGTTGAGTTCCAGCGGAAACGTGCGGTCCATCATCAGAATCAGCCCGGAGCGCACCTGCGGATATTCCAGCAGCGCACGGTCCTGCCCACGAATGGCGGCGGAGATGATGTGGTCGAGGTCTTGCTCGCCCTCGCGGTTGCGCTTCATCGGATTGAAGCGCAACTCCAGCGTGGTGATGTTGCACTTGCGATACGCCCCGCCGATCACCTCATAGACAGAGCGCTCGATGGCCAGTGGGCTGGACTGGATCAGCTCAGTCCAGCGGAAGATCTGGTCGTACTCGGCGAGGTTGTTCACCTTATCGGGATAGCTGACGGTGATGAGTTCGACAAACTGCCAGTAGTCTTTGCTTGGCAGCCGAATGCCCTGCTGATGGGCGATGCTCCACATAATGGCCGGGTCAACCGCGCCGCCAAGATGCACATGTAACTCTGCCATCTCTGGTCGCTGGTTGCGAATGCTCGGCGGCGTCACGCGCTCCTCCTCGTTCCGTTCATGGTTCCGTTCATGGTTCCGTTCATGCCAATCATGCCGAATGGCGCTGAATATTTGAAAGATTGTATCACATCACCCTGCCGCGTTTCTCGTCGCGCTATCGTATGATAAACAGGCGAGAGCGCTTGTGCGTTGCACAGTGCGTTGCATGGGAGGCGTGGCGTGATACAGCTAGAGGACGGCGATCTGAGCGAAGCGCGCGAGGAGGCGCAGACGGTCCTGGCGGCATGGGAACTCTCGGCCAACGATGTGGGGGTCGTCGGCGCTGTGCCAGGGATGGGTGGAACAATCCTGCGGCCAGTGGTCGAGGTGAACGGGCGGCGCTATCTGGTCCGCTGGCAGTCGCCCGAACTCACCGAGGCCGATCTGCGCTTCCGCCACGCCTTCATGGCGCATCTGCGGGACGCCGGTTTGCCCGTGCCAGGACTGCTTGCCCGGCCCGATGGGACCACACACGCCATTACCGATAACGGCATCTACGAGGTGCAGGAATGGCTGGATGGGCGGCAATTCGCCACCGAAGACGCCGCGGGCGAGGCGGAGTTGGAGGCGGCAGCGCGTATGCTCGGCAGGCTGCATCAGGCGTCGGCAGGCTTTCAATGGCAGCCGTACCGCTGGCCCGAGGAGCGTTCGGCTGATGGTCTAGCGCGCTCGTACATTGCCCTGATACAGCAGGCGGCGGAACACCAAGATGCCGCCATCGCGGTCAAGAGCGGCCTGACCCGCGTCGCCGAGGCATGCGAGGGTCGGCGCGAGGCCGCCGCCAGCGCGCTCGCCGTCGAGCCAGCGCCGCCCCAGCTCCATATCCACGGCGACTATCAGGCGCACAATCTCCGGTTCGGCGCGTCTGAGGTCAGCGCGATCTACGACTTCGACGCCGCCCGCTGGGACACCCGCCTGCTGGAACTGGCCTACAGTCTGCTCTACTTCACCGGCGTGCGCTGGGATGACGCCTTCAGCCCGACCCTGCCACTGGTCGACGACGGGTTGGACATCCTGCGCGTCCACCGCTACCTTGGCGCGTATGGCCGCGAGGCCCCGCCAGCCGAGGGCGAGGCTCAGCTGCTCGCCGATGCGCTGGCGCTCGTCTTCCCCATCATCTTCGTCAACGGCATCGCCGAAGACCTCGTATTCCCCGACGACTTCGAGCATAGCGGCGAGGAGGAAGATGCGCTCTCACGGCTGCACTGGGCTGACACCTTCTGGCTCTGGCTCGACCGCTATCGTGATACCATCGCCCAGGCATGGGAAAGCGCATCGTGACCACTGAGGTCTACGCCAGCAGCGCGATGACCTCGTTCTGGCGCGGCTCACCCGTCACCTCGATGCCATCGGGCAGCAGCAGGATATCCACCTCGGTGCGCAGACCAAGTCCTTCATTAGGGAGATAGATGCCAGGCTCCATGCTCGTGCAGGTATTGGCGAGCAGCGGGCGTGTATCGTGCGTTTCCAGGTTATCCAGATGAGCGCCGTTGCCATGTACGCGCGTACCGATGTTGTGTCCCGTCCGGTGGACAAACGCGTCGCCGTAGCCAGCGGCGGTGATGACCCCACGCACCGCGTCATCCACCTCATAGCCCTCGATTCGCTGCCCCGCTTCGAAGCGCTGCCTGAGCAGCTCGATGCCGGTGTCGCGGGCATCCTTCAGGATAGTGAAGAGCGCCGCGATTCTGTCTGGGACACGTTCCCCCAGATAGACCATCCAGGTATAGTCGGCAAAGATCGTGTCGTCACCCACGAGCGGCGCGCTGAAATCGAGCAGCAGCAGATCGCCCTTGCGCAGAATCGCATGGTGCTCTGCGGTCGGACTGTAGTGCGGATTGGCGGCGTTGCCGTTGACGGCGACTAGCGGCTTCTCCTCCGCCGGGACGGCCAGCCCGGCGTCGCGCATCAGATTGGCGAACTCCCGCTGCACGCTCAGCTCGGTCACCACTGTATCGCTGATAAGCTGCTCGCGCAGCCACGGCAGTAACCGGTCGAGCGATTCCATCAGCGCTCGACCGGCGACACGATGCGACTCTACCTGCGCTGGTGTCAGCACCGCCTCGAAACGCTGAACGAAATCAGCGGACGAGACGACCGCTGGCCCAATCCCACGAACCAGCTCAACCGTACCCGCGTCCACCAGCGAGACATACGGGATGGCATTGTCTGGAACGTACTCCATGGCGACCTGCGTCGCGCCCGCCAGCATCCGCGCCAGCATCTGCCGGTACTCCTGCCACGAGCGGTAGATCAGCGTCTCACCCGGCAGGCTTGAGAGCACATGCGACTCGACGGAGCTTACCAACTTTGTCGGGACGCCGCTGGACGGTACATAATACATCCAGCGACGCGAGAAGAACGCGTGCGGTGAAAGTCCTAACACGCGCAGCGCCACCGCGTTGGAGTGGCGAAAGTCGAAGAAGAGCCAGCCATCCAGGTGTTGGGCGCGCAGTGTCTCCTGAAGCTCATCAACTCTGCTCATTGGGCTTGCCTTTACCGGTGTACATCTCGTACGTATTCATGAATATGCCAGCGGTCCAGCCTTCTGCCTGGTATTATCGCCTGAGATGGCGCCATGATACAAGCTCTAGCGCTGGCAAGATGTGGCCCAGAGTATGCACTTGGGCCGCCCGGGAACATCCGTAAAGGATAACTGCGTCTATTCGTCAGAGATGCACAAAGGGCGATGACACAGTCGTCGCTCGACCATCTGGCGACGATTGGATCGGCATACTGAGAGATTTGACGCCAGCGACCCGTTTGACGGAAAATTAGAGGATAAAGGTCGGTGCGGCCTTTTCATGGATGACGCAGTAACGAGCGCGAGTCTATCGCGTGCGTGGCAATGCCTGGCGAAATCATCCGCCAGCGCGTAGAGCGAGTGTTCAGAAAGGAGTGCGGCCTGCATCACCTGTCTGGTGGACCAAATCGAGCGTTCGCCAGTCGCAGAGGCCGCGAACAGGCGTGAAACTGGAAGATCGTCCCACTTTGTCTGTGGCGGACATCAGCGATGCCACACAGCGCGTCATCGCGAATGTCGAAAAGGTCATCGTTGGTAAGCACGACGCCGTGCATCTGACGCTCATCGCAGTGATCTGCCGCGGACATGTGCTGATCGAAGATGTGCCTGGGGTCGGCAAAACCGTGCTGACGAAAGCCATCGCTCGCTCCATTGGCTGTACCTTCAAGCGCATTCAGTTTACGCCCGACCTCCTTCCGAGCGACGTGACGGGTGTTTCGATGTTCAACCAGCGCACTGGTGAATTCGAGTTCCGCGCCGGGCCAATCATGAGCCAGTTCGTCCTCGCCGACGAGATCAACCGCGCGACTCCTAAGACGCAGTCGGCGCTCCTGGAGGCGATGGAAGAGGGCCAGATTACCGTCGATGGCGAGACGCATCTGCTGCCCGATCCGTTCCTCGTCATGGCGACCCAGAACCCCATCGAATATGAAGGCACCTTCCCGCTGCCAGAGGCGCAGCTCGACCGCTTCATGCTCAACATCAGCCTCGGGTATCCGGCGCCCGCCGATGAGGTGACCATCCTCGACCGCCAGCAGCGCGTCCATCCAATTGACTCGCTTGGCCAGATCCTGAGCGCCGATGAGTTGACTGCGATGCAGCGGCAAATCCGCGAGGTGCGAGTCGATCAGGAGATTCGTGAATATATCGTTTCGCTGGTGACCGCCACCCGGCAGCATCAGCACGTCTATCTCGGCTCCAGCCCGCGCGGATCGCTCGCGCTCTTCCGTGGCTCCCAGGCGTACGCCGCGCTCAAGGGACGCGATTATGTGACGCCCGACGATGTCAAAGCGCTCGTCAGGCCCGCGCTCAGCCACCGTCTCATCATTGCTCCCGCGGCCCGTGTACGCGGCGTGACCCCCACCGCCGTACTCGACGAGGCGCTCGGGCTGGTGCCGGTGCCTGGTGGCCCTGGATCGCTCAATGGCCGCCGATAAGAGCGGGTGACTTAGGAAGGCATGGGCATATGCGCCCCTGGCAACTGATTCTCTTGATCGCGGTGACCTTCGTCCTAGGGGTCGGTATAGGATGGCAACCGTTCTGGGTGCTCACCTATGCGCTGTTGAGCGCGCTGATTCTCTCAGTCGTCTGGCTGGCGTTGAGTGTGCGTGGCATCACGTTCGCGCGGTCCGCGCTCGGTGGACGGGCGCAGGTGGGCGAGCGTGTCGAGGAGAGCCTCACGCTCGAAAACCACTCGGTGATCCCCAAGCTGTGGATTCAGGTCTCCGATGGTTCAACCCTCCCCGGCCATCACGCGGGCTATGTGTCGAGCGTCGGCCCACATCAGCGCATCGCGTGGCGCGCCAAGACGGTGTGCCGCCGACGCGGACGCTTCACTCTCGGCCCGGTGACTGCCACCACCGGCGATCCGCTGGGACTGTTCCGACGTGAACTGGTTCTGGCCCCTGAACATCAACTGCTTGTCTTGCCGCCGACGCTGCCGCTCTCACACTTCGAACTGGTGCCGGGGCTGATGCCGGGGCGCGGGCGCGGGGCGCAGCGGTCACAGCAGACAACGACCAATGTCGTGACGGTGCGCAACTATGTGCCGGGCGATGCGCTCACACGCATTCACTGGCCGAGCACCGCCAGACTCAGCCAGTTTATGGTGAAAGAGTTCGACCTCGATCCTACCATTGATGTCGTCGTCTTGCTCGACCTCGACCGCGAAGCCCAGGCGGGCGAAGGCGATAGCTCGACCGAAGAATATGGTGTGACCATCGCCGCCAGCATTTCGGCATACCTGCTGCGCCATCAGGAGTTGTCCGTCGGCTTGCAGGTCAATGGCACGGCGGAGTCTGGGTTGGCGCTGGATCGCGGCGAGCGCCAGCTTGACCGGGTGCTTGAGTTGCTCGCGATTGCCCATGCCACACGACGAGTCTCGCTGGCGGAGGCGCTTGCCGTGCAGGAGACGCGCCTGGCGCGCAACACGGTTCTAGTTGTTATTACGCCTTCGACCGAACTGGACTGGCCGCAGGCATTACATCACTTGCAGCGGCGCGGAGTCCGACCATTAGTCATCCTGATGGACCCACAGTCGTTCGATGAGCGGCTTGGCGGCAACGCCCGCACGCGCGACATGCTGGTTGCGGCGGGGGTGCCGGTCATTCCGGTGCAGCGCGGCGATCCGTTGGTGCATGTCCTAGAGCAGGGTCCGCGCTAATATCTGTCCGTTCCCACTATTCTCCGCGAAACGGAGCGATTGCTATGGAGACCACTACGCAAACAGCCTCGCCGCAGCACATGGACGATGCGCCGGCAGTGCAGAACATGCCAAACGCGCGCCGCCCGCTCGCGCCGCGTGCGCCCTGGCTGCGACTCCTCCCGGAGGATGGCTGGTTTACGGTCATTCTGCTGGCGCTCTCGGTCTATATCACCGTCTTCAGTATCGAGAGTGTTACGCCGCCCTGGGCGCCTGGCATGTACATCCTGACCGCGACGACCAGCCTCGGGCTGCTGCTGGGATATCTCTCCGTGCAGCAGGGACGGCTGCCCGGCGTGCTAGTCCATACCGTTGCCGTCTGTCTGGGCATTGTATTCGCCTTCCTCCAGACAGCCGATGCTGTGCTCAACGGCAACCGTCTCTTGCTCCTCCAACATACGAGCAACTGGTTCCAACGCGCGATTGTGAGCGGGGGGCAGAGCAGCGACAACACGGTCTTCCTGCTCTTCCTGGGGATTCTGACGTTTCTGCTCGCCTATATCACCGTCTGGCTGGTGCTTCGTACCCGTCGGCCATGGCTGGCGGTACTAGCGAACGGCGTGGTGTTGCTCATCAATCTGAACTGGGCCACGGCTGATAAGCTCATCTTTCTGCTGCTCTTTCTGCTCGTCGCGCTGCTGCTGCTCGTGCGGTTCACGCTGGCCGAAAATATCCGCCAGTGGAAGGCGCGCGGTCTTCGCTTCTCGCCCGATCTCGGCTGGGACTTTATGCAGGCTGGGGCAATCTTTGCCGTAGCGGTGTTGTTGGTGGCGTATCTCTTACCGGTTGGCCAGGCGAACGCGCAACTTCAGGAGTGGGCTGCCTCACCGAAGAATCCGCTGACCTCACTCCAAGCCAAATTCGCGCAGGTCTTCGCGGGTGTTGTGGGGACTGGCCCCGGAGCTGGGGGCATCAATTTCTTTGATACCTCGCTTCGCCTGCGCGGAACCGTGAATCTGCCCAACACGAAGATATTGCACTACACGCTTCCTCATCCTGCCGACGACGGTTCGCAATATCTGATCACGGAGACCTATGACTCCTATGATGGAGTCGCCAGTTGGTCGTCAACGATTGGGCAGCAACGAACCGCACGCGCGAATCAACTCATGCCTGCCTCCTCGGCTGATACAAAGATAGACACGTATGCGATCACCTTCGACAACGTTCCACAGGGCGGGGAGAGCTACCTGTTCGCCCCTGGCGCTGAGGCGGCCCGTTTCAGCGTAAATACTACGTACACGACCCGTGGCGACGCCGCTCAAGGGACTATCTGGCAGGCAGACAACCCCTTGCAGGCCGGTGATCAGTACATCGCGGAAGGCTATGTCTCCACGGCGACTGTCGACCAACTCTCGCAGGTACCGTATCCTGATTTGAGTAATCCTGACCCGGCCGTGTATCCCTCTAACGTGATGCTCCTGTATCTGCCATCGAGCGATCATATCGACCCGTATGTCAAACAGGTTGCGTTACAGGCTACCAAAGGCACAAACTCCATGTACGATGCGGCCGAGCATCTGGAGAACTACCTGCGCGCTGGCTTTACCTACAGCACAACCAACCCTGACCCGCCTGCCGATCAGGACGCTATCGCCTGGTTCTTACAGACCAAGAAGGGCTTCTGCACCTTCTTCGCATCGGCGATGGCGATGATGGCACGCTCGCTGGGGATGCCGACCCGTGTCGCCCTCGGCTTCACGAATGGGACATATGACCAGGACCATAGCAATTTTGTAGTGCGCGGAACGCAGGCGCACATGTGGACGCAGATCTACTTTGGGAAGTACGGGTGGGTCAACTTCGAGCCAACTGCCTCGTTCAATAAGTTCTTCCGCGCGCAGAACATTGCCCCAGGTACCACGCCCAACCCCAATGGTACAGGGACAGTCGCAACTCCTCCGGGTGGTGGCCACGGTAACGGATTCACCGATCCCACTATTGGCAATGGGAACCCGAACGCCCCGCAGAACTCCGCCGTCGTGCGCGTTGGCCTGGGCATGAGTGTGGTGATCCTGCTCATCTTGCTGGCGATCATCGGCTTCCTCTTCTGGTGGCGGATGAAATTCCGTGGTCTGGCTCCCGCGGCGGGCGCGCTGGCACGGGTCGCGCGGCTGGGAGGTTGGGCTGGCGCCCCTCCCTCACGCGCTCAAACACCGAAGGAGTATGCCGAACAGTTGGCGGTGGTACTCCCGGACCAACAGGCGAATATCCACGAGTTGACCGACCTCTACAGCCGCGAGCGGTGGAGCGGTGAGATCGATCTGGACGCGCTCGACCAGGCGCCGCGCCTGTACGAGGAGATTCGCGGCTCGATCACTCCGGTCATCGTCCGCCGTGTGCGGTCCGCGCCGAATGTCTTGCTGCGCGGGCTCAGACGCGCGCGTCAGTTCCTCCGCTGAGGCGACAAACGCTCAGAGAATTCTCAGGCTATAAGCATAGACATCTGCTCGTTGGAGGGTTATCCTCTAGCGAGCAGAAATTTTGTTTGGGTGAGAGGATGTGTCGCTGATGCAGCCGGGAAAAGTGCGCTGTCCGCAGTGTGGTTGGCAGAACGATGTGGGTGATCGAATGTGTGGGGGATGTGGCCAGCCGCTCTTTCACTCTGGCTCGTCATTTGGAGCAGCGCCCGACCATACACCCACTATTGCTTCGTCGGGTGGGGTCGCTCCCCCGCCGCTGCCACCACTTTCACAGGACACCCGGACAGCCGCATGGACGGCGCAAGGCTATCCACACCAGTATTCACCACAAACGTCAACGGTTGCCGCCACACCACTGCGCGGGGCGCCTCCATTTGACTCTGTCGCTGGCAGCCAGCCACAGCCCAAAAGCAGAAGTTGTCTGGGACGGGCTCTCATCTCGCTGGCAATTGCGGCGGTGCTGCTCGTCGTGATGATGGCCTGCGGGTGGGCGGCGGTCGTGCGGCCAGCCATACACAGATCGCTGGACCAGAGCCTACGGTCGGGTCTCGCCACGCAGGTTGACAAGGTCGGCGCTATTCCAATAGGAAGTGCGCCGATTGTCAAGACGATTACTGACACGGAGCTCAATCGGCAGGCGCGCGCCGGGAACCCGCAAAACGATCAGGGCGACATGAAAGACATTCGCATCCATTTTCTGCCAGGAGAGGTCACCATGACCTACATAATGTGGGGCAGCCCCGGCAAGATTTCGACGCATATCGTCGCGGACAATGGGAACCTGCTGGTGCAGAACACTCAGGTGAACGGCTGGCTCGCGCAGTTCGAGACCGGCGATGAATTGCAGGACGCGCTGAATAGCTCGCTGGCACGATTGCCCGCGCAGGATTATGTGGAATCCGTGATCGTTGGGAATGGTACACTGACGATAGCGATCCGCCACGCATGACAAGCCTGAACAGGATCCATCCCTACGATTGACCGATTTCAGCAGGCGTGTCAGGAATAGAGAAGAAGTGCCATCAACATCCTACACTTCAAGGATATATCCATGGACCGTGCGTTACACACACCATCTGCCGATACACTGCCTGGTGGTCAGCCCCAGCCAGGCGATGAAATAGCATCCGCTCCAACGCTGGCCCTGCTCGACGGTCACGCGCTATTTCACCGGTCGTTTCACGCCTTCCCAGACGAGATGAGCACGACCGCGGGCGAGCCTACGAACGCAATCTATGGCTTCACACGCATGCTGCTCGATGTGCTGCGGATCATCAAACCCGACTATCTCGCGCTCACATTCGACCGGCCCACGCCGACCTTCCGTCACAAAGATTATGCGCCGTATAAAGCCCACCGGCCATCACTCCCTGAAGGGATGCGCCCGCAATTTGGGCGTATACGTGACGTTGTGGCCGCCTTCAACATTCCGATCTACGAGCTGGACGGCTTCGAGGCCGATGACCTGCTCGGCACGCTAGCACGACAAGCGGAGGCGAAGCGCGTACGCACGGTAATCGCCACCGGCGATCTCGATACGTTACAACTGGTGGATGACTGGACGCGCGTCACCTTTGCGCGCTCTCCACGCAAAGGCGAGTTCGAGTACTTTGATCGCGCGGCAGTCGAGGCCCGCTTTGGCGTTGAGCCAGCTCAGGTTGTGGACTATAAGGGGCTTGTCGGCGACACATCGGACAATATTCCAGGTGTGCCAGGTGTTGGGCCAAAAACGGCGAGCAAACTTATTGGGGAGTACGGTACGCTCGAAAACATTCTCGACCACCTTGACGAGTTGACGGGCCGGACCAAGCTGTTGCTCTCAGAGAACCGCGAACAGGCGCTTCACAGCAAATACCTCGCGACGATTGTGACCGACGCCCCGGTGACGCTTGATCTGGAGGGCGCGCGCGCGCTCAACTACGATCCCGACGACGCGCGCCGGCTGCTGTACGAACTCGAGTTTTACAGCCTGGCTGATAAGCTGCCTCGGCGGCTCGGCGATGAGAGCGCGCCAACAGCCATTTCGCGCGAGACGAAGCCCCCGGCTACTAGTGTCGCCGCCCGGCCTATACAGCCCGCTGCTGGTGTCCCTGACACACTTGATGCCACGGCGCAGCTCAGTCTCTTTGCCGCAGATGAGCTTCAGGCGCTCGCCGAAGACGGCGATGTCGTTGCGCCCCCGGTGGCGCGGCCACCCGCGCCAAAACTGCCACTCGCTTCCGCGCATAACACGAACACCATGGTAATCGACTCTGCTGAGGCGCTCGATGTCCTGGCGCGGGCGCTGGCAAGTGCTGATATTTTCGCGTTCGACCTGGAAACGGACAGCGCGAGCGAGTTGCAGGCGCAGATGGTCGGGCTGTCGTTTTCGCTTGGCACGGGCGAAGCGTATTACGTTCCGGTGGGGCATCTCGCCGACATCGAAGGGAACCCGCCCGCGCGCCAGATTCCGCTCGCTGATGTCCTTGAACGCCTGCGGACGGTGTTTGGCGATGCCTCGGTCGGGAAGGTGGGACACAACGCGAAATTCGATATGCTGGTGCTGGCGAACCATGGCGTCGACGTGCGGGGCTTGCGCTTCGATACAATGATTGCCGCTTACCTGCTCAATCCTGGGCGACGTGGCCTCGGCCTGAAGGAGCAGGCATTCGAGAATCTCGGCATCATAATGACACCGATTGATGAGTTGATCGGCAAGGGGCGGAATCAGATTACAATGGCACAGGTCCCGGTACGACTCGCGGCGGATTATGCCGGAGCCGATGCCGACATGACCCTCCGCTTGATGCACAAACTAGGGCCAGCGTTGGATGCGCGCGGTCTGCGTCAGCTTTTCGACGAGATCGAGGTGCCACTCGTTCCGGTGCTAACGCGCATGGAACTGACAGGCATGCTCGTAGATAAAGATTTCTTGCGGCGGATGGGCGCCGAACTGGAGGAGCAATGTAGCGCGCTGGTGCAGGACATATATGATGCGGTTGGCCATCAATTCAACGTCAACTCGACACGCCAGCTTGGCGACGTGCTGTTTGGCGAGCTGAAGCTGCCGCACGGGCGCAAGACGAAAACGGGCTATTCGGTGGATGCCGAGGTGCTGGATGGCTTGCGCGGACAGCACGCCGCGGTGGATGACCTCCTTGAATATCGGCAGCTCAGCAAACTGAAATCCACCTATGTGGACGGTCTGCTTGACCTGATCAACCCGCGCGATGGACGTGTGCATACATCGTTCAGCCAGACCACGGCAGCGACGGGGCGGCTGAGTTCGTCAAACCCAAACCTGCAAAACATCCCTATCCGAACCGAGGTGGGCAGACGTATCCGCCGCGCGTTTCTCGCCGATCCTGGCGCATATCTCCTTGCGGCGGACTATTCGCAGATCGAGCTGCGCATTCTGGCTCATGTGACGCGCGAACCCGCGCTGGTGGCCGCATTTGAGGCTGGCGAAGATATTCACGCGGCGACGGCGAGTCGTCTCTTCAAGGTACCACTGGCCGAGGTGCAGCCAGATCAGCGGCGGCTGGCCAAGACGGTAAACTTCGCCGTGCTCTATGGGCAGTCTGCCTTTGGATTGGCGCGCACAACAGGCATGGGCAATGCCGAGGCCGTCGAATTCATTCGCAACTATGAGCAGACATTCCCACTCGTGCGCGAATATGTGCAGAACACGCTACATCAGGCCCGCACCCAGGGATATGTGCAGACACTCAAGGGGCGCAGGCGCTATTTCCCGGATATGAGCGGACTGCCAGTGGTGCAGAGGCAGGCGGCGGAGCGTGAGGCGACCAACATGCCCATTCAGGGGACGAACGCCGACATGATCAAGATGGCAATGATCGCTCTCCAGCGACAGATGGAAGAGTTGGGTCTTCACGCCCGGCAAATCTTGCAGGTGCATGATGAACTGGTGCTGGAGGTTCCAGACAACGAGGTCGACCTGGTGGCAGAGCTTGTCGATGGCGCGATGCGGAATGCGCTGGTCTTGAGCGTGCCTATCCAGGTCGAGATCAAGCTTGGTCGCAACTGGTACGACGTGAAGCCACGAGAGTAACTTCAACACCAGGCAGACGCCCGGCTACTCGGCTGCGCGCATGTGGCGCACATGACGGTAGATGTAGAGTCCCACCGCGACCAGCAGCAGCGCCAGGATAAGGATATCCAGCCCGTGGAAGACCGTGGTCATCTCGGAGACGGCCTTTTGGAAGCTATCACCAAACGTCATGCCAAGCCATGCGAGTGCGAAGGTCCACGGCAACGAGCCAAGCAATGTAAAGAGCAGGAACTGTGGGAAATTCATCCGGGAGATTCCGGCTGGCAGCGAAATGTAGGTGCGGACAACGGGGAGCAGACGCGAAAAGAAAGCCACTGGCGCGCCATAGTGCGCAAACCAGCGGTCGGCGCGGTCAGAGTCGGCCTTAGAAATGAGAATATACTTGCCGTAGCGCAGCAAGAGGGGGCGTCCGCCCGCGGCGCCGATACCATAGGCAACCGCAGACCCAATAACGCATCCCAGCGCGCCCGCGACGCCAACCCCAATGAGCGAGAACTGATCAGGATATTTGAAGACCATATACCCAGCGAGAGGCATGACCAGTTCGCTCGGGAGAGGAATACAACAGCTTTCAAGTGCCATTGCGAGAACTACGCCAGCATATCCGGCTGTCAGATACCAGTGTTCTATCAGGTTCAGCAGTGTCTGCTCGATACTCAAGTGGGTCTCCCTGGCCAGCGTTGCTCTGTCATACTGGAGCGATGCCGCCAGATAGATCAGCATTGGCGGGCCGCCCAGGCAAAGCCATATCGTGACAGGCGCCAATCGCCTGTCAGAGTCGCGGGCAGCGTAGCACAGCTACCCGCGCGACGCAAGCTGATGGGACGACATGACAGCACGGGCCGGAGCGAATAAGCACAAAGGATGAGTGAGAAGCAGGCTCGCTACTTGAATTCGCGATAGACAGCTGTCACCTTACCCTGGACCTTCCACTCTTCATCCCATTCATGTTTCGAGACATAGATTGGGTCCATCTCGGAATTAGCGGGTTGCAGCCGAACGCGATCGCGCTCGCGATAGATGCGCTTGAGTGTCGCGGCTCCGTTTGTGCCTTCAGTCATGTGGGTGGCGACGATAATATCACCATCGTTCACGGCGACATCTGGCAGCACCAGCACGCAGTCGCCGTCATTGATATGATCGTCGATCATCGAGTTGCCTTTTACCTTGAGCACATACTCACGGCGATGGCGGCTGAGATCGAGCGGCGGCTCTTGCTGATCGGCATAGATATCGATGGGCTGGCCAGCGGCAATCGCGCCATACATCTGAAGCCCACCTGGCTCCTGATTCGCCAGACGAATACCGCGGCTCATCTTGCGCTCGCGCAAAATGTAGCCCTTCCGTTCGAGGACCGTCAAATGATAATCGACATGGCCCGTCGAATGAATATCTACTCTCTTGCCGATTTCGCGATTAGTAGGCGGGCGACCCTCTCTACGGGTGTACTCCTCGATAAAATCCAGAATCCGCGTCTGGATGTCGCTCATTTCCCGCTTCATAGCAGATGCTCCTTGTACCCGAGTACCCGATTCTATTTTGACAGGCGATGTCATAGAACCCACGTTCTACAGTGTAGCAGAGAGAATGTTTTTCTGTCAACATCCCTGAGACAACTCATGTATTGCTCGACCCAGGTATCGGGGAAACAGGTGTTAACCGCGCGCCCGTGAAATCGTACCAATGGGTAATAGTGGTTCGTTGTGACTGATGACGACGGTCAGCAATCACAGGATGGAAGCGACACATGAGATGAAGCGGCGCCTGCTTACCAGCCGCTAGCAGGGTCAGTGGTATTTGCGCGCTAGTTATGCGGGGATGTAAAATGAGGGGGTCGTGTACTGGGATGACCTCACCAGGCAAGACCGGATTTCAGGAGGGAGCATAACCCATGGTGGAAGTGTCGGTCGAGAGTGTACGTATTAATCTCGCGACGAGCCAGCGGGTGGTGATCCTCAAGGACGCACAAACGGATCGCTATCTTTTCATCTGGATTGCCAATCCAGAGGCATACTCGATTGCGATGGAACTCCAAGGTACCTCATCTCCCCGCCCGCTCACACATGATCTGCTTAAAACAGTGATCACCGAGTTGGGCGGTACGCTATCCAGTGTCATTATTAGCGATCTGGTCGACGACATTTTTTATGCCCGCTTGGTGCTTGACGCTGACGGTCGCCATGTGGAAATCGATTCGCGTCCGAGCGATGCCATTGCGCTGGCGGTCCGCATGAAGGTGCCTATCTTTGTGGCAGACAGCGTGATGGAAGAGGTGGGCGTGACCGTGCAGGAGGGTGTTGACCTTGACGAGGCGCATTCGGCCACGCGCGAACAGACGGCAGCTGCCGATAATTTAGATGTCTACCGCGACTTCATCAATACTCTCGATGCGCTCGATGAGTTCGGCAAGCCAGACTGACTATGTAGCCTGATACGTCTCAATTGCTGGTAAGAAAGAGGTGCGGGCTATTCACTCGCACCTCTTTCTTTGTCCCACCAGGGATCTCTATGGTCTATAGGGGCTACCCCCACCTGGTTTCAGAATACCCTGGCAGTTGCCAGAGCTATACCTCCACGGATTATTTTCATCGTTGGTGAATACAATGCAGGGAAGCTGTGCTGGCCCAGCGTTGCCGATATCCTTCGGCGGCGTCACGCCATTGATGATCCAGTCGGTCGCAGTGACTCCACCTGATGAATACGTAATCTTATTCACGCCGGATGGAACTGGGAACGGCGTCTTGGGCTTCCCCTGTTCGGCATCGAGCAGAGCTAAACGCCAGATAGGCGCGGCGCCGGTAATACCGTCGATGTGATACATCGGTGTGTGGTCGTTGTTCCCGCCCCAGAAGCCTGCTGTGTAGTCCATCGTATAGCCGAGCGTCCAGTCGTCTTTGAAGTTTTCGCCGGTGCCTGTCTTGGCGGCGGCTGGCCAGGCGTTGGGCGAGGGCCATGTAGCCTGCCCGGTGGGGTCGCCTGGCGGTCGTTGGCGCAGGTACGCCTGGCAATCGCCGCCTTTGAGTGTTGTATCGAGGAAGAGCGGGCTGCACGCGCCGAAGTCTTTGGCGCGCGTGAAGTTATCGCTGAGCACGCTGGTTACCAGGAAGGCCACCTGCGGGCTCATCACCTGGATCGGGCGTGGTTGTGTGTACTGGAAGAGGGTATCGCCCGAGCTATCGGTGATCTTGTCAATCGCGTACAGCGGAATGTACTGGCCATAATTGGCGAAGACCGTATACGCTTGCACCATCTCGTAGGGATGCACATCGAGCGTGCCGAGCACCGACGATAGGCCCCAGGTGCCATTCCAGTCGGTGATTCCCATCCGCATCGCCATGGTCCGCACATCATCCACACCCGCGAACTGCATCACCTTAACCGCGGGAATATTGAGCGAGTTTTGCAGCGCGGTGCGCAGGGTGATGTTGCCCCAAAACTCGTTATAGTTGAAGTCCAGCGGATTATAGGGCTTTTCCTGGCCATTGTCCCAGAAAATTGTAGGCATGTCCGCGATGGACATACCAGGGAACCAGCCCTTGGAGAAGGCAGTGGCATAGACGATGGGCTTGAACGACGACCCAGGGCCACGGCCAAGACCTTGTGTCAAGACGTTGAACTGGCCATCGATCGTTGTGCTATTGTAATCGACGCTGCCCAGAAATACGCGAATCGCGCCGGTGCTATGCTGGACGACCATGCCGGCGAGATTCGTCAGATGGTCATTGCGGATATGGCCGCCATAGTCGTCACGATCATTGCCATACAGGTGATTTTTCATCGCCTGCTGCACCTTGTCTTGCAGGCCAATGTCCAGAGTTGTATAGACGTTGAGACCAGACCGTGTCAGGTGAAGCTGACCTGTCTGCAACATGGTCCGGAGCTGGTCTTCGACAAAGTTGACAAAATGCGGCGCGAGATTCTTCGTTGACGCTTGTGGATGGAAGAAGTTCGGCGAAGATGATTCTGTCAGCGCTGCGTCCATCTCAGCCGGGGTGATGTATCCAGCCACGACCATCGAATTGAGCACGTCTTTCTGACGGTCGTGCGCGTGTTGCGGGTGCAGCAACGGATTATTGGTGTTCGGGTTCTGCGGGATACCTGCCAGCATTGATGACTGCGCCAGATCAAGATGTTGCGCTGCTGATTCTCCAGTAACCGGATCATCCTGGTAGCCAAAATAGGCGGACGCCGCAGCGTCTATGCCGTACGCCTCCTGGCCATACGGAATCGAGTTCAGATACATCTCCAATATCTGGCTCTTGCTATACGCCCCCGACATGGTCATACCCACCGAGAGGATCGCCTCACGTAGCTTACGATCAAATGTTTCATTGCTGTTGAGGACGTTCTGCTTGATGAGCTGCTGGGTAATGGTGCTGCCGCCCTGATTGATGCTTTTTGTCTGAATGTCGGCGACAGCTGCCCGGACAATGGAGGTGAAATCAATGCCTTGATTGACCCAAAACGAGCGGTCTTCGATGGCGACGGTGGCATTGACGACGGTAATTGGCACATTCGCCAGCGAGATGCTATGCTGCGCGCCATAGTCAGAGAACTGATAGAGTAGGATGCCCTTGCTATCGTAGATGCGTACGCTGTCGTGCGACGAAACTGTGCGATTGAGCGATGTGACGACAGCTTGTTGGGACTGGTAGTATGATGCCGCAATCCCGATGGAGCCAGTCAGCAAGGTAAGGATGATCGCTCCGGTCACGATGGCCGAAGCCCAGGCAAGCCGTGTCAGCGTGTTGCTGCGCGCAGCCTGGCGGGCGCGCACCGAGTGTCGAATGTAGAAGATGTAACGGCGGCGACGGCGTGACATTTGCAGCCGACGTGGCGAGACTGAGGGAGGGATGTAATAACTTGGGGCGCGTTCTTCATACGTATCCCATGTCGCGATCCCGCCCTGGGTGCGAGCATCGTCATCTGGTTCAGTGTAGTCTTCATCATCTTCGACAACATCGTCCTGGCCGCGATAGTCGCTATCTTCGGGATAATTGCTGTAGTTCGTAGTTGGTGGCTCGTCGAACGTGTTGACCTGTGTGGGTATGTCTTCGACGTTCTCAATTTCGTCCGGCACATCAGGCTCGCTCGGTTCATCCGAGGTGACTGCAATACTGGAGACTACCGGCACCTGGACTGGTCTTACGTCGTCATCGGCTGAGGCTGGGTCTGCATGTGTCGACATAGGAGGTAGGATCTGTGTTTCCGGCTCAAGGAGTTGTGTCGGTTCGTCTTCAAGTGCGGGCAGTTCTGACGGAATCACCGAATCAGTTGAAAAATTGCTCGAATCGAGGGTATTTTCGTCGGGAGGCTCGCCTGGATTGTCGCCGGGCGCCGGGGTACGTCCTGTGTTATCCACGATTCCACTCCTCCATGCGGGTATATGCGAGTAATAGGGCCAGTCTACGAGAGCGATGTAGCGCGTTATGCACATCAACGCGCCCGCAGTTGTGCCGGAACATATCGCTGTCCGTGCTGGCGTCGCGGGCTAATATCTCAGTACATAAGACGCACAGGCAACGATAGCGGTATCCTGTATGCCCGTTCGGTCCCTGCTAAGACAACAAGTATACCGGTCGAGCGCATTTCTGGCCAATCGCGGCTCAGGAGTACCATGGCCACGATCCTCCCCTGGGATAACGACAGGTAGCATGGCGCTTGGCACGGGCAGCCATCTAAACGCCCATTACATACACAGCAACGCAGCGCTGTTTTGCCGATATAGGGGTGCTACGTTGCGCTCAATCAGCCGAGGCGGTAAAATCAGGAACAGCGCGATGTGCGGTGGTGCTTGAACCGCCATTGCTGATATCCAATCAGTCCTGGGGAGGTTTCTGTTGAAGGTCGTCGTTACCGGAGGAGCGGGTCTGATAGGATCTCATTTGTGCGCTCGGCTGCTCCAGGGAGATCACGAGGTTTGGTGCATCGATAACCTGCTGACCGGTTCCGAGCGCAATATCGGCTCGTTGAAGGGTGATGTCAGGTTTCACTTTCTGGAGCGAGACGTCACGCAGCCGCTGGATCTGGATATAGACGCTCCGGTTGACGCAGTATTTCATCTTGCCAGCCCTGCCAGCCCGGTTGGATACTGGACTTATCCCTTCGAGACGATCCGTGTCAACACCGAGGGGACATGGCGTATGCTTGATCTGGCCCGCGCGAACAACGCGCGTTTCTTGATGGCCTCGACCTCCGAGGCATACGGCGATCCACTCGAGCATCCGCAGCGCGAGGAATACTGGGGTAATGTCAACCCTATCGGAGTGCGCGCCTGCTATGACGAGGCCAAGCGTCTGGGCGAGACGATCACGATGGAGTTTCATCGCCAGCATGGTGTTGATGCGCGTATCGCCCGCATTTTCAACACCTATGGACCCCACAATCAACTCAACGATGGCCGTATGATTCCCAACTTCATCATGTGGGCGCTCTCAAATGAGCCAATTGTTATCCATGGAACCGGACAGCAGACGCGCAGTATCTGCTACGTCGATGATCTGGTGCGTGGTTTGATGAGCGCGATGTTTACCGATGGCGCTACTGCCCAGGTCTTCAACCTGGGCAATCCCGATGAACATACGATCCTTGAATGGGCGCAACTCATTAGAGAATTGTGCGATTCGACATCGGAGCTGATCTTCGAGGAAAAGCGGAAGGATGATCCTGAGCGGCGGCGTCCTGATATTGAGAAGGCGAAGCGGATGCTCGACTGGGAGCCGACGGTCGATCCCCGGACTGGCCTGACGCGCACCATCGAGTGGTTCCGGCGCGAGCGGGAGCGCGATGGAGTGACCATCTCGGCCAGTGTCGACAGCTAATGATGCGAGGCACGTTCTCGTGGCGGATGGCAACCCATGTCATCATGTCCGGAATGTTGTCACTGCTGCTGGCGGTTACCGTTGTGGCGCTGTCAGACATGGTGGCGCTGTTGCTGGTCGCGGGCAGTGGCATTGTGGCTCTGGTCATCCTCGAACCAATGAGCGCTTTCCTGCTTCTGCCGTTTGCCATTGCCTTCGGGTCGCTAGCCTCGATATCGGTGCTGCATGTCAACATTGGCCCTACCGACCTGCTAGTCGGGGCGCTCTCCGTCCGCTGGCTCATGGATCACCGTCACAACCTCCGTCACATGCAATCAGGCTCCTACATAAACCGATGGCGTGCGGCCTCGCAGAGTGAACGCACGCAGATTGCCGTATGTCTGGCCCTAGCCGCCTATCTGGTGGTGGTCTGTCTCTCGATGCTCGTCGCTGCGGATCGGGTAGCCGCGCTCAAAGAGATCATCAAGTGGAGCGAGACGCTGGTGGTGGTGGCGCTCTCCGCCAGCTATCTGCGCACAGAATGGCGTGTGTATGCCGTGGTATGGGCAACCATCGGCGCGGCGACTGCTGAAGCGCTGCTTGGCTATGCGCAGTGGGCGATGGCGACCGGGCAGGCTGGCCCTGGTGGTGAGGATCTGCGCGTCTATGGCACGTTCGCGCAGCCCAATCCCTTTGGTGGCTTCCTCAATTTTGGGCTGCTGCTGGCGCTGGCGCTGGCCCTCCTCGGAGGTGATTTCCGCGAACGATTCCTGGCGTTGGGCGCGGGCGTGTTGCTGCTGGGCGCGCAGGCGCTGGCCGGTTCGCGTGGGGCGCTGCTAGGGCTGCTGGTAGCGCTGATCGTGATGGGGACTGTGGGATGGCGACGCGAGCGACTGGTGGCTATCATTGCCGCAGTGAGCATTCCGCTGATTGCGATGGGCTGGCTTACGAACCTCGTCCCCATGCAGGTTCAGCAGGTGACACTTGGGCAGTTGCGCATCTCCGACGCGCTCAACGGTACGGTGACCAGCGCCAACTTCTCCACGGTCGAGCGCCTGGCGCACTGGATTGCTGGTCTCCGCATGTTCGCGGCCCATCCTATCCTGGGCGTGGGAGCGGGCAACTACGACGCAGCCTATGCCGGGTATGCTCTGGCCGACTGGCCCGATGCGCTTGGCCACGCGCACAACTATTACATCAATGCCGCCGCGGAGACGGGTATACTTGGGTTCGTCGCCTTCCTGGCGCTCACAGTCGCCACACTCTACCTGGGGTGGTATGTCGTGCGCCACACACGTCTATCCGGCGCCCTACCAAGCTCGCAACGAGCAATCGCGCTGGGGCTGTTTGGCGCCGTCGTGGCGCTGGCGGTCCACAACCTCACCGATGATCTCTTCGTGCATGCGATGGAATTGCAGTTCGCGCTCACCTTTGGTTGCCTGATCGCGCTTCTACGCATGAATGCTGCACGGCAGTTGTCTTGATAGGCCTCGGCCACCGGGGTTTGTGTTATGCTTGAAATGCAAGTCGCCGCTGGTAGGGATGAAGACAGACCATAAGGCTGGGAATCGGGGATATTCGACGATGCGTGTCGCGTTCAGCGCGCTCCCTCTACAGGAGCCATTCACTGGTACCGGGCGCTATATCACCAACCTCTTGAGCGCGCTCGGGCGTGTGGATGGGATTAATGAGTATTTGATACTCAGCCCGGCTGACGTGAAAAATGTCCCCGAGACGCCCTCGACGTTTCAGTGGGAGGCGTTACCTCCTGGACGGCTGCGACATGCTGGTGAGAATGTCGCCAAGCTCATCTGGGAACAACATACCTTTCCACACGCCGCTAAACAACGCGGCGCGCGCGTGATGCACGTCCCCTACTTCGCGCCACCGCGGCGCGGGCTACGCATCCCCATAGTGGTCACAATTCACGACGTCATCAATTTGCAGTTGCCAGTTTATCATGCTTCGCCTACAGCTCAGGCATACATAAGGCTTGTCTCGGATGCCGCCAAGCGCGCCGATATGTTGATTGCCGTCTCGGAATTCTCGAAACGCGATATCATGGAAGTTCTCGGCGTTCCAGAAGATCGCGTACGGGTAATCAGCGAGGCGGTCTCGCCGCAGTATCGCCGAGTGCTGGACGCGCGTCGGCTAATGGAGGTCCGCGAGAAGTACGGTCTCAGTGACACGTTTGTGCTCAATGTCGGTGGGCTTGATGCGCGGAAGAATATCAAATCGCTTGTGGGCGCTTTTGCCGCCGTCTTCCATGAGATGCAGAACCCTGACCTCCAGCTTTTTATCGCTGGCGACCCTGACCGGCTTGGCAGCCCGCTCTACCCTGACTGGCGCTCTCTCGCCTCAATGTTCGAGGTTGACGAGAATGTTGTCTGTATGCCTGTCGATGAGGAGGATTTGCCAGCCGTCTATAGCGCCGCCTCATGTTTCGCCTTCACCTCGATCTATGAAGGCTTTGGCTTGACGCCGCTCGAAGCGATGGCGTGTGGCGCGCCAGTGGTCTGCTCGAATCGCACGTCACTGCCAGAAGTGGTCGGAAGCGCGGGGGTACAGGTCGATCCAATGGACACCGACCGGCTCGGGGCCGCGATCCTGCGGGTGCTCACATCACGCGAGCATCGCGATGACCTGCGAGCGCGTGGTCTAGCGCACGTTCGCCAGTTCAACTGGGAGCAAGTGGCAGCGGAAACGAGTGCGCTCTACGCTGAAGTGACTGGCACAACAAGGGAATAGGCGATCATGCGCGTTGTCATTGTCTCCAAGACCTTTGTAGCAGAGACCGCGCAACGACAGCTCGAATGGATTGCCCGCCAGCCTGAAATCGAGCTGACGCTGGTCACCCCGCCATTCTGGCGCTCCGATGATGGGCGTCGCCTGCCTTTTATTCCGCGCTTCGTTGAAGGCTACCAGGTACGCAAAACGCCGGTTGTCTTCAACGGTCAATATCACTTCTACTTCTATCCTGAACTTGGCGCGATTGTCCGCAGACAGCGCCCCGACGTGCTGCATATCGACGAGGAGCCATATAACCCCGCTGGCGCGCAGGCGCAGCGGCTAGCGGACGCGGTCGGCGCTCGCACGGTCTTCGTTTCGTGGCAGAATCTGTACCGCACCTATCCAGCGCCGTACGCCTGGATAGAACGTTATAACCATCGCCATGCCGCCGCGATCATCGCTGGCAACGCCGACGCCGCCAATGTGTTGCGCCGCAAAGGATATAGCAGGCCAATCGCCATCTTTTCTGTACATGGTGTTGATCCCGAAATCTACCGACCTTTGCCGCGCTCGTCCTCAACCGACAGGTTCGTCATTGGATATCTAGGGCGACTGGTCTTGTGTAAAGGTGTTGGCCTGCTCATAGAGGCGCTGCACGGGATGCCAGAACATTGTCGGCTAAGGCTGGTTGGCAGCGGGCCAGATGAGCATGTGCTCCGGCGCATCGCCAGCGAACAGGGCGTCGCGGAACGGGTCGACTTTGTGCCTGCGATTTCTACTGCCGAGGTTCCACAAGCGCTGGCAGATATGGACGTGTTGGCGGCTCCATCGTTGACGCAGCCGAACTGGAAAGAGCAGTTTGGGCGGGTGTTCATCGAAGCGATGGCCTGCGGTATTCCTGTGATTGGCTCGGATTCCGGGGAGATACCTCACGTCATTGGCGCTGCGGGCATGATTGTGCCAGAAGGAGATGTCGAGGCCTTGCGGGTTGGTCTGCTGCGATTGGCGAATGACGCCGCGATGCGCGAGCGGTTCTCGCGCGCTGGTCGCGCCAGGGCGCTGGAGCGGTTTACGCAGGAGCAGGTAGCGCGGAAGACGGTCGCGGTCTACCATGAGGCGCTTGGCAATCGGGAGGCGCGCAGATGATTCTGGGGGCGAATGACCGCATCGATTTGCAGATTCACACCATCTATAGCGATGGCCAGTGGCAGCCTGGCAATCTCTTCGAGCACCTTGCGCGGGAACATTTCCGGCTCGTCTCGATTACTGACCACGATTCAATGGAGCATCTTGACGAGTTGCGCGCGCTCGGCGACGAACACGGTGTCTATGTGCTGCCGGGCGTGGAGATGACGACAAACTGGCGCGGGAAAAGCGCCCACCTGCTCTGCTACGCTGCCGCGTTTCGCGGTGATACGCTGGACAAGATGGCGCGTGCCACCATGGCCAGCCAGTTAGCCAACACGCAGGCCGTTTATGAAGAACTGATGCGCAAGGGGTATCGTTTCGCGCCACAGAGTAGTTCGCCAACGCGGCCGATTGATAATGCGCGCTTGCTACAGTCCCACGGCTTTGCGACGTCACTCGATGACGCTCTGCGGATGATTGCCGACGCGGGCTATCGCTCGATCAGTGTGCCGCTGGCCAAGGCGGTCGCGGCTGCTCACGCTGGTGACGTGCTGGCGATATTGGCGCATCCAGGGCGTGGTGGCGGAGAGCTTCACCGCTATGACATTCCACTGCTTTCAGAGATGTTGGCTGATGTGCCGCTCGATGGCATCGAGGCGCGCTATCCTACCTACAGCGAAGACCAGGTTGCGGCCTACAGTGCGTTTGCACATGAGCGCGGGCTGTTGGTCAGCGCTGGCTCCGATTCGCACGGCCCCGAACAGCGGCTGCCAATCGCCTATCCAGCCTCGACGTGCAGTGAGTTGTTGGCGCGTTGTGGTGTGATCGTCCAATAAGAAACCTCCTCCTGCCCGAAAGCAAGAGGAGGTGATTGCATGCACGCTGGCGCTATTCGCTGCTATTCGTAGCGCAAAACTTCGAGTGGACGGACACGTGTAGCGCCCCAGGCGACGAAGCCCGCAACGGCCATACAGACAGCGGCGGTAGCCAGGACGATTCCTAGCACTAGCGGAGTCGCGACGCCGAATGGCGAATTGAAAACAGCCTTGCTCAAAATCGTCGTAGCCAGCGTCACCAGAAGCATCGCGAGCAGGGCTCCGGTGAATCCAACCATGCCATTTTCGAGCAGCACCTCGCCAAGTACGCTGCGACTGGTAAAACCCACGGACTTGAGGATGCCCAATTCGCGTCGCCGCTCCAGCATCGCCAGCGCCACCGCATTCGCGATGATGATGATGCCAGCGATCATGGCAAGCGAGGCAATCGCCGTCAGCATGATGATCAGGTTGTTGAGCAGGGTGTTGATCAGCAGCAGCAGCTCGACGAAGCTGAAGGTCTGCACGTCAGGCACGGCCTTCTGGATCTCATGCAGTTTCTGGTCGGCCTGCGTCGGGTCAAACTTTAGTTGGAAGAGATAGAGCGGCTTGCCACCCGAGAGCGTAAATGCCTGACTGCTATCGGTCCAGACGGTGCCAAACGAGCTGTCGAGGTCGCTATAGAAACCAACGACGGTAAATGTCACTGTCGTCTTGCCCAGCTGATCCGCGACAACGAAGGTGTCGTTCAGCTTCAGATTCAGCGGCGCAAGCGAGGCCGACTGCGGCATGATGACATTCGACGTTCCCGCGTCGGCGGGCGTGAGGTTACGGCCTTTGGCGCCGTGATCGAGATGGCCAGCAACGATGGTTGTCTGTGGAAGCGCGCCCTGGCTGAGATCAAATCCCTGGACACCGCTGAGGAACGCGTAAGCGCCCTCCTTGCCGATGTTGTTCGGGCCACCGCGACCAGCATCCTTCACAACCGTGGCCATCGGCACACCGTTGACCGAGATCGGCAGCCCCTGGGCAATACTGTTCTCCTGCTGGGCCTGTATGCCTGAGACGCCTTTCAGCGTCTGCTCAACCTGCGCCCTATTCGTCGCACCTGCTAGCACAAAGGAGTTGTACCGGGAGTTCGTCAATAGCGCCTGGTTGATCTGGTCCTTGATGTTCTGGCCGAGCACCAGGATGATCCCAATCGCAAAGACGCCAATAAAGAGCGCGATGAGCGTCGTCACGGTGCGCGCGCGCTGGCGACCGATGTTGCGAATCGCCATCTTGACGTTGGACTTCCAGGTGCGCGGCAGCAACACCAGGACGAAGCCAAACGCCGCGACTATCAGCAGCAGCACGCCGAATCCAGGAGCGAGCCAGGTGATGCCAGCAGCAACCAGCAGTCCCGCCACCACGATCAACACGTACCACCACGGGAATCCATCTGGAACGGGAAGCTTGCTGATGACTAGGACGACCAGTGTGAAGAATAGGCTCAGCAGCACCAGGAGCGCGCCGGTTATCACGACGGCCAACACTGTCAGCCCGAGGTCGCCAAGGACGACAAGGGAGAGCGCGAAAAACATGCCTACCAGCAGCACGGAGAGGCCGATGGTCAGCAGAACGCTCCCAACGCGTGAGCCTTCCGCCAGGCCGCGCAGCACCGCCAGCGGGCGAATCTCACTTGCCTGGACGATGGGCATAAGCCCGAAGATCAACGCAGTAAAGAAACCGATGGCAACACCTGAGGCAACGGTGAATGGGTCAATCGATGCAGGCAGGTTGATGAAGAAGGCGCGCTCAACCAGACCCTTCACCAGAAAGCTAACGCCGACGCCAATGGCAGCGCCCAACGCGCCGCCAAGGACGCCGAGGACTCCGGCCTCAAGCCCGAACATGACGTAGAGATTACCGCGCCGGTATCCCGCCGTCTTGAGCATAGCAATTTCAAGCTGGCGGCGGCGCAGCAGCACCTGCATGGTGTTGACGATGCCAATGCCACCGATGAGCAGCGCCAGCAGTCCGACGATGCGCAGGAAGTTGCGGATGCTCTGGACATTGTTCTCATTGTTTGCCAGAGCGTCCTTGGTGGTCGTGACGGTCGCCTGGGGCAGGTTCGTTTCAATGGCCTTCTTGGCCGTCGCCGCGTTGGCGTCGGTATGGCCAGGCACCATCACATAAACGACGCTATAGCTAACGGGCAATCCGGAACTGCTCGGCGCCGCGGCGAATGTATCCAGGGAGACGAGAATCTGTGGGCGCTGGAAGGCTCCCGCGTCGAACAAAACTCCATCAATCGTCACATGGAGCGAACGCCCGTCGGTCGTGCGCATCGAGACGCTATCGCCCTTGTGATATCCCGTCTGGTCGAGCCACTTCTGTGTGACAACGGCGCTATCCCCCGTGAGCAGAGATGAGAATGAGCCATCACTGGGATCCTTGAATGCGGGAGCGCCCGCCAGCGGGAACTTCTGGGGATCAACGGCGCGCAAGGTGAAGTAGTCGGTTGTGCCATCTTTGTCATTGCCCTGCACCATTTGCGAGGCAACGGCGGTGTAGTCGGTGATGGTACCGTCAGAGAGGAGTGTATCGAACGATTTGAGTTGCTGCGCGCTAATCGGCACGACATCGCTGCGTACCGAGATATCGCCGCCGTTCCCCTCACGGACGTTGGCCGTCAGGCCGTTGTTCACCATATTGCCGACGAGCTGTAGCGAGACAATCGCCATCACCCCCACGGCAACGCAAAAGATCGCCAGCAACGTGCGTTGACCGCCGCGCAGGAGCGACCGGGTCGCGTATCTCCAGTAAAATCCGGCTTTCATGCCGACAGACTCCTCTATCAATCGCACGGCGCGAAGCGACCGCACGGATCTGCATGCTCGTCAGTATCAGGCCAGTGTCTGTGGCGCCTCTGCCCGAGGCTCGTCGGGAGCGACCAATCCATCAATGATACGGATGGAGCGGTCGGCCGCGGCGGCAACGTTTGGGTCATGTGTGGCGATGATGAAGGTAGTGCCAGTCGCCGTGCGCAGATCCCGAATCATTTGCAGAACATTCTCGCTGTTTCTCTGATCGAGGTTGCCGGTTGGCTCGTCCATGATGACGATGGCTGGCTGAGTCGCCAGCGCGCGTGCGACGGCCACGCGTTGCTGCTCGCCGCCAGAGAGTTGCGTCGGCCGGTTTCGCAATCGGTGCCCCAACCCGACCATCCGCAGCAACTCCTGTGCGCGGTCGGCTGGTTTGCCAGGATGCTTGCCGACGTAGAGCGGAATCTCGACATTCTCCTGCGCGGTGAGCGTCGGAATCAGGTTGAATGCCTGATAGACCATGCCGATCTTACTATTGCGCACGCTGGCGAGCTGTGATTCCCCCATGCGGGTGATGTCGATGCCATCCAGCAAGACTCGGCCACTGGTTGGGCTATCAAGCCCGGCTATGATGCCCAGCAATGTGGATTTACCGGAGCCGGATGGGCCGACGATGGCCACGAATTCGCCATGGTTGATGCGAAGATTGACACCGTTGAGAATGTCGATACGCTCGCGCCCCAGGGGAAGTGACTTGCGCACGTCAATGGCTTCGAGCGCGGCGACTCCGGCTGGACGCTGTGCCGCGATCTGGTTTTCGGTCGTTTCCACAGTCTCTCCTCTTTCAAAGCGTTATATTGTGCGGGGCAGACTGCCAGTGCGCCGCTGCAAAGGCATGGGAAAGTGAGCGCCACGCTGCGTAGCTCACATGGGAAGTACGGCACAGACACCCCACAGTTACATCGTGATGCGCCTGCTGTCGCCTACGTCCTTCTCGAAGGGCGGGCAACTGTAACATAATAGGGGTGGTCGGCGCCTTAGAACCAGTGTCAAAAGTCATAACTCCTCGGAGCCAGGCCACAGGCGCTCTGAACTTGAAGCAGAATCAACGAAACATTGATGTAGCAGCGGAGGTATCCATGGCCCGTGATCCACGGCAGGATCCTTACACGGCGATTGCCACCTGGTATGATGTCGAGCACGATCGCGTTACCGAGGACATCGAGTGCTACCAAGAACTCATCGTCCAGGCGGACCTGCGCGCCCCGGCCATTCTGGAGATTGGGAGTGGCACTGGGCGGGTGCTGGCGCGTCTGGCCGCGGCTGGCTATACGGTGACCGGCATCGAGCCATCCGAGGCAATGCGCACGCGTTGCGCTCGTCGGCTGGCCGCGCTTCCTGAGCGCGTTTCGCGTCGCGTGCGCGTGCTGGCTGGGGATGCCGAACACCTACCTCTCGGCGAACAAGATCAGTTTGACTTGAGCCTTTTCGGCATGAACACGTTCGCGCACCTGCTTTCCAGTCAGGCCCGATATCGCGCGCTGACTGAACTGGGTGCGCATCTGCGGCCTGGAGCGTTGCTCTTGCTGGACCTGGACCTTCTCGGCGTGCGGCGGCTTGCCGAGACCGCGGGCCAGCTCTGGTGGCAAGGCACATGGCCGCTGCCAGAGAACAACGCGGTTCTGCTCTCCCATCTCATCTCCGCCGCGCCGCCCACGACACCGGGCATTCTCCCGGTGACCCACCTCTACGACATCCATGAACAGGGCGGCGAGGTGCGCCGGACCATCAGCAGCATGTCTCTCGCGCTGCTGAGCAAAGGCGAGGTTGACATGGCGCTTCAGTTCGCGGGTTTCTCGATGGATGACGTCTTTGGGGGGTATGACCTGACGCCGTGGGATGATGCTTCATCGCGGGCGATTTTCGTGGCGCGCTGGCCCGGTCGCCAGACGGTTCAAGAGCAGTTGAGTGGGAGCTCATAACAGAGGATGGCGCTGCCATCAGTCGTTGAGTCCACTCGCACTTGGCCACCATGCCATTGGGCGGTGATCTGCGCAATGACCAGCCCGAGGCCGAGGTGCGCTGAGCGATCCGCCCCGAGCGGACGGGGCTGGTAGAAGCGGTCGAACAGGTGGCGGCGATCAGTGGCGTTAAGTCGCACCTGGTCGAGCATCACCTCGAACACAAGGCAATCCTCGCGAACTGCGGCAACTACCGTCATGGCGCCATCCGAGGGCATCATGGCCAGAGCGCCGCGCAGTAATCCTGTCAACCCCTCGCGTAGCCGTTCGCTATCGGCCTGAATCGCGTCTGGAAGCTCCTGATCGTGGCGCGTTATCATGACGCGTTGCCCTTCCGCCTGTTCGCGAATGCAGTCCAGGGCGCAGGTCAGAAGTGCGGATGGATCAACAGTGGATGGACGATTCAGGATTTCGCTGTTATCTGAGCGGGCGAGAAAGAGGACATCCTCGATAAGTGTACCGAGCTGACCGATAGCAGTATGCGCGTGAGACAGCATTTCTTGCTGGCGCTCATTGAGCGGACCAGCCAGGCCGTCAAGCACCATCTCAACGAAGCCATTGGCGCTGTGGAGTGGGGTGCGTAACTCATGTCCCGCGTTCGAGAGAAACGAGCGTTCTCTGGCGGCGGCGGCGGCGCGACGGGGTGTGGAAGATGAGTCCATTGGCATCAGCCTATGAACTTATAACCGACGCCGCGCGCCGAGTGGATTAGCTCAGGGTGCGCGGGGTCACGCTCAAGTTTGCGCCTCAGTCGGCGCACGTAGACATCGACAATGTTACTCTCGCCAACGTACGCGTCGCCCCAGACACTCGCCATCACCTCCTCGCGCTCGACGGTCTCGCCGGGCCGTTGCGCTAGTTGGACGAGCACTTTCATTTCCGTCGGCGTAAGCGCGACGGGGCGACGTCCTGGCATGTTGACGCATAGCCCCACCGCGTCGATCTCGATGCCATGCGCCTGGATCGTCGCGCCATCACTGCGTGTCCGCCGGTAGCGTCGTAGAACGGCTTCGACTCGCGCAGTTAGCTCAGCAGGCTGGAATGGCTTGCAGATGTAGTCATCCGCACCAATGCGCAGTCCCTGTAACCGGTCTTCGAGTTCGCCTTTGGCAGTAACAAAAATAACGGGCATCTCATAGCCATCGTCGCGCAGCCGCTTGCAGAAGTCGAAGCCGCTCAAATGTGGCAAATTGACATCGAGAAGAATGAGATCGGGCGTACGCTCATCCAGCACAGCGAGCGCACCGCGTGCCGATTCGGTCATATCAACCGTATAGCCCTGTTCCGTAAGCAGAAACTGGACCATACGGCTGCCCAGGGGATCATCGTCAACCACGAGGATGCGCAAGTGGATTCCTCCTGCCAGCCAGTGAAGTATCGCGGTCTTCGTCCCAAATGTCTGCGCGGGTGTTGCGCAGATTTGTCGCCTCAAGTCCTCCACCAGCCGCCTCACGTCCAGAGGATATCGTACGCCCATGACAGCCGACTGTCAATAACGTCGCCCGATGGCCTATCTTATCCAGCCTTATCCAGCCTTCCCGCTGCCTGTGGTTCGTCGTCGGCGCTCCAGATGGACGAAGAGCACGGAGATGTCTGCGGGGGTCACGCCAGGAATGCGCGACGCCTGCCCAACCGTCAGCGGGCGGACGCGCTCGAGTTGCTGGCGGGCCTCCGCGCGCAAGCCCCGTAGCTCCGCATAGTCGATGGTCTCAGGCAAGGGGTGATCTTCCAGCCGTTGGGCACGGGCGACGCTTGCATGCTCCTTGCGGATATACCCGGCGTACTTGGCCCGCAACTCCACCTCTACAGCCGTGTCCTCATCCAGTTCGGGTAGGGGACACTCATCACTGGTGAGTAGTTCGCGTACCTGCCAGTAGCGCGCCTCTGGCCTGCGCAGCAGTTCGGTTGCAGTCGTGGGCTGGGTGATGGGGTGGAGGCCAAGCGCATGAATGCGTATGTTCGCGGCTTGAGAGGGGCTGATGACAGTGGCGTCCAGGTAGCTGGATGCCTCCTCTATCAGTTGGCGGCGCCTGGCTACGCGCTCATAGCGCTCATCGCTGAGCAGTCCGAGCTGCCAGGCGCGCTCAGAAAGGCGCAGATCAGCGTTGTCATGTCGCAAGAGGAGCCGATGCTCGGCGCGTGAGGTGTGCAGGCGGTATGGCTCGGTCGGCGGCTGCGTGACAAGGTCGTCGATCAGCACGCCAATATAGGCCTCGTTGCGGCGCAGAATGAACGGCGCATCACCGCTGGCGGCCAGTGCCGCGTTGATGCCAGCGATAATGCCCTGTGCAGCTGCCTCTTCGTAACCCGAGGTTCCATTGATCTGCCCCGCTAGAAAGAGATTGCGTACCGGCTTCGTTTCGAGCGTGAGACGTAATTGATCGGATGGCACATAATCATACTCGACGGCATAGCCGGCCCGCATCAACTCGACGCGCTCCAGCCCGGGAATGCTACGCAACATCGCAATCTGCACATCTTCTGGCAGGCTCGTATTCATCCCTTGGACATACACCTCGCCAGTGCGCCAGCCCTCCGGCTCCAGGAAGACCTGATGGCGCTCTTTGTCCGCGAAGCGCACCACCTTGTCCTCGATGGATGGGCAGTAACGAGGACCAATGCCCTCGATCGTTCCATTGAAGAGCGGCGAGCGATCCAGGTTGGCGCGGATGACATCATGTGTGCGGGCATTGGTGTGTACGAGATAGCACGGCAGCTGCGGTCGCCAGGTGGTACGCGCCTCATCTGGGATGGGATAGATGGGATTCGGCGGGCCAACTGGCAGCGTGACATCGTTGCGAGCGCTGATATCACTCGAAAAATACATCGGTGTGGCGCTGCCTGGCTGTGGGATGGTCTGTGTGAAGTCTACGGTACGCGCGTCGATTCGCGGAGGCGTGCCGGTCTTGAATCGGCCAATCGTTAGCCCAAGGGCGCGCAGCGCATCAGAGATACCGAGCGCGGGGGCCTCACCACTGCGCCCACCCGCCTGGGTCTTCTCGCCCACGACCAGCCGCCCATTGATGAAGGTGCCGGTCGTCAGGATCACCGTGCGCGCGGCAATCGTCCAGCCACGCGACGTCACCACGCCGCGGATGCTGGCGCGCCCATCGGCGTCACGCTCCGAAAGCAGCCGGATGACGGTGTCCTGCTTCAGGTCGAGGTTGGGCTGTATTTCTAGCGCGTACTTCATCGCCAGCCGATAGGCCTGCTTGTCGCACTGCGCTCGGAGCGCCTGAACCGCTGGCCCCTTCCCGGTGTTGAGAAGCCGCATCTGGATAAATGTCCGGTCGGTAGTGCGCCCCATTTCACCGCCGAGCGCATCGATCTCGCGCACCAGGTGGCCCTTGGCCGGACCTCCGATGGAGGGGTTGCAGGGCATGAGCGCGATGCTATCGAGGTTCATCGTCAGCAGGAGCGTACGCCGCCCCATGCGCGCGGCGGCGAGAGCCGCCTCACAGCCCGCGTGTCCAGCGCCGACGACGAGCACGTCATAGTGCGCGTGTATCTCTTGTGGGTTTTGTACTTCAGCCATAGACCAGTTCCGGCGCAATTATGAGTTGGGTCGGGTCGCGTTCAGGTGACGGTTATCACCATATTCATGGATGGGTAAATGGCGCACGTAATCGGATAGATGCCAGACGAGACAAAGTCCAGCGTCAGCGACTGCCCCGCGTCAACGCTGAATCCACCATCCTGGCGCAACTCCGGCGGGCCTGGCAAGGCCGGGTCGCAGTCCCCGTCTTTTCCAAGACATAGAATGTGTGGTCCCGAATCCAATCGTACGACAAACGTCACCTCAGTGCCGCGCATTACTGTTAGCCTGTGCTCGGCGAAGTCCCTCGCGGTGATCTCAACGCTGTTCGGGCCGCCTCCTGGCGTTGGTCGTGGCGTGTAGTCCGCGGGCGGTGTGGGCGTTGGAGCGCGCGTGATGGAACAGGCGGTTAGCCCTATTGTCAACAGCAGCGGCGCTGTCAGGAACACAAAGGCAACCAGTGTGCGCGGTGACTTCATGCGCGAGACAATCCCTGAATTCTACTGACAAGACTGCGCGAGCCGCCAAATGGCAGCCAGCGACACTATATCATATCGAGATGAGCGCCCGATGGCTTCCCGAGGTGCGAAAAGCCCGCTTCATAAGGCGAAGCGGGCTTCATTCTCATAGGTACGAGCCGAACTATCACCAGAAGATGGGATACCGCTCGTGGTGTCCTTACTGTACGGTAATAGTGAGGTTCATATCAGGGTGTACGGTACATGCGATTTGATACGTCCCTGGCTTATCGAAAGTGACGGTCTTCGTGTCACCAGGATTGATGGTGAAGCCCGGGTCAGCCAGCTCTGACGGCGCATCGGCATTGGCGATGCACTTGCCATTGTGGCCCGCGCAAATAATGTGGAGGCCACCTGTGCTGGTTGGATCAACGAACTTGAATGCCACACCGGATTTGACAGTTACCGCGCTTACGGCGAAGTTTGTCGCATCCATCTCAACTTGAGTTACAGGGCCAGAGGGAGCGGACGTATTTCCGCCTGGGGTCTTGCCACAACCGGACGCCGCAACTGCCCCAAGAAGCAGCAGGGGAAGGACGAGTAATGCGAGTTTCTTCATACCTATGTCGTTCCTTTGCTTTTAGCCGCTCTGTGATCGGCTAGCCCACCCACGCCCCTCGATGTGTATGGCGCGATCTCGGTAGAGTTAGCCGCTGTCGTTCTCCGGCAAATATGCCGGAAGAGGATTGCATAACGCATACCAGTGGAAACTATAGCAAAAGGCGTCTGAGAGTGACAATCAGGGAAATTCCTGATATTTCATCTCCTTCATATCCTTAGGGATGCGCTTTCTGGCTCTGTTCTGCAGTAGTGATTGGCGCTTCGGCAAGCTGATAGCCGACGCCAGGCGCTGTGAGGATGTAGCGCGGGTGCGCGGGATCCGGCTCGATTTTGCGGCGCAGGCGGCGAATGTAGACCCACAGAAACTCGGTTTCCTGTCCATAGCCGGCGCCCCAGACTCGCTCTAGCAGATGCGTATGCGAGACCACCATTCCAGGATATTGCGCCAGCGCCCTCAAGAGGCGATATTCTGTTCGGCTGAGCGCGATGGGTCGCTCATTCTCGCGTACCCGCTGATGCGCCAGGTCTATCTCCAGTTTCCCCAGCACCACTACCTCTGACCGAGGAGCAGCATCGGTTGTAGCCCGAGCCGCGCGTAGCGCAGCACGAATCCGCGCCATCAACTCCTCGATGCTGAAAGGGCGAGGAATGAAATCGGAAGCGCCCGCATCGAGCATCCGCGCGCACAGTCTGGGGTCGGCGTTTCGTCCCAATATAATGATTGGAGCACTCGCGTATTGCCGCATGCGGGTAAGCAAAGTGGTGTCAGTCATCGATGGCATGCCGCTGTCGACCAGAAGCAGATCGGGTTCCTCACGATCAATACACTTGAGCGCATCCTCCTCGCTCATGCAAGAATGCGCATGATAGCCGTGCGCCTCGGCGTTCGCGCGCAGATACCGCGCCATGCGCAGATCGCCTTCAAGGATCAACATGACCGGCTGGCGACGATCTAGAGGCAGCCGCGCTGGAGCAGGTGTCAGGCCAGCGGGGAGGTCAACTGGCTCCGGTGGAAGAGTGGGCGTCTGCGGCCACCATACGTAAAAAGTCATCCCTCCGGCGCGGGGAGTCGCCTCGGCCCAGATTATACCGCCGTGGCTTGCCACCTGACGCCGCGCAATCGACAGTGAGAGCAACGCCGCGCGTCGGTTTGCATCCAGGTCAGGCATGGCAGGAAACGGATTGAAGAGTTCACCGAGGCGCTCATCTGGGAGCAGGGTCTCATGCTGGCGAACTCCAATCAACGCCCCTTCTTCCTGCGTGCGCAAGGAGACACGTATCGAACCGCCATGTGGCGCAAGCGCAACAGCCGTCGCCACTAACTGACGTGTCACCTCGGTGACGGTCTGCTCATCGGCCATAATGGTCGGGTTGTCGCCAGGCAGTGCCAGTTCCAGGCTGTGATGAGGAGCCGATGTTTTCAACGTGGCCATGAGCTGCATAAGAACATCGGCCAACTCGACAGGCGCGATTTGTAGCGGCGTGGTTGCACGCGCATCAGCCAGAAGTTTTTCGAGCACGTCGAGTGCGGTAGCGATATATGTCCCTTCAGAAGCGACCGGAGAAGCCCCTGTCGTTCTGATAGGCTGATGGAAGGCGGTGAAGGAGCTTACCAGTGCCCGGCGCATGCGCGCAACCACTTCTTCTGGCGTATATTGCAACGCTGACGACACGGTTATCTCGCGCGAGTCACTATCACTCGTGTCTGGCATATGGGCGCCTGGCTCCATGCGAGTCCCCTGACTATTTCCTGAACAGGCTATGCGTCAGATCCTCTCTTGATACTATCGCTGAACCGAGAATTTCCGCAATGGTACCAATTTTACCTGTGGCGAGGGCATTGGTACGTTCAGGAAATTGTCAGGGGGATTGTTGAAGCTGCAATGGCATCATTCAGGCGCCAGCAGTACAATAAAACACATCACAGCGTCGTCACACAAACGGAAGGGTACAGCATAGCATGCAGCGGGCAGAAGTCACAGGTGTGTCGAGCGCCTCTTGGCGCAGGGCGCTAGGAGCCTATATTGGGCTGATGAAGCCGCATGTGACGGTGTTGCTGCTCGGCACGACGCTGGCGGCGATGGCGGTGGCGGGCATGCCCAGCCTGCCCGTGGTGCTGGCGACCCTCCTCGGCGGCGCGCTGGCGGCGGGCAGCGCCAAC
>DASUHD010000109.1:0-21080 GCA_036273675.1 Ktedonobacterales bacterium | reverse complement strand
TAGTAGTCTTCGGTGTTGCCGGAAAGCCCTTCGTGGTCCGCCAGTCTTTCGCGCATCGTCTCCAGCACACGGGTCGCCACGGTTCGCTCGCGTAGCGCCCGGCTGGAACGCCGCAGTCCATTCGCGGTTGCGCCAAGCGCCTCGCGCACGACTGTTGTCAGCGCGTCCAGCCGCCGCTGGTAGTGGGCGGCGTTCAGATCGGCATAGGCGATGTCAGCCATCATCAGCGCGCCCTGCGCCAGATCAAGCTGGGCGTCGGGACGGGCGGCGAATGCGGCGAAGCGCAGCAGCGGCGCGAAGGGTGTGGCATCCATGGGCAAGCTCATCTCATTGCGAAAACGACCGGATATTTCGCTCTTCCTGTATGGTATACGCTGATTCGCGCGGGCGAGTATGAACTAGGTTACAGATGCCGCGCCCGGCTCATAACCGATGCCGCCGTATCAGCGATGGGTGAGTTGCACGAGCGCGATGATGGCAAAGACGATGGCGAACAGACCGCCCAGCGCCAGCAGCGCGAGATAGATGCCACGGGTGCGCGCCATGTAGCGCCGATAGTAGGCGTCGGATGCCGTGGCAGGCTCGCGCAAGCGTTGGCGTTCGGTCGTGGTCAGCTCCGTCATCTCGGCCAGCCGCGTCGAGAGCGCCTGCTGTTCCAGCGCGAAATGGTCGTCGCGGGCGCGCAGCAGAAACGCGATGACGAACGCGATATAGCCGCTATACAGGATGGCCGCCAGCAGCGCCAGCAGCGGCGAGATGGCGGGCTGGATCAGGCCAACGATGACCACCGCCGCCAATACCCCGACCGTCCGGTAGACGTTATCCACCACATCGCTCGTGAGATCGCTAACTGCCTTGCGCATTGTTTCGGCGTAGTCCGCCACGGCATTCTGCGCGGTCTGGCGCGCCGCGAAGTAGCGGTCTGTCTGGCCGCGCACAAAGAGCGTGAAGTTGGCCTTGGCCGCCTCCATCGCATCCACCGCCGCCCGCGCCACCTCGGCCAGCGAGATCACGTGGCCTGGCGGTAGCTCGCGCGCCAGACATTCGCGCGCGATGATGAGTGTATCGATTGTGCCACGTCGCGTGGCCCAGTCCGCCAGCCGCGCCAGCGCCTCTCCTGCCGCCGATGGAAGCGCGTCATCGCCCGTCGCGGGAAGCGTACAGGTCGCGGGGCGCACCCCGGCGAATCGGAGCGACAGCCCGTCGGCCAATCGGCCCTGCACGACGCTGGCGAGTGTGGTGGCGGCCAGTTCCGCCCGCAGGAGCGCCAGCCGCGCCGCTGTCGCCTCCAGGCCGGGTGCGCGGGCAACCAGGCGCAGCATCTCCGCTGTCACGCTATGGGGCGCGTCGGGCCAGCCACCCTCCTCGGCGAGCAAGCGCCGCGATGCCTGCGCGCGGCTGACGAACTGGCGGAACGCGGCGGGTGAGACTGCCAGCCAATCGGGCGTGTGGGGACTCGCCGCCCCTACACATTCGAGTGCGGCGCCTGCCAGGTAGCCCGGCGCGTCGCAGAGCAGCACAGCGGTCCGGCCATCTGCGCGCATCAGCCCCGACTGCTCCAGATAAGAGATCGAGGCGAGGCCGATGAGCTGGTTCCAGGCGGCGGCGGTATAGAAGACCGCGACCATTGCCGGAGCGGCGACGCCTGGGCGTTCCATCATGATAGCTTGTGCCAGCGCCAGCGCACGGGCCTTGCCGACGGAGAGCCGCGCCTCGACGCTGATGGCGTCCCCCTGCGTCTCCGCCGCCGAGTGCGCCGCCGCCTGAAACGCCTGTAGCGCGCCAGCGGGATCGGCATTCGCGCGCAGAAAGGCCGCCACGGCGGGCATATCGGGGTCCAGCCCATCCAGCCGGAGATCGAGGGCGAGGTCGTCGGCAAGCGCGGCGAACCACCGCTGCGCCCGCGCGCCATCGCACTGGGCAAGCTGCGCGACAGAGAGCCGGACAACCACCTCCAGCCGTTCGAGCGCCTCACCCTCCGCCAGCCGCGCCGGAGACATGTTCAGCGCCGCGCCCGCATCGGCGATGACCTCGTAGAGGTGATGCAACTGAGCGAGGCAGGAATCGGCAGGTCCACCCGCGCCAGCCGGTGTCGGCCCATCGCTCGTAGCGGATGTACCAGATATAGCAAGCGTGTCGGGCGTGGTTGGCCGGGTACGCTGGCGTCGCTGACTATTGGGCTGACTGGCGCGGTTCGGTCTGCTCATCGGCCAGCCCCCTCTTTGAGCGTCAGCGTCTCGATGGTCAGGCGGATTTTGCCGCCGACGCGCTGGTCATCCACCTGTGCCATCGTGGCGAAGCGCTCCGCCGGGACAATCAGACGGGCGCCGCCATCTAGCTCCAGCGTCACCGTCCGGACGGTGGGATCGGCGGTGGCGCGGTCCACTGTGAAGCGGCTCTGGTGCGGCTCGAATGCGGCGTCGAAGACCTGCGGCGTCACCGAGGCCAATAGATCGTCGGCCAGCGCGCCATCGCCCGGCAGCGCGGCCAGTGCGAACGCGGGCAGATCGACCGTCTCGCCCGCGAGGGCCGCTCGTCGCGCCGTGTAGACCTGGAGCAGCGCGTGCGGCGAGAGGGAAGCGCCACGGTCCGCCAGCCAGTCGTCGGTCGCGCGGAGAAAGAGCCGCGTGCGCCGCCGGGCCGACGGCAGAATCTGGGTGGCGAGGAAGCCACGATAGAAGTAGGCGGCGACGCCCTCGGAGCGGATGTTGGCCTGGGTGTCGAGCAAGGCCAGCGAGAATCCCGCGCCGTCCGCCAAGGGCGTAATCAGCGCGCACTTCTGCTTCTGGCGCACGGTCTCGGGCATCAGGTTATCGGCCAGCGCGATGCGCACCAGCCGGCGCCCGCGCTCCGTCGAGAAATTGCGCACCAGGCGGGCGTCTGGGTCGAGCTTGAAGAGCGCGATGCCCGACGCGGGCAAGCCGAGCGCGGAGTAGATGACGACGACGAAATCGCCGGGGTTGATCTGGTTCGGGCGCTGCAGCATCTGCGCGAAGAGGCGACGCGCCATCTCCTGCGAGACTGCGACGAACGCGGACGGCTCGCCCAGCAGTCTGGCGCAGAGGTCGGGCATCGCGGGCGCAGCAGGCTGGTCGGCGAGGAAACGCGCCTGCCAGTCGGCGTTTTCGAGCGCCTGGGCGATATAGCTGGCAAAGAGCGCGTGGATCGTCGCATCCAGCGCCAACTCCGCCTCGACCAGCAGCATCTCACCCGTGCGGTTATCCAGGTGGTGCAGAATCAGCCGCTCGATGGTGATTGCTGATGCGCGTGACGGCAGCGCTACGACTGGCGGGGCGGCTGGTGGCGCTACCTCCGCGATGTCGGGCGCGCGGAACGCCTGTCTCGGCTCGGCAATGCGCGCCGCGCCGGTTCTGCTCAGTCTGCCCATCGTCCGCACCTCCTCGGAGACGCCGCCTGCCTCTCAATCCCCTCTATTGTACACCTATCAATTCTCCGGGCGGTTGCCCGATATGGTACTCTCGGGTACCTTTCGCCGCCCGCTGCATCGCTGGCGCGTAGTCCAGGTATGAAGTTTGCGGGGTGGGATACTTTAGTGGCTCTTGTTACCTGGTTTTTTGCGTCTCGTTCTCTCCTTGTGAGCGGAGGAAACTCCGCACCGAGAGATACCCATGGATGTTTGAGAGGGATACGCGCAGGTGCCATTTCTCGTGACCGAATACACGCTCGTTTTCCGCCGGATCGGTGGGCGGCGACCAGATTTTTCGCGGCCCTATAACGGCTGGACGCTTGCCCGACCCGGGCTGGCGCCGCTGACGCTGGGTGTGGCGCCCGACACAGATGCCGACGCCGTCAACGGACGGCAAAGCGGCGAGATCGCCCAGGTGGTGGTCGTGCCGCTCTGCTCGACCCTGGCGCTGGAGCCACTTGCCTACGAGCATTTCCTGATGGCGAGCGGAGTGCTGCCGCATACGTTGCGCCTGCTGGCGCATATCCGACTGACCGACGCGCGCGCCGTCGAGACGGTACGGCGGCGCATTCAGTCGCTGGTGATGGCGGCTGAGGTGCAGGCGATTATCGAGGGGCTATCGGCCTAGCGGCCTCCTCATGCGCACCACTCCGCGCCCGAATAATTCCCCCATGGCCATCGTAGAGCGACACGCAGTACGCCACCAGCCGCCGCAAGAGCGGGATTTCTTCGAGCGCGGCGCGATTGCCCAGGATGATGAGCTTGTGCTGCGCCCGCGTCAGCGCCACATTCAGCCGGTTCGGGTCCGCCAGGAAGTCTGGCCCGCGTCCGCCCCACGATGCCGTACCACCTCCGCCAAAGCTATAGAAGATGACCGACCGCTCGCCGCCCTGGAAGCGGTCTACTGTATCCACCAGCACACCAGTCTCGCCACTCGCCACCAGCCGCGCGCGAATCGCGCCCACCTGCGCCCGGTACGGCGCGATGACGCCAATGTCGCGCGCGGCGACGCCCAACCGGCGCAGTTCGCCGACCAGGTTGCGCACTACGGTCGCCTGCGACTTATTCTCCTTGCGCCCGCGCTCATCCGGTTCCAGCGGTACGTCGATGAAGACGACTGGATGCGCCGGGTCGAGGACGCGTCCATATGGCCCGGTCGCCTCCGCGCTCAGCGCTAACTGTGCGGTGCGGGCCGCCCCCTCCGCGACCAGGGCATCGCCGTAGAATTCGCCGCTGGGGAAGGCGCAGATGACGGGGTGCATCCGATACTGGCGGCGCAGGGGGACGCTGGCCTCCGCGCCATAGCGCTTCAGCAATGTGGCAAAGAGCGAGCGCTTCAATCCGCCCGTTGTCGCCGTCTCGCTGCGCACCAGTGGCGGAAGCTGGCGATCATCTCCCACCAGCACAAAGCGCCGCGCGAATCGGAGCGCGCCGAGCGTCGCGGGCAGCGTCAACTGGGTCGCTTCGTCCAGAATCGCCAGATCGAAGAGCAGCGGCTCACCGATATCGTCATAGCTCTCGGATGACCATGTGGCCGTTGTCGCGGCCACCAGCGGCGCGGTGCGCAACGTCTCGCGGATGCGCGCTGGCGTCACTTCGGCGCCGTCCCCGGCCAGCGCCCGTGCTCGCGCCACCAGCCGATGCCCCTGTATCTCCGGCGCGACGCTTAGCTCGTGGCCCAACCGCACGAAGTCGTCCCAGCCATCGGCCAGCAGTCTCCGCAGGACGGTATCCACCGCCTGGTTGGTAAATGCGCCGATCAGCACTCGCTCGCCGCGTTGCATCGCGCGCCGGGCGATCTCGGCGACGACGCTCGTCTTGCCGGTGCCCGGCGGCCCCTGAATCAGCAGGTAATCGCGGGCGGAGAGCGCGCGGGCCACCGCCTGCCGCTGCTCGGCGTTGAGAGTAGCGGGCAACGCCTCCTGTACCGTCGCTGCGGCAGTCTCGTCGAAGGTGGGCGCGAGTGCGCCGCGGACCAGCTCGCGCAGGTGGGGCGCGCCACGCAGCCAGCGCCAGAGATTGCGCACGGTGCGATCATGGACGATGTCGCTCTCGTAGCGGTCGAGCAGGGTGGGGTTGGCGATGCGCTCCGGCGTCCAGACGACGACACGCTGCGCCTCGATGCGCAGAATCGTCCCGCTGACCACCGCGCCGCGCACGGGATCGCCCTCGCTCACCAGCACGGCGTCGCCCTCGCGCAGATCAGAGCCTTGCACGCCTTCGAGCGTGTATTCCCACTCGCCCTTGGCCGTCTGGCGCGGCTCGCCCACCAGCCGCAGGTCGCCCAGCGCCACACCCCGTCGCATCCGCTCATCCCGCGTCGTTCGCCAGAGCGCGCTCCCGTCAACCTCGGCGGCGCGCGCCTCCTGCCGCAGCAGATCGTACATCTCCGCGAACATCGCGGCGTCTTCCTGGTCCACCGGTTCCAGCACGTCGGGCAGGTCGGGCGGCTGCCAGCCTAGCAACGACGAGGCGCGCAAACAGTCCTGCCGCACCATGCAGCGCGCGCACTTGAGCGCGGAGGGTGGGGGTGGCACGGCGCCGGTCACGTGGACGAGCGCCAGCGCGTTACGAAGCTCCATCACCCGTTGCAGATCGCGGTGGACGAAGGGGATCATGTAGGCGTCGGCGCGTCCGGGCGTGCCGCTATAGAGCAGCGTCGCGCCGGGGCCATCCTGCCGTCCCGGAAAGCGCGCCGCGAGCAGCGTCTGGTAGCCATGCACCTGCCAGCGATGCTCGCGTTTGGGCAGCGACGCACGGACGTTGCCAGTCTTCAATTCGAGCAGCGACCCGCCGTGGGGATCGTGCAACAAGACGTCGAGCCGTCCCTTCAGGCCAACCTCCGGCGCCAGCAGAAACGTCTCGGCACGGATATCGGGAGCGGTGCGCCAGAGATTCTGGCGGCTCTGGGCATACCACGCGGCCAGCGCGCGCACGTGGGGCGCGGCCTCGGCGGCCATCTCTCCCTCGCTGATCTGCCGCAACGCCAGCTCGACCTGCGCCGCATCGAGGGCGCGTTGGAGGTAGACCTCGATTGGTTCGTCGCCGCCCTTGAGCAATTCTTTGAAGGCGGTATGCACCAGTGTCCCACGCAGCGAGGCGGCGCTCGGTGGCGAGGGCGCCATACGGCGAAGCGGATACTGGCGCACGCAGTATTCGGCGTTGTTGATATCGGTGATGTTGAGCAGCAGGTCGGGTTCGAGCACGATCACGCCTGCGGGCAGCAGCCGCAGCGTCTCGGCTGTGGACGCGCGGGCGAGGTGATGGACGGTCAGGCGCACCCCCTGCCAGCGGTCCGGTGGATAGGCCGATAGCTCGCGCCAGAGGGCGCGTCCCTGCTCCTCACACCGCACCCGCACGGTCTCGCCATGTTCGTCACGCAGCGTCAGTTCAAGCTGGCGCGATGTGGGGTCAAACATCGCGTCGCGTAGTTCGCCGGAGACGCTGGCCACGTCGCAGGTGGTTGCGCGCTGCATTTCCCAGGGGCAGAGAAAGCAGTTCCACGCGGGGTTTGGAGACTCGCCTGTCGCCATCGTCGCCATCGTCTGCGCTCACTTTCTGGCCAGCGACTATCGCATGGCGCATCGCAGTCTACGGCGCAGCAGGCGGCGTGTCAAGCGGGATGGAGGCGATGGACTGATATTCGACGCTATAGTTCAGCTGGAACCTGTAACCCGGAACGAACGTTTGAGAAACGTAACATCTAAGGTATACTATCCGCGTCTGGCTGATCGCGAGAGTTACCGGGCGCGGCGCCGGGCGGTTCACGGTGCATCGGAACGATATGCTCTGGCCATCTGGTGACGCCGTGGCGCGCAACTCGTCCATATACTCAGAATACTCAGAGTGTATCGCTGATGCGGCGCGTGAACGATGCTCCTGCCAAGGAGCGCTCGCGCGCCTTGAAGGGATAGAGAGCACCTATGGGGGATTCGCCACACACACCCTTCACAGACGGACCCAGTGTCGCCGACCCGACGATGCCTGATCGCTACGTTGATCCCGTGACCGAGACGGATTATTCGGTGACCTCAATGGATGGATTCCGCGGGTTGAACAGGTTTTTCTGGGAGCGCCGGCGCTGGCTCATTCCCGTGCTCTCGGTAGCGTTGCTTGCGCTGATTCTCTTTGCCACGTTCGCGATTATCGTGCGCTCGCGCCAGCCTTATCTGACGGTTGGCGTGGTGACGCAGGGCAACATGGCGCTCTCGTTCCAGACAACCGGCACGCTGCGGAGCGCAGTCTACGGCGCGGATTTCGCGGTAACGGGGACGGTCGCTCAGATCAACGTGACGGTAGGGCAGCAGGTCGCGCAGGGCGATACCCTCGCGCAGCTCAATACCACGCTGCTGCAGGATGCGGTGACACAGGCGCAGGTGGCCGTCGATGGCGCGTCGGCGGCGCTTTCCAGCGCACAGACCCACCAGGACAAGGTCCAGACCTCCGCCAATGCCATGACAGACAGCGCTTATACGACTGAGCAGGCGGCGATTGCCCAGTGCAATCGTGTGGCGAGTCCGCCGCCCAACTGTGTCGCCCAGGCCCGAAGCCAGTACGCCGCCGCGCTCGCATCCGCCGACAGCATGAATGCGCAGGCTCAGCAGCAGACCAGTACGGCTCAGGCGCAATACAACTCGGCCAAGGCTGCTCTGCAGGGCGCGCAGGACAATCTGGCCGCCGCCACGCTCAAAGCGCCGCATGGGGGGACCATCGCGGCGATCAATGGCGTTGTGGGCCAGACCAGCGGTGGCGCTAAGAGCAGCGCCGCGTCATTCATCCAGATCGCCGATCTCAACGCGCTGCAAATCACGGCGACGGTGAACGAGTCGCAGGTAGGCGTTGTGTTGCCGCAAGATGCGGTGCGTTTCACGGTGCCTTCGTTCAAGAACCGCGTCTTCAGCGGCTCGGTGAGCGGCGTCTCGCCGTTTGGGCAGGCAACCCACAATACCGTGCTCTACCCGATGACGGTGGATGTCGATGGCCAGTCGGTAAGTTCTGGGACGGCGAAAACGACGGGTCAGGCGCTGCTGCCTGGTATGACCGCGAAGATGACGGTGCTGACGGCGCAGCGATTCGCGGTGAAGCTGATCCCCAATAGCGCCGTCGCCTATGCGCATTACGCCGCCGACCCGAGGCACTCCACGCTTATCAGCAAGGCGGCGGCAACCAAAGCGCTCGCCGAGGCGCGGCAGATGCTCACCCAGTTGCAGAACTCCGGCACGGATTACTCGCAGGATAACCCCATGCCCGCTTATGTGCTGGCGCTGGTGAAGGGCAGATGGACCGCGCAGCCGGTGGTGCTTGGGCTGACCGACGGGAGACATTACGAGGTGCTGGCGGGGCTGAGTCTGGGCCAGAAAGTGGCGACGGGCGAACAACTCAACTGGTTCACGATCCTGCGCAATCAGTAACGTGGATTGCTGAGGTCGATAGGCTCATCAGCTTCGGTCTCAGCGCGCGAGGACTCGCGGAAGCGGGTGAGGCGTCGTGCGTTATCTCAAGGTCATCAGTTGACGCGTCAGGATGCCGCGCTGGCGTGCCTCTTCGAGGAACGCGGCGGTGAAGTCGTCGGCGCCGCGCGATACCCCATCCCACACAACCAGGGCAGTGACCTGTCCTGTTGGCTTCGTTGATGGCTCGCCCTCATCATGATTGGCTAACATTGTGGCGAGATCGAGAATGGCGCCGAGCACCAGTCGAAAGGCCTCAAGCTCATCATCCACGGGGTCTATCATACGCACGGTATTGCGTCGCTCAGCGTCGTCCATATGCTGGTCGAAGATTGGTCCCCAACTATCACCACGGTCAACCACCGAGACCTCACGGAAACGCGCGCGGTCGAATGGCAACACAATCCAGTAAGGGATATTCAATTCACTGGCAGCGTTGAGCGCCAGCAAATCGGCGCCACACGCGGCGGAACTGACCACCGCTTCTATCCGCATGTCGCGCATCACGGATGTAATTGCCTGTTGTACGGCTGGCGCGTGCTCGAGGGGGAAGCGCGCCTGATCCGCATCCTCCGCGTCAATACGTCGGCCAGTTATCGCCAGTACGCTCATAGGTTGAGCCTCAAAATTCAGTTTATCTCACCATGCGCCACACAGACGACATAACGAGGCCATCAGCATAGGGGACAATTGTACCACAGTGACCTCGCTTGCTGTCACGTAATTTGATGTAGTAGCGCTATTGGCCTGAGCCACTTGATGCCTTGACCTGCTCCGAAAACTCTGCTTTCCGCTGCAATATGTTTGCGGGTAGTTCCCGCTGGCACTCGTTCATGTTAAAGTAGTGCGCGCCGTACCCTTTGTGCTTTGGATTCAGTACTCCTTCTGGATGCAAGCGATCATCTACGAGGATGAGCAAGGGCTGTCCCAGTTCCAGGGCGAGGGTGGCCTCGATTTGCAACCCAACCGTCGCCAATGAACGCCCTTGTAATTGGGTTTCCCGGTGAGAATCAGGCCATTCGCGCGCTAGATCAGTGGTAATGCGGGGAAATGCGATAACAACGACCCCAAAGCATTGCCGCATGCTCGACTGGATTGGCGCGAGAGGAAACGTTTCGTCCCACGCCGAATGCGGAAGTGTCGTGGGTTCTAGGTCCGTTGCCGCGAGCGCCGCAAGAATCTGCGCCATGAGCGTTTCTTGCTCTGGCATGTATCGTTGCCCGACACCTATAAAGATTGGAATCGGCACGTTCTACCCTGATCAGTCTCTCTCACTGGCGGCTATACCTACACGTCGCACCCGATAACGACCTCATCTCGCGAGCGCGCTCGCATGCTACCATACCGCACCTGCCGGGTGAAGTCTCTACCGTTCATATGGAGCACTATGAGACTGCCTCACGTTTACCTGGTAGCGGCTAATACCCCAGCACATGCTCGATGCGTCACTGGCTACCCATCAGGAGACTTTCGAGCTACACAGGCTATGCGTGTACAAGAGGACGGTGTCGTCGTGTTATACTTCAGGTGGTATCGGCTGTTCATGCGCGCGTGGGCCAGCTCAGAACCTCGTGGCCAGCGCACACGCTCGCAGTACGATTAGGACAACAAGGTCGAGGAGCAGATGAGCGAACTGGCTGTCTTCACGGGGCGAGCGCACCAGCAATTGGCACGGGATATCTGCACGCACCTCGGTATCCCGCTGGGCAAGGCTGAGGTCTTTGAGTTCGACAACGAGAATATCTTCGTCAAGATCAATGAGAACGTCCGCGGCAAAGACGTATTCCTCGTCCAGCCGTTTAGCACGCCAGTGAACGCCTCCATCATGGAGGTATTGATCATGATCGACGCGCTCCGGCGCGCCTCGGCTCAGCGTGTCACGGCGGTGATCCCCTACTATGCCTACGGCCGCACCGACAAGAAGGACCAGCCGCGCGTCCCCATCACGGCGCGCCTGATCGCTGACTGCATCACCGTCGCGGGCGCGAATCGCGTGCTGACGATGGATCTGCACGCGGGCCAGATTCAGGGCTTCTTCAACATCCCGGTGGATGAGCTGACGGCGGAGTCTATTCTCGTCAACTACGTCCGCTCGTTGAAACTCACCGATGTTACGGTCGTCGCCACCGATACTGGCTTCGCCAAGAAGGCGCGCAACTTTGCCGAGGACCTGAATGCCCCGCTAGCTATCATCGAGAAACGCCGCACCAATAACGCGGGCGGGGTGGAGAGCCTTGGCCTGATTGGGAGCGTGGAGGGCCAGAACGCCATCATCGTGGATGACGAGATTGGCACGGCAGGCTCGCTGATTCAGGCGGCGCGGGTGGTGCGCGAGAGTGGCGCCCGCGACATCTACGCCGCAGCGGTGCATGGCATCCTCTCTGGGCCAGCCATCCAGAATATCCAGCACTCTGATATCAAGACGCTGGTGATTACCGATACCGTCCCATTGCTGCCGGAGAAGCGCATCCCTCAGATTGCGCAGTGTTCCGTCGCGGAGCTATTTGCCGGGGCCATTGCGCGTATCCACGAAGGGCGCTCGGTCTCGGAGCTTTTCCGTTAGCAGCGTACGCGCGGGGAATGAGCGCTGATGATGGACGAGACGGCAGCGACGGCGGTTCCTATCACACCCGAATTCGAGAGCATCCTGCGGTATCTGCGGACGCTGGCGGAACCGTGTGCGCCGCCGATGGGCGCGGGCGGCTTCGATGTGCTCTATGCCAGCGCGCGCGAGGTGGTCGTCTGGTACTCCCCGGCGCGTGATGGCCAGATGGCGCGCGAGATCGCGATTCCCGCCGAGGCGCTTGCCGCCGCGTGGCAGTCGCTCTGCGCGGGCGTGTTGCTGGATGAGACGGCGCTGTTTGCGCTGGGCCTGGGATCGGCAGGCGCGGCGTGGGTCATCGCGCTGTTGGCGCAGATCCCCGGCGTGCAGGTGCGGCAGGAGCCGCTGGCGCTGGCGTGGACGCTATTGGCAGCTTCTTCCACACCGTCCACGCCTGGATCTGCCGAACGCGCTGATTAGCGGTCGCGTGTGACGCGCGCCATGCTGGCGACGAGCAGGACCAGCAGCATCGCGTTCACCGGATGGAACGCCGCGACGAGCGGGATGATGCGGCCAGCGTCGATCAGCAGCCCCTGGAGAAACATCAGGCCGACGACCAGCCACGAGCGGCGCAGGAGCGTCGCGCCCAGGCGGCCGCGCCAGGCGACCAGCGGCAGCGCCAGCGAGCCAAGGATGACCAGCGTCCCCAGAATCATATGCGGCAGGAAGCTCGAAACGCCGAAGACGCCCAGCCCGGCGAAGAAGATTTGCAGCATGACACCGCCCAGCAGGATACGGGCGATGACGACGTGCGCCTTGGCCGCGCGACCGGGAATCGCGGCGATGGTCTGTGGCGCTACGGGAACAGCGGCGGATGTGATCGGCTGAGCCGCTTCGGGTGGAGTGGAAATGAGCGTTTGCATCGGGAAACCTCCTCGCTCAGTTCAATGTTCTTGTGCTCCTCTTTTCTTTGTCACCCTCAGCATAGCCCGGCGCCGTTCCGCAACCGCTACGACGAGCGTTACGGCGTTACCAATTTCGCGGATACTGTAACTAGGGCGTGGTAATGCCTAGCAGCCGGTCCACCAGGGCGACGCTGGTGTGCTCCAGTGAGTCCACCAGCGCGTCGGCGGCGGCGAGTCCGGGCGCGTCGGGCTGGCCCGCGCGGCGCACCGCCAGGCAGCGCATCCCGCCCGCGTGGGCGGCGGCAACCCCGGCGGGCGCATCTTCGATGACGAGACAATGCGCTGGCGCGATCCCCAGGCGCTCCGCTCCGGCGAGGAAGATATCGGGCGCGGGCTTGCCATGGGCCACCTGTTCGCCTGAGACGACTGCATCGAGGTAGGGAGCGATACTCAGCAACTGGATGATCGCCTCCAGGTTGGTGGGCGGCGCCGATGAGCCAAGCGCCTGCCGATAGCCCGCCGTATGTAACGCTGCCAGCAGTTCTTTGGCGCCGGGAAGCGCCACGGCATCCTGCGCTAACAAATCGCGGTAGATAGCCTCCTTGCGGTCGCCCAGCGCGGCGATGCGTTCCGGCGGGCCAGAGACGCCGAACATGCGCGGGAAGATGTCGCTGTTGCGCATGCCGAAGGTGGCCCAGAAGGCGGCGTCGCTGTAGGGCAGGTCTTCTTCGCGCGCCAGTTGTTCCCAGGCGCGGCGATGCTGTTCGCCGCTATCGATCAGGACGCCGTCAACGTCCCACAACACCGCATATTCGCCACGATTGCCCATTTTGTCACGTCCCCTGTTCGCTGTACCATACCATCCACCCAGGCTCAGCCGTTCTACCTACGCACTGGGTACTGGGATTGTACCGCGCCACGGTCAGCCAATTTCTCACGGCGCATGGTCACCCTGTCAAAAAGCAGCCGCCTAATTCGATGGAAGTACTGAGAGAGAAGGCAGGCGCTTCTCGTCATCACGACAGAAAGTAGTTTCTGTGGAGCTTGTGAGCAATCTCTCGCTCGATGCCTTCACCGCGCTGGCGCGGCGCTACACCCAGCCGTTGCATGTGTTTCTCTGCGGCCTCGTGCATGATCCAGAGCTTGCGCGCGACCTGCTGCAAGACACGTTCATCGCGGCGTGGAGCGCGGCGCTGCAAGGCACTCCGCCGCTGCTGGCCAACGGCGATGAGGCTGAGATGCGGCGCTGGCTCTATCGTGTCGCCTATCGGCGGGCGGTGGATAGTCTGCGGCGCGGGCGGCTGATTCGCTGGGAATCCCTCCACGACCTGCTGGACTTCGAGCGACTGCCGATGGACCGTACATCCTCCTCGTTCGAGGAGCTGGTGGCCGAGAGCGAGGCCATGCAACGCGCGCTGGCCGTCCTCACCCCAGAAGATAGCGCCTGCCTGCTGCTGATGGTCGTCCAGGGATTCACGGCCCAGGAAGCCGCCGCAATCATCGGCTCATCCGCGACGGCGATGGGCAAGCGCATCGGCAGGGCCAAGCGCCGCCTGCTCTCCGCCTATCTGGCGCAAAACGCCTCCAACCCGGGAGGACGGTCATGAACACATCCAACACGCGGCATCCGTCCGGCCCTGAATGCGCCAGGTACGTTGAGCTTCTACCGCAGTTCCGGCAGGGGACGCTCACCCGCGCCGACGAGATGGCTCTGCGCGCCCATCTCGCTACCTGCGGCTATTGCCAGACGCAACTGGCGGACTATGATCGGCTAGATGCCGCGCTCTACACCTACATGGGCCGTTTCGCCCGCACCGCGCCCACCGCCGATGACCTCGTGCGACTCGCCGTCGCGCGCGTGCCATCCACGTCCCCGGCGCAGTTGAATCATCATCAGTCCCAGGCATCATGGGAAAGTCGGAGAGATTACTCCATGTACAATGATCCTGACGAGACAACGTATGAAATGCTGACCCTGCCACGATCTGACCGACGGCCGCCCCAGGCGCAGCATACGCGCACACGCCCGGTGCTGGCGACCATCGCGGCATTGCTGCTGATCGGACTGGCGGCGACGCTTTTCGCCGTGTTCGGGCGGCCAACCAATGGCCCGGCACATAACAGTGCGCCCACCGCAACGACACTGCCCACCGCGACGACCCAGCCGACTACGACACCACAGCCAACGCAGAACACGACGGTTGGCGTTGTGAACTCTGGCCACCCATGCAGCAGCGATACCTCAGGCCAGACCAGCTATGTGTATATAGGCGACCTGAAGGTGAGCAAGGTAAACTTCTCGCTGGCCTATCCCGCTAATCAGCTTCCAGCCAATCTCGATCAGGCGAAGCCCTATCAATTGCCGGGTAGCCTGCCCAATCCGCCGAATCCACCAGTCAATCCGAGTAGCAACTACGGCCTGACCATCTGCAATACATCCAGCTCGGCCAGCCATGTGATCCGGAGCCTCACACTCCGCATCGCTGCCTTCACGGCCTACAGCGGCCCGCTCAACACCTATCAGTTCTGCGACCTGTTCTATCAGCGACCAGTCGGCGCAACTGGTGGTGGCTGCGGTGGCGGCTATACGCAGGATGAGCAACTCCAAGCGAGTTTCGCAGCGGACGCGACGACGGGAGCGCAGGTGACAACGACACAGGTGGACGCCCAGAATGCTCCGCCGATGCCGGTGAGCCTCGGACCCGGCCAGATGCTCATAATCGTGATTGGCGTAACCGTACCTACCGCGCCGGGAACGTACACCTTCGCCTTTGGGCTGAATTACGACAACGTTACATCCGCGCCGATCTCGACGATGCAGCCGACACTCTTCGACAGCGCCGCGGTGAAATGGAACGGTAGCAACTGCACCAAACCAGCGTTGCTAAGCCAGATTCCAGCGAGCGATACCACAGGCAAATACGTTTGCGCGCCGTAGCAGCGTTTGCATCGAACGGCGTTCGTCGCCCTCTCCAATCGAATATATCCGGGGCTTGCTGTGAGATGTGTCCTACTCACCAGCAAGCCCTCAGCGTGTTTGGCTATCTCTTAGAGCATATATCAGGGCGTGGAATGTCCACCTACATTGCGTCCGTGCGATAGCGGGGTGTAACCGGTTATACAGCGAAGAGTGTGTCACTCACGGGAGTCCCACATGCATGATGCCATTGCCTCTGGTTCGCACCCCACGGAAGCCTTCGCCTGGGCGCTCAGTTCCCTGCAATGGCCACTGGTGGGTTTCGTGCGGGGGCTGATACGTGATGAGGAGCAGGCGCGTGACATCGTCCAGGATGCCTTCGTGGATGCATGGAAACTCGCTCGCCAGGGACTGCCGCCGTTCACAGGCGCTGTCGATAGTGAGGATGGCATACGCCGCTGGCTCTTCCACGTGGCCTATCGCCGAGCGGTTTCGGCGTATCGGCGCAGAAAAATCATCAGCTGGCAACCGCTTGATCCGGCGATGGAGACGCTGCTCCCCTGGGATGGCGAGCCAAAGCCGTTCGATGACCAGGTGGTCGAGCGTGAGGTGCTGCGTGTCGCCCTGCAACAACTTTCGATTGAAGACGCCGCCTGCGTGCTGCTCCATGCCGTGTGGGGGCTGACCTCCACTGAAATCGCCGCAATTCTCGACATCTCGCTTGCGGCGGCGAAGAAGCGGCTGACCCGCGCCAAGCAACGGCTGCGCATCTCCTACTTCGACCAGAACCGCACGCAGGGGGAGGACTCGCGATGACTACCAGAGACCCGCAACCTGTTCTGCCAACCCCGGACTGCGCGGCCATCGCGCCACTCCTCCCATTGCTCGATTCATCCGATCTCAGCGCCGAAGAAGTCATCCGCGCCCGTGCCCACCTGGAGACCTGCGCGTGGTGCAAGCGAGAACACGCCGCCCACGTGATTGTGGGCGACGCGCTGCGCCGCCATTACGGCGAGCCGCCGGAGAGCGCGCGGCCATTCCTTACGATGGAGAGTTTCGTGAATACATCAGACACACGGAACCGGCCAGATCAAGGCCAACTAGACACCGCCTATCCCTACCTGCCGACCGATGCATCCAGAGCGATTCCCGATCATTCGCGTCGTGCTTCTGGTCGGCTCACCGGTATCGCGGCGGTGGCTGCCGCGCTGCTGCTGGTGGGATTGGCGGCGACGCTCTTCGCCATCTTCTCCCAGACAGCGCATGGCCCGGCGCGCAACGGCGTACCAACCGCGACGACGATGATCCAGCCGCCGCCCGCGCCGCTGCATCTGCCAGCGGGAACCACCCTGCTGGGCCTCTCGATGGCTTCGCCAACCGATGGCTGGGCGGTGGGTGTAACCGCCGATCCCCAGCATGTTCTCCTGTTGCGCTACCATGATGGGCAGTGGGCAATCTGGCCTGGTACCCTACCTTCGTTGCAGTTGTTATTGAGCGCCGACAGCCTCTCGATGGCTTCGCCAACCGATGGCTGGATGACCGGCGAGGGCGGCATGCTGCACTATACCAACGGGCAGTGGGTGGCCGTCGCCGTCCCCGGTGTTGGCGCAATCTCCAAAGTACAAATGGTCTCGCCCACCGACGGCTGGGCGAAAGCCTTCATCCAGTCCACCGATAAGCAGAGTGGCGTATTTGGGATGCTGCACTTTACCGGGGGCGCATGGTCTGTCGTCCCGCTGCCACCGGCCTTGCGGGAGATTAGCGATGAGACACAGCTCGATTTCTCTGTAACCGCGTCGGGCGAATGCTGGTTGATGTATCGCGTCAATAGCAGTGATAGCACCGAGATTCTGCGCTTCACAGGCGACTCCTTCCAGGTGGCCTATACGCTGCCCGGCGTCCAGGGATACCACCTTACGATGCGCACATCGGAGAATGGCTGGCTGACGGGCATCAACGCCAGCAGTCCGCCCTATCACTTCGACGGCTCCGCCTGGACAAAGGTGACGATTCCCGCCAGATTCATCGGGCAGCCCGCCAGCAGTTACGCAGTGGTAATTGCGCCATCTGGCGCGGCGTGGCTAATTGGCATTGGCGGCTCTGGACAATACAGTGGCGAGATCGCTCGCTACCTCAATGGTTCATGGGACGCGGTGACAGCGCCTTCGACAATCATTCCGGGCGCCTTCAGACTGGTGGCCGATGACGAAGGGTGGGCAATCGGCACAGCCGGAGACCGCTCAGCGCTTTATCACTACCAGAACGGCAGTTGGACACCCTATCCGAACTGAGCTGTGTCCTCGTTTACACGAAGAGCTTGCTAGACGACGTGAAGGTCTCTGGCAGGCTCTTTCGCATGGGCCTTTGTACGGGCAGGACAATAGTACTCGTTTGCAGGTGTATGGCTGGTATGGTATCATCCACTGTGAGTGCAACGGCTTTCCTGTCACACAGGAAATACTGCATTGACACTACACAGGCCGGGCGCATGGTGGCAGCGGGCGGCGTAGCCATTTGGTACCAGGCGGGCATGATAACACTGGCCTGTTGTCGCAAACGCAGGTATAGTGCTGGTGAACGTTGCAAAGCACATTTGTTCTAGCTCTCGGTGGGCGAGGGGAGAACAACGTGTGAAGAGTCGCCACAGGGCGCTGGCAGGGTTGGCCGTTATCGGCCATCCGGGGGGCCAGCGATGTGGAGTGGGTGGTGGATCGCCGAAGGACTGTCGGCGTGGTGTGGAGCGGATGGCAAGCGCAGGATCGCGCCTTCGCCGCCGGGGAGGGGAGACGCGGGCATACTTGCGCCCGTGACTTCCCTCTAAAGGGAGGTACGGCTCTTGTTAGCAGCACAGATTCGACGGATGTCGCGCGGGCAACTGCTCTCGCTCGTTCTGCTGGGAGGGATAGCGTTCGGCGCGGGCGCAGCCAATGCCACGCCCCAGGCGCATGCCGCGCCAGGCTACACCTGGGTCAACTTCGACGGGCAGTGGCTCTGCCGGAGTTGGAGCGCATCCGCCCCAGTCGTGAAGGTAGTCCTGCCGGGACTGACTGCCAGCGCGGGTACGGTCCAGGCTGTCTGGGACTACGATCTCGCGGACGGGCGCGCCTCCAATGTCACCGGGCAGACGCAGACCCATTGCACCACCCGCTGGCATGTCGATGACTCAATGCGCCTGCTCTCCGATGATGGCGGCTGGGCGCCGAATCCCACGGGTGAATGGCCCCTCGCCAGCGATCTGCTGGCCTTCGAGCAGGCCACCCACCAGCATGTGCGAATAGCGAGCGTTGTTCTCAAGCCTGTGGTGAAGCACAAAACGATCACCAGGACGACGGGTAGCGCTCACACGACGACGACGACCTTCTCTCAAGGCACGACCAGTAGCTCCGCGCCTAGTGGCGGCTATAATCCCTGGTCGCCTGTGCCGGGGCATCCTACCTATAGCCTCAGGGACTTCGCGGGCGATCCCTACGCCAGCGCCTACGGTGTCTGCACGTGGTACGCCTGGTATCGCCACCAGAGCGAGCCGCTGATGAAGCTCGGCGTCTCACACACCTGGCCAGCTAATGCGCCGAAGTACGGCCTCTCGGTCGGCAGCCAGCCTGCCGTTGGCGCGACGGTGATCTTCCAACCGGGTGTCGAGGGCGCGGGCGGCACCGGGCATGCCGGGCATGTCGAGGCGGTGCTCGGCGGCGGCTGGTTCATCATCTCCGAGATGAACTTTTACTGGAACGGCGGCGGCTTCGGCAGGGTGGACTACCGCTACGCCTACGTCCGCTCCGGCGTCAGCTTCATCTACTAGGCTTGCGAAGCGTTGGGCGGGCGAAGAGGCACGCCGGAGACGTCTCCGGCGTGCGGCGCTCGGCAGGCAGGAGTGGTTGCCCGGCGCTAGATACGCTTACGGTTCATTCGGCCTGACCAGGATGCGCCCGCGCGTCTGCCCGCCCAACATCGCCTGGGTCACGCTGGGGATGTCCTCCAGCGTGACTTCAGTTACCATTACATCTCCCAGGCCAGGGAGATTTGCTTCCTGGACGACCTCTTCCCAGAGTTCGAGGCGCACCTCACGTGGCGTCGATGGCATATCGACGCCCAGTACCGTGATACCTCGCAAAATGAGGGGGTACACGGTTGCCCGAAACGCCCCCCCGCCAGTGACCCCGACAGCCGCGATCCCCCCGCCTTTCTTCGTCGTCCGCATCAGATAGGCCAGGGTTGCGCCGCCTACTGTGTCGATGCTTCCGGCCCATCGCTCTGCTTCAAGCGGTCTCGCGCTCTCGGTCTCGGTCTCCGCGCGACTCAGGATCTCGCTTGCCCCAAGTTGTCTGAGATAACCCTCGGCATCGGACTTGCCCGTACTGGCGGCCACCGTATAGCCTCGCTTCGACAGCAGGCGGACGGCCAGGCTTCCTACGCCGCCCGTGGCGCCAGTGACCAGCACCGGACCTTTCTCGGGTGTCAGGCCAATCTTTTCAAGTTGGCGCAACGCCATCGCCGCGGTTATTCCCGCTGAAAGCACCAGCCCCTGCTTGCCGTCTACCCCTGCAGGCAGGGGAGAAATAAAGTCGCCGGGTACACGGGCATACTCGCTGTAGCCGCCATGGCGCGACACCCCCTGAGTCCGGCCAAAGTCCGAGGCCACCACCGCATCGCCTGGCTGGAATCGTGGATCGGTTGACTCGACCACCGTTCCGGTCAGCTCAAGGCCGGGTACCAGCGGATAGGCGCGGGCCACGTTGCCATTGGGGATGCAGACGAGGGCATCCTTATAGTTCATCGCCGCGTATGCTACCCGGATCAACACGTCTCCCTGCGGTAAATCACTCAGGTGCAGCCGTTGAATGCCCATCTGAAATCGCTCAGCGGTTCGATTGACGACAAATGCCCGGAAAGATTCTGGCATCTCACTCATCCTTTCTTTTGGTATTCGCCCTATTGGCGTCCTGTGTTTACGCGTCCGTAACAAAACAATGGTTGACGGGTTGTTCTCGTGGCCGGTTTACGCTGGCGCGGCGTACCAGGCGGCGGGTACTCGGACTGCGACCAATTCGCCGCGAGCGCATTCTTCGCCGCCGGAATACAGCGAGCAGGCGAGTAGCGTCTTTCGCTCCGTCATACTGGTGATCCGCGCCCTGATCTCCACCGGCGCGGCGATTGGCGTGGGGCGCAGATAGGTAACCTGGAGGGAGGCTGTCGCATAGAACGTGGGTGGCTGCGATGTCATCGCGCGCCCTTCCGCACGGTATGCAGCTGCCACGGCGGTACAGACACCATGGCAGTCCATAAGCACAGCGATGATGCCACCGTTGAGGATGTGCTGCGCGCCGGACGTGTGATAGGGCTGTGGTTGCCACGTGCAGACTGCCTCATCGCCATCGCCGGACCAGTAACTTTTGATCTGTAGGCCATGCGGATTGAGCGGCCCGCAGCCCCAACAATAATTCTCACTGAGCGCGTCCTGAAACGCTTGCTCGTCCGTCATAGATTACCTCCCCGCGTTCCTTCGGCCATCCCTGTTGCTCGAACATCCAGAGCGAGAACGTCGCTCTCTGGGAAAGAGTGTACCCATCCCGCGTTTCCGAAACGTCCACATGCGCGTCCGCTCGTCTCGCTCAAGGATCGCCAACCCCTGCACATGTGCGCGCGATATGGCATAGTGCAGACGTATGCTCCATTTCCGATGCAGGGCCGTGATCGGAGATAGGCAGAGTTGGGCAGAGTTGGGCAGAGTTGGGCAGAGTTGGGCAGAGTTGGGCAGAGTTGGGCAGAGTTGGGCAGAGTTGGGCAGAGTTGGGCAGAGTTGGGCAGAGTTGGGCAGAGTTGGGCAGAGTTGGGCAGAGTT
>DASUHD010000108.1:0-32512 GCA_036273675.1 Ktedonobacterales bacterium | reverse complement strand
GAGCAGCGCCGCCCCGGCCAGCTCACGCTCGCTCACGCCGGAGACAGGGATGAACTCGGTCGCCATGCGGTTGCCCAGGGTGATGGTGCCGGTCTTGTCCAGCAGCAGCACATCCACATCGCCCGCCGCCTCCACCGCGCGCCCGCTCATCGCCAGCACGTTGCGCTGGACCAGACGGTCCATCCCGGCGATGCCGATGGCCGAGAGCAGGCCGCCGATGGTCGTCGGTATCAGACAGACCAGCAGGGCAATCAGCGCGGCAATCGAGACGGCGGCGCCGGAATAGATGGCAAACGGCTCGAGGGTGATGACGGCCAGCATGAAGATGATGGTGAGGCTGGCCAGCAGGATGTTGAGCGCAATCTCGTTCGGCGTCTTCTGGCGGCTGGCGCCCTCCACCAGCGAGATCATGCGGTCGAGGAAAGTCTCGCCGGGATTGGACGAGATGCGGACGATGATCCAGTCGGAGAGCACGCGCGTGCCGCCCGTCACCGAGGAACGGTCGCCGCCACTCTCGCGGATGACGGGCGCGGACTCGCCGGTGATCGCCGATTCGTCCACCGAGGCGACGCCTTCGATCACCTCACCATCGCCGGGAATCAGGTCGCCCGCCGCCACCAGCACGAGATCGCCTTTGCGCAACTGCGGCGCGGCAACCACTTCGACAGGCGCATCCGACCCAAGTTGGCCAGGTTGCTTGCCCGTCACTCGTTTGGCGAGCGTCTCACTGCGGGCGCGGCGTAGCGTGTCGGCCTGAGCCTTGCCGCGCCCCTCGGCCATCGCCTCGGCGAAGTTGGCGAAGAGCACGGTGAACCAGAGCCAGACCGCCACGCCCGCGACGAAGCCACGCTCGCCCGCTAGACTGGGATCGAGCAGCGTATGCACGAATTCGATAGTGGTGATGACGCTGCCGATCTCCACGACGAACATCACCGGATTCTTCGCCTGCACCCGCGGATCGAGCTTCTTGACCGCATATACGATTGCCCGGCGCGTGATCGCCGGATCGAAGAGCGGCGCGCCCCGACGCGGACGGCGCGACCTGGCGACCCTGCTGCCAATTCTGCCAACCCGCTCGGCGTTATCCGTTACAGTAACCTCAGACGTTTGTTCGCGATCTATCATCTGCTACCTTGCCTGCCTCATCTGCCTAAAACGACTTGCCCGCCAGCATCAGCAGCTGCTCGACGATGGGGCCGAGCGCCAGCGCCGGGAAGAACGTGAGCGCGCCGACGATGACGATCACGCCGACGACCAGCCCCGAAAAAAGCGGCGAGGTCGTCGGGAAAGTCCCCGGCCCGGCTGGCGTGACGCGCTTGCGCGCCAGCGAACCCGCCAGCGCCAGCACCGGAATCAGGAAGGCGAAGCGGCCAATCAGCATGGCGAACGCGCCGGTCCAGTTGTAGAGGACGAAGGATGGCGTGCCGACCGTCGTGGTACCTAGCCCGGCGAACGCCGAGCCATTGTTGCCGGTCATCGAGCTGAAGGCGTAGAGAATCTCCGAGAGGCCATGCGGCCCCGGATTAGCAATCGCCGCCGTTCCTGCTCTGAGGGCGATGGCGAGCGCGCTGAAGCCGAGAATCGAGAGCGGCAGGATCAGAATCGCCAGCGCGGCCATCTTCATCTCGTATTGCTGAATCTTCTTGCCCAGGTATTCGGGGGTGCGGCCCACCATCAGCCCGGCGATGAAGACCGAGAGGATGGCGAAGACGATCAGGCCGTAGAGGCCGGAGCCGACGCCGCCGATGATGATCTCGCCAAGCTGGATGTTCACCATCGGGACCATGCCGCCGAGCGGGGTGTAGCTATCGAGCCAGCTATTGATCGCGCCACACGAGGCGTCGGTGGTGACGGTGGAGAAGAGCGCCGAGGAGGCGATGCCAAAGCGCATCTCCTTGCCCTCCATATTGCCGCCTGGCTGCGACAGCGACCATTCGTTGGCCGTCTGATTGACTCCAAGTTGCGTCAGTTGCGGATTTCCCGCTTGCTCCGCGCCGAAGGTGATGAAGGCGCCCAGCAGAAAAAGCACGCTGACCGCGCCAAAGAGCGCCCAGCCCTGTTTCGTGTTGCCCGCCATCTTGCCGAACATGTAGATGAGGCCAGCGCCGAGTGCGAAGATCGAGAGCATCTCGATCAGGTTGGTGAATGGCGTGGGGTTCTCGAACGGATGCGCCGAGTTGGCATTGAAGAAGCCGCCACCGTTCGTGCCGAACAGCTTGATCGCCTCCTGCGAGGCGACCGGCCCTTGCGCGATGGTCTGAACGAAGCCCTGAACGCCGGTGACATGGGTGTAGGCGTTGAAGTTCTGCGGCACGCCCTGCCAGACCAGGAAGAGCGCGTAGACGAAACAGATGGGCAGCAGAATATAGAGGAAGCAGCGCGTCAGGTCCACCCAGAAGTTGCCGAGCGCGCGCCCGCTCTGGCGTGTGAGGCCACGGATCACCGCGACCGCCAGCGCCACGCCAACGGCTGCGGAGGCGAAGTTATGGAAGGCGAGGCCAGCCATCTGCGTCAAGTAGCTCATGGTTGTCTCGCCGCTGTAGTTCTGCCAGTTGGTGTTCGAGGAGAAGCTGACGGCGGTGTTGAAGGCCAGCAGCGGGTCCACCTTGCCCATGCCGTTGGGATTGAGCGGCAGGATATCTTGCAGCCGCTGGATGAGATAGAGCAGCAGGATACCGACGGCGGTGAACGATAGCATCGAGACGGCGTAGATCTTCCAGTCCTGCTCCCGCCGCTCATCGACTCCTCCGAGCCAGTAGAGTCCGCGCTCGACCGGCCGCAGCGCCGGACTCAGCCAGGTGCGCCTACCCGTGAAGACGGCGGTGAGATACAGGCCGAGCGGTTTAGTGATGAGCAGCACGAGCAGAAAGAAGACGATGATCTGCGCGACGCCGTTGAACGTGAACGACATACCGAAGTACCAGCCTCAGCTTCCTAGAATTTGTCGGGCCGCAGCAAAGCGACCGCGAGATAGATCATGACCAGCAGGGCCACAAGGCCAACCAGCACGTATTCGATGTTCATAAGCTGCTTCGGTTCCTTTACTCATAGCCGGTCGCAGGCGAACGCGAACGCGACCATCAGCGCGAAGAAGACCAGCGTCACCACCGCAAAGAGAAGATCGGCCATGGACCTACCCCATTTCTTTCGGTTCACTGGCCGATGTATCCGCTGTATTCAGCGGGCTGCCGGTGACTCGCCCGACGAGGCGGACCAGCGCATCCACGGGAAAGGGCTTCAGCAGCACCGCCGCCGGATGGAACTCATCCAGCCGCTGACGCATCGGGCGCACCGCCGTCAGCACGACAACCGGTGGCGCGTCGGCATTAGCGGCTTTGAGCGCGCGCAGCACATCCCAGCCGGTCTGGTCGGGCAGGTTCACATCCAGCAGGAGCGCGTCGAAGGAGTTGCCAGCGCGCAGGGCGGCGATGGCATCGGCGGCGCTGCCCGCTTCCGCCACCCGGTAGCCGCGCCGCGACAGGTTGCGGGCGAGGATGCGCCGCAACGGCTCTTCGTCCTCCACCAGTAGCAGGCACGCCATCGCTCTCCGCCTTCCCCACTGCGCTCCCTGACCAGCACATTTCCACGGTCAGAGCGTATGCCAGGGGGCGTAAAGGAGGCGTAAAGATGAGGGGCGGCGGTATCAGGATTTCGTAAAGATTTGGAGGGAGTGAGTAGAGGGCTAGGTGAGGGCGGCTGGTCGGCGATTGGTGTATCGTGATGATTGGGTAGACGGGAAGGGAGAAAGGGAAGAGGAGCCATACAAGGAGTTGATGCCTATGTTCACTGTAGATGATCGCAATCGTGTGCGTGACCGTGTGCTTGCGCTGGCAGCGGCTGACCCGCGCGTGGTCGCCGGAGCGGTCGTCGGTTCGCTCGCGCTCCATGAGGGTGATCGCTGGTCCGACCTCGATCTGACCTTCGCGGTCGCGAATGACGTACCCGTGGCTGATGTCTTGAGCGACTGGACTGGCGCCATCGTCGACGAATTCGACGCGGTCATGCTCTTCGATCTCCCCGCTGGCCCTAGCATCTACCGCGTCTTCATGCTCCCGGGCTGTCTCCAGTTCGACCTCTCGTTTACGCCCGCGGAGTCTTTCGGCGCAACCAGCCCGAAGTTCAGGCTGCTCTTCGGCGAGGCCGTCACCAAACCACACATGCCAGCGCCGACTCCACATGAGCTTTTCGGCTACGCGGTGCATCATGCGCTCCGGGCGCGCTTCTGCATCGAGCGCGGGCGGGTCTGGCAGGCGGAATACTGGCTGAGCGGCGTCCGCGACTACGCGCTGCACCTCGCTTGCCTCCAGCACGAACTACCAGCGCGCAATGGCAGGGGCTTCGACGACCTGCCCGCTGATGTGCTAGCTGCCTTTGATGGCGCTCTGGCCCAGTCACTGGCCCCCGCCGAGCTACTGCGCGCACTCCAAGTGGCCATCACGGGGTTGCTGCGCGAGGCGTCGCAGGCGCCCGAGATTGCGGACATGGCCGGGCAGGTCGAGCCGCAACTCCGCGAACTCACCCAGGCATGGGAGAGCGAGCCGGACACGCCAACCGCATGAGGCTGGCGCTATGCCGACTCTGGGTGAAAGCAAAGAGATACACCATGGTCAGGATGAGCCCTCCCATTCATAGCAGGGGTTCGCTTCAGCCGAGGCGAGCGACCCTGCCATCTTGTAGTTCAGTCTGGCCAGATTCCAGCAATTGCTTCAACTTGCCCAGATTCTCGGCCACTGCCCGCTGAATCGGGAGCGTGACGCGCTGCGCAATCGCATGTGGCAGCGGCGCTTTGGACCACAAGCGCCATTCGTCAACCACTTCGGTTCCCTGAGGACTTTCCTCAAAAGTGAAGCGCATCTGCAGTGGGAACATAAACCCTTCGACCTGGATGGCGACGAGATGGTTGGGCTGATAGTCGGTGATAGTCAGGTGTTGTTCGTCTGTCTTCCGCCGCTGAAAATAGCGTGTTCCTACCGTGGGCGCTCCTTCCGATAGTTGTTGAGTCTCCAGAACGTAGTAGTTCCACAGAGGCATGTGCCTGAAATCGGCGATGAAATTGAACACATCGTCGCGGGAACGCTGGATAGTAACACGATTCTCAAAGTTCATTCGTCATCCTACCTTCCTGGGTTTGATGCGGTAACGTATTCCGCTTGGCGCGCCGGGCAAGCGCTTTGCCTGCCGGTCGGTTTTCGATATAGCGCCAGAACATCTCCATGACCTCAGCTATGGGAACATCCTGGATCAACTGCTCAAGTTGCTGATGGAGTAATGCTTCGACAGCGGCGACCTGTGTTGCGCGCTCCTCCCCCTGTCGCGTCAGCGTCAGGGTCACGTATCTCCGGTCACGCGCAGATACCACGCGCTGAACCAGACCAGCTGTCACCAGGCCATTGACGAGACGACTGGGGCTGCCGCCGCTCTCACAGACAAGCAGGCTACCTAGTTCGCTCAGTGAGATGGGCTGATAGTCCTGGAGTACGCGCAGAACTTCCCCCTGTGATGGCGTCAGCCCGAATGGCAAGAGGGCCTCGCTGAGGGTGCGGTTCCCTTCGCGCTGCACCGCCAGCAGCAGATAGCGTATTTCTTCGGCACGTTGCATAGGCTACACCTTCCGTTCATTTGCAACGGTTTTCTTCCTGTGTCAAGTACATGACGCATCACGTATAACGCATCACGTATTATACGTCATGTATTTTGCAGATGCAAGGCCTGCGCTTTTTGTTTGAGAATTGGCGCGCTACGTGTCCTATTCCGGGCTGCGGAGACGGTAGCCGATGCCCGGCTCGGTCAGCAGATAGCGCGGGCGGCCTGGCTCCGGCTCGATCTTGCGGCGTAGCTGGCCGATGAAGACACGCAGATAATGGGCCTCATCCTCGTAGTCTGGACCCCAGACCGCGCGGAGCAGCGTCCGGTGGGTGACGACCTGGCCCGCATGCATCGCCAGATACTTCAGCACCTCATACTCGGTGGGCGTCAGGTGGACCTCATGCTCATTCACCAGCACCTGACGGCGCGCGAAGTCTAGCGCGAGGCCGCCGGTCGTGAAACGCGCATTATCTCCGACACCGCCCGTTGCCGCGTGCGCGGCGTGACGCAGGGCAACGCTGATACGCGCGCGCAGCTCCCCCATGCTGAACGGCTTGGTCAGGTAGTCGTCGGCGCCCAGCTCCAGCGCGGTGATCTTATCGGCGTCACCTGAGCGCACCGAGAGAATCAGGATGGGGACTGCCGACCAGGAGCGCAGCGCCCGTGTCACCTCGATGCCGTCCATATCCGGCAGCGAGAGGTCGAGCAGCACGATATCGGGATGCCACTGCGCCACCATCTCCAGCCCACGCTGGCCGTTTGGCGCCCACGCCACCGCGAACTCGCCGCTGGCCAGCCCCAGCTGCACCGCCCGGCGAATCTCAGGCTCATCGTCAATCACCAGCACCCGCACTTTCCCGCCACCGGTGGCCTGCTCTGTGTCGGGCAGCGCATCCGCCGCTATCTCATCGCTCGGCATGGGGCGCCTCCGCTTCCTTTTGCTCTGCCACGGTGGCGGCGGTTGTCTCTTCGGCGTCAGGGACAATATCGGGCAGCGCGCCCTGTGGCGTCTCTTCGGGAACCGGCAGCCGGAAGATGAACGTTGAGCCTTTCCCCGGCGTGCTCTCGGCCCAGATGCGGCCCTCATGCGCGCGGATAATGTTGTCGCTGATTGCCAGGCCGAGGCCGGTGCCGGTCGGCGGCCGGTCGGACGCCCAAGGGAGACGCACATCATGCACACGATAGAACTTGTCGAAGATGGCATGCAATTCGCTCGCGGGTACACCGACTCCCTCATCGCTGACGCGCACCTCCAACTCATGCTCCGGCTCGGCGGTCAGCGCCGCGGAGACACGCACCGGACGATCCTCGGGCGAATACTTGAGCGCGTTCTCCAGCAAATTGGTCAGCACCTGCTCGATCTGGGTGTGGTCCATCGGCGCCAGCGGAATATCGTCGGCGACATCCACCAGCACCTCGCGCCCCTGTAGCAGCCCAGCAAGCTCCAGCCGGTCCAGCACGGTGGCAATGACATCGCCGATGAGATACCAGTCCTTTTCAGGCGTCGCCACCCCAGCCTCCTGGCGCGAGATGTCCAGCAGATTGCCTACCAGCCGATTCAGCCGGTCGGCGCTTTCATCAATGGATTCGAGGAACTCGCGGCGCTCGCTCTCGCTCCATTTCACATCAGCCCCGAGCAGACTGGTGACCGCCGCTTTGATAGAGGCCAGTGGCGTGCGCAGGTCATGCGTCACCGAGCCAAGAAACACATCCTTGAGCTGGTTGCTCTCGTCCAGCGCCTCGGCATGGATGGCCTGCTGCTGGAGAGTGGCGCGGTCGATGGCGAGGGCCACCTGATCGCAACACGCGGCGAAAAGCGCCGACGCGCCACTGCTACCTGCCGCTGGAGACGTGCGAGGCGAGAGCAACGTGCGGATCGCGGGCTTTCCGGTGATTGCCAGCAGGCCGACGGTGTGCTGTCTGCTGGTGAGTGGGATGTAGTAGACGAGGCTCTCACCCGATGACGCCTCAGGCGAGCGTATGACGGAACGACTCAGCGTATGGGCAACGGTCTCGCCGACCGTCTCGCTATGCTCCAGCGCCCAGGCGGCCTCGGCAGCATAGCTCTGGCTGGTGAGGCGGAGCGCGTCTCGCTCGGCGTCGGCTCCGGGATCGGCGGCGAGCGCCCGCACCGCCGGGTAGATGCCCTGGCCGGGCAGCAGAATAGCCACACCCGTCACCCCTGATGGCGCGAAGACCTTCAGCAGCCGTTGTGCAAGATCATCGAAGAGCGATTCCTGATCCGTCGCGGAGGCGATCAACTGCGCCACGCCGTAGAGAGTCGCGGTCCGCTGCTGGCTCTGGAGCGCCTCGCGCGCGCGGTCGCGTACGGCTGATGCGAGCTGCCCGGTCACCAGCGATGTGACCAGCAACGCGATGAGCGAGAGCCACTCGGTAGGATCGTCCACTGTGAAGCGATAGAGTGGCGGGATGAAGAGAAAGTCGTAGGCTAGAAAGGCGAGCACCGAGGCCAGAATGGCCGGACCACGCCCGACCCATGCCGCCAGCCAGAGCACGACCAGCAGGTAGAGCAGCGAGATGTTGGCGACATGGCCGATCTTCCCCACGAGCGCGATGGCCAGCGACGCGCCAGCCACGCCGAGCAGCGCGTAGCCGTAGCCAATCAGGTCTTCGCGGCTCATGCGCCAGAGTGGCTGTGTGGCCAGCCATGTCTGGAGCCGTTGCCCACTGGATCGCCATCTGAGCGCTCTCGCTCTACGCCTTGCCATACCATCCACACCCTCTGGGCGCGGTTACTACCCTGACGCCCGCTCTCGCTCCAATTATAGTCCGGCGTTGCCGTACCGCCTGCCTGGGGAAGCGAAGCGCGATCCAGCAGAATGTCTGATGAGTCGCCAGCACAATATGTGATTTCTGTCATTGTACGCATCCGTATACTAGAGACACCAATCAGGTTCGTATCAGGTTGGCCAAGAAGGGGATGGAGAATCATGCGCGTTCCACGGAGACCCATGCGCCCAGTTCTCGCAAGTTTTTGTCTACTGGCAGTTTTGCTGCTCGCTGGCTGCGCTACCAGCGCCAATAATGGTTCGGATACGAATCCCACGACCGGCGGCACGCCAACAACCAGCGCGCAGACCACGCCGACCGCCGGTGGCGACAATGGCGGGACGGGTGGCAACGGCAACCCGACGCCGGTTCCGTTGAGCCAGTATAACGCCTACGCGGGCGGGCAGGACAATATGTTCTATGCCTTCAACGCCGATAGCGGCGCGCAACGGTGGCATTATTCGATTGCCGGGACGCCCAACAAGCCATGGGCGGTCACTGGCGGCGTCTTCGTCTCGACTCAGGCGGGCTACGTCTACTCATTCTCGAAGTCTGGCTCACTGAACTGGAGCAAATCGGTTGGTGGTGGCATACTTGGCCGACCGACGATGGATAGCGGGCTGGTCTATGTTGGCACGGACCAGGGGCGCGTCTTCGCGCTCAACAGCACCACGGGCGATGTCGCCTGGAACTACACCACTGGCGGCACGATTAGCGGCGCGGTTACCGTGGCGAACAACGTGGCCTATGCATCTGCTGATGGCAAGCTCTTTGCCCTGAACTCCAGCAACGGCTCGATTGTCTGGTCAACCTCGATTGGCGCGATCAGCGAGTTCACCTCACCCAGCGTCAGCAACAACGTCGTCTACATCGGCAACGATGGCGGTCAGCTCTCGGCCCGCAAAACGAGCAATGGCTCGGAGCTCTGGCATTTCCAGGCGGGCGGCCAGATTTTCGGCAAGCCCGCGGTGGCGAATAATATCGTCTACTTCGGCGCGTCGGATCACAACATCTATGCGGTGAACACCGGGAACGGTTCGCTCAAGTGGAAATTTCAGACGGGTGACAGCGTCAATGGCACGCCGAACGTTACCAACGGCATCGTCTATATCGCCTCAGGCGACCGGAATCTCTACGCGCTCGACGCCAACTCTGGCAAGGCCAAGTGGCATTTCAGCGTCGCCAACCAGGGGGTCAGTGGCGACTGGACCTCGGTGGTGAATGGGCGCGTCTACGTCGGCATGAGCGACGGGCGCATCTATGCGCTCAACGCGGGCAACGGCCAGATCATCTGGAAGACGCAGACGAGCGCGGCGGTCACCTCGCCCGCCATCGGTCAGTAATGTCCCTCCGCGACTGGACGAAACTAGAACAATAGCGGATACGCAACAAAAAGGCGTGCTACTATCTCGACGGTGGCGCGTCTTTTTGCTGCATCGAATCCCTGGAACAGCGAGTTTTTCCCTTCATGGAGAACCAGATCACCTTTACCCGGCGAGGCGTGTGGGCTGGCGCGCGCGCAGCTGTGCCGGTCGCATTGGGCGCGGGCGCCTTTGGCATCGTCTTCGGCGTGCTCGCGCGGCAGACGGGCCTGAGTCTGGCCGAGGCGCTGCTGATGAGCGCGATTGTCTTTGCCGGGGCGTCGCAACTGGTGGCGCTGGGCCTTTGGGTCACGCCGCTGCCCGTTGGCGCGCTGATTCTGACGACGCTGATCGTCAATCTGCGCCATGTGTTGATGGGCGCGTCGCTTCATCCCTGGCTGGCGAAGCTGCCGCGCGGGCGCGTCTACGCCTCGCTCTTCTTCATGGTGGACGAAAGCTGGGCGCTCACGCTTGGCGCGCTGACCGGTGGTGGCGGAGACGGCGCGTTTCTGCTCGGCAGTGGCCTGACGCTCTATGTCTTCTGGGGAACAGCCACGGCCATCGGCGAGCTGGCGGGCGGCCTGGTCACCGATCCGACACGATGGGGGCTGGACTTCGCGTTCACGGCGGTCTTTCTGGCGCTGCTGGTGGGACTGTGGCGAGGCAAGGCCGATCTGCTGCCCTGGCTGACGGCGGCGGTCGTCGCGGTCGCCGCGTCATACTGGCTCCCCAGCAAGTGGTACATCCTCCTTGGCGGGCTGGCCGGGAGTCTGGTGGGAGCGTTCCGCCGTGGAGATTAACCCAGTCGCACTGCTGACCATTCTAGGAATGGGCGCCGTCACCTACGCGACCCGTATCGGCGGCTTCTGGCTGCTTGGGCGCGTCACCCCGACGAAGCGCGTCGAGGCGTGGATGCGCGCGATTCCGGGCGCGGTGCTGGTCTCGCTGATCGCCCCGGCATTGCTGGCGGCGGGCGTGGTCGGATTCATCGCCGCGGCTGCCACCGTCCTGATCGCCGCGCGGACGCACCGGCTGCTCCCGGCATTGATTGTGGGTGTCGTCATCGTCGCGGTGGCGCGGCTGGTGTTTCACGCTGGCTGATAGCGGGCTATTGCCATGACGCTCTCGCCGGTCTACATTGGCTTGCGCAACGAGACGCCCATCCGCCAGCTACCCTGGCCATCTTGGATCACCTCATTCTTGCCTTGCGCGCGATGCCGCCGGACGCCATCGTCGTGATGGAATCGCCGTCGCACGAGAACGATGTCCATGCCTATCTGCCGATTCGGAGGAGCGCCAGCTTCTTCACCAGCGCCAGCGGAGGGTTGGGCTATGGTCTGCCCGCCGCAGTAGGCATCGCCCTGGCCGACCCCAGCCGCCGCGTCATAGCGGTGCTCGGCGATGGGTCGAGCATGTATGCGATTCAGGTGCTGTGGTCCGCCGTGCAGCATCGGCTGCCGGTGACTTTCGTCGTGCTACATAACCAGGAATACGCCGCGCTCAAAACGTTCAGCAGGATGTTCAATGTTGGCGGCTTCACGGGCGTCGATCTTCCTGGCATCGATATCGCCACGCTGGCAAAAGGGTATGGTTGCGCGGCCCAGCGGATCAAGCGGGCCAGAGACCTCCCCGCCGCCCTGAGCGCCTCGTTCGCCAGCGACGGCCCCATGGTCCCCGACGTGATGGTTGGGTCGAGCGAATCTCCGCTGTTCTAAATGACATTGTGTCATGGCGCGCCTGGCATGATGCCAGTGGCCCGGTTCATGCGCGAGGCGATGGCGCCCAAGGTGTCGGCGGGGTAGCGGTAGCGCAGCCACGGCGCTATAACCTGCACGGCTCTTTAACGTATCCTTAACCTTGCTCCGGTATCGTCTATGAGGCGGCATAGAGCGGCGCGATTGGCGTGGCTCCAAATGCTGCTCTCCAGCATCGGCGGCGGGCGTGGCGCGCTGTGCTTCATGCCCCACGGCGCCAAGAAAGGACGATTATCTGTGAAGCCCTCGACGGCCTATCTCATCGGCGGGATCATCGCTGTGGTCTGTGTTGCGCTCGGCATCTATTACCTCATCCCTGGAATCAATCATGTCCTTGCCGACCCACCACAGGCACAGCATATCAAGCATACCCTCGTCTTCTTCGCTCTGGCCATCGTCGCCCTCATCGGAGCGCGGTTCGCCGCCAACTCCAAAGCCTCGTCGTAGTCGTAGTCGTAGTCGTAGTCGCTATCAGTTGTCGTTGCTATCCGCGCCGATAGTCAGTGTAAAGGTTTGTCCATGGATCCTGTGCGTGTCGTGCTCCTGGCCCTTCTACAGGGCATCGCCGAGCTTTTCCCCGTCAGCAGCCTAGGCCATACCGTCATCATCCCTGGCCTGCTCGGTTGGGGCGACCTGTTGCGCAGCGACACCTTTCTGCCGCTGGTCGTCACGCTGCATCTGGGTACCGCGGTGGCGCTCCTCACCTTCTTCTGGCGCGACTGGGTGAATCTGCTGCGCGGCGGGGTGAAGGTACTCATCGCGGGGAGATTTACCCCGGATGTCGATCCACATGGTTACGGGCGCCAGCTAGCCCTGGTGATTGTCGGAACGCTGCCCGCTGGTCTCATAGGCGTGCTGTTTCAGACCAAGCTCGAGGCGCTCTTTGGCGCGCCTATCCTGGCGGCGGCGTTTCTCTGCATGAATGGCGTGGTCCTGCTCGCCGCGGAGCGCCTGACCCGGCGGCAACGCCTGCTCCATGCGCAATCCATGAACAAAAGTGGCGTAACTCTCGGGGCCACCGCGCGACAAGGCAGCGCCTACAAGTCTCCAGATGACGTGACCCGCGCGGCGGACGACGCCGAGTTCGATCAGTCGCTGCATGAGATGAGCTTTGTGCAGGCGGCGCTCATCGGTCTGGCGCAGTCGTTTGCGCTTTTCCCCGGCATCTCGCGCTCTGGCGTCACAATGGTCGCCGGAATGAGCATCGGGCTGAGCCATGAGTCGGCGGCGCGCTTCTCGTTCCTGTTGGCTACCCCAATCATCCTGGCGGCGGGCCTGCTTGAGATCCCCAAGCTCTTCGGTGCGGGCGCTCAGGTGCTGGCGCTGGCGCTCGTCGGCGGCGTGATCGCGGGCGTCGCGGCGTATCTCTCGGTGCGCTTCCTGATGCGCTACTTCGAGACGAAATCGCTGGACCCCTTCGCGTACTACTGCATCGGCGCTGGTCTGCTGGCGTTCGGCTTCTTCCTGGCGCAGTCCCTCAGCCTGTTTCACTGAGTCGTTGTAGCGGGGAATCGCTTGTGCGAAGATACCTCAAGGATGCTGGAAACGCAGACCGCACAGGAGGTTCCCTATGCCCGACTATGGCCAGCCGCTCCAATTTGGCTATTTTCTGATTCCCGACGCCAGCGATATTGCTGGAATAATGCGTCTGGCTCATCAGGCGGATGACCTCGGCCTGGACCTGATTGGCGTTCAGGATCACCCCTATCAACGCCGCTTTCTCGATACGTGGATGCTGCTGCCGGCGATTGCGGCACAAACACGGCGCGTCCGCATCTTCCCCGATGTCGCCAGTCTTCCGCTTCGTCCGCCCGCTGTTCTGGCGAAGGCTGCCGCTTCGCTCGACCTATTGAGTAGCGGGCGCTTTGAGTTGGGGCTGGGCGCGGGCGCGTTCTGGGACGCCATCGTGGCGATGGGTGGCCCCCGGCGGAGTCCGCGTGAGGCGCTTGCGGCGCTGGAAGAGGCGCTCGCGGTGCTGCGTCTGATGTGGAGCGACCAGCGCGGAGTCCGATTCGCGGGGCAATACTATTCGCTGGCGGGAGTCCATCCTGGGCCACAGCCTGCCCATCCCATCAATATCTGGATTGGCGCAGCTGGCCCGAAGATGCTCAATCTGATCGGACGCAAGGCAGACGGCTGGGTTCCGTCATCCGCCTATGTGACGCCGGAGCGTCTGCCCGCGTTGCAGCGGATAATTGATGTTGGCATCCAGAGCGCCGGGCGCGACCCCGCTAGCGTACGTCGTATCTACAACGTGATGGGCCACATCAGCGATGGCCCCTCCGGCGACTTTCTGGATGGGCCAGTGGAGCAGTGGGTGGATGAGTTGACCGCGCTGACGCTCGAACAGGGCATGGACACGTACATCTTCGCCCCGTCCGGGGACGCTGCTGAGCAGCTCGTGCGCTTCGCCAACGAGGTGATTCCAGCGGTGCGCGAACAGGTGGCCAGGGTACGAGGAGCCGCTGTTACACGAAGCGGGTGACCAGGAAGGCGAAGATCGCCCCGAGGACCGTCAGCAGCAGGGTGGTCGGTGTGCTGCGCTCGCTGTGCGCCTCGGGCAGGATGTCGCTTGCGCCGATGTAGAGCAGGAAGCCCGCGAAGAAGCCCAGATAGATCGGCAGCCAGGCCGCGGGAATCGTGAAGAGCAGTGTCGAGAGCGCGCCAAGCACAGGGGCGGCGGCGTCCACCAGCAAGAGCGCAAAGGCGCGGCGACGGGTGTTGCGGTTCACCAGCATCAGCGTGACAGTATTCAGCCCATCGGAGAAGTCGTGGGCGACGACCGCGATGGCGACGACGATGCCCACCGCCGCGTTGACCTGAAAGCCCAGGCCGATGCCTACGCCGTCGAGAAAGCTGTGGCCTGAGAGCGCCAGCGCTGAGAGCAGCCCGACGGTCGGGTGCTTCTTATCGGTATACTCCTCGGTATCGCCTCGGTGAATGAGCATGCTCTTTTCGGCGATGTGGAACAGCAGAAAGCCGCCCACCAGCGCCAGCATCGGGAGGACGCTGTTGATGTTTTGCTCGTGGACCTGCGCGAAGATTTCGGGGAGAAGGTCAAAGGCGACCAGCCCCACCAGCACGCCCGCCGTGAACCCCATGATGAGGTGCAGCCGCTTGCTGTGGCGAAGTGCGAAAAGGCCGCCGAAGAGTGTCGAGAAAAATGTGCTGAGCGATACTAGCGCCGCGATCATGCCTGTACTCCTCCACCGCCGCCCATGCCAGTCGCCAGCGCGCACGCCGGACACTGCCCGCGCAGCATGATATCGTGTTGCTCTAATCGGAATCCTGTCGCCCGCGCAAGCTCCGCCAGCGCCACCTCCACCGCCTCGCACGAGACCTCCAGCGTCGCGTGGCACGACCGGCAGAAGAAGTGGTGGTGATGCTCCTGCGCGGTGCAGAGCGCATAGTGGCGTCCGCGCGTCTCGCAGCCGGGCAGCGCCGCCCCGTCGTCGGGCGTCTCGCTCACCAGCCCAAGCTCCACCAGCAGCGCCAACACGCGATAGGTGGAGGCGACGCTCGCGCTCGCCCGCTCGGCCACATCCTGTGCCGTCAGTGGCCCAGGCGCCTCGCGCAACGCATCCAGCACGCGACGACGCGGCTCCGTCAGCCGGTAGCCCGCGTCCTCTAGCGGATTGCTCATCGTATACCGCCCTCCAGTTATTGAGAATATTCTCAATGAGAACGTTCTCAATAGTAACACAGACACGCGATCATTGGCAAGGGTAGTACACGATACAAAAACAGGTAGCTTAGTGGACACCGTCTCATAGGTATGGATGACCCATATCGCGATTGGGGATTGTGGCAAGTGCGTTACTCTCTACGAGGAGCACGGATAGATCATGAGCAAGAACTCTCGTGCGGAAAGAGCGCGGGCGCTGTATTGGGCGCTGCTGGCTGTGAGTCTGTTGCTGCTGACTGCCTGCGGAGCGCCTGGCGCTGGATCATCGGTCAGGCAATCAGGCGCGAATCCGACGGCGACGGCGAAGGCCCTGGCGTCACTGCCCTGGACGCCGGTAAAGCTGCCCACTGGCTTCACCGCCGATGGTGGGAATCTCACCATCTCGTCGGTGAATGGGTATGACGCCTGGATGTGTCAGTCCACCAGCGCGAACACCTATGTCATCTGGAAGACCACCGATGCGGGCCAATCGTGGCGTCAGACTGGACGCTTCAGGTATATCGCGCCGTTGGCGGGCGCCTCTTGTGGCCTGAACGCCGACCAGACCGGGACAAGCGCGCTGCTGGCGACGATTAGCTGGGGCTGCGGCGAGTGTGGGACGCTGGATGGCGCCAGCCTCTTCTCAGCGGATGGCGCCGCCCACTGGACGCCAATAGCAGGGTACGTCCTGGGCGGGGAGTTCGCGACGGTTCGGGGCGGCGATATCGCTGTCGTGGACAAGTCGCCCGTCACCCAACAGGGAGAGACACAGTATCTCGCCTTCAGCTCTGACGGCTTCCGGACCTGGCGCGCGATGTCGCCGCAGGGCCTTCCCACGGCATTCTTCCACTTTGCAGTCTCCCCTGATAGCTCCACGCTCATCGGCTCAGGCTACAATAACACGCTCTGGCGCTCTGGCGACCTTGGCGCCCACTGGACACTACTGCCCTCACCCAACGGGCAGACGGGCTGGACCACCTGGCTGCCCCAGCGCTCTACATTCCTGCTCTGTGGCGGCGACATGAGCGCGACAAGCGATTTTGAATGCTCCGTTGACTATGGCGCGCACTGGAGTCACATCAGCATTCTGAGCTACACCCAGCCCTGCCCCGTCCCAGGCAAGTGCGGCCAGGGTGTCACGACGCAGACGCAGCAGTGCGGACCATCCGGCGTCGAGTCCGATGGAACCATGATCGCGCAGTGCCCTCCCAACCAGACAACACCCCGCCCGCCGTCCGGCCCAACATCAGCCATTACCTACCTCCTGCCGCTGGGTGCGACGACCTGGCGCCCCATCGGCGTGATCCAATGCGGCGTCAGCGTTGTTCCAGCCAGGGGGCCAGTTTGGTGTGGCAATGCGACTCCCGACCAGCTTCTCGGCTACGAGACGGGCCAGCTTCCTGGGTGACTGTCCAGCCGGGTTCAAGCATCAGGCGAGGACAGGGTGAAGGGGCGCGCCAGCAGTTCGAAGGGCGCCCACTTCATTGGCGCTGGATGGGATGCCGTGAGGCGACGTTGGAGGTACGGCCCGCGCGGACGACCGCGACGCCGTGCTGCCTTGATACAACGCGCTCAATCCTCGAACAGTCGGAGCGCCACTGGCGTCTTCGCTCTCACACGCACCAATTCCGCTGGCATCTGCCACCTATGGAGCCGTGCGCGCAGGCGGAGAAGTTCTTTGAAGGCACGCGCTATCACGCGTAGGTTGGCGCCTGTCGCCTTCCCCATCTGGCGCGGATAGTGACCGACCGGTACCTGGATCATCGGAATGCCCATGCGCTGCAATTTGGTGAGCAGTTCCGTGTTGACCATCGCTCCCCGCGAAGTCACCTGGCTGGCCCAGACGAGATGGGTGGGAAATAGCTTGAATGCGCAATCTATATCGCGCACGTCATGTAAGCCGAGCATCACCCCAACCAGTTGTTTCCATCCCCAGGCATTGAGGCGCCGAAACCAGGAATCCCGGCGTTTCTCTCGATACCCCAGCGCCACTGCGTCAGGATGCTGTGTCATCACCTCCAGCAGTTTCTCAATGTCGTCAATCGCGAATTGCCCATCGCTGTCCATGAAGAACAACAATTTACCTCGCGCTGCCGCGAAGCCCGATAACAAGGCGCCCCCGTATCCCTGGTTGACCTTGTGATGTAGCGGCACAACGCTGGCATCTCGCCTGGCCCAGGCGTCTATGATGGAGCCAGTCGCGTCGGCGCTGCCGTCATTCACGACGATGATCTCAAAGTTTGGGCAAAACTGGCTGGCTGCCTTCGCCGTCGCTTCGATTGTCGTACCGATGATGTCGGCCTCATTGTACGCAGGCAAGATGAGCGAGATGCTCATCGTCGCCGCGCCCACAAGACGTTTGCTCGCGTCCACAGGCGGCAGGGATCGCTTAGCGGACTCCAATGAGTTGAACGTCTCTGATGCCGCCACCTGATCTACAGCGAGATCGCACTCACGGCACAGATGCAGATAGCTAACGGACGCCGATTCATAAGCCCCCAATAACTCTGCGCTCGTGGCTTGGCGCGTCCAGCGCTGCCGCGAGAGGGCGACCAGGTTTTCCAGGTTGGGCGCGCTCGAAGGATCAGACGATGCGGCGCGCTGGCTCTGCATGAGTCTAGGCAAAACATGCTCGACGCACTCCACGAGCACCTCACTGCCGATCCAGATATTCTGGTGGTTGAGCGCAGCGATACCAGCCGTGATACGCCGCCAGAAATTGGCGTCCAGATGCGCCTGACTTACCTGCGGCGTCATATGAGCGCTCATCAAAGGTGTGACTGTCGGGCCTTGTTGGAGTTCGTCTCGCATCATTGCTGTTCTCACCGCTTCGGGTTATGTCGTTGGTTCGATGATTGACGAGGTATCGTAGAGGAACACCTCTACTGTTGACGTTTTGTAGGAACCTATCAAGGGGTAGTGACTATTCAGCCAGTCGACATCTTGCTGCGCACCCGTATTGAGGGGCGTTCCTGGTGTCCAATGGAGCGTGACGAAGAAGAGCCGATGATGCTCAGCCGCGTATTTCTCGACCGCCTGAACGTCGACCGGCGCAGAAGAGTTGTTGCGCCAGTTGAAGATGCCGGGCGAGTCGGCATCGAAGTGAGCAGGTCCAGGGTGAGCGTCGAGATAGTAGTCCACGGCTAAGGAACAATCCATCACAGGTGCGCAAGCTAGGCCATCGTCTTTCAGGTAGTGCTCCTGCACCCACGCCATGGGTGTCTTGAAATCCTGAGACTGCGCGTTGTCGTAATACTTCGGCAGCGCATTGAACGAGAACCAGACCACCGCTATGAGCAGAACGACCTGCGCCAGCCGTGGACGAATGGAAGAGATTCCCACGCCGACGAGTAGGGCCAGCGCCGGAACTACCCCCCCCACATAGCGGATATAGAAGAGGTGCAGGTTAGCGGGCTTGAGGCTGAGCGCGTAGGCGAGCAGAAAGGGAATACACATCCAGCAGAGCAGCAGCGCGACCCCAACGCCGGGACGGGAGAAGAACGCGAACGACCGCGCCCGCGTGAGCAAGATGGGAAGCTCGACCCTCAGGCGTCTTATCGCGGGAATGCTCGCCATCAACCCGATGAGCGCCGCGCAACAGACCAGCGCGAGCGTGAGCAGCCATGCGGGATCACCACCCATGATGCTTTGCACGGTCGAATACGCGATCTCCGGTGTTGGGAGCGGTACCCAGTTGCTCTTGCCGCCTTTGAGTGCCGCGTCTATCAGGATGGGCAGCATCAGCGCCGCAGCCGCGAAAAAGCTGCCAAGAATAATGAATTTCGAACGCCTGATATTTTCACGCCAGGGATTCGGGAACACCAGGAGCAGCGCCACGCCGCAAAACTGCGCAACGAAGGTCAGGAGGCTGAACAGGTGGGCGTAGACCGCGAGCGCCATCAGGAGCGAGAACGCGCTCCACCACGCCCACTTCGCCGACCGCGACACCGCGGTGATGGCGCGCAAGAGCGCATACCAGCCCGCGCATACCAGCAACAGTTCCAGCCCATACGAGCGCGCCTGTTGCGCCGAGCGCAGCAATAAAGAGTGCATCATATAGAAGAGGCTGGCCGCAATCGCCGCAAATCGCGTGAAAAATCGTGCTCCGATCAAGTACACAAACGTCACGCTCGCCGCGGCACAGAGCGCGGACGGCAGCCGGAACAAGAACTCGGTGGGGTAGACGCCAACCCGCTGGAGCGCGATGAGCCAGAAGTGAAGGATGAAATAATAGAGGGTCATGTTCTGGAACGGCCCCCAGATATACTTCATCATGACCTGAAGGGGTTGCAGTGACAGCCCATAAGACCATGCCTCGTCGTACCAGATGCTCACGCTGCCAAGGTTGTGCATACACAGGAGCAGGGCGACGAGGGCAAGCGCCAGACCCACGAGGACATCGAGCGAGATCTTCAGGGAAGGAGCAGATCGGGTCGTCCTCCGCAAGCGGAGAGTATCGGTGGCGTATATGTCTGGGGACGATTTCCCTGGCGTAAGGCCTTCTTCTGTAGCTGCACGGCCGTTTGTGACTCCGTGGCCGTTCCGCTCACCAGCGGCATGCGCATGCAGGCGGCTGTAGGTGAATACGTGGTGCAGCGTGAAGTTGACCAGGAAGGCTACGCCGATTGCGACCATCTGGGCTAGCACGGCAAGTAGGCCGATATGAGCCAGGGTAAAGGAAATGACGAACGTTATCACCGTCCCGACCAGCGTGGTCAGGTGGAAGCGCAGACAACGCTGGATCCACGAGCGCGCATGGCCGGGCAATTTGCTGAAGGTAACGCGGTCGTTGATCATGAAGTTGAATATCACTGAGATCTCTGTGGCCAGCGCGAAGACGACGATGTAGTGTAACGATTCAGCCAGCGCGCCCGTGCCGAAGTCAATGGGGGCTTTGTAATACAGGAGCGAGAAACACAGGAGATTCACAACGGCTGCGGATCCCCCAACGAGCGAGTAGCTGAAGAACCGAACCACCCAGTCCAGGCGACCACCAGTGACGCGATTCACCATCAGCAGGAAACGAGGCATGACAGAAGGATGCTCGGCGGTGCTGGGCGCAATCGCGGCGTTATCGTTCCGCCCGTGCGGATTCTCACTGGATATTCGCAATTCGTCAGCCCTCATCTCTCAACTACTCGTCTCGTTGCTCTTGCTATATCTCCTATATCCTATGTCTTATGTACTAATGTCTGAAGCGCCGATGCCGAGCGCGTCATTGACTCTTATATATATGACGACAAGACCAAAGTCTGGTAACTATGCTTCCTGCTCCCTACCATTACAGATTGAGGAGAATATCCGGCAAGAATCCGCGATACATCGCTGACCCGTCTCGCATCGTCCCTGGCTCATTGGGTATGCTTAGTGAGGACGAAGATACAGGAGGGTGCGACAATGGCAGATGAGCACGATGAGCACGATGAGCACGATGAGCGGGATAAGCAGGAGCAGCCAGATGTCCAGGGCGAGGCGACGCTGGAGGTGCGGCCCGCGCGCCCGGAGGATCGCGACGCCGTGCTGGCGTTCTGCGCGCACACCTGGAGCAACGGCGACTATATCGAATACGTCTGGGATGACTGGATCAAGGAAGACAACAACGGCGTGCTGCTGGTGGGTCTGCTCGACGGCCAGCCGGTCGCCATCAATCACATGGCGATGATCTCGGACGACGAGGCATGGCTGGAGGGCATGCGCGTCGATCCAGCCCACCGGCGCAAGGGCTTCGGGCGCGTCCTGACCTCGCGCGCGCTCGTCGCCGCCCGCGAACGTGGCGCCAGCGTCGCCCGGCTCATCACCTCGTCCGATAATGTTGCCTCGCAGGGGATGATGGCCCGCTTCGGCTTCGACCGTGTGGCGGAGATGGTGCGTTTTCGCGGGCCAGCGCTCGCGCCCAGTGATGACACGGATGACGCTATCGAAATCGCCACGCCCACGCGTCCAGGGCTGGATGACTTCGAGCGATTATGGGAATGGCTGGTGCAGTCGAATCTCGCGCCGCTGACCGGTGGCCTGGAATATTTCGACTGGCAGGCGCGCGCATTGACCGAGCCGCTGCTGCGCGGCTATCTGGCGGCTGGCCAGGTGCGGCTGATCGAGGAGTGGGGCGCGATTCAGGCGCTGGCGATTGCTGTGCCAACCGCGCCGGAGTGGGATAGAACGCCAACCCTCGCCGTGCGCTACATGGACGGCCTGGCCGACGCCATCGGGCGGCTAGCGCTCTCAATGCGCGCCGAAGCTGCCGCCACAGCGTACGCGCGGGTCGAGTTGTGGCTGCCTGATTTGCTGATTCTGCGCGATGCGATGGCGGGCGCGGGCTACGAGGGCGACGACGAGGTCATGCTAGTCTTCGCCCGCGAGTTATGAGCAGGGGGCGGATCATGAAGCGTCGTGTGGCGGGATTCGCGCTCAACGCGTTCCTGCGCGCCAGCATCGTCGCGTTTCTCGTGGATACGCTACGCCATCCGCACGACCCGCGCTATGAGGGCAAGGCCATCCCGATACGCAATCTCGTGGTCGTCGGCAGTCTCAGCCTCACCTTCCCGCTGCTCTACCTCTGGCAGCGCCGCCCCAATCGGCGACCGGGCAGGCGTCCAGGCTATCCCGTCTGGTCGGATGACCTCTTCCTCTCGATCTTCTGGCTCGATATGGCGGGTAATTTCTTCGATCTCTACGACCGCTACAAGCACTTCGACCTCATTCCCCATGCCCACGGCTCGGGCGCACTGGCTGCGGTGCTGCTGAACGCGTTCAAGATGCAGCCGCTGGCCGCCTATGGCGCCGCCAACGGAATCCACGGGCTGCTGGAGGCGCAAGAAATCCTCACCGACGTCTTCTGCGGCACGCACAACGTGCGCGGGGCCTGGGACAGCATCGGCGACCTGGGCGCGGGCCTGATAGGAACCTCCATCTATATCATCATCTCCGATGCGCTCTGGCCCAGCGGCTCCGCTCGGCCAGCCAGTCGCGCGTGAGTAAGTGTTTGAGAAGGAGTAAAACGAGGAAGAGTGGGCGCTCCGGGTCGCGCTGCTAGGGTCGAGCAAGTTGGTAGGTAAGGAGCACACCACCCGTTCTGGTCGATTTTGTGCTGACGAGATGCAATCTTTTGAGACGATCTCCTTCGTGGAGCAGACGCCTTCCCCCACCCAATAAGAGGGGAAAAACAACCACGATGAGCTCATCCAAAAGATCCTGTTCGAGCAGGGAGCGCACGAGCGTGAGACTTCCATGTGCGCCAATGTTCTTCCCAGGCTGCTGCTGCAACTGCGCGATCGTCTGGGAAATGTCTCCCTTGATGAGGGTTGCGGGCTGCCAGTCCTCGATACTATTCAAGGTGGTTGAAACGACGTACTTGGGGACCGAGTTAATGAAGCGAGCAAAGGCGTGTTCGTCGGGCGCGGTGGGCCAGTAGGCAGCCCATTCCCGATACGTCACGCGTCCGAGCAGGACGGCATCCTGCGCGTTGATCACCTCCACCATAAACTCATACATATCTTCATCAAACAGCTCGATCCAATCTCCCGCCTCGACGACACCATCGAGTGACGCTAATAGATAGCCGACCACTTTTCTCATCGTTTGCTGACCTTTCTCTCAGGGTACTCGTCACCTGCGAGCAGTACCACCATCGCACGACGCTGGCAGAAAAACGTCTTCGCGCTTGCTCTTCTTGACGCGCAAGACTACCGCAGATTTTTCTCAACCACTTAATAAGAGCGTGTTCTACAGCCGGGGACAGTGGCATGATGGGCCATAGTCCTCTTGCGCCAACCTGCTTGATTGTGGCCCGCCTGCGATGGCGAATCTCATGAGGCGCCCAACAGTTCATCAGAAATCTGCGGCCACCGCCGCACAGCCATTGGGTATGCTTGGATGCATGATGACACGATGAGACGAACGTGCCGTTTGTTCTCTCAGACATGCAAGAACAAGGAATACCTCTCATGACGGAACAGCAGCTGTCACTCCTCCCCTTTTACGCGGGCTGGAGCATCTACAATCAGCGTCTAGTCGCGGCAATCGCGCCCCTTACCAGCGAGCAGCTTACCCTGCGCACCACCCCGCAACATTGGTCGATTGGCATGTACGTGACGCATATTGTCGCCAATCGCGCCTGGTGGTTCCACGCACGGATGGGCGAGGGAGGCGACGATCTGACTCCCCTCGAATTATGGGCGCTGGGCGTCTGTGAGGCGGATGTTGATCCACTCCACCCGGCGGCGGAACTGGTGGCCGGACTGGAGAAGACCTGGCAGATGATCGAGCAGACGCTTGCCCGCCTGACCCCCGCTGACCTTTTCGAGGATGTCTCGCCGCTGGATCAGGCGGAGCGTCTGCGTCACGCGCAACAGGTCGAGCCTGCGCTCCAGCCATTCGCCCAGATGTGGTTGGCAGCGGCGGCTCAATCTGGAGAAGTGAGACCCGCCGTGTCGCGCCAGCAGGTCATCTGGGGTGTGCTCGAACACGACATCCATCACGGCAGCGAAGTCTCCACCACGCTCGGCGTTCACGGCCTGCCAGTCGTCGAATTAGATTAAGAGCCTGTTTTGCGGAACCGACAAACAGCGCCATGAGCTACACTCCGAGACATGAACTATACCTATCCAAGCAATCTTTATCATGATTGATAAAGACGATGATGGAAAACGGGTTGAACAGACCCCTTTTTATGCCTTTCGCATATAGCTCACAGAGAGGTCCGGTTCCCAAGTTGACTCATCGTGTGACAGCTCTCCATGACAGGTAATGGAGTTGCCATCGTCACTGAAGGTACCAGTCATGCGTTGCGAGAAGCCTGGCGAATCTCGCCACATCTCCCACACACTGCCTTCGAGACGCATCTGATATATCCTGGCAACCCCCCGCTCATCAGAATAGAGCATGGAACACGTTTCCACTACGTCATCGCAGCCGATGACGCTGAGAGCGCTGGGAATGTCACCGGGTTGCCAATCAAAACGCCAGAGCAGCAGGGCTCCTTCGACCAGCCATTCGAAAGACGAATGGCCCTGCACTGTGGAAGGCAAAGCAGGATGGGTCCCGACCATATTCCACTCACCAACCAAGACCTCAAACTGTTGCATTGAACCGGTTGGTTGCGTTGGTCGTTTGGCATGCTCATCCATGTGAGATTCCTTGAGGTGAATAGGCTGCGTAGCCGCTAGGGGATCAGAATCAGCTTGCGACGGGCCATGGCGGCCTGTAGCTCCCACGCCTCGCCCGCGCGCTCGAGCGGCATCGTCTCGTGGTCCACAGTGCAGCGTCCGGCGGCGGCGTGGGCGAGGACCGCGCTCAGCGCCTCGGCTTTCTGCTCAGGGGTCAGCGCGTTGTTGGTATAGCCAATGATGTTGTGCATCCTGCTGCGGATGGTGGCCGAGTCGAAGCGGGCGGTCGGGCCGGAGGCGGAGCCGAAGTTGACCAGCCGCCCCTCATAGCCGAGCGCGCGCGCCGCCGCCTCCGCTGGCAGCCCCCAGACCGGATCGATTACGAGATGCAGCGGGCCGTCACAGGCCGCCATGATACGGCGGTAGATATCGTCAACGTCGTCGCCCGTCAGATCGACGGTAGCGTCGGCGCCACGGGTGAGCGCACGGGCAAGCGCCGCCTGATCGCGTGAGGCGGCGATGACACGCCCCGCGCCCAGCAGCCGGGCCGCCTGGACCGCCACCTGGCCAACCGCGCCGCTCGCCCCCAGCACGAGCACCTGCTCGCCTGGTTGCAGTTTGCCGCGCCAGGTTAGCGACATCCAGGCGGCGATGGCGGAGAGGCCGAGCGCCGCCACCAGGTCATCGTCAACGCCATCGGGCAGCGCGAGCAGCGCCGACTCCTCGGCAACGCAGTAGTTTGCCATGCTGCCGTCGCCCGGCTTCATCCCGGCGTCACACGAGAACCACACCCGCTGGCCGGGCGCGAACTCCTCGGCCTCCACCACCGCGCCGACACCCTGCACGCCGGGGATGTAGGGAAGCTGCGGCGGCCCAAAATACGAGCGACCCGTCGCGCACAGCAGGTCGAGTGGGCTGATGGGCGCCGCCGTGACGCGCACCAGCGCCTGCCCTGCTCCCCGGCGTGGGACCGCATAGCGTCGATGTTCGGGCGGGACGCCATGCTGATGAATGACAGCCGCAGCCATCTCGGAATCCAGCATAGTGTCCCCTCCTTCAGCATTGCGGCGCGTTACGCGCTGGAACCACCTCAATGCTGCTCTCCAGTGGGAGCGTCTACCTTGCGGGAATAGGTATATGGGTTCTCGATGACCACGACCTCAGGCTTTTCGGGATACATCGTCTCGTTCCAGGCCTTCTCGCCAATCTGCGAATAGGCGTACTCGACGGTTGCCGCCACGGCCTGCTTTGCCCGCGCCAGATTGACGCCGCGCAGGCGATGATCGAACTTGACGACGTTGCCGTCCACCATCACGGTATGCACATCGCCGCGCCCCGCCTGGAAGACGACATGCCCGTAGGGATGGATGATCGGGAACATCGCGGGCGAGTCGTCGTTCTTGATCAGGACGAGGTCGGCCTTCTTGCCCGGGGTGACGCTGCCAATCAGGTCGCTCATGCCCAGCGCCGCCGCGCCGCCCATCGTCGCCCAGTTGACGACGTGCTCGGCGCGCAAAAAGTTGTGGGTGATGGTCTCGTTGGTCTTATGCGCCTCCAGGTGGGTGCGCGCGCGGTCGGCGTCGAGAGTCGCGCGCATGGCTGAGAAGAGGTCGGCGCTCCACCAGACGCTCGTATCCATCGAGAGCGAGACAGGGATATTGAATCTCCGCAGCTCCCACGTCGTCGGATACCCCTGCCCGCAGCTATCCTCGCTCTCAGCCGAGACGGAGGTGTAGGCGCCCGAGGCGGCGATCCGCTGGTAGGAGTCTTCAGAGAGCGTCGAGGCGTGGACGCAGATGGTAGATGGCGTCAGGAAGCCGTTGTCAGACATCTGCTGGATGCCGACGTCATTGGTCGCGCCCCAGACGCCCGCGTGGGTCGTCACCGGCAGGTTGAAGTCGCGCGCCGCCTCGAACGCGCCCCGCTCTGGGAACGCGGGATCGCCCGTCACGTCGAAGGCGATCTGCATGCGCAGCATATCGCCCTTGCCGTCGATGCGCCGCTTGATGAAATCGGCGAACTCGGGCGTGCGCGTCCACTCCCACGCCCCCTGCTGGATGTTGCCATAGGCGAGGACGAAGCGGCCGGGGACCGACTCAAGCGCGTCGGCGGCGGCGTCCGCGTGCTGGGTGGTCTGCAAGCCGTGTGACCAATCAACGGTCGTCGTGACGCCCGCGTCAATGGCCTCGATGGCGGACAGCAGATTGCCCGCATAGATATCTTCGGGGCGGAAGATCTTGCCGAAGCTGAGGTAGTAGAAGACGAAGTAGTTGGTCAGCGTCCAGTCCGCGCCGAAGCCGCGCAGCGCCGTCTGCCACATGTGGCGGTGCGTATCGACCATGCCGGGCATCAGGATGCCACCAGTGGCGTCGATCTCGACCGTGCCATCGGGGACGGCCAACTGCTTGCCCACGGCGGCGATCCGCTTATCGACGACAAGAACATCGCCACCCGTTATCATCCCCAGGGAAGGATCCATGGTCAGGACGGTGGCGTTACGAAAGACTACGGGACGGCCAGGGGTGAAATCATCGGCGCTCGGGGCAGGGTTCTGGCTCATTTGGCTCATGCTGCTCACCTCGTTGTTCCTGGCGCGCAGGATGCGAGGCGGTGGCAATGCCTGACCGTGCCTGACCTTCAGCGCCGACTGCGGGGGCTGGTGGCCTGGCTGCTTTGCCAGCGTCCTGTTCGCCAAATTGCCCATCCACATCGAAACGGAGAGCCGTGTTGTCCGCATAGCGGACACTCGTCCGCTAGAATGCTACACGACGGCTGGGATGGTGTCAAGGTGCGACGAGCTAGACGCATGGCAAACTAGACATGCATGCGCAGTTCCGGTATGCTCACACTAGCAAATAATGGCGGCGCACAGTCACGATGCACGATGCCGCGATGTACAGGGAGATGTCATGCGCAGCCAGACCGGACCGGATTTCATCGAGGCGTTGGCGCGGGGGCTGGATGTCATCCGCGCCTTCACGCCCAACCGCCCGGCGATGAGCCTCAGCGAGGTAGCCGCCGCCGCGGGACTCGCCCGCCCAACGGCGCGGCGTATCCTGCTGACGCTCGAAGAGCTGGGCTATATCCGCGCCGACAGCGGCACGTTCGCGCTGACACCCCGCGTCCTCGAACTCGGCATGGCCTACATCGGCGCCACCAGCATCTGGGAGCTTGCCCGCCCGCACATGGAACGTCTGGTTGCCCGGACCAGCGAATCGTCGTCGCTGGCGCAACTCGATGGGTCCGACATCGTCTATGTGGCGCGGGTGGCCGTGCCAAAGATCATCACGCTCGCGGTCACCATCGGGACGCGCTTCCCGGCGTTGCAGACCTCGCTGGGGAAGGTGTTGCTCGCGGCGCTGCCGCACGACGAGATGGAGCGGGCGCTCGCGCAGCCGAGCCGGTCGGGCATCGCACCGCGCTGGAATCCCACCGCCGAGGAGCGCGATTGTGCGCTGCTCGAGGTGCGCACGCGTGGCTGGTCGCTCACCGATGAGCAACTGGCGCGCGGCATCCGCTCGATTGGCGCGCCCGTCTACGACCGGCCGGGACATGTGGCCGCCGCGCTCAACGTCAGCACGCACGCCGCCGAGACGAGCATCGAGACGCTCACCGAGACGTACCTGCCGCTGCTGCTGAAGACCGCCGAGGCCATCAGCGCCGACTGGACCCTCCACCAGAGCCGCCCGGAGATGACCATCACGACCGCCGCCAGATCGTAGCGGCCCCCTCCCCTGACCCATTTCCCAAAGGGAGAGGGGTCAGGTGGATGATAGATGCTTGGTCAAGATCGTCGACAACTCACCCCACGGAGTCATCAGTTGTTCTACCGGTTCCCAGCCGCACTGCTGGTAGAAAGCCACGGCGGGATCCCCCGTCGCAACCCACGCATGGTCGATCCCAATGCTGGCCGCCCACGCTTCGAGGCTCGCCATCAAGGCATGCCCAATTCCCTGGTTCCGACGATGCGGACGCACGATCGTGCCAACCACCCACGGTGAACGGTCCTGCCGCGCTTCGAGGTCGAATTCAGCTAAGCCGACGCCACCCAGCACCTCGTCATCCGGCCCAACGGCAATCACGGCGAGAGGCGCCCGTGTCCGCTGCACCGCCTGGGAATCAACGTCAACCCACCAGGACAGTTGCTCACGTCCAGGTTCGTCGCCCCATTCCCGCCAGTGTAATTCGGCCCATTTGCTGGCAAGCTCGGGACGATCCGCAAGCAGAAGAATCGTAAAACTGGAAGCCGTCATACCGTTCTCCGAGAAGTCATCTTCGTCACCCGATCTGAGGAGGACCGGACACAATATACAGCCTGTCACCATGTATCAGACGGCTCGTAGCCGTCTGATAATTTACGATAACCGCCAACCAACGAGGACGCAAGCGCCAGCAGTTCCCCCCTCGCTGCCAGGCGATAGTCGCTCCCTTCCCCGTAAGAAGAAGTCAGGGCGGCGACCATCGTGCCAGAGGGCGACGATGCTAGTCCTGCCTCTGGTTCCCCCTCTCCCTCGCAGGAGAGAGGGCTAGGGGCGTGGGCGGCCGCCCCTTGACAGCGCCCTTTCCAGCGGCTAGGATTTCTAGCGGACAGTTGTCCGTAGAGCGGACACGCGCAGAGATGGAGCAACGTCCGATGTCAGAGCCGACAGATCAGAGCCGCGACACGCAGGATAGGCGCAAACCAGGCCCACTCGACAGCCTGCTCATCGCCGATTTCTCGCGGGTGCTCGCTGGCCCCTATTGCACCATGCTGCTCGGCGACCTTGGCGCGACCGTCGTCAAAGTCGAAAGCCCGACCGGCGACGATACCCGCACCTGGGCGCCGCCCGTCCGCGACGGCGTCTCGACCTACTATCTCGCCATCAATCGCAACAAGCGGTCGGTCGTCCTCGACTTCAAGGATACGGAAGACCTGCGGCTGGCGCAGGAGCTTGCCGACCGCGCCGATATCTTCATCGAGAACTTCAAGCCCGGCGGCCTCAAGCGCTTCGGCCTGGACTACGCTGCCGTCAGCCAGCGCAACCCCGGCGTCATCTACGCCTCGATCAGCGGCTTCGGCACGGCGGCGGGCGCATCGCTCCCCGGCTACGATCTGGTCGTGCAGGCGATCTCCGGGCTGATGAGTCTGACCGGCGACGCGGACGGCCCGGCGTATCGCGCGGGCATCTCGGTCTTCGATGTGATGGCGGGGCTGCATGCCGCCATCGGCATACTCGCCGCGCTAAACTATCGCAACCAGACCGGCGAGGGCCAGCATGTCGAGCTAAATCTGCTCTCGTCCGCGCTCTCGGGGCTGGTCAACCATACCTCGGCCTATGTCGCGGGCGGTGTCGTCCCAACGCGCATGGGCAACGCGCACCCCAGCCTCTTTCCCTACGAGCCGCTGCCCACCGCCGACCGCGAGCTGATCGTCATCGCCGGAAACAACGGCCAGTTTCGCAAGCTCTGCGATGTCCTTGGCCTGCCGGACCTGCCGAACGATCCGCGCTTCGCCAACAACGAGGACCGCACGCGCAACCGCGAATCGCTCTATCCGCTACTGGTGGAGCGGCTGCGCACGAAGGGGGCCGACGAATGGTTCCGCGAGATGAGCGCGGCGGGCATTGCCTGCGGACCGATCAACAGCATCGCCGGTGGGGTTGAGTTTGCGCGCGAGTTGGGGCTTGATCCCGTGGTGGAGGTCGGCGAAGGTGACGATGCTGTGCCGATGATCCGCAATCCGATGACATTCTCGGCGACTCCGCCGCGCTACGAACTCCCGCCGCCCGCGCTGGGCCAGGACGACGACATCATTCGCGCGTGGCTCAGCCAGCCACGGGAGCGCGCCACGAAGCGACCCTGAGCCAGCGAATGCAGTCCGCGCTACGAAAGAGCGAGAGCGCCGAACGACGGATAAGGAGCGAGACGATGGGGGACCAAGACCAGCGACAAGCCGAGTATCCCACGGGTATCGGCACATCCGACGCCGACCGTATCCAGTTGCTCGGTCACGATCTAGCGGGCGAGCTGATTGGCAAGGTCGGCTTCGGCGAGCTGGCGCTCTGGCTGGCGACCCAGCAGCGCCCGACGCCGCAGCAGGTGCGCGTCTTCGAGGCGGTGCTCGTCGCACTGGCCGACCATGGCTTCACCCCCACCGCCATCGCCGCCCGGCTCACGCTCTATAGCGCGCCCGACGCGCTCCAGGGCGCCATCGCGGCGGGACTGCTGGGCGGCGGCTCGCGCTTCCTCGGCGTCACCGAGGATACCGGGCGCTTTCTCGCCGCAGTGCTCGCGGGCGTCCAGGGCGAACTGCCGACGACCGACGCAGAGTGGGACGCCCTGGCCCGCCACGCCGTCACGGAGGCGCGCGCCGCTGGCCGCTTCATTCCCGGCCTGGGGCATCCAGTCCATAAGCAGGGTGATCCGCGCACGCCCATCATCATCGGCATCGCCGAAGAGGAGGGTCTGCGCGGGCCGCATCTGCGGCTCTTCGAGGCCATTGGGCGGGTGCATCCTGAGATACTTGGGCGGACGCTCCCGCTGAATGGCGCGGGTGTCTGTGGCGCGGCGCTCGCCGATCTGGGGCTGCCACCAGAATTGCTGCGCGGGGTGGCGCTGTTGGCGCGAACGGCCGGGCTGCTCGGTCAGCTTGCCGAGGAGATGCGCAATCCCATCGCGCCCGCCATCTATTATGCCGTTGACCGCAACGCTGTCTATCGTCCCACACACCCGACCGACGCCACAGAGTAGCCTTAACCCAACATAGCCAGCGCCTGCCGCGTGGGCAGGTCGCGCATGAAGGAGGGAAGCATGGCCAACCTGGTTGCCGTCCTCGCAACAACGCACCATCCGTTCTTCTACCGCGCCAGCACCTCGCCGCCGGAGAGCAGGCCCGACTTTGCCGACGAGTGGGTGCGCAAGGTGACTGCCTATCGCGAGACGCTAACGCGCGCCAATCCCGAGATTCTGGTGATGGTTGGCTCGGACCACTTCCACCAGCTGTGGTACGACAACATGCCGCAGTTCCTGATTGGCAAAGCGCCCTTCTACGGCGCGAACTATTACAACGAAGAGCGCGAATTCGGCCTGCCGCGCATGGTGCTCAAGGGCCACGAGGAGCTATCGGCGTACCTGCTGCGCCAGGGGCTCGACGCGGGGTTCGATCTCGCCTTCAGCAACGAGTTACGCGTTGACCACAGCATCACCTGCCCGATCATCACGACGCGCCCGCAGGCTGATCTGCCCATCGTGCCGGTCTACACCAATATCTTCGCGCCGCCGCTGCCTCAGCCACAGCGCTATGTCGCGTTCGGGCGGCTCATACGCAGGCTCGTCGAGCAGTGGCCCAGCGATGCGCGCGTCGCGGTCATCGGCACCGGCCATCTCTCGCTGGAGCTTGGCGGCCCGCGCCAGTTTGGTCCCCATGGCCCTGACCCAGAGTTCGACCGCAGGGCCGTCAACTGGATCGCCAACGGCGACATCGCGGGCGCGCTGGCAGGTGTCTCGCTCGATAGCCTGTGGGAGCCAGGCAACGCTACCCATGGGTTCCTCGATTTCATGCTGATGATGGGCGTCGCCGGAGAAGTGAAGGCTGACTACGCCGATACGCTCGATCTCTTCCACACGATGGAGGCCTACTTTACCTGGTATCCGAAGGGAGCGAACGCATGAGCAAGTATCTCCTCAACAAGTTCCTCTTTTCGATTGACCGCGACCCCGCCCTGGTCGAGCGATATCGCGCCGATCCGCGCGGCACGGTGACATGGTGGGAGACCGAGAGCGCCAACGTCGTCCTCAACCTACCAGAGATGGAGCGCAGCACGTGGCTCCGGTTCGCCGATGACGAGCGCGAGGCGCTGGCGACGCACGACTACGTCAAGCTGTTCGAGTTGGGCGCGCATCCCTTCCTGACGCTGACGCTCTTCATCGCGCTGTTCGAGCGTGACTATCCCGAACCACTGGGCTTTCAGCTGGAGTACGCGCGCAAGCTCCAGCACTGGTCGCTGCCATACCCTGACATCACGACGTGATGCTGTGGCGCATTGCGCCTGCGCAGGGCGTATGACGAAGAGGTAATTTATGGGTGAACATATTCTCACGACCGTCGTCGGCAGCTATCCCCAGCCAGACTGGCTGGTGGACCGCGAGAACCTGCGCAGTCGGCTGCCTCCGCGCGTCCGCGTGCGCGAGCTGTGGCGCGTGCCGGAGCCGTATCTCGAAGAGGCCCAGGACGACGCGACCCTCGTCGCCATCCGCGAGATGGAGCGCGCGGGC
>DASUHD010000107.1:0-6116 GCA_036273675.1 Ktedonobacterales bacterium | reverse complement strand
GCTCGTCGGCTGGGGCGGTGTCGGCCTGGCGTCGTTCCTGCTGATCGGCTTCTGGTATACGCGCCCCTCGGCGGTGGCCGCCGCGCGCAAAGCCTTCGTCGTCAACGTCATCGGCGACTTCGGCCTGCTCCTTGCCATCTTCCTGATCTTCAAGACATTCGGCACGCTGCAATACAGCCCGATTTTCGTTGGTCCCGCAATTTCAACACCGCTGCACGGGCCTGATCCAAATACCATCACCGCCATCGCGCTGTTGCTCTTCGTGGCGGCGGCGGCCAAGTCGGCGCAGTTGCCGCTGCATGTCTGGCTGCCGGACGCGATGGAAGGCCCGACGCCGGTCAGCGCGCTGATCCATGCGGCGACGATGGTGACGGCGGGCGTCTATCTGGTGGCGCGCGCCTCGGCCATCTTCACAGCGTCACCGACCGCGCTGGCGGTTGTCGGTATTGTCGGCGGGGCGACGGCGCTGATGGCGGCGACCATCGCGTGCGTCCAGATGGATATCAAGCGCGTGCTGGCCTATTCGACCATGAGCCAGTTGGGCTACATGTTCATGGGTGAGGCGGCGGGCGGCTTCTCTAGCGGCATCTTCCATCTGACGACCCACGCCTATTTCAAGGCGCTGCTCTTCATGGCGGCGGGCGCGGTGATTCACGCGCTGGCTGGCGAGCAGGATATGCGCAAGATGGGCGGGCTGCGCGCAAAACTGCCACGCACGTTCTGGCTCTTCGTCATCGGCGGGCTGGCGCTGGCCGCGGTTGTCCCGCTCTCAGGCTTCTGGAGCAAAGAAAGCATTCTCAGTGTCGTGCTGGAGCGCGCGCAAACAGGTGGCGGCACGGGCTGGTACGTCCTCTACGGCGTCGGACTCTTCACCGCCATCCTGACGGGCTTCTACATCTTCCGCCTGATCTTCAGCGTCTTCCTCGGCACGTATCGCGGTGAACCCATCGCGGCGCACGGCGCGCATGACGCGCATGGCGCCCCGGGTGACGCGCGTGACCCGCTACGGAACGTCCGCGAAGTCGGCGCGACGATGATGGTTCCGATGATTATTCTTGGTATTCTCTCGGTCATTGGCGGCTTCTATGGCACACCCTGGAACGACGCGATTGGCACGTTCCTCGAACCCTCGATGCATACCGTGAACATGGGCGTTCCACCGGGCAGCGGACTGTTCTGGTCGGGAACCGCCATCGGCCTGGTGACCGGCCTCATCGGCATCGCGATTGCCTGGGCGCTCTATGCGCGGCGCCAGCCGCGTTTCGCCCCAACGCGCAATCCACTGGTGGCGCTCTTGCGGCACAAGTATTACATCGACGAGTTGTACGACGCGGTCATTGTCGTGCCGGTGATGTCCATCGGCGTCCTCTGGCGCATCGGGCTTGAAGAAGGGCTTTTCGGGCGGGGATCAAGCGGACTGGGGCAGCTTGTCGGCGGCATGAGCAAGGGTCTGCGCCGCCTGCAAACTGGCTACGCGCGCAACTATGCGCTGGCGATCTTCGTCGGCGCCGCGCTCATTCTGGTGTATTTCGTCGTCCACCCATGAGTGGGATGAGTGGGAACGGTCTGGATAGAGGATTATGTCGAACTTTCCGGTGTTGAGCGCAATACTCTTCGTGCCGCTCGTCGGCGCACTCGGCGCGCTATTCCTGCCAAGGCTGATTGGCTGGGGCTGGGCGCTGCTGGCCGCGCTGGTGGACCTGGCGCTCGCCCTCGCGCTGATTCCGCGCCTGGGGCTCGACGGCTCTCGCATGCTGGCAATCAACGAGCACTCGCCCTGGCTGCCCGGCACAGGCATCAACTACACCGTGAGCGCCGATGGCATCAACCTCTACCTGCTCAGCCTCAACGCGCTGCTGACGCTGATCGCCGTTGGCGCGTCGTTCAATATCGCGCGGACGGGTGAACGGTCGCGCCAGTATTTCACGCTGATGTTGCTCTTCAGCTTCGGCATGCAGGGCGTCTTTCTGGCGACCAATCTCTTCCTCTTCTACTTCTTCTGGGAAGTAATGCTGGTGCCAGCCTATTTGCTCGTGGGCATGTTCGGCGGGCCACGGCGCGGTGACGCCGCCATCAAGTTCGTGCTTTATACCAGCGCTGGTTCGCTGCTGATGCTCGTCGGTATCATCGCCACGGGCATCGCCGTCAGCAACGCGCACGGGACGGCCTTCTCGCTCGATCTCGCGGCGCTGCTCAGCGCGGGCGTCCCCGACGGCCCGCAGGTCTGGATCTTCCTGGCGTTCGCCGCCGCCTTCGCCGTCAAGACTGGTCTCTTCCCGCTGCACGGCTGGGTACCCGACGCCTATAGCCAGTCGCCCATCCCGGTGGTCGTGCTGATCGCGGGCGTGATGGCCAAGACAGGCGTCTATGGCTTCGTCCGCTTCTGCCTGCCGCTCTTCCCACAGGCGGTGCATACGCTGACCCCGCTGATGGAGACCCTGGCCGTCGTCAGCATCCTCTACTTCGCGCTTCAGGCGCTGGTCGCGCTCGATTTCGTCAAGCTGCTGGCCTATGTTAGCATCAGCCACCTGGGCGTGATCGTGCTGGGTATCTTCGCGCTCAACATCCAGGGCGTCGAGGGCGCCGTCGTGCAGATGGTCAACCACGGCATCGTCATCGCGGCGCTCTTCCTAATCGCGGGCGCCATCGAGGCGCGGACGGGTACGCGGCGGCTGGCGGACTTTGGCGCGCTAGCGACACGGCTCCCCTGGCTGGCCGCCGTCTTTATGATCGCGACGATGTCGGCGCTGGGGCTGCCCGGCCTCAACAGTTTCGCGGGTGAGTTCCTGGCCTTCCTGGGAACCTTCCAGTCGAGCGTGCTCTTTGGCGTGCTGGGGACGCTGGTCGTCATTCCGGCGGCGTGGTACATGCTGCGGTTCTTCCAGGGCGCGATGGAGGGCATAGCCCCTGCCTCAGCCGCTCAAGACGGCGCGAACGCGACCGCCAGCGCGAAGAAGCTGGTTGACCTGCGGGTGGGCGAGTGGCTGCCCCTGCTGCCCCTGGTGGCGTTGATCTTCTTCCTGGGGTTCGTGCCGAATGTGCTCACCCGGCCCATGCAGCAGCCCGTCGGCGAGATCCTGAGCCAGTACAACACGAGTGCGGGCGGAACGCTGGGCCGCGGCATCCACACATATGATGCAATCGAGGCGGGAACACATCGCGTGTATACAGTAGAAGTGGCGCGCCCACTGGTGTCGAGCGTGAGAGAAGATGCGGGGGTTGGCGCATGACGATTGCGGTTATTTCACCATTCACGTTTACCCCTGACTTCACCGACTGGCTGCACATCTGGCCAGAGCTGATTATCCTGGTCGCCGGCCTGCTGACGCTGCTCGCCGATCTGGTCGCCGCGCCTGGCCGCAAAGGCTGGCTGGCGGTGATTGGAGTGGCGGGCGTCATTGGCGCACTCTTCGCCACGGTGATGCTCTGGGTGAATGGGGCCAATGGCGATGCCTTCTTTGGCATGGTCAACGACGACCGCGTCGCGCTCTTCGCCAACGTCGCCATCCTCTTCTCGGTGGGCGTCGCGCTGCTCTTCTCGCCGGGCTATCTCGAACGCCAGGGTATCGTCCACGAGGGCGAGTATTACGCGCTGATGCTGCTGGCCGCGCTCGGCATGATGCTGATGTCCGCCGCCAGCAATCTGATGGTCCTCTTCATCGGGCTGGAGGTACTCTCGCTGGCCCTCTATGTCCTTTCCGCTATCATCACCACCCGCCGCCGCTCGCAGGAAGCGGGCATGAAATACTTCATCCTCAGCTCGTTCGCCTCGGCGTTCCTGCTCTATGGCATGGCGCTCACCTACGGCGCGACCGGCTCGACCAACCTCACGGCGATTCGCGCCTTCCTGAGCAGCCACCGCGACTTTCCGCTCGGCTCAGGCTTCGGCCCACTGCTGCTGGTGGCGCTGGGACTGATGGCGGTCGGTTTCTGCTTCAAGGTGTCGGCGGTCCCGTTCCAGGCGTGGACGCCGGATGTCTACGTCGGCGCGCCGACCTCGGTGACGGCGTTCATGTCGGTCGGCACGAAGGTCGCGGCGTTCGTCGGGCTGGCGCGCGTCTTCCTCTTTGCACTCTCATCGCTTCGGCCCCAGTGGGAGCCGGTCTTCTGGACTGTCGCTATCCTGACGATGGTTGGCGGCAATTTGATGGCGGTAAGTCAGCGCGATGTCAAGCGGATGCTGGCCTATTCCAGCGTGGCGAACGCTGGCTACATGATGGTGACGATTGCCACCCATACGCAGGCGTCCTTGCAGGCGTTGCTCATCTATCTGGCGACCTATGCCGTGATGAATGTGGGCGCGTTTGGCGTGGTGCTGGCCATCGAGCGGCGCGACGGCCAGGGAACAACGCTGGACGACTTTGCCGGGCTGAGTCGCCGCAATCCGGCGCTGGCGGCGCTGATGGCGATCTTCATGCTGGGGCTGGCGGGCATTCCCGCGACGGCGGGCTTTATCGGCAAGTGGTACGTTTTCTACGCGGCGATGCAGGGCGCGCATGTCGAGCTGGCGATCATCGGCGTGCTGGCCAGCCTGCTTGGCATGTACTACTACCTGCGCGTCATCTGGGCAATGTACTTCATCGAACCAGCCACCGCGCCCCTGCTGGTGAGAGCCGACGAGCCTGCCCCAGCGCGCGAGCCGGTCGTGACCGCCTCAGCGGGCGGGGTCGCCCTCGCCGAGCCAGCCACCGCCACCAGTGTCGCTACCGCTCAGAAGGTGCTCTCGGCGGAGCCTGCGCTGGTGCATCCCGTCACCTGGATCGGCCTCGTCCTGGCGGGCGTCCTCACGCTCGTGCTGGGCATCGTGCCGATGCAGCTGGTGGACTGGGCGCTGCAAGCGGCGCAGACGCTCATCAAATGACGAATCACCCTATGACGCAGCCAACTCCCACGCAGCAGAGACAGCAGGCGCCAGCTACCATATCAGGGCGCGGCGCGCTGGTGATCGGCGCATCCAGCGGTATCGGCGCGGCAGTAGCCCGTGAGCTGGCGCGACGAGGCTATACGCTGGCGCTGGTAGCACGGCGCGAAGATATGCTGGCCAGCCTGCGTGGCGAGATCAACACCGCGATTGGCCGCGAATGCGCCCGCGCCTATACCCACGATGTGCGCGACTATGACACCGCGCCCGCTCTGCTGCGCCAGATTGTGACCGATCTGGGAGAGCAGACCCTCCAGATGGTCGTCTATACTGCGGGTGTCATGCCTCCGCCGGAGAGCGCGACGGGCGACTGGCCGTTTGAGGACGAGCGGGCTATGCTCGAAACGAATACCCTTGGCGCGATGCGCTGGCTGGGGCTGGCCGCCGATCTGTTCAAGGCGCGAGGTAGTGGCACGCTGGTGGGCGTCTCGTCGGTGGCGGGCGATCGCGGGCGGCGCGGCAACAGCGCCTATCAGGCGTCGAAGGCGGCGCTGACGACCTGGCTGGAGTCGCTGCGCTACCGTCTCAAGGGGAGCGGCGTGCGGGTGGTCACGGTCAAGCCGGGCTATGTCAACACGCCGATGACCGCCGCGTTGAAGCTGCCTCAGCGGGCCACTATCTCGCCCGACGAGGCCGCGCGCCGCATCGTCTCCGCCGCCGAGCGCGGGCGCGCCGTCGCCTACGTGCCTGGTTACTGGCGCCCCATCATGTGGACGATTCGCCAGATGCCCGCCTTTGTGATGACCCGCCTGCCGGTATAGTGGGCTGGCGCATGCGGCGTGGGCATGAGGCGTGGCGGGGCCACCTTCGCGGCATTCATGCCGCGGCTAATCGCGCCTGTAACATAGCTATCGCCAGTCGAGCGGAACCGAAATGACAGGATTAGCCGTGGCATGAAGACCACGGCGCGCTCGCCGCACGCCCGCGCCGTCATTCGTCGGTACAATACATTACATCAGGAAAGAACCACCATCATGTCTGTTGCGCTCGATGTCATGGATGAAGAACTGACCGGCTGGGGGTTGGCGCAATCTGCCCGCTGCAAGGTCGCACGACCCGAGGCGGTTGCCGAGATCGCTGATATCTTTGCCGAGGCGGCGCGCGCTGGCCAGACGGTCGCGCTCCGAGGCGCGGGATGCAGCTATGGCGACGCCGCCCTCAACGCCAATGCGCTCGTGCTGGACTGCTCGCGGCT
>DASUHD010000106.1:0-17240 GCA_036273675.1 Ktedonobacterales bacterium | reverse complement strand
GGCAACGTCCTATTGTCCCACAGGGCTGCCCCTGCAGTATCGTGGGGGCTGGAGGGCTTAACGACCGTGTTCGGGATGGGAACGGGTGTGTCCCCTCCGCTCTAGTCACCAGTCCCCCCGCGTCTCACAACTCGCGAGTGACAAGCTAGAGTATAACGGACACCCCAGGGCGCTGTCAAGCCTTTTGGACCTGCTCTCCAAAAACCGCACCCGAAAACATCCCTCGCACGGCTACTTGACACTGAGGCATCGCTGTGCTATGTTTTCCGCACGTACGAGTAAAGCCGTACGTCGAGCGTGCCGTGGGGATGAGTGATGGAGCGAAGGTATGGACAATGACGAGTCTACTGAGTGGAGCGAGCCGGAGGCGCTTCCAGAGGATGTGCCGGTGACCATGCCAGAGCTTCCGCTCTCGCTCGATGTCGATACGCCGCAACAGATGAAGGCGCTGGCCGACCCGATGCGCCATCGCATCCTGGGCATCATTCAGAGCAGACCGGCGACAGCCAAGCAGATTGCGGACCGGCTCAAGATGCCGCCAGGCACAATCGGCCATCATTTACAGGTGCTTGAGTCCGCTGGACTAGCGAAGGTGGTTGCGCGGCGACTGGTGCGTGGCATCGTCGCCAAGTATTACACCCGGACAGCGCGTATCTTCACGTATAACTTTCCCGACGTTGTTACGGGGAAAGTTCCTGCGCTAGTGAGATTTTTGACGGATGCCCGCGATGAGCTGGCCGAGACACTGGTCGATGGCAGCCCGGAAGCGCTGGTGAAAACAGCGTTTCCACACACGCGTCTGACCGCCGAGCGCTATGCCTACTTTGAGCGGCGCGTGATGGAGCTGGTTGACGAGTTTATCGCCGAGCCGCAGCCGGAGGAAGGTACGGTATTTAGCCTGTCGGTCGCGTTTTTTCAGTCACCCTCATATCTTCAGGATGGGCCAGTGGCAGAACCAACTCATTCTGATGGTGGTGGTGTGAACGAGAGCAGCAAAGAGGACGATGCATGACCACATCCGCGATGCCAGCCGAACAACCGCGCGCGACACGGCCTGGACGGCTCTGGCGCAATCGCAGCTACATGCTGCTCTGGAGTGGTCAGGCCGTCTCTACGATAGGCACGGAGGTATCGACGGTCGCCTTCCCGCTGCTGGTGCTATTTGTGACAAACTCGCCCGCCCAGGCTGGATTGATGGGCGCGGTGCGCGCGCTGCCCTATCTGTTTTTCAGCCTGCCCGCTGGCGCGCTGGTGGACCGGTGGGACCGCAAGCGCGTAATGATCATCTGCGATACTGGACGCGCCATCGCGATGGGCAGCATTCCCGTCGCCCTGGCGGTGAACCACCTCAGCCTGGCGCAGCTCTACATCGTCTCAGCGGTAGAGGGGTCCCTCTTTGTCTTCTTCAACATCGCGGAGGTAGCCTGTCTGCCGCGGGTCGTCTCGAAGGAGCAGCTTCCCGCCGCCACCGCGCAGAATGCCGCAACCGACGGAACAGCCGCCCTGGTAGGTCCGGCGCTGGGCGGCGCGCTCTTCGGCCTGCACGCGCTGCTGCCATTCGTCGCCGACGCTGTATCATATACCATTTCGGTCGTGACGCTCTTCTTCATCCCCGCGCGCTTTCAGGGCGAGCGAAACGTCGAGACTCGGCGTTCGCTACGGAAGGAGATCGCTGAGGGACTGGTCTGGCTCTGGCATCAGCCGCTCATCCGCTTTATCGCCGTACTGACGGGCGTCACCAACATTCCAGGCCTCGTGCTCATCATCATTGTTGTCGCGCAGGACCAAATGCATGCCTCGTCGCTGGTGGTCGGTCTTATCTTTACGATTGGCGGCATCGGCGGCATCATCGGCGCGGCCATCGCGCCGTGGGTGCAGAAGCGCGCGCGCTTCGCCACGGTGATTATTAGTATGATGTGGCTCTGGACACTGCTCTTCCCGCTCTATGCGCTGGCGCCCAACCCGGTCTGGCTGGGCATCGTCGTGGCGATGGCATTTGTGAGCAGTCCAGTATACAACGTCGTGCAGATGAGCTATCGCCTGGCGCTCATCCCCGATGAGCTACAGGGGCGCGTCAACAGCGTCTTTCGCTTGATTGCCTTTGCCGGGCAGCCAATCGGCCTCGCGGTGACAGGACTCCTGCTCGAAGCGTTCAACCCGCTGGTAACGGTGCTCGCCTTCATGGCGCTCCAGGCCTTCGTGAGCATACTCGCGACGATCAACCCCCATGTGCGTAACGCGAAGCCGCTCTCCATGATCGAGGTGAGCGCATAGAGCGCATAGCAGTCTAAAATGCGCGAACATACCACCCTCTCTTCGATCTAGTGGCCGGAAAGAGGGTGGTATACAGCCTAGACGGTCTGGAAAGCGTTTGCTCAGGGTAGATCGAAATAGTTGAGGAATCCTCCCGCCTGGTTAGGGCTCATGGTCAATCCCCAAACACGGATGCCCGTGGCTGTGGCGACTGGATACACTGCGACAGCATTAAACGACCTGATAAGTGGCTGCCATGTCGGCGTCGGATCGCTCGGATGGATCAGAAACACGCCCGCATTGTTACCAGAGTTAGTGCCAGTGGTATGAAACGGCGTCGTCATGACGGAGCCATCGGGCAATATGTCGGTGTCAAATGCGCCGAACGAGTAGGGGTCAGGATATCCGTTCTCGACGCCCGCGAACATTGGGAGTTGCCTCCAGGTCGCGCCGCCATCCTTCGAGTAGTAACCGACCTGATTCATAAGTGATTGACTGGACGTGCCAGGGCCTACGCCAACGAGGTACGTAGCCGAACCGTCCGAGGATCGCGCAATCATCAGATTTGCCAAATTGCTGATGGGGGTTGCAATCGCCGTCCAGCTCCGACCGCCATCAGTCGATTTGAAATAGTAGTTCGGCGACGGCGGCTGGCTGGAGAGTGGCACGCTGAGCGGGCGTATTCCGCGCTGACTCCTGATCGGCGCCTGCAGCGCGCCACATGCCCCCTGGCATGCGGACCCCGCTGCGATGATAAGCGTAGTGCCGGAAATCCATAGCTCTCCCAATTGCATGGTCTGTCCATTGACAACGAGATTGATTTGTTGCCATGTCTGGCCGCCGTCATCACTGCTATACAGTGTGCTGGTAGTTGGCCCTGCCTCACCGTCGAAACCAAGCATCACAATCAGCCGCGACTGAACAGTAGCGACCGAACTCACGTAAGTTGTGCCATTTGTGAGGATTGGTAGCTTGATGGTCTTCCAGGTCGCGCCACCATTCTGGCTGCGGAAGAAGGGGAGCGATGGCCCTGCGCCTGGGATTGACTTGCCCGCTTCTACAAAAACGTCACTGGGATCGTTCTGATCGATGAGGATATGGCATGCTGTCTTGAAGCTCGATCCAGCGCCTGATGCTGCCTCCCAGGACTGGCCGCTATCGTGCGTCACCGAGACAAATGGCGGCGCTGACGGCGAATCGTTGACACTATCAGGGGAAACGACGCAAAGATAGCCCGTCTGCGGCGATGATGGCGAGAACTCGATGCTGCCAATCGTTGAAGGAAATTGCGGCAAGTCGGCCCCGTCAGGCGCGGGCAGCCACCTCTTGGGAAAGGAATACGGCAGCGGAACGTCCGTTGGGGTCGCGGTTCCTACGGAAACCGCGCTTGGCGTCTTGAGCGCTTTCGCACTCGCATTTGTCCTATTCCTCGTAGAGGTCTGGCCACACGCTCCCAGCAGCGCGACGAGCGCCAGTGTCACCAGTGGTGTGAGCCCGCGCATATGATGTCGTTTCACCATAGTGATGAGCTACTCCCCCTTGCCTTTACGCCTATGGCCCCAGATATTTTCCGGGCGATAGCTGCGATTACTATATAGGACGTAGGCAAGAAGGAGTATGTGCTGGTCGCCGGCGATCCGTGACAGTACTTAGGTGGTTGAGAGCGCATCGACGAGCGCGCTGAGGAAAAGCTCGACATCGGTGACGAGGCCCATGACCTGGGCGCTGCCCCGGTCGGCGAGCTTGGTGACGACGGCAGGATTGATATCCACCACGACGGTGCGCACCGAGGCGGGTAGCAGATTACCGGTGGCGATGGCGTGGAGCATCGAGGCGGCCATGATCGCGACCTCTACGCCGCGCGCTGCTTCACGCATCCGCCCCTGGGCCGCGACACTATCGGTGATGACACCGGGCATCGGTCCGTCGTCGCGGATCGAGCCAGCCAGCACCAGCTCGACGCCGTGTTCCAGCGAAGCGGCGACGATCCCATCGCCAAGCAGCCCGGCCGCATGGGCGGCTTCGAGTGACCCGAGCGAACGTACCTTGTTGATCGCGCGCAGGTGGTTGCGGTGGCCATGCTCCACTGGCTCACCAGTCTTAAGGTCTACCCCCAGTGAAGTGCCAAACATCGCGGCCTCCGCATCGTGGGCGACGATGGCATTGCCGCCAAAGATCACCTGCACGTAGCCGCGCCGGATCAGCTCGGCGACCGAGCCGCGCGCCGCCGTGTGAACAATGGCCGGACCAAGCACCCAGAGGATTTTGTCGCCGCGTCGCCGGGCGGTGATCAACGCCGCGGCCACCTCACGGATGGCGAGCGCCTTGGCGCGTTCGGATGAGACCGGGCTTTGCATGAAGCCGAACGCTTCGCGCTGGCGAGGACGCTCCTGCGCCTCGACGCGGACGCCGTCGTAGCCGACCACCACCGCATCGCCAACCTGCGCCTCATGCATCGGCGTGGTGTGGGCAGCTTTAGCGTCGTGATCGATAACGATAGCGACATCCATCTCGATGTTCGCGACGGGCAGCCAATCGCCATCCACGCGAACCTCAGTTGGCAGATTGGTGGTGGAGTAGAAGTCGTCGGGCAGCACACCCGGCTGCGTCACTAGCGCCGTGCGCGCATTCTGGACCGTTGCCAGGTCGGCGCCAAGACGCTGCAACTCGGGGATGAGGTCGTCGAGCATCTGCTGGCTCTCGGCGGATACCTCGATACGCGCATAGCTTGTCTCGGTCTCGCTCTGGCCAATACGCATCTCGCGGACATGGAAATGCGCGCCCGCCTCCTCGATGGCTCCCCAGACGCGCGGCAGAATGAATGAATCGATAATGTGTCCCCGTAGCTCGATCTCCGCGCTGACCATATCCGCTCCCGTCCGCCGTGAATCGCCATGTCTGTGACGCGATAGCTCATGCTGACTGATGTATCATTTGCTGTTGCAGTGTAGCACGCGGCAGAGGTGGGCGTTTTTCGTGGTTATTACTGACGCGAACCGTGGTACAATAGCCTCCTGGAAGCAATGTAGCTTGGGCAGACTGAGCGGAGGCAACAGCGTGCAGCGAAAGACATCTGAGAGCGGCAATGGCGCGGCAATCAAGATAACTACCCCGCCGGCAAAGCGGGCGCCTTCTACATCAGCGACAACATCCCGCGCACAGCGAGGTGCGGCGACGGCGACGCCTGTTCGCCAGCGGCAGGCTGCCGAGCCACACCGGGATCTACTGTCGTGGCGCAAAGAGTTTCCCATTCTTCAGCGCAAGACCTACCTCAACAGTTGCTCACTCGGCGCGCTCTCGGCCCGCTCGATGGCGGGCATGGCGCGCTTCCAGGAGCTGTGGAACGAGTATGGCGCCTCCGCCTGGTATAAGCTCTGGGTGGGCGAGATTGCCGAGGTACGCGAGAAATTCGCACGGATAATCGGCGCGCAGCCCCATGAAGTCGCCATCGCGCCGAATGTCTCCGCTGCGCTCAGTGAGATTGCCACGGGGCTTGATCTGGGTGAGCGCAACCGCATCGTCATGGCCGACCTCGACTTTCCGACGCTGGCGTATCAGTGGATGGCCAAGCAGCGGCTGGGTATCGAGGTGGACTTCGTCGAAAGTCCTGATCGTATGACCCTGCCCACCGAGCAGCTGATGGAAGCGATAGATAACCGAACCGGTCTCGTCGCCACGTCGCGTGTCTTCTACCTCAGCGGCTACATCCAGGACATCGCGAAGCTGACGCGCCACGCGCACAAGCAGGGCGCGCTGGTGCTGATAGACGATTATCAGGGTACCGGGCAGATCCCGATTGATGTGAAGGCGCTGGATATCGATTTTCTGGTGACTGGCACGCTCAAGTGGTTGATGGGCGGCCCCGGCCTGGCATTTATCTATGTGCGCGAAGACCTGATCCAGAAGGTGCGGCCAAGCGTCACTGGCTGGTGGGGATCGCGCGATATGTTCGAGTTCCGCACGGGCGTCTTCGAGTATCGCGACGATGCGCAGCGCCTGGAGGCGGGTACGCCCGCCGTGGCCCCGATTTTCGCGGCGAACGCCTCGCTCGACATCGTGCTGGAGGTTGGCGTTGAGCGCATTCGTGAGCGCACGCGCTGGCTGGCCGATGACCTCGTCCGACGCATTCAGGAGCGCGGCTGGAAGCTGCTCAGCCCGGCGGATGGCGCCGTGCGTAGCTCTATTGTGATGCTGAGTATGGAGCGACCGGAGGAGTTGGTCAGCAGCCTCGCCCAGCGCGGCATTATTGTGGATTCGCGTCCGGGACGGTTGCGTATCTCGCCGCATTTCTACAACACCGTCGAAGAAAACGAGCTGATTATCTCGGCGCTCGATGAGTTGTTGGCCGCTCGCGATTAGGCGGAATACGGACAACCAGTCGTTAAGGAGGGAGCGATGACACTGGTCTTGCGCGAGGCGGATGTGCAGGCTGTGCTGACAATGTCTGACACGATGGGCGTGCTCGACGCCGCTTTCCGTCGCCAAGCGGCGGGCGAGGCGCGCAATCAGCCGCGTCGGCGCGTCGTGCTCCCCGATGGACGCGGCGTGTTGCATGTGCTGCCCGCCTATGTGCCGGGAACGCCGGGCCACCCCGAGGCGGATGGTCCTGGCCTCGTCGGCCTGAAAGACTACAGCGCCATCGCGGGGAAGGTGCGGTTCCTCATCCAGCTCTTCTCGGCGGAGGATGGACGGCTGCTGGCGCTGATCGAGGCGGACCTGCTTGGTCAGATGCGAACCGGTGGGGCGTCAGGCGTGGCGACGCGCTACATGGCGCGCCCAGATGCGCATGTCGTCGCCATCATCGGCGCGGGCGGGCAGGGTCAGACACAGGCGCTGGCGATGCGTGAAGCGCGGCATGTTGAAAAATTCCTGGTCTACGGGCGTTCTATAGAGCGGACGCGTGCCTTCTGTGAAGCGCTCGCGGCAGTGACCGGTGTCTCATGCTCCCCCATTGAAGAGGCCGAACAGGCAGTGCGCGAGGCCGATATTATCGTCACCGCGACGACGGCGCACGATCCCGTGGTACTGGGCGCATGGCTGCAATCGGGCCAGCACCTCAATGTCATGGGATCGAACTGGGCGCACCGCCGTGAGGTAGATGGCGAGGCGGTCCGGCGAAGCGATGTCGTGGCGGTGGATGCTCGCGATCAGGCGGAGATTGAGGCGGGCGACCTGCTACTGGCGGCTCAGTCTGGTGATTTCGCGATGGAGCGCGCGGTCGAGTTGAGTGAGATCGTCGCGGGCAACGTGGCGGGCCGTCCAAATGCGGAAGCAATCACGCTGTTCAAGTCGCTCGGCATCGGGCTGGAAGATGTTGCGGTCGCCGGGTTGGTCTATGCGCTGGCGCGCGAGCGCGGGCTAGGGCAGGAGATCGAACTATTGCCCTGATCGTCTTACATTGTCTGGCTGACGTCTTTGTATGAGCGAAAACTGATTTACGAGAACTGAGGACGGGTGCATGAGACTGGGTCTGTGGCGGGTCGGCGCGTTTGGACTGATGGCCGTCTTATTGGCGCTGGCGGGCTGCGGGACTGCGGCGCCCGCTAACCAGTGGCAGAACGTCGGCCCGACGAATGCGCAGATCAATACGCTGGCGTCCGATCCCCACATCCGCGGCATCATCTTCGCTGGCGGCAGCGATGGCACAACGTATCTGGCGCGCGGCGACAAGTCAGGCGTCTTTGTGACGAGCGTGCAAAGCCCCGGCCATGGCCCGGTCAATGTCATCCTCCCGAACCCCTACACCGAAGGGGCCGTCTATGCGGGTACCGCTGGCGGCTTCTACGCCAGCAGCGACTATGGCAATAAGTACGCAGCGCACAATAGCGGGCTTCCAGCTGGAGCGAACGTCACCGCAATCACAACGGGCGCCGATGCTACAACTCTGTACATCAGCGTCGCGGGCAAGGGATTCTATTCGAGCGCCGACGGCAGCAAAAGCTGGAAGGCGGTCGTCCCGTCAATAACGACCGCGTCGATGCCAGCGAATGCGGTAGTGCAGGCGCTGCTGTGGGATGGCGCATCGAAGGCGCTCTATGCGGCGGTCTCTGGCGTTGGCACTGGCGTCTATGTATCACACGACGCCGGCGCAAGCTGGGCCAAGGATGATGACGGTCTGCCCCCGAAGACTGACGCCTATGCCCTGCTACAACTGACATCGGGCGGCGCCGCTTCCTCCGGCCCAATGCTCTATATAGGGTCGTCGTCGGGCGTCTACGCGCGTGTGAGCGGTGAGACGACCTGGAATGCCGCCAACACTGGCCTGCCCACTGGCGCGGTCTACTCGCTGGCGACCTACTTTGCCACGCCTGGGCTACTCTACGCGGGGACGGGGCAGACGGTCTATACCAGCACCGATGGCGGCCAGCACTGGGCCAAAGTCGCGGATGGCCTGACGCATGCCATTCCCGCAATTGTTGTTGTGCCTGGCCAGAATACTCCCACGGTGACGTTCGTCGCGGCGGGGCAGATTGCGCGCTATCCCGCTGTGGCAGGCAGCAGTGGAGGCATTCTGAGTACGCTGCTGCTTGTCATGATCGTCGGGGCAGCCGCCTGGTTCGTCCTGGCGCGCTACAGGCTCGTGCCAGGCCTTTCCGAAATCCGCAGACGGCTCTCAGGGCGCGGAGGGAGCTAGCGCAGTCCCCAGTCGACCGGGGTGGGCGAGAGGGGACCCACGCGATGGGCCAGCATTCATGTGCTGGACGTGTGCCTCAGGAGCCTTGCTTCACCTCGGTAATCTCATCGGCGACCAGGCCATGTGCCCGACGGTGTACCTCGGCTGCTGCCTCGGCATTGGGAGCTTCGACCAGGCAGAACACTCTCCCAGTGCCTTCATCGAACCAATATTGAAGGTAGCGCACATCGAATTGCTCCTGCGTCGCGAGATCAGCCTCGTGCGCTCCCTTGACAGCCTCGGCTGTCAGCCCTTCGACGTGCTTATGAATATCCATGAATAGTGGCATGCACAGGTTTTCCTTTCTTCCCGTCTGGCTATGTCAACCGCTCATTGGCCAGCGGTTGCGCGGCTCCAGACGGCGTGTAACAAAAACACATCGCGCTCAAGGCGATGTCCACAGGATACCTGGTCGCGTGCGATGTTTCGACGGGGATATTCCCTATATTGGGCTGTACCGAACCCCTATTTTGGTGGGGCCTCTGAATCGCTGCTAGGCTGTGTGCCACTGCTATTGCCCGCACGCGACCTTGCGCCAAGACGGGCGGGACTGTGAGGACTCGTTGTGCATTCGGACGCTTGCAAGCGTCCTCAATAGAATTGATGTCTCGTCTTCCTTTGCCCGAGACGCCCGTACATTCACGAAGAATGTTGCTTCGACACTAGTTGCAAACTACATGCGGTCGAGCTGGCGAAGCGTTGAATTAATGCCCACACGCAGGCTCTCGATGACGCCGCCGCCATTGACCGCGACCGCCTCGAAGCTGGGGCTGTGAAATGGGTTGAGATACTGTTCGAGCACGGGGACAGGGAGGATATCCGGCAGATCGCGCTTGTTCCATTGCATCACCAGCGGGAACTCGCCAGGGCGCTTGCCCATCCGCCGCAACTGCTCGCGCAGCTCGTTGAAGCTCTCGATGTTTTCCTGGAGCTTGTTTGCCTGCGAATCGGCCACGAAGACTACGCAGTCCGCGCCTTTGAGCACGGAGATGCGCGTCTGTTGATAGAGCACCTGGCCAGGGACCGTGTAGAGCTGAAAGCGGATGGTGAACCCGTGAACACGCCCAAGCTCCAGCGGTAGCAGGTCAAAGTAGAGCGTGCGCTCGGTCTCGGTATCAATCGAGACCATCTCGCCGACATCCGCCGGGTTGACGGTCCGGTGAATGAAATGCAGGTTCGTGGTTTTGCCGCTCAGGCCGATGCCATAGTAAACAATCTTACAGTTGATCTCGCGTTTCGCCATGTTGATGAGCGACATATTGACTCCTGCCCCACCTCGCGGTTTAACCACCGGCTGCGGCGGCGCCTTGCCATCCGCGCCACAACGTCTCACACAGCTAACACTGTACCATGTGTCTCGGCGTCTGTGTCATGGGCTTGTGTATTCTATCTCAGCAGTGGTATTGTAGCGCACCTCCGGTAAGATGCAAGCGCGCAAGCGTTATTTATCAGGCCTCAGGTGATTTTGGCAAGCGCGCCAGAAAACGTTCCAGCACGATGCGAAAACGCTCATGCGTCCCCTCGCCGATGAGTTGGGTGTCGTCGCGGGCGCTCACCCGGAAGACCAGTCGCCTGTCATCTATCTCGATCAGCTCGGCGGTGGCGACCACATGCCCACCCATTGGGGTGGCAGCGAGGTGGCGCACATTCACCAGCGTACCCACCGTTGATTCACCCTCTGGAAGCTCCGGCTGCACAAGTTGCCACGCCGCGTTCTCCATCAGACCAATCATCACCGGCGTTCCCAACACCAGCACTCCCCCCGCGCCGAAGGCCGCGGCGGTCTGCGCCTCACCGACCACCAGAGACGCTTCGCCGCGCATGCCCACCGTCAGCGCCATCGACTCCGCTCACTTTCATCTTTGCGCATCTCTGTGCAATCTTGCCAACAGCAGGGTATCATATTGCGGGTACGATGTGCGCGCTCTCTTTGCCTGAAGGTCGCGGTTACGTTGACTCTCGCGGCAGTCGAGTGGGATAATTCCCAGATGGAGCATGGAAAAACCCGTTGCCATGCCCACCTATGTCTGGAGTTGCAGGACAATGCAAAATTCGACAAGCCCTCGGCCTGACACGGCGCCCGAGCTCGTACAGGAGACACGGCTGGGCATTTCAGTCGTCGTGCCTGTGTATAACGAGGAGCAGAGTCTGCGCCCACTCTATCAAGCGCTCACCGCCGCATTGGAGCGTTTGGGTCAGTCGTATGAAATCCTCTTTGTGGATGACGGAAGCCGAGACGGGTCATTTGCCACGCTCACCACATTGCACGAGCAGGACCAGCGTGTCCGGGTGATTCGTTTTCGCCGCAACTTCGGCAAGACCCCAGCGCTGGTGGCTGGCTTTTCGCATGTGCGCGGGGATATTGTTTTCACGATGGACGCCGACCTGCAAGACGATCCCGAAGAGATGGCAAAGTTCATCGAGAAGCTCGACGAAGGCTACGACCTCGTCTCTGGCTGGAAATATCCTCGCCATGACCCCATCACCAAGACCTGGCCCTCATTCTTCTTCAATCGCATGGTCAGCGTGACGACCGGCGTGCGGCTGCACGATATTAACTGTGGATTCAAGGCGTACCGCCGCGAAGTACTCGACGACGTGAAGCTCTATGGCGAACTCCATCGCTTCATCCCGGTGCTGGCGCACGAGCGCGGCTTCCGGGTGACCGAGGTGAAGGTGCGCCACCACAAGCGCAAGTTTGGCAAGTCGAAATACGGGGCGCGGCGCTTCTTGCGCGGCTTTCTCGATCTGATGATGGTCGTCTTCCTTATGCAGTATCTTCAGACGCCGCTACGCCTGTTCGGTGCGATAGGGCTGCTGGCGACGGTGGCGGGCGTGCTGGTCGATCTCTATATCGTCCTTGACCGCTTTCTGCCAATTGGCTCGCATCAGGAAATCCACACGCGCCCGCTCCTGTTTGTGGGTATTTTGCTAATCGTCTTCGGTATCAGCTTCATTCTGACCGGCCTGCAGAGCGAGATGATCCGCCACTTCGCCTATCGCCCGGACGATGAGTACAGCATCAAGCAGGTGCTCGACTGATGGCCGCGCACAAGCCACGACATTTCATGGATATCGTTCAGCAGGCCTTCGGCTGGCTACGCGCCCACAAGCGAGTGGTGCAGTTTGTGGTGGTCGCGCTGATCGCGGTATTCCTGGCGCTCGGCATCCGTACAAGCTGGACGAAGCTCTCGCAGTATCAGTGGCATGTGCAGTGGGAACTGCTGGCGGTAGCGCTGCTGGTGTTTGTCGCGCAGGAGCTCACCTATGCGCTCATCTGGCGCGGCATCCTGCGACGCCTCGGGAGTGACCTCGACATCGTTTCCAGCCAGCGCATCTATCTCAGCGCGGAGTTCGTCCGTTACATTCCTGGGAATGTCTGGCATGTGTTCGCGCGCGTGTTCGGCGCGGAGAGTCGTGGCGTACCCAAGCCTATTGGTCTGGCGAGCATGGTGATCGAGCTGGCCACCAAGATCACGTCCGCGGCGCTGGTATTCGCGCTGTCACTCCTGTTCTGGCCCGATGTCACCGGGCTGACACGGGTCATACCCCGGGATGTCATCGTCGGCATCGGCCTTGTGGGCGTGCCATTGCTCCTCGTTGGGTTGCATCCGCGGCTGCTCCAGGGGATATTGAATCGCGGCTTGCGCATGATGCGACGCGAACCGGTGACGCTGGGGCTACGCTACCGCGACCTCCTCGTCATCACGGGCTATTGGGCAATGAGTTGGGTCGTTGGGGGAATTGGCTTCTATCTGCTGATCCGCTCGCTGACCAATACGCCATCGACGATTGTCGCGGTTGTGCTGGCCATCGGCATCAATGCGATGGGCTGGGACGTTGGCTTTCTCGCTATTTTGACGCCTAGTGGGCTGGGCTTCCGCGAAGCCGCCATCGCGGGATTGCTGATAGCGTGCGGTCTTGTCTCCGGCGCCGACGCCAGTCTGGGTGTTGCGCTGGTTGTGGCGTTCATGGCGCGGCTGCTCACCACTGGCGCCGAGCTGATCTGCGTGACTGTTGCGCACCTTGCCCCAGGAGGTATCCGGGTGCAGCCGCCAACCGCTGAGCCAGCGCCGGAGTCATAGGAGGCGTCCCGTGACTCCGACAGACACATCTGAGCCAGATGACTCGTCACGCACCCCATCCTCAATGCCTGCGCCTCGCGGAGCCGCCAAAGTCGTCTCCCAGGTAAAGTCTCACATGGTGTCACTGCGTACGGCCGCGCGCGCGCGCTGGAATGTCTCACGTCTGCGCCCAGCGCGCCGCACGTTGGCGCGCATGCTGGATCGCTATCCGCCGCTCTCGTCTTCGCCGGAGGGCATCTGGCCTCGCATCGCGCTCGGTATCGTTGGCGCGATGGCGCTGGCCTTCACCATCTTCTTCTCGGCCTACCTGTTCGCGCGGCACGACGCCTATATGACGCACGCCGAAGACCTGGGAATTGTGGATCAGGCGTTGTGGAACACGCTCCACGGAGCGCCGCTCCACCAGACGATATGCGACCGTGTCACTGACAACAATTGCCTCGGCGATATTTCTCGGCTCGCCATCCACTTCGAGCCAATCATGTTTCCGCTCTCGCTGCTCTATCTGATCGCGCCATCGCCCAAAACGCTCCAATTCGCGCAGGCGCTCATTGTCGCCAGCGGCGCCTTCCCCGCGTTCTGGCTTGCCATGCGTCGGCTGCGCAGCCCGTTCGCGGGGATCGTCTTCGCAGCGGCCTATCTGCTCTTTCCCTCGCTGCAAGCCGCCGTCACCGATGACTTTCACGCGGTGACGCTATCGGCGGCGTTTCTGCTCTTTGCGCTCTATTTCATGCTCTCACGCAATAACATTGGGTTAATTATCGCATGCCTGCTCGCGCTCTCGACCAAGGAGGAGATACCGCTCGACGTTGCCCTGATAGGGCTGAGCATCGTCATGCTTCAGCGCCGCGCCCGCCTCGGCTGGGGGCTCGTTGCCCTCGCGGCGGTCTGGCTGGTCGCGGAGCTTGCGATCATGCATCTCGCCAGTCCGCTGGGGCAGTCGCCGACGGTTGCCCGCTACTCGCAGTTTGGCGATTCCCCGGGGCAGGTCGCGCTCTATGTGCTGACGCATCCGGTTCAGGTGGTGCGCGACTATATCTTCTCGCCAGATCGCATCGTTTACCTGCGCACGCTGCTCGCGCCGCTGGCCTATCTGCCACTGTTCGCTCCCCTGACGCTGCTCATTGCCGTACCCGCGCTGGCGATCAACATGCTGAGCAGTTATGCTCCGATGTACTCTGGCATTTACCAGTACAACGCCGAGATTGTCCCGGTGCTGATTGTTGCCGCTATCGAAGGTGTAGCGGCGCTCGCGGGCCTGGGGGCCCGGGCTGGCGCTTGGGTGCGGCCACGGCTTTCGGCTCACATGCTCCGGTGGCCACAGTGGCAGCAATGGGCGGCGCAGATTCCGCTCCGGCGAGCGCTGATGGTGGCGCTGACGCTGCTCGTGCTGCTGTTTGCGCTCCGGGCGCAGCGCGATCACGGCTACACGTCGCTAACGAAAGGGTTTACCTGGCCGGTCGTCACGGCGCACGCGCGACTGGCCGACACGATTATCGCGCGGATCCCGCCCGATGCCAGTGTCTCAGCGCAGACTGACCTCGTGCCGCACCTCAGCCAGCGGCGCCACATCTATCTCTTTCCCGATCATATGCAGGACGCCGACTACGTATTTCTGGACGTGACAGGCGGACTGTTTCCACAGAGTCTCGATGTGCGGGTCTACATGGATCAAGTACATAGCTTGCTGACCGGCGGCGCGTATCACGTGGCCGTGGCCGACGACGGGTATCTGTTGCTCGCGAAGGGACGCGGGCCAGCGCTCGATCCGGCTGATCGCTGGTGGCTGCCACAGGCGTTCTATCGCTTCGCCGTGACGGCGGCGAATGCCATTCCGCATGCTACCGCCATTCGCTTTGGTCCGTCGCTGCAACTGGTCGGATACGATGTCTCGCCAGCGCCCTCGCTCTACGTTAACAATCCCTATCTCACCGTGACGACGTACTGGCGTGCCGAGCAGACGCTGACGACTGATGACACGATAGAAGTGGTATTCATTCGGGCCGATGGGTCGGAGTTCACCGAGGACGACTTTGCGACGACGCTCTGGCGCCCGCTGGCGACATGGCAGCCCGGCCAGATATATGTGGTGCGCAATTGGCCGTTGCTGATCACCAGCCGGGAGGCGGGAGCTCTGCGGCTTGGCGTGCGCGTGCTGCACACCTCGCCCGGAGGGGTCACGGCGCCTCTTCCAGCAGTCCTGGGAAATGCGACAGGATCCGCGCCAACACTCCTGGCGGGCGATACTGTTGGGGTGTTTTCGGAGTTACAAGTAATGGGCTAGTCAGTTGACGCCGTCAGCTTGGGTGCCTTAGAATGCCCGGCATAGCCCAACCACGATGATCTGGGAACGTCATGGACTGCTGGAGATAGGCGCGGGAGAGAGGTGGAACCGGTGGGGCCAGGAAGCGGAGGAAATCTGGTCGGGCGCAAGCTCGGCGATTATCAGCTACAGTCGCTACTCGGCGCTGGCGGTATGGCAGAGGTCTATCGCGCGCTTGAGTTGCCGCTGGGCCGTGAGGTCGCCGTGAAGGTGTTGCCAGCCGCGCTGGCCGCTGACCCCAACTACGTCACACGCTTCCGCACGGAGGCCCGCCGGGTCGCGCAACTGCGCCATCCAAATATTGTCGAAGTCTACGCCTTCAATGGCGGGGACCGTGGCGATCTGCTCTATCTGGTGATGCCAGTGCTGAGCGAGTCACTCCGCGACCGGCTCGATGACGAGGGTGTCCTCTCCGTTCGCGAGTCAGTCCGCATTGTGACCGAGATCGCCTCTGGGCTGGAAGTCGCCCACGGGGTTGGTCTGGTACACCGCGATGTCAAGCCAGAAAATATCCTGCTCGACAGGGACGGCCATGCGCTGCTGACGGATTTTGGAATTGCCCGTGAGGTGCCGTCGTTTCACCGCCAGGGAAACGCGGCGCAGACGCTGGCGGCGACGGGTCTGCCGGTCGGCACGCCGGAATACATGGCGCCCGAGCAACTGCGCGGCGGGCCGGTTGATCAGCGCGCGGATATCTATGCGCTGGGCTCAGTTCTCTATGAGCTGCTGACTGGCCGCGTGCCGCATGAGGCGGATACACCGTACGAGGTGGCCGCGCTTGTTCTGACCGAGCCAGTGGTTCCCCCTTCCCGCCGTAACGAAGATATTCCCCCTGAGCTTGAGCAGGTTGTCATGAAGGCGCTGGCGAAGATTCCGACGCAGCGCTATCCCGACATGCGCAGTTTTGCCCTGGCGCTCAATGCTGCCGTGCGGTCCGGGCGAGCGACGATGCGCACGCTGGCGGGCGGCTGGCAGCGTAAGACAGTCCGCTTTTCAACGGCGCAGTCGTATGATGGAGCGGATAGGTGGACAGCAGACGCGACGACCGAGTCCTTCGCGGTGGTCGGCCAACCAGCGTCTCGGGGATTCGTGTCGCGCTACCGCTGGATGCTGATACTGATGGCGTCGGCGATTCTCCTGGCAAGTTTGTGTGGCGGTGGGGCGCTGTTCGCGCTCAACGGCGGGTTGCCGTTTGGCGGCGCGTCACCTGCGAGCCTTTCAGCGCTCTCCGCAACTCAGACGGCACGCGCGGCCGCGATTCCAACGGCGACGCCCATGCCTACCGAGACGCCAACGCCCGTACCGACTGCGACAGCGCAACCCACAACGACGACACCGCCACCACCCACCCGGCTCACAGTTACTCCATCGCCGCTCGTTCTGGTTCGACCGCAAGGCAGTAGTACCTGTACGGGGACGCTGACGATTAGCAACACAACACAACGAACATTGGGCTGGCAATGGACGTCGGCTAATCCCAGCCTCAGCAGCAGCTATCATATTTACTACAGCGGCAAACAATATGGTGGTCAACTACTGCCGAAAAATATGAGTCCCGGTCTTAAGCAAGGCGAAACAGATACGATACTGGTGAACCTCTGGAGTTGTTCCAGCCACCCGGACCAGGTTACGATTACTGCGAAGGATACTCTAAACCAGACCTATACGTTTGTGATCAAGCCGTCCTGAGCGCTCGGCTCAGTCACTACCTTCGCGCAGCAGGTGCAGCCGCAGCAGGTTGAGCGCGGTATAGGCGGCGCGCAGCTTGATCTCGCTGCGCGGCCCGCGGAAGCGCTGGCTGGTGTCGCGCGTACCCTGTGGCGAGGCGACGGCGATATGTACGGTGCCGACTGGTTTGCCTTCCTGCTCGTCTGGGCCAGCCACCCCGGTCACGCTGACGCCGACA
>DASUHD010000105.1:0-30228 GCA_036273675.1 Ktedonobacterales bacterium | reverse complement strand
CCTAGAGCGTGTTAGGGACTCCAGACAGGATGGATCAACTGGTGCAACATCAGGCAGGCGAAGGCCAGAAAGTGCAAACCCGCCAGCATGGTGGGCAAGCGCTCATAATCGCGGGCCAACCGGCGGAAGCGCGCTGTCCAGGCGAAGCTGCGCTCGACCACCCAGCGGCGCGGCAAGAGCACAAAGCCGTATTTGGCCTCTGGCAGTTTGACGACGGCCAACTGGATGCCCTGCTCGGCCGCTGCGGTCGCTGGCTCAGGCCCGGTGTAGCCCTGGTCCACGTAGGCCAACTCAACGGTCTCCCCGGTCACCGCCTGGACTTGAGCCGCCAAGTCCGCGACCTGAGCACGTTCCTGCTCATTGGCTGGCGTGACCAGGAGGGCCAGCAGGTGTCCGAGCGTGTCCACCGCCATATGCACTTTGGAGCCCTTGCGGCGTTTGTGGCCGTCGTACCCAGCGCGTGCGCCGCTCTCGGGCGACGATTGCAGCGTGCGTGCATCCAGAATGACCGCGCTGGGCTGCCCAGGTCGTCCCGCCAGCGCACGCAACAGCAGCCGCAGGTCGTGGACCAAGGCTTCAAAGCAGCCTGCGGCCACCCAGCGCTGGGTCTGTTGGTAAACAACGGGCCACGGCGGAAAGTTGGTTGGCAACAAACGCCAAGGGGCACCGGCGCGCACGATCCAGCGAGCTGCGTTGAAGACCTCGCGCAACGGGTAGCGCCGCTGCAACGCGTCTTCCGGCAGGAGCGTCAGGTACGGGGCAACCAGCGCCCATTCCTCGTCGCTGACATCCGTCGGGTAGGCTTTTCGAGATGGGGGAGGGATATTCGTGCTCATGCTGCATGCTATCACCACTCCTCCTTCAGTTCATAACAGACTCTAGAAGCCGCCCTGGACAAATGGCCCGGTTGCGATGGGCGCCTCGTCACTGAGCCATTCCATGGCATTGGTATCGCCGTGCATTCACGTGCGCTCACCTACGGCGATACGGAAGAGGAGCAGGAACAAGCTCGCGAATTGGCCTACGCTCTTGAGGACGAGTTGGTGCGATGGAGCCAACGCTATCCAGATGTGACGTTTGTCTTTATCAATGTCGACTGTTTCGGCGGGGCATGCTTGTATTCCGATTACATTTGCCAAAGTGGGGTGATTCTTGATCGTGTAAAGAATGCCTCGATGAGCGATGGTGATGGGCTGCCACGACTTGTCCGCGCACTTGGCGTTGAACTCGATGATTCCCGCTATTTCGCCCCGCTGACACGTGGCTTTTTCGACTGATCACGCTCACTTCACCCCGCAGAGCCTCTTCCCTGCAAGACATCTGCGCCCTAGTATCGGGATTGGGGGGCAAGTCTGCGGGGCGTGTAGCACGGTTATCACCTATCTGTCCTGTGATCTGAAGGAGGGAATGATGGCATGCTTCTCGTGCGTATCCTGATTGTTATTGTCGCCGTACTCGTCATCGCCGGGGTGCTCTGGGACGCGTTCGAGACGGTGGTTCTACCGCGCCGAGTCTCCCGACGATTCCGGCTGGCGCGCATATACACCCGCGGCACCTGGCGTGCCTGGTCGTCTCTTGCCCGACGCATACCAACGCTTGAGCGCCGCGAGGCGATTCTGGCCATCTACGGGCCGCTCGCATTATTGGTGCTGCTCGCGCTCTGGGTCTTCCTGCTGATCCTCGGCTATGCCCTGCTCCTGTGGGGGCTGAGCACACCGCTCTCGGTCACCGGAGGCGCCGCTCCAGGCTTTGGGACTGATCTTTATTTCAGCGGGACAACCTTCCTTACGCTGGGACTGGGGGACGTCATTCCCCATGCCGGTCCCGCGCGAAGCATTGTCGTGATCGAGGTCGGTACCGGATTTGGCATGCTCGCCCTGGTCATTGGCTATCTACCTGTACTCTATCAGGCGTTCTCTCGCCGTGAGATGAGAATCTCGCTTCTCGACGCTCACGCAGGCTCGCCACCCACCGCTGGCGCACTGCTTCTTCGCCACCCACCCAATCGTCGTGCGAGGCGGCTCACGGGCATTCTTGCCGAGTGGGAGAATTGGTCGGCGGAGTTACTAGAGACTCACCTCTCGTACCCGCTGCTCGCCTTCTATCGCTCCCAGCACGAGGACCAATCGTGGGTAGCGGCGCTGGCGATGATTCTGGATGCCTGCGCGCTTGTGCTGGCCTGCGGGCGCGGCGCTGCCGGAAAGGAGGAAGAGGAACTGGCGGAACAGGCTGCCGTCACCCTTGCGATGGCGCGCCATGCGGCTATTGACCTAGCTCAGGTCTTTCAGTCCAAAAACCCTAAAGTGGTCGCATCGGACGGACGACTGCCGTCGGCTGAGCGTGTCCGCTTGCAAACGCTACTCGCAAGCGTAAGAGGCTCGTCTGATGTCGAAAAGAACAGCATGGTTGTGGACCACCTAGACGAACTGCGCAAACTGTATGAACCCTATCTGGAAGGGTTAGCGAAAGTCCTGCTCATGCCCCTGCCCCCGTGGATCCCCGCACCGGGCACCCTCGACGACTGGCAGACCACCGCCGATGGAGTCACCGCCCCATCGGTCGCCGCGCTGGTCTCTCACCGGGAGACATCGTCATCGGGTCCTACCGATTGAAGGATTACCAGAGCGCCTGGACCGATCCACACAATGAGTTCGCCACACAAAACCCCCCCTCTCCTGCGAGGAGAGGGGGGTGGGGGTGAGGTCGGTCCGTGTTACCGCCGGGCGTTTTGCGCCGCTTGCAAGACCGCCCGCTGGGCCAGCACCTGCGCCAGATGCGCGCGGAAGTCCGATGAGGCGTAGCTATCGCCCATCAGGTCCACGCCACTGGCCGCATTGGCGCAGGCCGCCGCGACCGATTGCGCGTCGAGTGGCCGCCCCGCGAGCGCCTGCTCGGTGGCCGTCGCCCGCGTGGCATGCGAGCCAGCGCCCGTGATGCCGATGCGCGCCGACTGGCAATTGCCGTCCGCGCCCACCGTCACGATGGCCGCGACGCCCACCACCGCGTAGCCGCTGGCGGGATGACGATGCTTGAGATACGCGGTTCCCGTGCCGGGCGAATCGGTCGCTGGGAAGTTAATCGAGGTCAGCACCTCGCTTGGCTCCAGAGCGGTCGTCATCACATCCTGGAAGAAGTTGGCGGCGTCGTAGAGACGGTTGCCGCTGGCGCCGGTCGCCAGAAGCTGCGCGCCGAGCGCCACCGCCGCCGCGGGAAGGTCGCCCGCCGGGTCGGCATGCGCCAGGCTGCCGCCAACCGTGCCGCGCGTGCGCACCTGTGGATCGCCCACCTGCCGGATTGTCTGAATCAGCAGTGGGCAGCGGCTCTGCACATCGCCTGAGTTGAGCACCTGATAGTACGGCGTCATCGCGCCGATGACAATGTTATTGCCATCCACACGAATGCCGCGTAGCTCCTGCACCCGCCCCAGATCAATCAGCGTCGCCGGGTCGGCCAGCCGGAACTTGAGCATCGGAATCAGACTCTGGCCGCCCGCCAGCAGCTTGCCGTCGTCTCCGGCGGCCTGCATCTGCGCGATCACATCGGCCAGCGATGTTGGCGCGGCATAGGCAAAGTTTGTGGGATACATAGCTTCCTCCTCCCGCGCTATTGACCCGGCTGACCGAGTTGATTGCCATTTGAGGCACCAGCGCTCTTCGCGGCCTGTATTGCCTTCCAGACGCGCTCGGGCGTCAGCGGCATATCAATGTGCTTGATGCCCAGCGGCGCGAGCGCATCCGCCACCGCATTGACAACCGCCTGGCTGGCGGCGATGGTGCCGGTTTCGCCGACGCCCTTGATGCCTGTCAGGTTGTGCGGGCAGGGGGTCTCGGTGCGCGCCGTCTCGACGGTGGGAATCTGCGTCATATTTGGCACCGCATAATCCGTCATGCTGCCGGTGATGAGCTGGCCCGCCTCGTCATAGATGGCATGCTCATAGAGCGCCTGGCCAATGCCCTGCGCGACGCCGCCATGCACCTGGCCATCCACGATCATCGGATTGACTACCACGCCGACATCATCCACCGCGACATAGCGAAGAATCTTCACCTCGCCAGTGTCGGCGTCCACCTCGACGGTGCAGATATGCGCGCCAAAGGGATAGGTGAAGTTGGTCGGATCGTGGAAGCTGCTTTCTTCCAGCCCCGGCTCGACCCCTTCAGGCATATTCCACGCCAGGTTCGCCATCAGGGCGACCTCCTGGATCGTCTTGGTCTTGTCTGGGCTGCCCTGCACATGGAACGTGCCGGAATCGAAGACAATATCGTCGGGCGCTGCTTCGAGCAGATGCGCCGCGACCTTCTTCGCCTTCTCGATCACCTTCTGGGTCGCCTTGAAGATGGCTGTGCCGCCGACTGCCGTGCTGCGGCTGCCATACGTACCCCAGCCCATCGGAATGGCCCCGGTGTCGCCGTGCACCACATCCACATCTTCGACTGCGACGCCAAGCTGATCGGCCACCAGCTGCGCGAAGGTCGTCTCCTCGCCCTGTCCATGCGGACTCGTCCCGGTAAGGACAACCACCTTGCCCGTCGCCAGCATACGCACCGTCGCTGGTTCCCAGAGGCCGCCCTGGAAGCCCATCGCGCCCGCCGCGGGTGAGGGCGCCAGGCCGCAGACCTCCACATAGGTTGAGAGGCCGATACCCTGATAGCGCCCCTGCTGGCGCATCTGCTGCTGCTGCTGGCGGAAACCGCTGTAGTCGGCCATCTCCAGCGCCTTATCGAGCGTCCCCTGATAGTTGCCGCTGTCATAGGTCAGCGTTCCGCCTGACGTGTAGGGGAAGGCGTCGGCGGGGATGAAGTTCTTGCGGCGCACGTCCACCGGGTCCATGCCCAGTTCACCCGCCAGCAGATCGGTCATCCGCTCCATCAGGAAGGCCGCCTCTGGGCGGCCCGCGCCACGATAGGCGTCGGTCGGTGTCGTATTGGTGAAGGCGCCCCAGACATCGCACTTGTAATCCTGAATCGTGTAGCAGCCAGGCACGATCAGCGCGAAAAGCCACGTCGGCACGCCGGGCGCGGCGGTCGAGAGATAGGCGCCCATGTTGCTATAGGCTTTGACGCGCAGACCGGTCATCGTTCCATCGCGTCTGGCGGCCAGCTCCACATCGGTCACCTGGTCGCGTCCGTGGATAGTCGCCAGATAGTTCTCGCGGCGATCCTCGATCCACTTGACGGGCCGCCCCGTCACCTGCGAGGCAAAGACAGTGAGCGCGTCGCCGCCATAGAACGGGATCTTGCTGCCGAAGCCACCGCCAACATCGCGCGCGAAGACGCGAATCTTATTCTCAGGGATGTTGTTGGTGACCGAGCACAGGAAGCGAACAATGTGCGGATTCTGGGTCGTGTTATAGAGCGTCAGCTCATCCGCGCCGGGCTGCCAGCTTGCCACCGCGCCGCGTGTCTCCATCGCGTTGGGGATGAGCCGCTGCTGCACAAACCGATGCCGGACGACCACCTCAGCATTGTTGATTGCGCCGTCGGCGTCGCCATTGGCGAACGACCAGTGGAACGCCTGATTGCCCGGCGCCTCGTCATGCAGTTGTGGCGCGCCCCCGGCCAGCGCCTTCTCGGTCTCGGTGACGACGGGTAGCGGCTCGTAGTTCACGTCGATCAGGTCGAGCGCGTCACGGGCGATAGCAGGCGTCTCCGCCACCACCGCGGCCACCGCGTCACCGGTGTAGCGCACGTGGTCAATGGCCAGCGCCGGGTAGGCTGGCGTCTTGAGGTCAGAGGCGGGGATGAGCCAGGCGGTCGGGATGGGATTGACCTTTCCCACCAGGTCTTTACCCGTGAGGACGGCATGCACGCCACGCACCTGCTTCGCCTTGCTCACATCCAGCGAGGTGATGCGGGCGTGGGCATAGGGGCTGCGCAGAATGACCATGTGGAGCATGCCGGGCAGCTTGAAGTCGTCGGTATACATGCCCTTGCCGGTGATGAGCCGGGGATCTTCGCGGCGCTTGACCGTCGCGCCAAAGAGTCGGGAGACAGACATAGGTGGATCCTCCCTCTACTCGCCAGCGGTTCCAGCGGTTGCTGGCTGCGCGGAACCGGCGCCCATCGCCTCGGCGGCTGAGCGTACGGCGGCGACGATATTCTGGTAGCCGGTGCAGCGGCAGAGATTGCCTTCGAGTTGCTCGCGAATCTCGGCGTCGGTAGGGTGCGGGTTGCGCTGAAGCAGTCCCACCGCCGCCATCATCATGCCGGGCGTGCAGAAGCCGCATTGCAGGCCATGCTTCTCCCAGAAGGCGGTCTGAATCGGGTGATACTCCCCATTCCGCGCCAGCCCCTCCACCGTCTGCACCTGCGCGCCATCCGCCTGGACCGCCAGCACCATGCAGCTCTTCACGGGTTGGCCATTCAGCAGGACCGTGCAGGCGCCGCACTGGCCAGTATCGCATCCGACGTGAGTGCCGGTGAGATTGAGTACGTCGCGCAGGTAATGCACCAATAGCGTGCGGGGTTCGACAGAACTTTGTTGCTCGTCCCCGTTCACGGTTACGCGAATGTTTTGTTCCACGTCTCCGGTCCTCTCTTGCGCGTCACCGCTCGATGGCATCCCCAGACAACCGCCCGGGATGGTGTGACGCTGGCCGTTGTGACGATTGTGACGATGCCGCCTGAATGCGCATCGCCGCTACTCCACATGCCGCACTACGATTCCGCACTACATTGTGCCGTGTATCTCTCCGTTGGAGATATGTCCAGGCGATGTGATTTGGAGATGAACGGGACAGGCGCCGACGAGAACCGGCTCAGCTAGCGAAACGCTCCGACGACGACGAGAACGACGATCACAACGATCACCACCGCGAGAACGGCTACTATGACGCCGATAAACCCCGCCGAGCTGCGCTGGCTCTCGATGCTGCTAACCGAAAGCGGCGCGCGCGCAGGCATGGCAGACGAAGTGGCGGACACAACGGGTGGAGTGGGTGAAGCGGGTGGAGGCGACTCGACAACCGGCGCGGCAGGTGGCGGGGAAGCATATGGTTCTGGCTTCGCGGCGGCAGGCGCTGGCGTGTAGGTCGTTTCCACGGGAGCCGCGACCGGCGGTACATCTATATCAGCTGGCGCGCTGGTCGGAGGCGGCTCAATTGGAGCAGCTACCGCGACGGGCGGCGCCTCGGCGGGCGGTTCAGGGACAGATGGCGCGGGGGGCGCATCAGGCACGGCGACCGGGGCCACCGAGGCGGCTGAGGCAGGGGCAGGCACGGCGGCCATGGCTGGCAGCAAACTCGCTATGCGACCGAAGTACCGCTTGAGGAGCATGCTGGCCGCGCCACGCGCCACCTGCGCGCCAATGCTGGCAACTGCACCGCCAAGTTGCGCCTGCCCGCTATAGTGGATGTCCGTCGCGCCAGCGTTGTTGGCTTGCAGACGGAGTACGCCATCGCTATGCAGGATGCCACGAGCGCCCGCTCCGTCAACCACGACACGGTACGACTCCGGTTTCTGGGCATCGAGGATGCGCATGGTACCCTGATAGGCCCCTTTGACCCCCACCACATCGACATTCAGGCGCATCGCATACTGGTTGTCGCCGGTTGGTTCGAGCGACTCACACCCGGGAATGGCGCGTTTGAGGAGGTCAGGATCGAGCAGGGCGTCCCAGACCTGTTCGCGGGGAGCGTTGAGCGTGTAGCTGCCAGAAATGTCCATTGGCCATCATCCCTCCGTTCGCGTGTATGACAATAACAGCGTCAAGGTCGAGAAGATGTATATCCGCCGGGTCGCCATCAGCGCCATTCACCAGCGCCAGACGACACTTCATTTGAGGAAGATACGGCAAGTGTAACACATACAGACATCACTCTGCCCGGATGGCAGCGACGTCGCGATGGTATCTGGCTCTTTCCAGGCAGAGAGGCGCGCAACCAGGTTGGCATAAGCGCATGTTTCGCCTGGACCGGTAGTGGAATCGGTGGTGGAAAGTGAGCTAGTGCAGGCTGCCGACGGCGAGCGTGACGATCAGCACGGCCAGCGCTACGGCGGTGACAGCGATGAAGACGCCGAGAACATCGGCCACCTTCAGCCCACGCTCGCCGTCGTAACTGCCCAGCGCGCTTCGGCCCACAATAGTCGCCCGCTCAAAACGTCGTTGCGTGATGGTTGTGGCTGGCGTGGCAGTCGCGTCTTTCTGCTCTCTAGCGCGGCTCGGCATAGCGCGGCTCGGCGTGATAGGCGGTTTGGCCGCTTCAACCTCGACGGTCGGCAGCGACATATCGAGCACGGTCGGCGGCGCGACATCTGATACCTGTATCGTCTGCTCGCTGGATGGCTCCTGCTCCATAAGCGCAGTCTCCACGCTGTCAGATATATCGGCGCTTGGAACCAAAGGTGGAGCGACTGCCTCAGACATCAGTTGATTATCCTGGCTATCTGGCATCGCCTGCGTATCCGCTATCTCAGCGACGTGATCGACTTCAGGATTCTTTGTGTTCTTCGCCTTGCCATTGCGTTGTTGCACTTTCCCGCTATTCCCGCTATTCCCGCTATTCCCACTACGCCGCCTGGGTGTGGCGCTGCTGGCGCGGGGGGCCTCTGCCGTGGTGGTCGTTTGGGGCTTGTCCTGCTGCTCAGTTTGCTCGGCTTGCTCAGTTTGCTTGGCTTGCGCGAGGGGCTCCGCTTTGGTCGCTGTCTGCTGGACCTTGGACTTGCGGCTGGTCGTTTTGCGCCTGCGTGGCGTTCGCGCAGCCTCAGCCGGAGTAACTGGTAGACTTGTGGCAGTTGTTGCGGGCGCGTCTGGAGCGGTGATCCCAGCGGATGTGTCTGGCAGCAACTCGGCCAACTGATCAAAATACTGCCTGACCAGTTTGTTAGCCGCTCCATCCGCCGCCTCTGTGTCAACGCTGGCAATCGCGCCGCCGAGCCGCGCCTGTCCGCTACAGTGGACGACTGTTGTGTCGGCGTCTTTCACTTCTAGCCGCAGGGCGGCGCTGCTGTGTAGGTCGCCACGCACTCCAGCGCCATCAACCACCATCCGGTAGATCTCTGGCTTCCGCATATCAAGCAGATGCAGAGTGCCATCGTAAACGCCCTGGATTTCGTCTATCGTGACATTCAAGCGCACAGCATAGCTGTCGTTACCTGTCTGCTCAAGTGATTCACAGCCCGGAACAGATCGCCTGAGGGTATCCGGGGCGAGCAGGGTATCCCAGACCTGTTCGCGAGGCGCATGCAGCGTGTAGCTCTCGGAGATATCCATATTCCATCATGCCTCCGACCGTGTGTTTTCACCTGACAACAGCGACAGGGCCGTGAAGGTGTTCATCCGTAGGGCAGCAGTGTAGTTCATTCTTGTGTAAAACCGCGTCGTAGGACACGTTCATAAGGGGTTTTGGAATGCTTCACCTGGGTGAGATCCGCACATCGAGTGGGATGGCGCCGCCGTGCGGGCGAGATGCTGAAAGAAAACAAGGCCGACGCCTGTCTGAGCTTCCCAGTCAGGGCATCGGCATGTGGCTATTTGTGTTGGGGGAATGCGACTACAACAGGCGATTGCGCCGCTGGCCAAGCAGCAGATACAGCAATGGGCCAGCCACCGGCACCAGCCAGACCAACAACAGCCAGAGCAGCTTCTCTGTCGAGCTGAGGTCATCACCGATAATCATGACGGTCAGAAAGATGTGGCCAACCAGTGGCACAAACAGACAGACCGCCACGATCAGGGTCGTCAGCAGACATCCTAAATCGTTCGAACTGTTCGAGCGGGAATACGTTGACACGCGCCAGGCCTCTTTCGCAAACTCGTCTACCTGCCCGCGCCGCGCACGCGCCATCCGCATGCCTCTCATTTCGACGTGGGCAAGCGCGCTTCTTGCGCTCTCCAACCATACTTACGCACGATATCGCCACGGGTTGAAAGGTCGCCTGGAGCGTCGTGTGCAGCATCTCGGTGTCGGATAACCCGTTCCAGCTATTCCAGCACCAGCGGCGTCGCTGGCTCCGGGATGGCTGGGCCTTCGCCAGCCGTTGGCGCGGCGTTAGTGGCGCGCAGCGGTATCTCTTTCAGGAAGAGCGTTGCCACCAGCGCGGCGAGCGCCATGACCAGCATGGCGAAAAACGAGGCGCGCACCCCATCCAGCAGGCTGCCGCTGACCGTCGAGATGAATTGGTCGAAGAGCGCCTTCCCGTTCTGGGGGCCGAGGAAAGTCTTGAATCCCGCGAGAATTTGCTGCTGCACGGCAGGATCAACCAGCACCTGTGGGTCGGTCGGAATCGCATGCTTCTGCGCCGCCGCCGTGGCCAGCACACGCCTGAGGGCTGGCGATTGCGCCGAGGCGAAACTGGTGGCGAAGACGTTGGCGACGATAGCTCCCAGCACCGAAATACCGATGGTTGAGCCAATCGAGCGACTGAACTGGACAGACGAGGTGACGACGCCGAGCCGGTTGTAAGGCAGCGCGTTCTGAACGGCGACGGTATAGACCGGAAGCACGAAGCCGAGGCCGAGGCCAATGATAATCATGTTGCGCACGAGCGTGATATTATCGGTATTGGCGCCCATGCCCAGCAGCAGGCTCACGCCAATCGCGCAGATGACCAGGCCGAAGATGGCCACGCGCTGATACCGTCCCGTGCGCGAGATGAGCTGGCCGCCGATGACGTTGGTCACCACGACGGCAAGTGTCAGCGGCGTAATCACCGCGCCAGAGCTTGTCGCCGTTTGCCCCAGCACACCCTGCACGAAGAGCGGCAGATAGACTCCCAGACCCAGTAGCAGCGGTCCCACGAAGAAACTGGCAATGAACGCCGCGGTGAATATCTGGTTGCGGAACAGATCGAGCGGCAGCAAGGGGTCGGTCACGCGCAGTTCGATCAAGGCGAAGGCGACGAACATCAGCAGCGAGAACCCCAGCGAGCCAATGACCTGTGGCGATCCCCAGGGGTACGTGGAGCCCGCCCAGGTGAGCGCGACGAGCAGCGGCACGACACCTGCGACGATGGTGGCAACGCCGAACCAGTCAATGCGCCGACTGCCGCGTCTGCTGCCCGTAGTGGGGAAGCCAATCAGCAGGGTAATCAGCGCGACAGCGCCCACTGGCAAATTGACATAGAAGACCCAGCGCCAGCCGGGATTGTCAGTGATCCAGCCGCCCAGGCTCGGCCCAAACACCGAAGCCAATCCAAACGTCGCCGCGATGACACCCTGCCAGCGGCCGCGTTCCTGCGGGGAGAAGAGGTCGCCGATGCTGGCGAACGCGCCCGACTGCAACGCGCCCGCGCCGATGCCCTGCAAGCCACGGAAGATGATCAGTTCGTTCATCGTCACGGCGCGGCCACAGAGCGCCGACCCCAGCACAAAGACGATCACGCCGAAGATAAGAATGGGCTTGCGGCCATACTGGTCGGAGAGCTTGCCCGCGATGGGGATGACACAGGTAGCCGTCAGCAGATACGCCGTGACTACCCAGGCATAGCGGTCGAATCCCTGAAGCTCGGCGACGATGCGAGGCAGCGCGGTGCCGACGATTGTCTGGTCGATGGCGGACAAGAGGATACAGAGCAACACGCCCGCCAGCGCAAGAAACAGCTGCTTGCGGTCGAGTTCGGGTGGCGCGCCCACGACGTTGGCCCTTGCCGTCCTGGCCCTAGTTGCTCCATTCACACCAGGCACTTGCCCATTCGTCCCAACCGTGGAACTTTCCGCGCGCTCGTCGCTCATCCTGGTCTCCCCTAAATTCGTGGATCGTCGTCGGTGCGCATGCGTGGCTCATCGCGGAAAGATGGCGCAGCCCTCGCGCGCATAACTGCATAAACGGTAGCGTACCGTAGCGGGTCAAGAAGGGGCAATGGCCATAGGGACAGATTTCTGAATGACATCGCGTGAGCCACTTGCGACGGCGCGCCGCCGATGCTAGACTTCGCCGCATGAGTACTGCCACGATGCGCGCCCACTGGGAACCAACCCTCTCCTGGGCGTACCGCACATCACGAGCAGGCGCGCCACTTCCTGTTCTGGCCGCGTAAGCCCGGCGCTGTAGCTTGCGCGGCGGAACATGGCGCCGCCCGATGCCAATACATTCGCTCGCAGACCACTTGTGGCCGCCGTGAGCGCTGGATGTGAGTGCGCATCGAACAGACGTCGTTTCCCCGCTCCTTCGCTTTCTCCTCCCAAAGAACCCTCTTTGGCGGCGCGCCGGGCATCCACGCGACGCTTTCTGACTCGTTCGCCGTCTCCTTCCGCGTGGCTGGCGCATGCGCGCATGCACTTTGATGTTCCGCGCCAGTCGCCAGGACAGATGAAAGTGGATGCTAATCTCATGACACTCGACCAACAGGCGTCACCGACGTCGCCTGAGTCCTCACGTCCGCTGCCGCTCTGGCGCAACCGCAATTACCTGCTCCTCTGGAGCGGCCAGGCGATCTCGTCGGTGGGTGGCGAGGCCTCGCAACTGGCTTTCCCGCTGCTGGTGCTCGCCGTTACCCATTCACCCATCCAGGCAGGAATCGCCGGGGCGTTGCGCGCGCTGGCCTATCTCTTTTTGGGGCTGCCTGCCGGGGCGCTCGTCGACCGCTGGGACCGTAAGCGCGTGATGATCCTCTGCGACGCCGGGCGCGCGCTGGCGCTGGGCAGCATCCCGCTGGCGCTGGCGCTCGATCACCTTTCGATGGCGCAGATGTACCTCGTCTCCGTACTCGAAGGGGCGCTCTACGTCTTCTTTGGCCTGGCGGAGTCCGCCGCGCTGCCACGGGTGGTCGCTAAATCACAATTGCCCGCCGCCACAGCGCAGAATGAGGTCACTGGCGGCGTCGTGACACTACTTGGGCCGTGGCTCGGCGGTACGCTCTTCGGCGTGGCGCGCGCGCTGCCCTTCCTGGTGGACGCCGTCTCCTACGCCGCCTCGGTGCTGACCCTCTCGTGGATTCGCGCTCCCTTTCAGGAAAAGCGCAGATCGCGCACACAGAGTCTGCGCGCCGAGATGTGGGAAGGGATGGTCTGGCTCTGGCGCGAGCCGGTGATTCGCGCGCTCGCGCTGCTCCACGGCGGCGTGATCTTCTCCTACGCTGGCATGATGCTGCTCGTGGTAGTGATCGCCCAGGGCATGAATACCCCTCCCTATGCTATAGGCCTGATCTTTGGCCTCAGCGGTCTGGGCGGCATCGCGGGCGCGCTGATCGGCTCGCAGGCGCAGAAGCGGCTGCGGCTGGGCCAGATCATCGTCGCGGCGTTCTGGCTCTTCGCGCTGCTCTGGCCCTTGTATGCCATCGCGCCATCCGCGCTGGCGCTGGGGATCATCCTTGGCGCGTTCTGGGTGGTGGATGAGACGTACGATGTGGCGCAGATCAGCTATCGGCTGACGCTGATCCCCGATGCACTGCGTGGGCGGGTGAATGGCGCGTTCCGCCTGATCTCGTTCAGTTGCGAGGCGCTCGGCATAGGGCTGACGGGGCTACTCCTGCAGCAGTTCGGCGTGCTGCCGACGATCCTGGTCTTCGAGGGCGCGCTGATCATGCTGGCTACAGCCGCGACGCTCAACCGCGCACTGCGGGCAGCGAAACGCATCGAAGAGCTATAGCGGACTTGCCCCTGCTACATGGGTGGACATTGCCCACACGTATGCTCCACTTCTGGCTTCCCCTCTCCTGTGGGAGAGAGGGGGCTGGGGGGGGTGAGGTCTGGGGATAAGACAACCCAAACAGGGGGTGCACGTTCCAGCGTCGCCTTTCAGCAAGACCAGAGCCGAAAAGCACACCCTGCTACCTGCCGCGATAGGGTTGAGATACAATAGGGGTCGCGACTTGATATCGCCACGAAACTGAGGCTTTTTTCTGTGACCATCGCGAGCCGACACGACCCGTATCAGTCCCTGCGCCTTCGAGATTTTCGTCTGTTGTTGCTGGGTAGCTCTATCGCCACATTCGGGGAGCAGATGCTGACACTGGCCCTCGGATGGGAATTGTATCTGCGGACCAATTCGGCTTTTCTGCTAGGCATGGTCGGGCTTGCCGAGATTTTCCCCGCCCTGCTCCTCTCGTTCTATGCGGGCCATGTCGCCGACCGCTATAATCGCAAGCGCATCATTATCGTGACACAGCTCGTGGTCGCGCTGGCGTCATTAGCCCTCACCGCACTCTCCTACTGGCAGGGGCCGCTCATCCTGATCTACGGCTGTCTGCTGGTGATGGGCGCCGCTATGACGTTCAACACCCCCGCCTCGTCGACGCTGCCCGCCAGCATTTTACCGGAGGAGGCCTTCGAGAACGCGGCGACCTGGAGCAGTAGCTCATGGCAGCTGGCCACGGTCATTGGCCCGGCGGGCGCGGGCGTCATCATCGCCATCATGAACAGCGCCACCATTGTCTATACGCTCAACGCGCTGGCGGCGCTTGTGTTCGTGCTCCTGCTCATCCCGGTCAAGCCCGCGAAAACGGTGATCAGGCAGGCGACGGTGGAGCGCTCCACCTGGCGCTCGGTGGGGGAGGGGATGAGCTTCCTTCGGCGAACCCCCGTCATGCTGGGGGCGATCACGCTCGACCTCTTTGCGGTGCTCTTTGGCGGTGCGACGACGCTGCTGCCGATTTTCGCCACCGACATTCTGCACGTCGGATCCATCGGTCTGGGATGGCTGCGCGCGGCGCCCTCGATTGGCGCGCTGGTGGTCGCGCTGACTCTGGCGCACCGGCCGCCGTTTCAGCGCGCTGGCCGCACGCTGCTGCTGGTGGTCGCCGGTTTTGGGCTCGCCACCATCGTCTTCGGAGTGTCCCGGTCGTTCTGGCTCTCGCTGGCGATGCTCCTGGCGCTGGGCGGACTGGATAACGTCAGCGTGGTCATTCGCTCAACTCTCGCTCTCACCCGCACGCCAGATGAGATGCGCGGTCGCGTCGCGGCGATCAACGGCCTCTTCGTCAACGCCTCGAATCAACTCGGCGGCTTCGAGTCCGGTCTCACCGCGCAACTGCTTGGCCCGGCGGTCTCCGTCGCTGGCGGTGGCGTCGGCACGATCCTTGTCGTGGTAGCGGTTGCCCTGGTCTGGCCAGAACTGCGGCGAATGAGAACGTTGCGCATCGCGCCAGAGTCCACAGAACTCGCGGAGCTTGAGGCGGCGCGGGTATCCCAGAGCGGGTAATCAGATGGGTGCTCGTGAGGAGCGGCCTTGAACTTCTGGCAACGCCGCATTCTTAAGCCGCGGCATTCATTCCGCGAAGCTGGCCCGCTCCCATCCTTGCCACTGGAGGCATGACGGTTTTGCGATCCGTTTTTAGCCGAAGCTGAACGAGGCCAGCAGCGGCTGGTAGACCAGGTTGTTGGTGGCGCTATAGCTGGCCAGCGGACTCACGCACGCGATGCTATACACCTCGCCATTGTGCAGCGTGACGTAGAGCGTCGTCTGCCGGGTGACGCCGTCCGCGTCGGTATGCGGGCCGCTCCGCACCTCCCACGTTGCCCCGGCGAACCGCTGCGTCGGCGCGGTGGCCAGATTCTGGCTCTTCGCCAGGGCATCGGCGGCGGCTTTGGCGTCGTCTCCAGATGATGGCGCGCTGATAATCAGCGTCATGCTGTTGATGCCGTCGCCATCGGTGAGCAGCACGCCATCGGAGCGCGGGGTGGGCGTCCAGAGCGCAGGGTGGGTGAAGCGGAAGCGATGGTTGGGATCGCGATAGATCTGGCTGCTTGCCACCGGCGGAGACGCCGTGAGCGCGCGCACCAGATAGGCGACGCCGCCGCCCGCCGCCAGCGCCAGCACCAGCGCCAGCAATACGATAGGCCACCAGCGCGGCTTGCGCGGGAGCGGTGGTGGCGGGATGGGCTGTGAGGGCGCGGCAGCCGTGGGATTGTCGGTGGCGTCTTCCGCGAGTGGCTGAGACTGTTTGGGCAGGCGCGGGACCGCCACCGGCTGCGTTGGGGTCTTGATCTCGCCGATGGGCGCTCCGCAGGTGAAGCAGACGGTCGCGTCGTCTTCATAAGGAGCGCCGCAGCGCAGACAAACCTGTGCGGGCGTGGTCTTTTCTTCGTCACGCCGTCGTCGTGCCATTGCTTCATTCCCACCCAGTGCGAAACCACCGCCAGCGCCTGCATAGAGCGCTATTCTCCGCTCATGGTACCATACGCCGCCAGCGGCCAGGCGCTCACAGCCCGATACTCCCTCGCTGACGCCACTCTATACTACTGTGCTATGCCTTTTCGACGCCATGCTCCTGCAAGTACGCCCAGAGCGACTTTGGCTGGAAGCCAAAGTACTTCGTGACGGCGTCGAGATCGGTGATGTTCTCGAAGGTGAAGAGGCCCGTCGCGGCCCGAGTGATGGGTGGCTTGGGCATCACCTCCTCCATCATCCCCGCGCCCAGTCGGACGAACGGCAGCGGGCCGGGAACCTTGATGCGCTTTTTGCGCAGTGTCTCCATCAGCATATCGAGGATCTGGGCATAGGTGAAATACTCTGGCCCGCCAACCTCAATCGTGCGGCCATCATAGGCCTCTGGCTTGTTCGCCATCTTCACGATGCAGGCGGCCACGTCGTCAACCCAGATCGGCTGAAACCGCGTCTTGCCGCTGCCGACCATTGGCACGATAACCGGCATCGTGCGGATGAGATCGGCCAGCCCGTTGAAGAATGCCGACCCTTTGCCAAACTGGATGGATGGCCCCAGGATGGACCACGCCAGCCCGCTCTGCTTGACCGCCTGCTGGGCGAGGTAGCGGCCATGCATATACGTGCCGGGTTTATCAGACTTCGTGCCCAGTCCGCTCAGCACGACGATGCGTTGCACGCCCGCCTTACGCGCTGCCTCGACCAGATTGGCCGTCCCCAGCACATTGGTGTCGTAGTAGTTGACGCCCGGACCCTGCTTGCGTTCGGCGGTGATGAAGGCGGTATGGATGATCGTCTCGACGCCAGCGACGGCGCTTTCGAGCGTCTCTGGCTGCGTCGTGTCGCCCGTAACCACCTCGACGCCCTGCCCCGGCAGCCTGCCCTTCGCCTTGTCGGGATTGCGCACCAGTCCGCGTGTCGCGATACCCTCTTGACCGAGCAGTGAGACGATGCGGCTGCCACAGAAGCCCGCCGCGCCCGTGACCAGAATCATGCGCTCGCTCCTTCCGCTGCGCGATTGCCGATAGCCCGATAGTGCGGTTGCTACACCAGAATATAGGGGTTGAGGCAGGCCGGGCGCAAAGCGAATTCGGGGCGACCTGTATGATAACGATGATATACTAGCCAGGCATCCGACGATACGTCATGCATGTCACGTGCCTGATGTCGAAGGTTGGGAAGGGAGAGCATGGGTTGGCGACACAAATTCCTCATCAAATTGTCGTCTATCCGAACCGTGTTAAACTACTCGGATACGCGCTGACCTGTTCATTGGGAACAGCCGTTTCCCTGTTCGTTTGTCTCCTGCTTGTGAGTGGATCAAGGCCGGTGAACCTACAATTGGGAGTTCTGGCCTCAGTACTCGCCGTTATTGAAATTCTCGGACGCTTGCTCATCGGAACTGTGATGCTGGCCACGGCTCTGGTACTGGCCGCGGTCGTGGTGTGTATCATCTACAGAATACTCGTGCGCAAGCCCTCCGCAATAATTAATTCCGATGGCATCATTGACCAGTGTTCGCTGTTTGCTGGTGGACTCGGGTTGATTCGCTGGGACGAGATTGAGAACATCATCCTGTACGCATACAGAAAGAATCTCAAGTATTTCTGCATCACGACGCATGAAAAACGGGCGCCAGCCAACCCGCTGATACGGCTGTTTCGGCGTTCCATCACCCTATTTCTGCTTGATGGCGCTAACCTGCCACAGTGGCTGCTCTCGACACCTGTGAATGACATAGCAGCGGAGATCGAGCGCTGTTACCAGGCAACCCTTCTCGTCCACGAGATTGATATTATCGATTGGCTGCCGTCATCGAATGAGTAGGGATGCGATTCATTAGGATGTCGTGTTGTCCGGGCAAATGTGTGCTAGGGTCGAGCGCAGTAGAATCTGAACCTATGCCTCACTTGGCGTTCAACGTGAACCGGGTCGATAACTTTCTGTGACTCAATTGTGTCGGCAGCCCTTCAAAACGCGATGGCTTTGTGCTCTCTATAGGCTATACGGGACAGCATCGTCCCGTTCGCACCACTTGCGGGCCGTCGGGAATCGGTGATCGTCCACCGTTTCAGTCGATTCGATTGCTCATTCTAGGAGGAGAGTCATGAGCCATCTTGAGGTGATCGCGCACATGAGGGTCCGTCCCGGCCAACTGGACGGATTCAAGAAACAAGTAGCGGAGCTGCTTCGGCTAACACAAGAGCAGGATACCGGAACACTGCGCTATGACTGGTTCCTCAGCCGTGATGGCGCCGAGTGCGAAGTTCACGAGGCCTATGCAAGCTCAGACAGTATGATCGAACATGCGGGCCACATTAAGGAGGCGCGCAACAAGCTCTTCGCCGAGTTTGCCGATGGTCACGAAGTGAAGGTGTTCGGGGAGCCGTCACCGGAGTTTTTCGAGATGGTGGAAGGCATGCAGAAGGCAGGGTTTGTCAGGGTCACGTGGTTCTCCTCTCTGCAAGGCCTAACCCAGCCCACACACGTGTAGGGACTAAGCTCTGGTCGCGGCTCGGATCGCTGCCTGGCTGGAAAGCCAGGATATTGAACCAACCTCGACACATCTGCGGCATGTGAGCCTGGGCGACATTGTTCAGTTGTGGACTATTGCCCAGGTGAAAACTGGTATTCATCGCCCGCCTATGCTGGGTGGAGATAGTCGACCAGGATTTCGAGGCTGTCCACCAGCCGGGGGCCGGGACGGCTGAAGTAGGCTGAGCCATCCACAATGTGCACGCGCTCGCTACGGACGCAGGGCAGGTCGCCGTAGCCAGGCATCGCTGCGAGGATGGGGAGATCCTGGCGGGTGCGTTCGGCGCTGAAGCCGCAGCAGGAGATCACCATCACCTCCGGCGCGAACGCCCGCACCTGCTCCCATTCAATTTGCTCGGCGGGTTGCCCCTCACGCCCAAGGGGGTCGTCGCCGCCTGCCAGCCGCACCAATTCGGGGTTCCAGTGGCCGCCACAGAAGAGCGGGTCGATCCATTCGAGAAACGCGACCCGTGGTTGCCCCATCGCCCGCGCCGCCGCCTTGCGCACCTGCTCGATGCGCGCCTCCAGCGACGTGACGAGCGTGCGACTGGCCTTTATGTGGCTGGTCGCCTCGCCCAGCATCTCGATATCGCCCAGCATATCGCTCAGCGAGACCGGCTCCAGGTTGATGACCTCAGGGATGTGGGGCAGATCGCGAATGGCGTCGAGCACGTCTTCCATGTCCACCGCGCAGACCGCGCAGAGCTGCTGCGCGAGCACCAGGTCGGGCTTGAGATCAGCCAGCAGTTCGCGATCAATGGTATAGAGCGAATGTGCGTTGCTCGCAAGCTGTTCGCGCACGGCAGCGTCGATCTCACCGCTGGACATATCGGGCCTGAGCCGCGAGCGCGTGAGCTGTGGCTTACCGAGCACGACTGAGGGATAGTCGCACTCGTGGGTCACGGCGACCAGCAGGTCAGCCAGCCCCAGCGCGCAGATGATTTCGGTGGCGCTGGGCAGCAGCGAGACGATACGCGGCGCGTGCAACATGGAACACCTCACAGGGGCGTATTCGCGAACGAGCCAGCTATCCGCCGCCGCGTCTGGGTGGCTCCATGCCTAGTCAACCTGGTCAATTCGCGGTCATGACAATCTGTCTGGCCCAGCGCAGGACGACCCGCGCGCTATCCAGCAATTCCTGCGCCTTGTCTGGCCCAACGGCGTCGTCGGCCAACTCGGCGGGCAGGTCGTCCGTCAGATAATTGGCTGGATGATAGGGCGTCAGCGTATCCAGCGTTTCTAGTAGCTCAGGCGGCGCGTTGACCAGCGTACCCAGCGCGCGCAGATCGTGGTCGTAGGTGGCGCGCGCGTCGTGGCTGAGCACGTAGACCGCTTGCAGCGATGTCTCGGCCACCTGATTCGACAGGTCGGCGCAGTTGTAGTAGTTGGAGGCGGCCAGCGCCAGACCCGCGCTGGAGAGGTACTGCGCCGCCTCCGCCCAGATGCCTAGCGCCTCATCGAGACTCATGTGAACCGCCTCCTTACCCGCGACGAGATTAGGAATTGCCAAAAGCATTCGCCTGGGAGTTCCCACGCCTTGGCCTTCAGGCCACGACTAATCCTGGAATGAGCATATCATCTCGCCAGAAGCAGGGAAACTGAACGGCAGGGATTAGCCGCAGGGCTTTAGCCACCGGATACTGACGCCCGCCACGACATCGGATCAACCCGCCAAATCTGCAGCCAGAATTGCGGGCAACTCCGCGATGGCGACGCGCCGTTGCGCCATGCTGTCCCGCTCGCGGATCGTCACCTGCTGGTCCTCCAGACTCTGGAAGTCCACCGTGATGCAATATGGCGTGCCGATCTCATCCTGCCGCCGGTAGCGCTTGCCGATGTTGCCGCCGGTATCGTCGTACTGCGTCAGGCCCAGCCCGCGAATCGAATTATGCACCTCGTGCGCCAGATTCACCAGCGGCTCTTTGCGCGAAAGCGGCATGACGGCGGCCTTCACCGGGGCCAGCTTCTTGCTCAGCCGCAGCACCACGCGCTTCTCCCCCTCGACAACCTCCTCGTCGTAGGCGTCGCAGAGGAAGGCGAGCGAGGCGCGGTCGGCCCCCGCCGACGTCTCGATAATAAACGGCACGTAGCGTCGCTGAGTGGCGTCGTCGAAGTAGCTCAAGTCTTTGCCGCTGAACTCGACATGCCGCCGCAGGTCGAAGTCCGTCCGGTCGTGGATGCCCTCGATCTCGCGCGGGCCGAATGGGAACTCGTAGTAGACATCCACCGCCGCGCGGGCATAGTGCGCCAGTTCCTCGGGGCCATGCGGGTGGAACGAGAGATGCTCGCGCTTCATGCCGAGGTCGAGGTACCACTGGAAGCGCCGCTCGCGCCAGTAGTCGAACCACTGCGTCTCGGACTCTGGGTCGATGAAGAACTGCATCTCCATCTGCTCGAACTCGCGCATACGATAGGTGAAGTTGCCCGGGCTGATCTCATTGCGGAACGCCTTGCCGATCTGCGCGATGCCAAAGGGCAGCTTCTTGCGCATGCTCTGCTGGACATTCTCGAAGTTGACGTAGATGCCCTGCGCCGTCTCTGGCCGCAGATAGACCAGCCCGGCATCTTCTTCGATTGGCCCCATGTACGTCTTGAACATCAGGTTGAACTGGCGCGGCGCGGTGAGCGTGCCACGCTTGCCACAGGTAGGGCAGACCTCCGGGTCGCCGCTCATCTCCTCCACCTGGTCGGCGCGGAACCGGCCCTTACAGTTGGTGCAATCCACCATTGGGTCGGTGAAGACATCTTCATGGCCAGACGCCTGCCAGACGCGCCGCGCCATCAGGATGCTGGCGTCCAGGCCCACCACATCGTCGCGCATGCGGGTCAACGTATCCCACCAGTCGCGCTTGACATTGTTCTTGAACTCGACGCCGAGGGGGCCGTAGTCGAAGACCGCGTTGATTCCGCCGTAGATTTCGCTGCTGGGGAAAATATACCCGCGCCGTTTGCACAGCGAGATAATGTCCTGCATCCGGTCGTTGCTGTCGCGCTTGTCCATAAACGTCCTCTTCCCCGCTCCATCACAGCGATGAGCCACGGCTACCGTGCGGCTACTCCGCGCCAGAGTGTCCTTGTAGTTTCCGCGCTAGTAGAGACATGACGCGCAAAAAAAGGAAGGCCGGGGAACTCGCCCCTGCCTTCGCGGCGTCTTCTCTGCATCGTTGCATCGTTGCACAGCGACATAGCTGAACTGATGTCTGGCTGGGCCGCACTTCAACGGAATTCTATCCCGTAGAGGAAGGGCTGTCAATGACAGCGCGTGGCACGAATAGTGTTGCATAGATGCGCATGTACGGTATAATGCGCGCGGCGCTACTCGGCACATCAGGAGGCGTCCGGTGTACGGGGCATGTGGGGGGCGTGCGGGGCAGCGAAGAAAAGGCAGGGGCATGGGCGAGGATACAGAACAACGCGATGTCATGGTCGAACCAGGCAAGACGCCCATTGCGAGCAAGAACCCGTCAACGCCTATCGCATCGAATCAGGCGCCTGATGAACCGCGATTGGTGCGGCGCATCGCTCCCTGGGCGATGGCGGTCATCGCGCTGATCCTCGTGAGTATGCTGGCGTTGCTCCTCGCGGATACCCACTCGACCGACGCCGCCGTGCGCCCAACGCCAACTGCCACGCCCGCGCCGACGATCACGCCCGCGCCGACTGCGACGCCGCAGCCAATCGATGGCTTCCAGTTCTATCGCGACCCCGCGAACCACTTTATCATCCAGTATCCCCTGAACTGGGAGGTTTCCTCCGATAACACCAGCCAGGGCATCGAGTTTTGCGACGACTGCACCAATCCCGGCTACATCGTGCAGGTCAATACGCCAAGCAACCTTGGCGATGTGGGGCCGCCACCTAACCAGAGTTCCGCCGCCGACTGGGTAACCTATGCGTTGAACGGCCTTGCCTCACACCTGCAATCCGGTACTCTGACCGTGCAAGGCCCAGCACAGGCGATTGTCATCGGTGGGGTGGTCTGGCAGAGCGGCGGCGCGACAGTCTCAGACAGCAGCGGCGGCGCGCGCTTCCGCGTGCAGGTCTATGCGACGGTCTATGAAGGGAAGCCCTACATTCTGGTACTCTCTACCACAGAGGACCGCTTCACCGCTGGAACCATTCAATTCTTCGGGCCGATGCTGCAGAGCTTCGAGTTTATCGAGCAGACGCCGTAGTGTCAAGCGTCCGCAAGACCCCGCTAGAGGAGCCAGATTCGCCATGGCATTCAGGGCATTCACCCCACGCCGTCGTGCCGATGCCGCGCCCGGAGCGCAGACCGCCGAGCCAAATGGGCCAGCCGCGACAACGGGCGAGACGAGCAGCGTAGCCAGCGCCACCGGGCGGCCCGTTGCCATGCTGCCGCTGCGGAGCCTCGTCTTCGTCGGCGGCATGGTCTCCATGCTGCTGGAGATGTCGGCCTCGCGGTTGCTCGCGCCCTACTTTGGCACGTCGCTCTTTATCTGGGCCAACCTGATCGGCCTGGTGCTGATCTACCTCTCGGCGGGCTACTTCCTCGGCGGCAGGCTGGCGGACCGTTACCCCAGCATGCGGCTGCTTTGTATCCTGACAGCCATCGCCGCCCTGGCGACTGGACTCATCCCGTTCATCAGCAAACCCGTCCTCGACTGGTCGGTCAGCGGGATGACTGAGGTCAACGCCAGCGTCTTCTATAGTTCGCTGGTGGCGGTCATTCTGCTCTTCGGTGTCCCGATTACGCTGCTGGGCATGGTTTCGCCCTTCGCCGTGCGGCTGAATACACGCTCTGTTGGCAGTACCGGGCGGAGCGCTGGCGGCCTCTACGCGCTCTCTACCGTCGGCAGCATTGTCGGCACCTTCCTGCCGGTCTTACTGCTCATCCCCAATGTCGGCGTCAAGCGCACGATTGTCACTGGCTGCGTCTTGCTGCTGGCGGCCTCACTCTATGGCCTGCGCTTCTGGGAGCGCATCGGCGTCGCCATTCCCGGCGCGATTCTGCTGCTGCCGCTCTTTCTGCCGCAGGTGGTCCCGCTGGGCGCGCTCAAGACAACGCCGGGCATGATCTTCTCGCAGGAGTCGTTCTACAACTACATTCAGGTGACGCAGACGGCGGATGGCACGCGCCAGCTCGTGTTGAACGAGGGCGAGGCGATCCACTCGGTCTACAATCCCAACCAGATCCTGACCGGGTGGTACTGGGACTACTTCCTGGCGATGCCCTATTTCAATCAGGGTGAGAACGCGGGCAAGGTCAAGCGCGTCGCCATCATCGGGCTGGCGGCGGGTACGATTGCGCGCCAGTTCACCGCCGTCTATGGCCCCGTGCCAATCGATGGCGTCGAGATCGATCCAGCGATTGTGGATGTGGGGCGGCGCTACTTCGACATGACTGAGCCAAACCTGCATGTCCATACCGCCGACGGTCGCACCTTCATGCGCGCGACGCATAACACCTACGATGTGGTGGCGATAGACGCGTTTCAGCAGCCCTACATCCCCTTCCAGTTGACGACCAAAGAGTTCTTCGAGGAGGTGCGCGCGCACATGTCGCCGACGGGCGTCCTCGTCCTGAACACCGGCCACACGCGCACGGATTACCGGCTGGCGCAGGCGTTCATCAACACGCTCAGCCAGGTCTTCCCCAGCGTCTACGCCTTCGATGTGCCAGACACCTTTAATACCGAGATCGTTGCGACAAATAGCCCTACCACTCTGGCCACTTTCCGTGATAACCTTAGCCGGGTGTCCACGGACTCACTCCTTGGTCGCGTCGCGGCGGAGGTGACGCCGGTGGCGCGTGTGGCCAAGCCAGAGGCGGGCGGCATCGTCTTCACCGACGATCAGGCGCCAGTCGAGCAGTTGACAGACCAGTTGATTCTGAACTATATCCAGCAGGGCGGGTGAAGGAGCAGGCGGCTCATGAGTGTTATGGCGATTGTCGGCGCACAGTGGGGCGACGAAGGCAAGGGCAAGATCATCGACGAACTGGCCGACCGGGCGGCGTACGTCGCGCGCTATCAGGGCGGCGGCAACGCGGGCCACCGGGTGCTCCACGGCGAGAAGGAGTTCGCGTTTCACCTGGTGCCAGCGGGCATCCTGCACGACGGCGTGACCTGCATCATCGGCAACGGCGTCGTAGTCGATCCGCGCGGGCTACTGAGCGAGATGGATGATCTGCGCCAGCTTGGCGTTGACCTGACCCGCCTGTTCATCAGCGAGCGCGCCCATGTCGTCATGCCCTACCACTTCACGCTGGATCGCCTGGAGGAAGAAAGTCGCGGCTCGGAGCGTATCGGCACGGTGCTGCGCGGCATCGGCCCCGCCTATGTCGATAAGTACGCGCGCAACGGCATCCGCATGGCCGACCTGCTGGACGTTGACGCCTTTCGCGCCAAGCTCTCCGCCGTCCTCGACCAGAAAAACCGCCTCATCATGCAGATTTATGGCCAGGAGCCGCTCTCGCTCGAAGAGATTCACACCGAGTACGTTGGCTATGCGCAGCAGCTTCGCCCCTATATCGCCGATACGCAGGCGATGCTCCAGTCAGCCTACGAGCAGGGCAAGCCGATTCTGCTGGAAGGCGCCCAGGGCGCGCTGCTGGATGTGGACTTCGGCACGTACCCGTTCGTGACCTCATCCTCGACCATCGCGGGCAATGCCTCGACCGGCTCCGGTCTCTCACCGCGCTGCATCGAGCACGTGCTGGGCGTCTACAAGGCGTATATCACCCGCGTTGGCAGCGGGCCAATGCCCACTGAGCTCTTCGACGCTGACGGCGACAAGCTGCGTGAGAAGGGCCACGAGTATGGCACGACGACGGGACGCCCGCGCCGCTGTGGCTGGTTCGACGCCGTGGCGGGTCGCTTCGTCGCCAAGCTCAACGGCTTTGACGGCATGGCGATCATGAAGCTGGACGTGCTCGACGACTTCGACACGATCCGCATCGCGACATCCTATCGCATGGGCGACCGCGAGCTACACGCGCCTCCCGCGAATCTGAACGATCTCGCCGCCTGCGAGCCGATCTACGAGGAGTGGCCCGGCTGGAAGACCTCCACCGCAGGCGCGACGACGATGGATGAGCTACCCGAGGCTGCCCGCCGCTACCTCCACCGCCTGGAGGAGCTGCTCGATACGCCGCTGACGCTTATCTCGGTCGGCCCCGGCCGCGGCCAGACGATCCATCTGCGCGAGCTGAGTTTGTAGGCGCGACGTGTGGCAAGTCCCAGGGAGTGCATGCGGCAATGAAGCTGCCCGACGGACATAGTCGCAATAAGTGCTAAGAGATTCAGAGGCGCCACACGTGAAGTCATTAGCAAGAGCATTATTGGCCTTGTACCTGCTCATCCTGGCATGGCTGGTTTTGTTCAAATTTTCATTGGATTTATCACCAATACTGGATTATCAAACGAGAAGTCTTAACTTGATTCCATTTGCAGATGTTTCGCGCCATAATTTACGAGAGACGATCTATAACCTTGTTGTCTTTATTCCTTTCGGCTTGCTTTTAAGCGTCAATCTCAAACAAGCTGGCTTTTGGCGAAGGCTCGCTTGTGTGTTCATTGTTAGTCTTGCTGCCGAGATAACTCAATTTGTCTTCGCGATTGGTATAACCGATATAACAGATGTCATCACGAATACTGCTGGCGGGTTTCTTGGGCTGATACTCTATGATCTGCTCAATAGGTTTGTTGATACAAAGAAACTAGACCGATCTATTGTTATAGCTGGTACAATTTTGCTCGCACTATTTGTCATACTGCTTGGTTTCCTGTTGTCCCATCACGTAAGTTATCACTCTCCGCCGCGTAAGGTATGACCTTCCCGTCATACGTCATAGGTATCGCGAGAGTGTCCACCCGCGCAAACCGATATTATAAAGAAAGCGAGTACCCGTGACACCTAACGCCTATTCCTCGCTGTGGTTTCGCCTCTTTATGCCCTTGCAGTCGGATGAGTCCACCGGGAAGGATGTCGCCTTTCTCGCCCGCCAGCTTCCGCTACCCCGCTATGGGCGTCTGCTGGACCTCTGCTGCGGCTATGGACGCCACGCGATGCGGCTGGCGGAGCGTGGCTATCAGGTGACGGGGCTGGACCGTGACCCAGCGGCCATCGCCGAGGCCGAGCGACGCACGCACGCCGCGAACCAGCAGGTGACATATCTTGTCGGCGACATGCGCGAGATCGGCGCGTTGCCCGGAACATTCGACGGTATCATCAACATGTGGCAGAGCCTGGCCTTTTTCGATGAGGCGACCAATGCCGACGTGCTGCGCCAGGTTCGCAGCAAGCTGACGCCGGGCGGGCGCTTTATCGTGGATATCTACAACCGCGCGTTCTTCGAGCGCAACCAAGGCCAGAAGCGGCAGGAGATTGATGGCACTATTGTCGAGACGGACGGCTATATGGAGGGCGGCCGCTGGCACTCGGCGCTGACCTATCGCGATGCGGACGGCGCAGTCGTTGGCGGCGATCACATGGACTGGCAGATGTTTACCCCAGACGAGTTCGTAGCTCTGGCGGCAGAGTGCGGATTTACCGTGCGACTGGTCTGCGCCTGGGCGGACGAGAGCATTCCGCCATCCCCAAATGTCGCGCGGATGCAGGTCGTCCTCGAACGGATCTAAAAGGGGGTGTGTTTGAGGTAAAGGATGTTGTCGCTTAGGCGTGAGGCTCTATCGGCAATGAAGCGAGGCTCCTATGCCACACGAACGCCCATTACAACGTATATCGCTGGATGGCGAGACGCCACCACCATATCAGCGCCCCATGCCTCCACAGCCGTCTCCGAAGCGCCGCCCCAATACACAACAGCATTGCATGCGCTGCCAGCGGCTCATGCCAACTGGCGATGTTGGGCAACTTTGTACTGTATGCCGGACTATTCCTGCGCCGAAACCGCGGCCTCCGCAATAATGATGACTGTCCCTGCCAGGGGTGCGCTGTCGCGAACCAGTAACCACGAGCGCAATCAGCGGCGCCGCTACGTCCCGGTGTAGTAGTACACCGCGTAGCCGCCGACGACCACACGGTGATAGCCCTCGTGCGGCAGACCCTCCGCCGCCGCGAGTTGGGCAAACTGGCGGTCTTGCACGCTGCCGAGCGCCAGCAGATAGGCGGGATGCGACGTGCGCGCCAGTTCATCTACCCATGGCTGATAGCGGTTGGCGTTGAGCGTCAGATTGGCTTTGCCTGTCTCGCCGCGAATCGCGCAGTGTATCCGCTCGTCCATCTCGAAGGCGACGCGGTAGCAGGCCCAGTAGTCATTGGTGTAGTAGGCCGTGATCTGGTGAGCGTCGAAGAAGGCGATGATCGGGCGATCCACTGGCACAATCGGCCCAGCAAAGCGCGTGGCGTCGCCAGAATAGGCCAGTGTCTGCGCGCCACTATAGAGGCTGCTCGCCAGCATCCACAGTAGCCCCAGCGCGGCCAATCCCGAAATGACGACGCGCCGCCAAGGTGCGCGGGCGGTTAAAACCGCGCCTGGATAGCCTGCGGCCACAAAGTCCGCCTGTGCGGACTTCAACGGGAATGCACTCGATACTCGCACAAGCACAGGTCGCGCAGCCTCCCACAGCACGCCGACGAACAGCGGCGTTGCCAGATAGAGCGGCAGCAGATAGCGCGCCGAGGTGAACTGGAAGTTGGCGGCGTCGCGGCTGGTGTAGAAGAGCGCCAGCGTCATCAGCGCAACGCCCAGCAACATCGCTCGTAACCAGCGCCGCGCATTCTTTTCGGCGGTTGCCTCAGATGCGAGTTGTGCGGCCTCATCATCACCGGAGGATGGGACACGCATGCCGCGCCGGATCAGCCAGTCGCGCACGACGGCCAGTTGCGGCGCCAGGCGCAGCCAGAGCCAGAGCCAGCGCCCAAGTTGCCAGGCGACCACACCGAGCAGGAAAAGCGCGCCCAGCGAGATCAGCACATTTGGCGCCTGACACGCCACGTCGTTCCCGGCGGTCGAGCGGGCCATCGCGGGAGGATAGGAGTCCCAGATGTTGCCCTGAGTGACGCAGACGTGCGGGCTGCCCGTCACAACCGGTAGCCCGACGGTGAGCGCCCCGGCGGATTGGAGCAGCACGCCGGAAGGATTGCTCTGATGGGAAAGCTGCTTGTAGGTGGCGTTGCCGGTCGCCAGATTGAAGCCAATGTAGGGCCACGCGCCCACCAGCAACCCCAGCACCAGCGCCACCTCAGCCAGCGAGAGTAGCTCGCGCCAGCGCCCGATGAGCAGCGCCCCTGCCGCTACCAGCAGAATCGGCGCGATCAGCATATCCGACCAGAAGCCCAGGCCGGCGAGCAGGCCCAACGCGGCATAGAACGCGATGCAGCGGAGCCAGCCCACACGGCTCGTCGGGCGCGCATAGGGCAGCCGCAGGCGCGACCAGACGCCGAGCAGGATGATCCCGCCAAGCAGCAGCAATTCCTGATAGCCGCCAATCGGAGCCAGCTGCCGCAGCGTAAAGATCGGTGGACTGATGACCAGCCAGGCGAGCGCGAGCAATCCGACGGTTGGGCCATAGGCGGCGCGGCCAAGCCAGTAGACGGTGGCGAGAAAGCCGAGCGTCAGCAGCAGTGCGCTCAGCCCCAGCACGAACGAGGATGAGCCGAAGAGCGCGAAGAGCAGCGCAGCGAAATAGGCCTCGAACGGCCCCATGTAGTTCTGGCCCCAGAAGAAGGTGGGGCGCTCGCCGTGGAGGATGTGGCGCGCCATCAACCCGATGACCGCTTCATCGCTATCGAGCGCGGGCCAGCCACGAGCGAGCAAGACCAACCGATAGATGGCCGCCAGCGCGAGGAGCAGCAGCGCCACCCGTCCCGGCGTCAGCCCGCGTAGTGTGGCACGCAACAGCCCGCTAGCTTGCTTACCTGGTGCGGCTCGTGATTCGGTCGTCGCGCTCATGCCCATCCTTTTAGAATGCGTGGTTTTTACCCGATATTGTACCCCGGCGCGTTGCGGCTCAGTAATAGATGGTACGGGTGCGGTGATAGGGGATGCCATCAGGTGGCGCGGACTGGCTTTCGAGCCAGATGCGGTAATCAATCGCGCTGGCCGTCTGCTCGATGTCCGCGCGTGAGAGCGCCTGACGCAGCAACTCGACCGCCCAGACCGTCGCGGCGCGTATCTCCACCTCGGCATCCGCGCCCGGTGGAATCAGCGTATAACTCTCGATCAGCTCGGCCAGCTCCGGCTCGTAGACCAGCACGCCCTCGCGCCGTAGCATCTGCGGCAGCTTATAGTCCGCGAAGGCGGTCAGCCGCTCGATGCCCTGTAGCGCGCCCCAGCCTGCGCCGCCGAAGGCGGTGTGCATATCGGCAACGCATATCTGCGCGCGTTTAAGAAACGGCACGGGTTGCTCGTTCCACTCGGCCACATCGGCAAAGGACGAGAAATCGCGCGCCAGCAACAGCGCCACCGCCACCGCGTCCCAATTCGCCGCCTCGATGACATGGCTCATCTGGCCGTCGTAGTGTTCGCTGAGCACCCGCCCCGCCTCACGCGCATTGGCGAGCCGCTCCGCGAAGAGCGGGATGGGTGGGCAGCCCGGCGCGGGCCGCAAGACCGCCGCAAGCTGCTCGGCGGTGAGGTTCGCCAGGAAAGCCGCATCGGCAAGCGGCACGCCCTCGTCCATGGCGCGCGTGCAGGCCGCCGCCAGCGCATAGTAGCCGTCCCAGGT
>DASUHD010000104.1:0-13715 GCA_036273675.1 Ktedonobacterales bacterium | reverse complement strand
TCGCGGCTTATGCGGCCCGCTCCTCAACATCTTGCGTTTCGGCAGCGGCTGGGGATGATGCCGCCGCGCGCCGCCGGAAAATCTTGGCGATCTCGATTACCCAGAGGATCGCCGAGCCGACGACGATGCAGATGACCCACTCGCCGATGTTTAGGCTGGATGTCTGGAAGAGCCGGTTCATGAAATCGGGCGCGGTCACCAGGAATATCGCCAGCAGCGACCAGCCACACATTTGCAGCAACCGGGTACTCTGAAGCGTCTCATGGCTAAATACCGTGCGTAACTCGTCGTTCGTCTCCAGCGCATAGAAGATGCTGGCCAGCGAGAAGACGGTCATGCCCATCGTATGCGCGACTGTGGCGCTCAAATGCGCGCTGACAATCGCCCACTGCATCACGCCGAGCGTGCATATCCCAAGGATCAGTCCGACTAAGAGCAGGCGAGCGAAGAGTCGGGCGGGGAGGATTTGCGCGCCCGCTTTGCGGGGCCGTCGCTGCATGAGGCCCGGCGTCGGGTTGCCAAGACCCAGGCCGACGGAGAGCAGGACGTCAATCGTAAAGTTGATCCACAACACCTGCAACGGCAGGAAAGGAACGCCTGAGAGGATGTTGAACAGCGCCGCGCCCAGGAAGGTGATGATGAACGCGAACAGTGAGCCCATCTGGAAGCGAATGTACTTCATCAGGTTATCGTAGAGCGCGCGCCCGCTCTCCACAGCGCGGATGATGGTGGCGAAGTTGTCGTCGGTGAGAATCATCACCGCCGCCTCTTTGGCGACATCGGTGCCGGTGATACCCATGGCGACGCCGATGTCGGCCTTCTTGAGCGCGGGCGCGTCGTTGACGCCGTCACCGGTCATCGCCACGATCTTATTTGCCTTCTTCAAGATATCGACCAGTCTGACCTTGTGCTCTGGTGTGACACGCGCAATGACGCCGATCTCGTCAACCTGGCGTAGCGCCTCCTCGTCGCTCATGGCGGCGAAGTCCGCGCCACTGATCGCCCGGCCAGGGATACCCAGCTGCTGGGCGATGGCTCCGGCGGTGACGGCGTGGTCGCCAGTAATCATGCGCACCTGGATGCCAGCGGACCGCGCCTTGGCAATCGATGCCTTCGCCTCGGCGCGTGGCGGATCGACGATGCCGACAAGCGCCAGCATGGTCAAACCCTTCACCTCCGCCAGGAGATCACCAGAGGGGTCGAATGAGGCTGGATCGAGGTCGCGGCGTGCGACAGCCATGACGCGTAGGCCCTGTTTGCCAAGCCGCTCATTGTTCGCGACATACTCGGCGCGCACGGTGTCGATTGGCACGGCGCGTTGCTGGGCGTCCAGGCTCTGGGATGAGCGGGCCAGCAGCTGGTCAGGAGCGCCTTTCACGAAGCAGCGGATGACCTCGCGATCATTTTCGCCCTTCATTCTGTGGAAGGTGGCCATCAACTTATAGGCGGCGTCGAACGGCACCTCGGCCAAACGTGGATATTCCTGGCGGGTCGTGACGGCGTCGATGCCACCCTTGGCCGCCAACACGACGAGCGCGCCCTCGGTGGGATCGCCAACCAACTCGCCATCTTTCGCCACCGCGTCAGAGGCCAGCGCCATCGGCAGCAGGTAGGGTTCGATCTCGATGGCAGACTTGCCACCGACCCGCGTGATCTGGCCGGTGGTGGAGTAGCCGCCGCCGGTGACTGTGTAGCGCTGGCCAGGCGTCACCATCTCGACAGCGGTCATCTGGTTGAGGGTGAGAGTGCCTGTCTTATCCGTATTGATAGCGGAAGTCGCGCCGAGTGTCTCGACCGAGCGCAGGCGCTTGACGATTGCGCCGATTTTCGCCAGGGCCGTCGTGCCGTGGGCCAACAGGTAGGTGACGACCGCGGGCAGGCCGGTCGGGATCGCGGAGATGGCGAACGCCACGCCTGCCAGCAGCAACGCGTTCACGTCCTGGCCATTACGGAAATAGCCGAGCGCGAGGAAAAGCGCCAGCGCCACCAGGGCGATCACCACGATCTGATTCGTGAGGGTATTGAGCTGCTTGGTGAGCGGGGTCTGCTCGATGGTCGTCGTCTGCAGCATCCCTGAGATGTGGCCGACTTCGGTTGACATGCCGGTGGCGGTCACCACAATGTCCCCGGCGCCACGGGTCACTTCGGTGTTCATATAGGCCATATCGACACGGTCGGCCAGGGGTGTGTCGGCTTTGGCGACAGGGGCGACTTCCTTGGGGACCGGCGCGCTTTCCCCGGTCAGCGCGGACTCGCCGATCTCCAGCGTCGCCGCCCGAATAATCCGGCCGTCGGCCGTCACGCGGTCGCCCGCCTCGAGCAGGATGATGTCGCCCGGGACGATCTGCTCCGCCGGGATCTCGATCACCTGTCCGCCGCGCCGCACCTTCGATTTAACGATCATCATCTTTTGCAAGGCGGCGACGCTGGCCTCCGCTTTACCTTCCTGACTCAGCCCCATGAACGCGTTCAAGAGGGTCAGCGCCACCAGCAGGAGCGCCGTCCCCCACTCCTTGATGAAGAGACAGGCGACAGTAGCCACCAGCAGGAGAATCTGCATGGGGTCCCGATACTGGCGCAGAAAAGCCTGCCAGCCGGACTCTTTCTTCTCTGCCGTAAACGCGTTTGGACCATATTTCTTGAGGCGCGCCTCAGCCTCTGCCGCACTCAAGCCCGTTGCGGCGTCAACGCCCTGTTGATGCAGGGCCTGCTCGATGGTGAGCGTGTGCCACGCGGGATTCGGATGCTCGGCAGGACTGCTTTCGACAGGTGAGGTAGTAGTAGCCATGCTTCCCTCCGTGACGATGTGATGCGTTCGCGCAGAGGACTCTCATGATACCGGGTTTTGGGTCCGGCCTGATGAGCCGGTACAGTGCTGTCTACGCCTGGGCTACAGCTATCTGGCTGTAGATTTCTACTATGTGTAGCGCCTGGACTCTGATTGGTAGCGGCTGGCCTCGCGCAACTGGTAGATCGAGCCAGGCTTGGCTGGCATGATCGCGCCGATGAGCCAGAGGAACGGCACGAAGATGCCGATGATCCCCAGCAACCAGTGACCCTTCTGGAAGGTCATCACACAGACCGTGAATAAGAGGAAGAAGTAGAGCACCCCGAACGAGACGGTCAGTATCCAATCAAGGGTCGTCATACAGAACCTCCTCCAGCGAGACGGGGTACTCCAGCGAGCTGGGGTCTTCATCGCGGCGGCCTGGCCGCGTAGAGATGCAACCAGTGTAGCGCCAATCCGCAGCAGAGAACCCATGCGCGGAGATAGACTTGCCGATGGGTTTTCTTCCTCGCGCAGAGCGGGGAAATGCCTATCCCTGTGGCGAGGTTGGGCGCGCCCATGTGGCGTAATCCGGTCCGTCGGTATATCCCGTGACCTCTCATCCTGCCTGAGCGGTTGCGCCAGTTGGCTGTGGCGCGCTGCGGCGGGCGGGAATAAGAATCGCGGCAATCAGGCCGATACAGGCGAAGACGACCATCACGATCAGCGCCAGACCGAAATCCTTGTTGCCTTCGAGTAGATTCAGGACAAGCACCGAGCCGACAATGGCGGTTCCTAGCGACGAGCCGAGGTTCGAGATGCTGCGCGAGAGACCCGAAATCTCGCCCTGATCTTGCTCGGGGAAGGCGGACTGGACGACATTGACCGAGGAGGTTAGCATGACGCCAACGCCCGCGCCGATCAGGAACAGACCCGGCAGGAAGGCGAGGGTGTTGGTGGTGACGCCCGCCAGCAGGATCAGCAGCACTATTCCGGCGATGGTCACGACGAATCCGCCAATGATCAGCGTCCGTTGCGGACGCCGCTTCGCGAGCCGACCAGCGATGCTCGATGTCAGCAGGACGCCAATCGTCGCCGAGGTGAGAATCAGACCTGTCTCGATGGCGCTGTATCCGCGAACGGTCTGCAAGAAGACCGAGATGACAAAGAAGCTGCCCTGCATGATGAGCCATTGGACGTTTTGTGTCACCAACCCCAAATTGGAGGTGCGATTGCGGAACAGCCTGCTCGCCAGCAGCGGCTCTTTGCCTGCCCGCTCGGTGGAGCGGATGTGGAGGAAGAACCAGGCCAGGATAAGCGCGCCGATAGCCACGAAGAGCCAGACCGGCGAGATGCCGCCTTTCGGGATCACGACGAGCGAGCCGATGGTAAAGTCTTTGCTCGCCGTGAACCATCCGTACGTGCCGGATTGCAGGATGCCTAGCACGATGAAGAAGAGCCCAGCGGCCGAGAGTACCGCGCCGAGGATGTCGAAGTGTGGCCTGGCGCCCTGTATACCCGCGTCCGCGATCCGTCGGTGGCCGCTGATGATGATCAGGGCGACGACCAGCACCTGGAGCAGAAAGGAGGCGCGCCAGCTAATCGCGCTGGTGATAAGCCCGCCGATGAGCGGACCCGTCGCCGAGCCGATCCCGGCGGCGGCGCTGATAATACCGAATGCCCTGGCGCGCGATGGAAGATCGGTGAAGACGACCGTTGCCAGGATGTAGATCGGTGGGATCATCAGCGCGGAGCCGACGCCTTCGAGCAGCGAATAGCCGAACATCAAGATTCCCAACCCTGGCGCAATCGCCGCGATTAGCGCGCCGACGCCATAGACGATCAGCCCCAGCTCGAAGCAGAACTTGCGGCCCCAGATGTCCGTCAGTTTGCTGCCGGGGATCATCAGCGCGGCCATGGTGAGCGTGAAGAAGGTGATCGTCGTCTGGACACCCTGGACATTGGTATTCAAGTCCTGCGCGATGCTGTTGATCGCCACGTTCATATTGGTTGCAGCGAAGCTGGCGATGAACTGGGCGAGCGCGAGCGGCAACAGGATTGACCACTGGAATGGCGCTGCCCGCGATGGCGCTGGGCGAGAGGTATCAATGTGGGCGTCCATCGCGGTGTTCTCCTTGTGCTCCGGGGCCAGAGAGGGAATCTGTCAACGCGGACAACGACAGGGCGGTTCGTGCCAGTATAGCCCCAACGATTTCGCAAGGAACCCCGCTCTCAGGCAAGTTTTTCGGGGGAGTCGCCTCCTCACCCTATGGGCAGCGCCTTGCCCGAGCGAACAGTAAACATATCACTCTATGCGGAAATAACCGCCCGCGGGTTAGCTGAAATACTGCCCTTTAGAACACCCCGCGCGTGCAGGGTAAGCGGAATCCGCCTGTCATACTCTGTGCCTGGCAACTTTGCGCGAGTGCGCCATAGTGTGCCTTACGGATAGGCCTGGAAGAGTGGTCGAGACACCTGTTGGATCCCGCCAACAGCTCTGTTTCACGACAGGAGGCGCTGCTCTATGTCAACGCTTGATTGGATTCTCTCCGCGACGTTCTTTGTGTTGTATTTCTTCATGATTTTCACGGTCTGTTTCCTGACCTTCCAGAAGGGTCACTGGGTGCTGGGAATCATCGGCATCTTCCTTCCGATCCTCTGGCTCATCGGCGCGATTCTCCCGGCGAAACGTGGGTCGCGCTACGAGGTGCAGCAGGCGATGCGCGACCAGGCGCAGATTGCAGAGATGACCCGTTGAAGACGAGACCGTCCCATGCTGAGGTGAGGGACGGAGGCAAGCGCTGGATCACAGCCACGAATGAGAGGCGCCCCATGACCAAAGAGCCATCCCTTCGCCATCCATCTGAGATCCCGTGGTATATCGTCTGTTTAGTGCTCAACCTGCTGATTCTCGCCGCGCTCATCGAGCTTGTCGTCCTTGTATGGACCCATCCGGCCCTGTTCGATAATCAGGCGCTCACGGATACCGCCATCGCTATCCTGTTCGGGCTGATTCTGCTGCCCCTGGCGTACGTCATCTATCGCAACCTGACACGCGCGGCGACACGAGGCTCGGCGGTTCTGGTTTCGGAGCAGCAGTTTCCCGAGATCGCCGCTGTGCGCGACAAATTTGCGCAGGAGCTTCATCTACGCCGCGTCCCGGAGGTCTATGTCACGTCAGGGAATGGCCAGTTGAACGCCTTCGCCGCCTCGGCATACCGCGTTGATTTTGTCGTTCTGCACAGCGAGTTGTTCGCCAATCTCTACCAGAATAATCGCGAAGGACTGGCGTTCATCTTCGGCCACGAAATGGGGCATATCCGGCTCAGTCACACCCGCTTGTGGTATCAGCTCTCGCTCGCGTTCGTGAGCCTTGTCCCGATCATTCCGGGGTTTCTCTCGCGGGCGCGCGAGTATTCCAGCGACCGGCACGGCGCTTTTGTGGAACCACAGGGCGAGGAGGGTCTGGTGCTGCTAGCGGCGGGCCGCTATGTCTATCGGCAGGTGGACGTTACGAACTTGCTGGACCAGGCGGCGCATGTGCGCGGCTTCTGGGCAGAGATAGCGCAGCTCACCCAGTCCCATCCGCTCACCATCTGGCGTTTGAAGAAGCTGCATGATCTTGGTTTGTTTCCAAGGCGGAGACAGGGACAGCATATCCCACCATCAGGCGCGGCCATGCCGACCGGCGCGTAGCGTGAACATCCTGTATACTTCTTTCATTCCGACTGGGCGAAGTGGCTTCGCCCGAGATCATGAAGGACTACCGACATCAGCGGTACACAGACGATGCTATCGAAGTGGCTGCCCGGCGTTCGCCTGCTCGCACGTTATAAGCGCTCCTGGCTACGCCGGGATATCGTCGCGGGCGTCGTGCTAAGCACCCTGCTGGTGCCACAAGGCATGGCCTACGCGGAACTGGCCGGTCTGCCGGTCATTACCGGCCTCTATACGACCGTTCTCTGCCTGCTCGGCTATGCGGTCTTCGGCCCCTCACGCATTCTGATGCTTGGCCCGGACTCGTCGCTCGGCCCCATCATCGCGGCGACCATCCTGCCCATCGTCGGCGCGAATGGCAATCCCGAAGAGGCCGTCGCCCTGGCCTCCCTGCTCGCCCTGCTTGTCGGCGGCATCATGGTGATCGCCGGGGTCGCGAAGCTTGGCTTCGTGGCCGATCTCCTTTCCATGCCAACACGGATCGGCTACATGAACGGCCTCGCGTTGACGATTTTCATTGGGCAGTTGCCCAAATTGTTCGGGTTCTCAGTGGACGCCAATGGCCTCATTGGCGAGGCCGTGGCGTTCGTGCAGGGGCTGGCGGCGGGCAAGGTCGTCCTCGCGGCGGCCCTCATCGGGCTGGTCAGCCTGGGAATTGTCCTCGCGTTTGACCGCTGGCTGCCGCGCATTCCTGGTGTGCTCGTGGCCGTCCTCGTCGCGATTGCCGCGGCGTCATTCCTGAATTTGGGCGACCGTGGCGTCGCGCTCGTCGGCCAACTGCCCCAGGGATTCCCGCCGTTGACACTGCCACGCAGTGTCTCTGACCTGCCGCTCCTCGTTGGCGGAGCCCTTGGCATCACGCTGGTCGCGCTGACCGACACCATCTCGACCGCGTCGGTCTTTGCCGCTCGCTCCGGGGAGGAGGTCAACGGCAATGGTGAGATGGTTGGCATTGGCGCCGCGAATATTGCCGCCGGGTTCTTTCAAGGTTTTCCGGTAAGCACCAGCAGTTCGCGTACCGCCGTCGCCGAGCATGTGGGGGCCAAGTCGCAGCTCGCGGGCGTCGTGGGCGCGGCGGTGATTGTGCTGATGTTGGTATTCGTGCCGGGCCTGATGAGAAATCTGCCACAGCCGACGCTGGCCGCCGTGGTGATCTCTGCCTCGATCTCGCTGGCAGACATTCCGAGCCTCGTGCGGCTCTGGCGTCAACGGCGCACCGAGTTCCTCCTCGCGATTGCGGCGTTTCTTGGCGTGGCGCTTCTTGGCGTCCTGCAAGGCATCGCGCTGGCCGTGGCGCTTTCGATTCTCAATGTGTTTCGCCGCGCCTGGTGGCCCTATCATACGACGCTCGGTCGCGTTCCCGGTGTACCCGGTGTACACGACCAGCAGCAGTACCCTAACGCCGAGGTGATGCCCGGCCTAGTTATATTCCGGTTTGATGCCCCGCTCTTCTTCGCCAACACCCGCGCCTTCCGCGACCATATCCGCCACTTCGCCGCGATTAAGCCCAAGCCGCGCTGGATTCTGATCGCCGCAGCGTCACTGACCGATGTCGATACTACCGCCGCCGACATGCTGGCCACGCTGGACGAGGAGATCAATGCGGACAATATCTCGCTGGTGTTTGCCGAGCTTAAGGACCCCGTTCGCGAGAAACTCGAAAAGTACGAGTTGATCGGGCATTATTTCGACCCTACCCACTTCTTCCCGACGCTCGACGCCGCGATCAGCGCCTACCGCGATCAGACCGGCGCGCGCTGGGAGCCGCCCGGACAAGCAGGGCCACCAACCTGATCGCTTAGTTGAACCCCAGGTGTTTTGCTACCCAGCCATGCTCTTCGTGGAAATGCACCCCTTGCTCTCTGGCCTCATCATCGGTCAAATACGGGAGCAGGTGGCCCACCAGCGGTTGTTGGGCTTTGAATCGGCGCACATTCTCCTGCGCGCGCTCGGTCATTAGCCGCAGACCGACCAGCGGGTCTCCCAGCGTCTCGTCCAGAGAGCGCAAGAGCGCCTCCGCCTGTGTATCGAATTCAGGACTCTGTCGCTGGTGGCCCAGATAACGGGCTACCTGTACCAGATTTTCCTCATGCAGCAACCCAAGGTGCTCTGCCCAGAGCAACAGGCGCAGGCCATGGGCCAGATCGGGATTGAGCGTCGCGACATTCATCTCGGTGTCGTCGCGCATGCCGCGATTGTTCAGGTTCGCGGAGCCGACGGTGGACCAGAGATCGTCGACAATGGCGACTTTGGCATGCACATAGATAGGGCGGTAGTCTTGCTCTCCCGCGACCTCTGACGACGTTGCCAGGCAGAAGGCCTGGATCCGTCCCTGCGCCGCCGCGTCGGGCGCTTCTTCTCGCAGACGGGCCAGCCCCGCGTCCGTGAAAAAGCGGCCTACATTTGGGTGGTCTGGCAGCACGATGGCGACGCTCGCGCCGCGCTGCAAAGCCGCCGCAAGCTCACGAACGTTGCGCTCCATGTCTGGGCTATCGGCGGCCTTCCAATTGAGTCTGACACCAACGCCGAAGGGTGAAATGTACGCATGGGTCCAGAAATACTGGTTTTCCAGATAGACAAACCGTTGCGCATTGCTCAGGGCATTGGCGTAGAGTTGGGCAATGCCCTGAATGCCGTCTTCTGCCGCAAAGCTGTACGTGTGCGCTGGGATCGTCCGCGCGACCTGGATCAGGCTGTTGCTCTCCACGGGACGCGGCAGCGGATGTTCGGGAATGAGCGCCTGCTGATCCCCTTCTTTGCGCTGGATGACATCATTCCAGCGCTGGCGAAAATTGCGCTCCACGTCTGCGGCGGCTGGCCCCTCGATCAGGGCATGGACATCGTGCCAGTTATGCGGAGTGGCGTTGTCCGTGTTGCTTCGCAAGGGCGAAAAATAGTGATGGAAGTGGGTATCCCAGCGATCAAAGTCGCCACTCAGCTCGATCAGCATGTCGATGCCACCAACGAAGGCGCGCGTGCCATCTATCACCGCCAGTTTTTGATGGAGTGACTCGATGGGGTGGTGTCGGATGCCATGGGAGCTGTCGTCCAAAATGCAAGATACGCCGACCGCTGCAAGTTGCTCCTGCGCCGCTCTAGGATCAAAGTGTGAAAAGAACTCGGAACTTGACCAAACCAGAACCTTAACCTCAACCCCTTTCGCCACTGCATATCCCAGCACCGCCTGGACGGTCAGGTCGTGCGCGCACCAGAAGTCAATCTCTGCCTGCTGAAGACCTTCGGCGCGAAGCTCTGCCAGGAGCGTCTCCTGTTCGGGGCTGCCATCTGGCCCTGCGCGCTGATCTGTCCCGCGCACCAGTTTCATCAGAGGTGTTATTCCCCAGGCAGCAATGTAGATATACTTCCGCGCCATCAGGAACTGGCGGCACATGGTGAGAAAGGTGGCATGCGCGTCGATAGCATAGGCCACCTGTGAGTCGGCATGAACGGGCGTATCGCCCTCAGCCCACCAGTTGCTCATCGAGTTGTCCCTCAATTCTGTGGCGTCAGCGCGTCGGCGCTGTTCGCGGGGGCGGTCGTGGCCGTTCCATCTGCGCGCGTGGCTGGCGCATTCGGTTCCACCGCGATGTCCAGCTCGTTGATCCGGCGGAGGGTGAAGTTCTCGCGCATCAGCGCAATCGGGTTGAAGATGAGCGCTTCCAGCGGATCCCAGAGGCTCACCCAGGCGAAGAGGGAGATCGTGAACGCAATGGCCACCTGTATCGCCTGGGGAATTTCAGCAAGCGGGCCGGTGTACAGGAAATATGCAACGACAATGATCACCGCGACGATGACCATCAGACTGCCCAAGCCTATCGCGCTCCGAAAGCGAATGAGATGAATCTCCACCTCGTTGTCTTCGATCTTCGCGCGGCAATAGCGGTGCACAGCGTCCGCCAGTCGCCGGTCAAGCCCGGGCGTGATCTGGTCGGCTGGCGCCCGCACCAGCAGGCGGGCGTGCTTCAGGTCGCGCCGGTGGGCCTGTAGCTGGCGCGTGATGTACGCCAGCCCCGACATTCCCAGGATCTCCAGCTCGTTCTCCGAGAACGGGTTGATCGCGGGGGCATCGAACAAATGGTTGGGCGAACTGACCGCAATCTCGATATCCGGGGTGGTCATTGCGGCGCTCCCTGGATTACCCCCTGAATCGCCCCCAACTCCTCAAGGCTCACGCGGCCCGCGCCATGGTCGAGTTGGTAGTTGAGGTTCATCGCTGCGTTGATGAGCGCCAGGTGGGTGAAGGCCTGCGGGAAGTTCCCTTGCTGCCCGCCGGTGAGCCCAATCTGCTCGGAGAAGAGGCCCAGGTGATTCCCATACGTGGCCATCTTCTCGAAGACGAAACGGGCATCTTCCAGACGGCCAGAGCGGGCGAGCGCATCCACGTACCAGTAGGTCGCGATGGAGAAGGTACCCTCGTGGCCGCGCAGCCCGTCGGGTGAGGCGCTCGGGTTATAGCGGTAGACCAGACTGTCGGAGACGAGTTCTCGGTCAATCGCGCGCAGGGTCGAGAGCCACATCGGGTCAGTCGGCGAGATGAAGCCAACCAGCGGCATGAGCAGCAATGAGGCGTCGAGCACATCAGTGTTATAGTGCTGGACGAAGGCGCCGCGTTTGGCGTTCCACCCCTTCTCCATAATCTGGCGATAGATCGCGTCACGCGTGGCGGTGAGGCGTGGCAGGTCCGCGGGCAGACCGTGGTTGTTGGCGATGCGAATCGCCCGGTCCATGGCCACCCAGGACATCAGCCGCCCATAGGTGAACGGCTGCTGGCCGCCGCGCGTCTCCCAGATACCCTCTTCCGGCTGGTCCCAGTGCTCGCAGAGCCAGTCGAGCACGTTCGTGAGGTGTGTCCATCCCCCGTTGCCAACGCGCAAGCCCTGGGTGTCGGCCAGATAGAGGCTGTCCATCATTTCTCCGTAGATATCCAGCTGGAGTTGGTCCGATGCCCCGTTGCCGATGCGGACCGGTCGTGAGTCCAGATATCCCTTGAAGTGCTCCAGGCTCTCCTCGCGTAGATCCGACGAGCCATCAACGCGGTACATGATCTTCAGCGGAGGCGTCGCGTTCTGTATGTCTATGTGATCGCTGACGCGGGAATTCACCCACTGCAGGAATTCGCCTGCCTCCTCCTTATATCCCAGACCGAGCAATGCGTAGACCGAGAACGAGGCGTCGCGTATCCAGGTGTAGCGATAGTCCCAGTTGCGCTCGCCGCCTATATCCTCGGGCAGCCCCGTCGTCACCGCGGCCACCAGCGCGCCTGAGGGGGCATAGGTCATCAGCTTGAGGGTCATTGCCGAGCGGCTGATCGTCTCACGCCAGCGCCCGTTATACGTCGAGCGATTGAGCCACTGCTGCCAGAATTGTCGTGTCTGGAGGAGCATCCGGTCAACGGCCTTCGCGGTGGTCGTCCCTGGTGGGCTCTTACCGCCTGATTCCAGCACGACCGTCGCGACCTGCCCGGCGTGCAGCGTAAAGGCGCCGTGCACGTCGTCCCCCTTGCGTGATAGGCGGATGGGCTCGGGCGGCTGGGCAGTGGCGACGTGAATGGATGGATCTACCGCCAGGGACGTGTCCACGTGCAACGTCAGCGTAAGGTCGGGGGTAGAGAAGGCGGCCCCGCGTTCGGCCATGACCAGCTCGTGCTGGCGGCGTCCATAGTCGAAGCGTGGCGCGCATTCGAGGGAGAAGCGCATCGAGCCGCGGACGACGCGCACCCGCCGCACCAGCTGGTGATGCGTGGTGGCCACCTTCGGGCGATCAATCGGCATGAAGTCGATCACTTCGCCGACGCCATTTGCGGTCATAAATCGGGTGATGAGAATCGCCGAGTCGGGAAAGTACAGTTGCCGGGTGACATAGTCCGGCTCATCCGCAGCGATACGGAAATAGCCACCGCGATCATGGTCGAGGAGCTCGGCGAAGATGCTCGGCGAGTCGAAGCGCGGGCAACAGTAGAAGTCAATCGAGCCGTCTGTGCTGACCAGCGCCGCCGTCTGCAAGTCGCCGATCAGTCCGTGGTCCGCGATGGGTGGATATCTGTTCATCAATCTTGCCTCCGTGTGAATACATAATCAGGACTGTGGCTACAGGGCTAGACATTGGCGTTTGTTGTTGGCATGGGCGTCGGCTGGGGCTGGGGCTGGGGCTGCCGATTCAAACTCGCGCGCAGGATGTGCAGGCTCACCATGAATACCCACAACGGCAAGAGAAACTCGATCCAGGGCGCGAAGTTGATTGTCAGCAACAGGATAAGCGCGCAGATGTACCCGAAGAACACGAACCACCTGGGCAAGAATGCGGTGCGCAGCGCGAGGGTAGCGGTCGTGATCATGAAGACGCCAGCCATACGCATCGCGTAGATGGTCAGGAAGGCGCTAGTTACCTGAAGCTGGAACTTCCAGACGGCGTTTCCGGCTGATCCAGGAGCGGCTTCCGCGAAGTTGGCCGTCAGAACGCCACCCACCGCTGCCGTCGCGAAGAGCATGGCAACGAACAACAGCCCGCTGCCGAGGAAGACGGTTGAGAAGAGGCGGTCTTCACGGTCTCCCAAATGGTCGCGCACCACTCCGATGAACCAGAGAAAAGCGATGCCAGCAAAGGGGACGAGATTCAGGGCAAATGCGATGATGTTCTGGTGGAAGGAATCGGCGAGCCAGGAGCTTAGGTCACGCGCTTTGGCGAGGGTCGAGAGCCTGACAATGAGCAGGCTGATCGTAAGCAGCACCGAGAAGATGATGCCAGCAATCGCAGCCGCGCGTGGCGTCCTGATGGCCTGGCGGGCTTCGGGTAACGCTGTACTCACCCTGTCCCCCTGTCGTGAACGAAGCGGTGGCCGCCATTCAGCAGCCCCTATCACCAACAGAGTATGTTTGCGGCCTGGCGAATGCGCCGCTCGCAGGACGTGACCGCTGGACCAGTCTTCTGCCCATCTTCCGGCTAGGCGCCGCCCCGCCTTCGGGCGGAGATCGGCGTAGGGCGGGATGCTCACGTCGCGCTGCATCGTGTCACAGCGTCTCGCGCCTGGGCGGAGCACGCGCCGCTCTCCTCACCTTGAGGTGGGCGGAAAATCAGCCCTACAGACTATCCCTATGTGTCGTGCTCGATGACGCCTGTTGGGTTCAACTTTCACGAGGCGCATTGTCTCAGATGCTTTCGTCAGCGGAACAGCGCGCCGCCGCGGAGAGGAGCAATCCGCCATGGATTCGACCGACCGTCTTAATGGCGCGGG
>DASUHD010000103.1:0-13643 GCA_036273675.1 Ktedonobacterales bacterium | reverse complement strand
CTCGGTGGCAAGCTGGATAGCGGCTTCACTATCTCGCCCAAATACATCGGCAACGCCCGCCTGATCGAGATCGCCGTCGCCACCCTCGCCACCGACCGCGCCCTGCTGCTGTATGGGCTTCCGGGGACTGCAAAATCGTGGGTTTCCGAGCATATCGCCGCCGCCATCACGGGCGACTCGACGCTGCTGATCCAGGGAACCGCAGGCACTGACGAGTCCGCCATCCGCTACGGCTGGAACTACGCGCGGCTGCTGGTGGAAGGGCCGTCGGCGGAGGCGCTGGTCGTCAGCCCGATGATGCGGGCGATGCGTGAGGGACGGCTGGCGCGGATCGAGGAGTTGACACGCATCCCCGCCGAGGTGCAGGATACTTTGATCACCATCCTTTCCGAAAAGACGCTGCCCGTGCCTGAACTCAACATAGAGGTGCAGGCGCAGAAGGGCTTCAACGTCATCGCGACGGCCAATAACCGCGATAAGGGCGTCAACGAGCTATCGAGCGCGCTGATGCGCCGCTTCAATACGGTCGTGCTGCCGCTGCCCGCGACGATGGACGAAGAGGTGGAGATTGTTGATCGCCGGGTGGCGCAGCTTGGCCGCGCGCTGGAGCTGCCCGCCGAGAAGCCCGCGCTCGAAGAGATTCGCCGGGTGGTGACGGTCTTCCGTGAGCTGCGCGACGGCGTGACGGCAGACGGCAAGACCAAGCTGAAGACGCCCTCCGGAACGCTCTCCACCGCCGAGGCGATCTCTGTGATGACCAACGGGCTGGCGATGGCCGCCTACTATGGCGATGGCGCGCTGCATGCGGGTGATCTGGCCGCCGGGCTGACCGGCGCGATCATCAAAGACCCGGTGCAGGACCGTATCGTCTGGCTGGAGTATCTGCAAACGGTGGTCAAGGACCGTAACGGGTGGAAAGACTTCTATCGGGCCTGCCACGAAGTAATCTGAGGACGTGCCGCCGTGACCACTCACATCTTTGGCATTCGCCACCATGGGCCGGGCTGCGCGCGGGCGCTGCGCGAGGCGCTCGAAAGGCTCGAACCGGATATCGTGTTGGTGGAGGGTCCGCCCGACGCGCAGAGCGTGCTGCCGCTGCTAACCCATCCCGCGATGAAGCCGCCGGTCGCGCTGCTGATCTACGCGCCCGACGCGCCCGCCCATGCCGTCTACTATCCTTTCACCACCTTCTCGCCAGAGTGGCAGGCGATGAGCTACGCGCTGACTCACAACATCCCGGCGCGCTTCATCGATCTGCCACAGGCGGTGCGGCTGGCGCAGGAAAAGACGGACGAGACGGACGAGATGCCCGCAGCGACAGAAGTGAAGGCTGGGCCGGAGATGCTCCCGGCGGCGGATGCCGTCGCCGAGGCCACGCCCGAGACGCCTACCGCAGAAGCGCCCGCCGTACGCGATGATCCGCTGGCGATGTTGGCGGAGGCGGCGGGCTATAGTGACCACGAACTGTGGTGGGAGCGCCAGATCGAGCAGCGCCAGAACGCCAACGATCTCTTCGACGGCATCCTGGAGGCGATGACCGCGCTGCGCAGCGACCTGACACCGAAGGACGAGGAAGAGGCGCTGCGCGAGGCTCATATGCGCCAGGGCATCCGCACGGCGGAGGGCGAGGGATTTGCGCGAATCGCCGTTGTCTGCGGCGCGTGGCATACTCCCGCGCTGGCCCAGCGTGACGACGCGAAGGGCGACGCCGCGCTGCTGAGCAAGCTGCCGCGCACGAAGGTCGCCGCGACCTGGATTCCCTGGACGAACTCGCGGCTCGCCTGGCGGAGCGGCTATGGCGCGGGCGTCGGCTCGCCCGGCTGGTACGAGCACCTCTGGACGACGACCGACCGGATGGGCGTTCGCTGGATGTCGCGGGCAGCCCAGCTGCTGCGGAGCGAGGGGCTGGATGTCTCCAGCGCCAGCGTGATCGAGGCGGTGCGATTGACCGAGGCGCTGGCGGCGCTGCGCGATCTGCCGATGCCGGGGCTGGACGAGATGCACGAGGCGACGCTCACCGTGCTCTGCAACGGCGATGAGGCGCCGATGACGCTGATCCGCGAGAAGCTGGAGATTGGCGAACACATGGGCGAGGTGCCGCCGGAGACGCCCGCCGTCCCGCTCCAGCGCGACCTCGAAGCCCGCCAGCGACGGCTGCGTCTGCCAGCAAACGCGGATTTCAAGGACTATGACCTCGATCTGCGCAATGACAATGACCGCGAGCGGAGCAAGCTGCTCCATGCGCTGCGACTGCTGAATATTCCCTGGGGCGAGCAGGAACATAATGGGAGAGTGCTGGGCACCTTCCACGAAAACTGGCGCTTGCAGTGGCAGCCCGAGTTTGCCGTCGCCATCATCGAGGCGAACGTCTGGGGCAACACCATCGAGTCCGCCGCGACCGCTTCCGTGCGCGACGCCGCCGCCAAGGCGGATCATCTCGCCGAGCTGACCGAGCTCCTGGACCGCGCGATGCTGGCCGATCTGCCCAGCGCGGTGGACGACCTGCTCGTGCACATTCAGGCGCGGGCCGCGGTCTCCGCCGACGTGCGCCGCCTGATGGACGCGATGCCGCCGCTTGCCAGGGTGGCTCGTTACGGCGATGTGCGCGGCGCGCGGGCCGAGCGGGTGCTCCCGGTCGTGGACAACCTGTATGCCCGCATCGTCGTGGGCCTGCCGATGGCCTGCGCCTCGCTGGATGACGACGCCGCCAACGAGATGGTCGAGAGCATCGAGCGCGCGCAACAGGCGATGGACACCTTGCAGCGCGACGATCTGCGCCTGGCGTGGCAAGGGGCGCTGCGCACCGTGATGGAGCGCGATGGCGCGCATGGGCTGGTGCGTGGTCGCTGCTGTCGGCTGCTGCTGGAAAAAGGCGCGGTGGACGAGGAGGAGCTACGTCGCCTGGCCGGGTTAACGCTCTCGCCCGCAATCCCCGCGCCGGAGGCCGCCGCCTGGGTGGCGGGTGTCTTGCGTGGCGGCGCGCAGATGATGATGGTCCAGGATGGCCTCTGGCTGGCGCTGGATGGCTGGCTGGCCACGCTCGACGGCGAGACATTCGTGGCGCTCTTGCCGCTCTTGCGGCGCGCCTTTGCCGACTTCGAGGCGCCCGCCCGCCGGACAATGGGCGAAAAGGTCAAGAATCTCCACCGTGCCACTACTGCCGCTGTGGCTACCGAGGCAGCGGACGGCGCGGTGGCCGAGGAGCGCGCGCGGCGGGTCTTGCCGGTGCTGGCGCAGGTGCTGGGAGTGACATATGACGACACCAATCACTGATCCAACAGAGATAGACGCGGAACGGCTGCGGCGCTGGCGGCTGGTGCTGGGCGGCCCGGCGCAGGAAGGGCTGGGTACAGGCGCGCTGGCGGGTACGGATCGCGGCATGGATGATGTGCTCTCCGCGCTCTACGATGGCGAGCGCTCGGCTGGTCTGGGCGGCTCGTCGCCGAACGTCACGCGCTGGCTGGGCGACATCCGCACCTACTTCCCCTCGACGGCGGTGCGCGTGATGCAGCAGGACGCGCTGGAGCGCCTCAACCTGACGCAGATGCTGCTTCAGCCAGAGATGCTGGAACAGGTGGACGCTGATGTGCATCTGGTGGCGACGCTGCTCTCGCTCAGTCGCGTCATCCCCGACAAGACCAAGGACACCGCCCGCGCGGTCGTGCGCAAGGTGGTCGAGGAGCTGGAGCGCAAGCTGGCCAGCCCGATGCAACAGGCGATTCGCGGCAGCCTGAACCGCGCGACCCGCTCGTATCGTCCCCGCGCCAACGAGATCGACTGGCACCGCACCATCCGCGCCAACCTGAAGAACTACCAGCCCGACCGTGGCACGATCATCGCCGAGAAGCTCGTCGGCTATGGCCACAAGCGCTCGACGCTGCGCGACATCGTCCTCTGCGTGGACCAGAGCGGCTCGATGGCCTCATCGGTCGTCTACGCGGGCATCTTCGGCGCGGTGCTCGCCTCGATTCGCGCCGTCAGCACGCGCATGGTCGTCTTCGATACTTCCGTCGTGGATTTGACCGAGGACTTGCAGGATCCGGTGGACCTGCTCTTTGGCACGCAGTTGGGCGGCGGTACCGACATCAACCGCGCGCTCGCCTACTGCCAGCAGATCATCACACGCCCGGCGCAGACGATTCTGGTATTGATTACCGATCTCTACGAGGGCGGCAATGAGCAGGAGATGCTGCGGCGAGCGGGCGAGATCGCGGCGAGTGGCGCGCAGATGGTCTGCCTGCTGGCGCTCAGCGACAAGGGCGCGCCCAGCTTCGACCAACGCAACGCGGCGACGCTCGCAGGGCTTGGCATCCCGTCGTTCGCCTGCACGCCCGATCTCTTCCCCGACCTGATGGCGGCGACGATCCAGAAACGCGACCTGGGCCTCTGGGCGGCGCGCAACGATATCGTGACCGCCCGCGCCGAGGGGTGAGGACACAACTATTCGCTCAATCTTCTCCCGTCCTTGGGGAAGTAGCGAGATTCCGCATACTCTTCTTTGACCTCATCACAAAGTGATCTCATCGCAGGCTAACTGTGAATTGCCCCATTGTGCGGATTGCTGTTCCCCTGTATAGTTGCGCCTAAGCAGCGGAAGGTAGATATACTGGGTGTCTTCCGCAGTCGTGCGAAGGCAGTTTTGCCAACGGACCGCTCCTGCTGCTTGCGCATCCCTCCCGTATCCCTTGCATATCCTTCGCTTGCCTGTCTCTCGCCTCATGCCCTGCATCAGGCGCCTCTGCTTCTGGCTAAGAGTGGCCAGCCGAGGCGCATTCACACAATCCGTGCGGCAATTGATAGCAGCCGCGCAGCACACGAGAGGAGGATGAGGAACACGTAGACGGCATGCTGCCCCTTTAAAGGCTGTCGAGCACGGGGCATTTACATGGTCTGGGACTCTGTGGCATCTCGATGCCACGTTTACGCTCTCATTGGGGAGGAGCTACATCCATGAATCATCTTCCACCACGCATATCGAACGTATCTCGCGCCACGTTGCCAAAGCGTTTCTATGGTTCGCTCGCGCTGTTCGCGGTTCTCGCCGCCGTCATGATGGCTTGCGGATTCGGCCCGGCCGCTGACACCTCCGCCGAGCCACCCGCGACCGCGACCGCCACAACTGCGCCCGCTGCCACCGACACGCCGGTCGCGCCAACGCCGACCAACGTGCCTGCCACGCCCACACCGATTCCGCCGCTCAAGAGCCAGATCATCACCAAATCCCTGGGTACCATCAATCCCGGCGCCAACTCAGCCATTACCGATATCGCCTGTCCATCAGGCTATCTGGTGGCAGGCGGCGGGCCAAAGAGCGGTTATAGCAATTTCACCATGATGTGGAACGCGCCGCTTAATACCACCACCTGGCGTGCGGAAGCCAATAATGATGGCGCGAGCGCGATCAATGTGGACGAAGAGGTCATCTGCCTGTCCGTTGCCGGCCTGCACAGCCAGATCATCACCAAAACACTGGGATTTATTGGCACGCACGCTAACTCCACGATCACCGACATCGCCTGTCCATCAGGCTATCTGGTGGCGGGCGGCGGACCCAAGAGCGGTTATAGCAATTTCACCATGATGTGGAACGCGCCGCTTAATACCACCACCTGGCGTGCCGAGGCATACAATGATGCCAGTTCCGGCACGATCAACGTAGACGTACAGATCGCGTGCCTGGCGGTTTCAGGGTTGCACAGCCAGATCATCACCAAATCTCTGGGTAACATCAACTCAGGCGCTAATTCCCCCATCACCGACGCATCATGCCCGTCGGGCTATCTGGTGGCGGGCAGTGGACCGAACAGCGGCTACAGCAACTTCACGTTGATGTGGAATGCGCCGCTCAGCACCACCACCACACGCTCAGAGGCCAACAACGACAACAGTTCTGGCGTAATCATTGTGCAGATGCAGATCGTCTGCCTGAAACACTAAGTGAACGAAGTAGTGTGATGGGAATTGCCCATCAGCCGTGCACGAAAACGGGCCGCCAGGAGTTGTCCCCTGACGGCCCGCGCTATGTCTTTCGCCAGCGTTTACGGCAGGACGCCGTTATACTGGTTCGAGACGATGATGTCGTCGAAGTAGGTGGTTGTGCTGGAGGCGTCGTTCCAGAGGTAGATCTTGCTGAGGTTGTTCGTGGCCGAAAGGTCGCCCGTCACCCCACCGAGCCGGTTCCCGTTGAGCCAGACATTGCCCGCGCCACCATTGGCAGCCGTCGCCTCGTTCAGCTCGATCTCTAGCGAATACCAGGTGTTGGCGGTAATCAGGTTGGTATTCGTGTAGAAATCGAAGCGGGTGCGCGCCCCGTTCCAGAAGTAGACATCCAGCCCGTGGCTGCCCGCATCGTAGACCACCGCCCACAGGTTGTTGCCGTTCACATCGGCGGCGGAGGCGACGCTGAAGGAGACGCTCGCATTGGTGATGCGGAAGTAGAGCCGGGTGAAGGTGTGCGCCTGCGCGCCGCCGGTCAGCCCCTGTGAGACGATGACATACTGGCTGGCGCCATTGGTCATCGCCAGCGCATTCGAGCCGCGATTGACAACGGTATTCTCGACTGTGGCCGATCCGGTCCCAGCGGGAGTACCCCACTGACTGAGGTTGCCGCTCTCGAAGCCATCCTGCAGGTAGACGCCGATCTGGATGCCTGTGCCAGAGAGAGCTACGGTCTGGGGGCTGCTCGGCGCGTCGTCCGCGAACGCGAGCGAGGCAGTGCGGGCGCCCGTCGCCGTTGGCTTAAAGGTGACGCTGACTGTGCAGGTGGCTCCGGCGGCAATCGCCTGCCCGGTGCAGGTATCGGCGCTCTTGGCGAAGTCGCCCGCGTTGGTCCCAGTCAGTGTCACCGAGGTCACATGCAGACTGGCCCCTCCACTGTTCGTCACCGTCACGGTCTGGGCGGCGCTGGTCGTACCCGTCCCCTGGTTGCCAAAACTCAGGCTCGACGGATTGAACGAAATGCCCGCCGCGACGCCCGTACCTGAGAGTGCGACCGTCTGTGGGCTGCCGCCCGCGTCGTCGGTGAAAGTCAGCGTGGCGCTGCGGGCGCCCGTCGCGCCCGGCGTGAACGTCACACTGACGCTGCACGTCGCGTTGACCGCGACCGACGCCCCGGTGCATGTATCGGCGCTAATAGTGAAGTCTCCGGTGTTCGCGCCAGCCAGGGCGACGATGGTGACATGCAGAGCAGCCGTCCCAGTGTTGGTGACGGTGACACTCTTCGCCGCGCTGGTCGTCCCGACGTTCTGGTTGCCGTAGCTCAGGCTGGTTGGGTTGAAGCTAACGACTGGAGCCGCCGCCGCGCCTGTGCCAGTCAGCGCCACGGTCTGCGGGCTGCTGGGCGCGTCGTCCGCGAACGAGAGCGAGGCGCTGCGGGCGCCCGTCGCGCCGGGAGTGAACGTCAGGCTGACTGTACACGTTGCGTTGGCCGCGATCGCTTGCCCGGTGCAGGTATCGGCGCTCTTGGCGAAGTCGCCCGCGTTGGTCCCGGTAACGGTCACCGAGGTCACATGCAGACTGGCTCCTCCACTGTTCGTCACGGTGATGGTCTGCGCCGCGCTGGTTGTGGATACCGTCTGATTGCCAAAGTTGACGCTCGTCGGATTGAAGCTGACCCCCGATGTGGCGCCGGTACCGGTCAGAGGAGCCGCCTGTGGGCTGGCTGGCGCATCATCGCTCACCGAGAGCGCAGCCGTACGACTGCCCGCCGCCCCCGGCGTGAATGTCACACTGATCGTGCAGGTCGCGTTCGGCGCCACCGTTGCGCCATTACAGGTGTTGGCAGTGATGGCGAAGTCAGCGGCATTTGTTCCGGTGAGCGATGCACTGGTCACGTGCAGACTGGCAATCCCCGTATTCTTGACGGTCACGGTCTGCGCCGCGCTGGTCGTCCCAACGGCCTGATTACCAAAGCTCACGCTCGTAGGCGTGAAGCCGACGCCAGGAACGCTGCCCAGCGGCCCGTTGTATACGTTGGAGATCACGAGGTCATCGTAGTAGACGGTCGTGCTGGAGGCGTCGTTCCAGAGGTAGAGCCGACTCACGTTGTTGGTGGCGGAGAGGTTGCCCGTCACCCCACCGAGCGATGTGCCGTTGAGCCAGACGTTGCCCGCGCCAGCGGTCGCCTCGTTCAACTCGATCTCCAGCGAGTACCAGGTGTTCGCCTGAATGACGTTGGTATTGGTGTAGAAATCGAAGCGGGTACGTGACCCGTTCCAGAAGTAGACATCCAGCCCGTGGCTGCCTGCGTCATAGATCACCGCCCAGAGGTTGTTGCCATTGAGGTCGGTGGCGGTTGCCATAGTCGCTGTCACGCTGGCATTGGTGATGCGGAAGTAGAGGCGACTGAAGGTGTGTGCCTGCGCGCCGCCGATCAGGTTCTGCGAGAGAATCACATACTGGTTGGCGCCATTGGTCATCGCCAGCCCATACGAACCGCTATTGGCCACAGTGGTTTCGGCCGTAGCCGTCCCTGTGCCTGCCGGCCCGGTCCACTGGCTCAGGTTGCCGCTCTCGAAGCCATCCTGCAAATAGACGCCTACCTGCATGCCCGTACCAGAGAGCGCGACGGTCTGTGGGCTATTCGGCGCGTCGTCGGCGAAGGAGAGCGAGGCGCTCCGCGCGCCAGTCGCGCTCGGGCTGAATGTGACACTCACCGTACAGGTCGCGTTGACCGCGACGGTGGCTCCGGAGCAGGTATCGGCGCTCTTGGCGAAGTCGCCCGCGTTGGTTCCGGTGAGTGAGACTGAGGTCACATGCAGGCTCGTATTGCCGTTATTGGTCACTGTCACGGATTGGGCCACGCTGGTGGTCCCCGTACCCTGGTTGCCGAAGCTCAGGCTCGTTGGGTTGAAGCTCACTCCCGCCGCCAGCGCAACGCCTGTCCCACTCAGTGCAACAGTCTGTGGGCTGCTCGGTGCGTCGTCGGTAAACGAGATCGAGGCAGAGCGGCTGCCGGTGGCGGTCGGCGTGAAGGTCACGCTGACACTACATGCCCCGGTTATATTCACCGTTGCGCCTGTGCAGGTATCCGCACTCTTGGCAAAGTCACCCGCATTCGTCCCGGTGAATGTTATCGCGGTGATATGCAGGGCAGCCGTCCCGGTATTCGTGACGGTGATGGTCTGCGCCGTACTGGTGCTGCCAACACCCTGACTGGCAAAGCTCAGGCTCGTTGGGTTGAAGCTAATTCCTGGGATCACGCCCGTGCCGCTCAGGGCAAGACCCTGCGGGCTGCCAGCGGCGTCATCCGTAAAACTGAGCGAGGCGCTACGATTGCCCGTGTTAGTCGGTGTGAAGGTCGCGCTGACGCTGCAGGTGGCATTGGCGGCGACGGTGGCGCCCGTGCAGGTGTCCGCTGTGATGGCGAAGTCGCCAGTGTTGGTGCCGGTGAGTGTCACTGAGGTCACATGCAGACTGGCATTGCCAGTATTGGTGACGGTGACAGTCTTCGCCGCGCTGGTGGTCCCGGTGTTCTGGTTGCCGTAGCTCAGGCTGGTCGGATTGAAGCTAACCGCCGGGCCTACGCTGATAGCGGAGCCACTGAGCGCGACACTCTGCGGGCTGCCGGGAGCATCATCAGTAAAGGTGAGCGTGGCGGTACGGTTGCCAACCACGGTCGGGCTAAATGTCACACTAACGCTACAGGTACCGTTTGCCGCAACTGCCGCTCCCGTGCAGGTATCCGCGCTGATGGCGAAGTCGGCGGTGTTGTTGCCGGTGAGTCCGACGGCGGAGATATGGACCGTCGAGGCGCTCGCGTTGGTCAGCGTCACACTCTGGGCGGCGCTGGTCGTGCCAACAGCCTGACTGCTGAATGCAAGATTGGTCGGGTTGAAGGTAAGGGAAGCCCCGCCGCTGCTGACGGCGCCGTTGTATTGGTTGGAGACAATCACATCGTCGAAGTAACTGGTTGTGCTAGAAGCGTCGTCCCACAGGGTAAGACCGCTGATAGTGTTGGTAGCTGAAAGGTTGCCACTGATCGTGCCGATGGAGGTCCCGTTGAGCCAGATTTGCGCCTGGCCGGACGATACCTCGTTCATATTGATCTCCAGCCCATACCATGTGTTGGCCTGGATGGTGTTTGCGTTGCTGGCGAAGTCGAAGCGGGCGCGCGAGCCGTTCCAGAAGTAGATATCCAGCGCATGGCTGCCGCCGTCGATGGTCGCCGCCCACATGCTGTTGCCCGCGCTATCCGTCGCTGTAGCCAGGGTTGGAGACGCGTTGGCGTTGGTGATCTGGAAGTAGAAGCGGGTGTATGTGTTGGCTCCTGGGCTATTGACCAGATTCTGCGAAAGCGTCACATAGTTACCGGCGCCGCTTGGATCAACCAGGGCTGCCGAGTACGTGCCATTGTGGACGCTCGCGCCCGTGATAACGCCTGCTGACCCGGTGCCCAACGGGCCAGTCCACTGTGTCAGATTGCCAGACTCGAAGTTATCTTGCAGATAGGTGCCGGGTGGTGGTGGCGGAGGTGGTGGTGGTGGCGTGCCGCCATTGAAGTTGTAGAAGATGTTCGCGGTTGCCTTCTGGATACCAGCATTGGCGTAGCTGCGTCCACCGTAGTTATCCAACCCCCAGCTCCACTCGATACTGCCAGAGGCGAAGACACGCGCGCCGCTACTGGCTGTGTAGAGGGTGGAGTTGGCGTTCGTAACCCCATTATTACCATCAACGGGAGAGACGGAAAGTACCTGGAGACCCGGCGGGCTGAATGTATGGTACTGCGAGTACCCAGGCGTGCTCGGATCTGTAAAGGAGTTGTCGTACTCGTAACCGACAACGCCATTAACCGATGTGCCGTTGACAAAGCCGGTATTGGCAAAGACCCAGCTTGATGCGTTGGTAACGACATAGGGCCGCTCAACGGTCTTATTCTGATCAAGATACATCGCGCCAATCATGCTGAGTTCCGGTCTGTTGACTACCGGATCGCGCCAGAGCGCCGTGACAACCGCATTATTGACCCCATACATGGGATCAGGTCCGGGCGCCTGGTTGATGGTCGCGAAGTCCTTGTAGCCCACCATGACGCGGTCAGGCACACCTGCCGCGTTCGGCTCGAAGCGAATCTGCCAGTAGGCGGCGTTGGCGCTGAAGAAACCGAGGTTGACTCCCGCGTCGCGGGCAGCCTCTACGTTGTCGCGCATCGCCTTCGACCAGTATTCGTCGTGGCCGACCGAGAAGAATGCTTTATGGTTGGTGAGCGGATTGGTGTTGAGGTCGGTATCAACGTCGGTCGTATAGGTCATGTCGAAGCCGTTTTTCTCGGCCCAGCGCAACATCGGATACTCGTACCAGAGGAAGTGGCCTGCGCCATTGCTATCACCGGGATTGAAAGGGCGATCGAACGACACTTTGGTCGCATGCGCATATGAATAGATGGCGCCATTGGTGTTGTTATTGTAAAGACTAGTGCCGCCATAGGTGTTGTACGCTTCATACGTGGTGACGCTGGTCTGGAAAACGAAATCTTCGTGGCCGCCATCATTGCGCACGTTGAAGAAAATGAAGCTCTTATCGCCACTGGTACCGGTCAGTTTGGCGAGATAAACGCCCGTTACCCAGGTGGAGGGTACAGCCAGCGAGGCGGTCTGTTGCCAGTTGCAGACGACGATGCCAGTGACCGAATTGGGAGGGGGGATCGGCTGTTGTTGTCCGGTGAACGTACCCAGTGTTTCGATGTGGCGCGCGCCAGTGCCGCCGTACCAGCCCATGCGATAGATGTCAATCGTCACATTGGCGGAGGTAGTAGTGACGTAAAAATGCACTGTCTGGCCGTGATTGACGCTGATCGGCGAGGAATAGCCTGAAAGCGCCGTCGGGCTGAGGTTCGCGCTGAAGTCGCCCCAGGTGGAGTCGCCTGGCAAACTATTCTCAACCTGAATGGGGTTAGACGCCGCCGATGCGCTCGGCACGCCGGAAACAAATGCGCTGCCGACGCTTAGGCCAAGCCCGGCAAAGACCAGGATACAGAGCAAGGCAACGCGCTGCCACCCCGCAAACGAGCCGCGATCTGTCTGGCGCACGCGCCGCGCCATCTTCTGCGATCCCATGACACACCTCTCCAACACCATATCGCCCACTTGCCGTGACTCTATTCCGAGCACGCCAGACACGCGCCAGAAGCACGTCTGAAGCATGTCTGGCGAAGGGCACATTCCAACCATTTACCCTAGAGTAGCAATCAGCGATGCGCAACGTATGCGCAGTCGCGTGTAACTTGGGTGTAGAGAAGGCGTGTCTGGTACCGAAATAGTGAATACGCCAACACGGCGCGGAGGCGGAAAAGCAGCGCGTCAATGTCGAATCAATATGCTACCAATGAAGGGGCAATGGTAAACCAACCAGACGTGTCGATGTGGTATTGGCGCGCCTCAGCTATGCGGGTTCCGGCTCGTTGCCTGAGATTGCTGATCGTACCGGGCATTGACCTGGTAGCAGCCGCGATTGTCTGGCCGATTGGCAAAGCATCTCTTTGCGAGGTTACCTCTTGAAAAAGTCACGCAGCCACGGCACATCATGCCGCCGGACGTGTACCACTTGTGCTGGTTTTCGGCCTGGATAGCGGCGCAGAGCTGCAGCGCCGTGTCCCATGAGATCGCATCTGAAGCAGGCGCAGACGACTGCGTCTCAACGTGTCGCTTCATGGAAGGCCTCGGTTCATGGTATGTTCCGCATTGTGCCTGTCAGGATCCAGGTTTATGAGCATGTGATGCGGCTCACGTCGCCATGAGAACACGCCCTCCTCTCATCGCGATCTCAAATGGCGCGGAAGGCGACACACGAGCGTCTCAGTGTCTTAGCCATATACATTCGCTGAGAGATTCGCTCATCCCGCATTTGTGTCAAGGAGGAATTGTTCCGACGTGCTCGACTGGGCGCACAGGTCGTCAGTCCGCTGGATATCTGGAGTTCTGGAGTTCTGGATGCGCTGATGGCTCTGGATGGTCTGGAAACCGAGAAGGTCGCTCATGCGTCGTCTGCTCTATATTGCTCTCGCATCTCTTGCTCTTGTGGCCGCGCTCGCCATTGGGCTTGCAGCCGCCTCTGACGCCGCACATATTTCGGGTGCGCGTCGCCGAGCCGCCGTCTACGATGTCGAATGTTCTATTGCGCGTCCATCATCGCCACAGTGCTCGATATGGGCATTTGTGCCGATGAGCTCTATACGACGACACTCGGCCGGTGCAGCGCTGAGATGGCGCCGTGATGACGCTCGCTTGGGCTGTGAGTTACCTGTGATGTGTCCAGCCTATGCTAGCAGCAGGCGATGCCAGACGATGCCGCATGATGGGCTGTGCTTGGCGCGCCGTCCCCAGGGCAAGGCCACGACGATATCGGCTCTCAGGGGAATGATCACGGCAGTGTACGCAGGTGTGCGCACGAACGTGACATGACACACCGCATGCGGCGGCGGCTGGATACCGAAATGCACTGCAATGCAACGAAACGTACTGAATGGAGGCGCTCTCTATGGTTCCGATCCGTACGCACTACGTCCACCTCAGGCATATGATGCTGGGAAGCATCTTCGCCGTGTTGCTGGTGCTTGCGGCCTGTGGCTCCTCATCCTCGACAGGAGGAGCATCGCCAACAGCAACAGTACCAGCAACCCCGGCCACGTCCCCGACGGCGACCCTGAC
>DASUHD010000102.1:0-28829 GCA_036273675.1 Ktedonobacterales bacterium | reverse complement strand
CTGATGTGATTACTATGGTCAGGCCCGCCACGGGGACCGAGCGCCACTTCCTAGGTGTGCCTCGCGTGTTTCGCCTGCGCGCGCTCCCCCCCGACATACGCCGACGTGGAACTACAGGCGCACAGACTGCCGCAGCCTGCGGTGCGCCCGCTCCGATGCTCTCCGATACTTTTCGACTAGCGCAGTGTCCTGAATGCTGCGCGGAGTTCTTCGCTGAAGATCTGTGGCTCTTCCCATGCGGCGAAGTGACCGCCTTTGTCGGCTTTGTGGTAGTAGGTGAGGTGGGGATAGGCCTTCTCAACCCAACTGCGCGGAGCCTGGAAGATCTCGTCGGGGAACGTGGTGAAGCCGACCGGGAGCGAGGCCTGTGGCGGGGCGTGGCCACCTGCGGCCGCCTGCGCTTGTGCGCGTCCGAGCTCCCAGTACGCCCGGGCTGCCGAGGCTCCCGTGCCCGTCAGCCAGTACAGTGTGATATTGTCGAGGATATGATCCCGTGTGAGGCCCCCGGTGGGGGTCCCCTCAACAAAGGCGCGGGAGATCTTGTAGTAGCTGTCCGTGTCGTGGTCCAGCAGCCAAGCCGCCAGCGCGACGGGCGAATCCAACAGAGCATAGCCGATCGTCTGTGGCCTTGTGGCCTGCTCCAGGAAGTAGCCATAGCCGCTTGTGCGGAAGGTTACGAGCGCTTTGTCTGCGGCGCGTTCCTCCTCAGTATCCACCGAGTGGGGAGCGCCCAGCGCGGGTGCGAGCAAGTTGGTGTGAATGCCGAGCAGCCCTGCAGGCGCCTGGCGGCCCATCACGTCGGTGACGATGGCGCCCAGATCGCCGCCCTGGGCGACGTACTGGGAATAGCCCAGGCGCCGCATCAGCTCCGCCCAGGCCTGCCCAACGCGGCCAGAGTTCCAGCCCACCTCGGTTGGCTCACCCGAGAAGCCGTAGCCTGGCAGCGATGGCAGCACGAGGTCGAATGCGTCTGAGGCTGAGCCGCCGTGCGTGGTCGGGTCGGTGAGAGGCTCGATCGTCTCGAGCAGCTCAATGATCGAGCCAGGCCAGCCGTGCGTCATGATCAAAGGCAACGCATTCTCATGGGGCGAGCGTACGTGAATGAAGTGGACCTCCACGCCGTCGATCTCGGTCTTGAACTGTGGAAGCGCATTGAGCTTCGCCTCGGCCTTGCGCCAGTTGTACTCGCTCGCCCAGTATCGGGCGATCTCTCGAATCGTCGCCAGCTGCACGCCCTGCGACCGATCGGCGACGGTCTCCTTGTGGGGCCAGCGGGTCGCGGCGATACGGCGGCGCAGGTCAGCGAGCGCCTCGTCCGAGGCGGTGAACCTGAACGGGTGGATGTCGGGATGGGTCATTGCGGACGGTGGCGGGGTGATGCTCGGTTCTGGGGTCATGCCAGGTTGGGTCATGATGATCTCCTCCTCGTCTCTTCCTGGATCTCCTCGTGGCTCCGTACTCTAGAATCCGGTACTGCAGCGCACTTGTACGGCTCTTTGCCAGTGCGGCACTGGGCCAAGTGGCATGTCTCAGGTGCGCCTCGCTTGCTGCGCAGACGTCCGAGAGGGGCCATCCGCGAGTATGGCACGGTGGCAGTTCATATACCTACGCATTTGGGTGAGTTACCAGGGTGAGTCTTGCGAGCATTGACGGTATTCCCGTGATCCCTGTACCAGTCAGTGTGAATTCTGCAAGTGCTATTGCGGCGGTTTGTTCCACTTGCGCACGCCCATCGTAAATGGAGATCCCAACAATCGTCAGTAACGCCGCAGTTTCCATGACAGGTTCCTGGTATTCACAAGCGATGTCGTGTGGCCTATTATGCTTCCAGCCCGCGATGGACAAGCTCCTGGCGGGCAAGTTGCTTCACTGCATCGATGTCGATGCGTCTATGGAATCGTGCGGCCCCACCGCCCTCTCCCCCTAACCCCCTCCCCTAAAAGGGAGGAGGGACCAAAACCAGACCCGCCCTGGCTTCTACTTTTGCGGTGGAGACAATGGCCGCTATTCCAACCTCATCAACACGTTAAACACCGTTGATGGCCAAGGGTGAGACGCCGACTAGTGCAATCCCAGCAGCGCCACGACCAGCTCGATGGCGATCAGGACGATGACCAGCACCTCCAGCGAGGTCGCCACGACTTCTTGCGCCTCGTCGCGCAGGAGCGCCGCCGTCTCGCGCAGCACCTGCAGCGCCTCGGCGATGCTCGTCCGCCACACCTCGACCTTCAGCACGGCGAGCGCCGCCGCATAGACGCGGTTCCAGTAGACATCCTCGGTCACTTTGAGCGCGTTTTCGACCCTGGCGCTGGTCTCGGTGATATCGGCGATCAGGCCGTGTATCTCGCGCAGGAACGACCCCGACGAGAGCAGCACCGACCAGCGCGGACGCCGCGAGCGCGCCACTCGCGGACCCACCCGCGCCAAATCGCGCTCGACCTCGTCGTCGTACGAACGGAACGCCAGCAGTTGCGCGTTGGCGAACTCCAGCAAGAGCGCCACATCATCGCGCGCGGTGGCATCTGGCTCGACCACAACCGCCGCACCCCACGTCAGTACGATCAGGTCATCTTCATAGTAGCTGAAGCTGCTGGCAAGCTGCGCCGCCGAGGCGCTCAGTGGCTTGCGCTCGCCCAGCGCGGTACGAAGAATGGCGTGGTCGCGCGCAAGCTCCGAGGCGGGAACGCCCGCGCCCAGCCGCTCGATGAATAGGATGGCGTAATCTTCGTCACGCTCAGCGGAGAGATATGGGCGCTCCATCGTGGGCTGAAGCAGGCTGACGAAAGTGTCGTGCTGCTGCTGGAATTTCTCCAGCACTGCGGGTGGATAGGTCTGCACCGCGCCCAATAGCTCCGCCGCGGCATCCCAGGAGAGGCCATCGGGCAGGCGCAGCATCATGCGAAAGGCCAGAATGCCCAGGTCGTAGATGCGCACGTGCATATGCCCGCTGAGCGAGTGTCCCGCCAGGTCGAGCGTCACCTCGCCCGCATGAAGCTCGAGTGGAAGCTGCGGAATCTCGATGCTGCCGCCGCGTGTCACCACCGGACGCACGCGCGAGGTCGGCGCTTTGAGCAGCGCATGCGCGCGCTCCAGGTCAATGCCAAAGGCGACATCGTAGAGCTGATAGAGATAGAGTGTCGCCCGCTCGATCGCTGGCGGCGCGCTGGCTGGCGTCGTCACATTCTCACCTCGCTGGCGGTTGGCTTGCCGATGCGGCGATTATAGCACCAGCGGCAGTGCGAATTCTCTCTAAGAGAATTGCTCCCTTCGGAAGATAGAGCGTCGGACGATAGAGCGCAGGTGAATGCGTTAATATCACCCGCATGATTCGTCTAGTTGTCCACGTGCCACATCTTCCGACTCGTATCTTAAGTCAAAAGAACGGGAGCGAGTGCCGATGTTTTTGACGGAGCAAGCTATTACCGATCGCTATATATCATCCCTGCGGGATTTGCGCGAGATTGCTGACGCCTACTACTTCCAGGGGCGCATTGACGATGCGTTTCACCTCTGGCAGATCGCCGAACCCCTGCTCGAAGGTAGGGAGGCGCAGGCAACCCAGCGTGTGACGTTCCTGCTACAGTATGGGCGTTTCCTGATACATCGCTACTTCCTCATCAATCGCGATGGGGAACTCATGCATGCAGTGATTCAGCGAGCGGTGCAGGGAGCGCAAGCCATTCAGGACCAGTCCGCGATTGCCACAGGACACTCACTCGTTGGCCAGTCACTGTACTACCACAACTTGCTGACAGGCGGTCACGACTACACCACAGCGCGTGACGAGTTGGAGCAGTCATCCGCGCTGCGCGAGCAGATTGGCGATGGGTATGGCTTGTCTGAATCCCTTTTCTATACCGGTCTCACCCTTGACCGCGAGGGACCCAATGAACGGACGCGGGAATATTTGCAGCGCGCACTGGCACTTGCCGAGCAGCACGGGAATACGTGGGCAGCCTCAGAGGCAACGCGCCATCTGACGGATTACACGGATGGCGACGAGCGTTTGCGCTATGCCATGCGCTCGCTGGAGCTACGCGAGGCAATAGGATTCACAGTAGGCCTTCCATCCGCTCAGCTACTGGTGAGCGATATCTTTATCGCGCGCGGAGAGTTCGCGCAGGCACAGGCGTATTGCCAGCAGGCGAAACAGCTTGCCGAGGCGTTGGGCCTGCGTATGTACCTTATGTTTGCGCTATTCACGCAAGGGGAGATCGAGCATAAACTGGGGCAACTCGCCGAGGCGCGCGAACATTTCGAGCAGGGTGGTGTGATTGCCCATGAATTGAAGTTTGCTCGCGGCATCACCGAAGCGGATGAGAAGCTAGCACTGCTTGCGGATGGGCCGACAAGCTGATGCTACGCCATCTCGCCCTCAGGATGGCGGCGACGCGGGGGCGTGAAGAAACCGAGAATCATCAGCCCGACGATGAACAGCCCGCCAACCACGATGGCCGCTGATCCGCCGACATGCGCGGCCAGCAGCGCGAGGGCAGGCGCGGAAATCGACAGGCAACGGGCAATCGGAGACGCGACGCTATCTCCCTGCTCCTGCTCGATAACTGCCAGGCCACCCTCCCCAGTTGCATACATCCCCTGACGATTGCACGGGACAGCCCATGAGTACAGCGTACCGAAAACTGCTGTATCATGGGCAGTGCTGTTCACGACGAGGGAGGTGGCGATTCATGCGCGATGGTCGGCGAATCATTCTCATGCGAGGGCTGCGCCAGGGAGCCTATGGGCTGCTGGCGGTCGTGCTGGCGATCGCGCTCACCCGCGACGGTTTCTCGCCCGCCGCCATCGGCGCGCTTGTGGCTGTCTCACTGGTCGGCGACTTTCTGGGTACGCTGGTCATTGGCCACTATGCCGATCGGTGGGGACGACGGCGCACGCTGGTGGCGCTCGCGCTGCTGATGGCGCTCACAGGCCTCATCTTCGGCTTTCTGCACTGGTATCCGCTGCTCTTGTTGGCGGCATTTGGCGGCACGCTCGGCACATCCAACTCGGAGACCGCGCCGTTCCTGCCCATCGAACAGGCGATGCTCGGCTCGCAGGGGGCGGGCGCCGGGCGCACCGCGTTGTTCGCGCGCTACAATCTCGTCGCTTCCATTGCGGGCGCATGTGGAGCGCTGATCGCCGGGCTACCTGCGCTACTCGCCCACAGAGGGCTGCCATTTGATACCTTGCTGGCGGGCGCCTTCTGCCTCTATGCGCTGGCGGCGCTGGTGGTGGCATGGCAGGCGGCGCGCCTCTCCACGGCCGTCGAGGTGAAGGGCGGCGCGCTCACAGAACAGGGCGCGCTCTGGCGCCGAGTGATACCGCCACTGCCTCACTCGCGTGGTATCGTGGCGCGGCTGGCGGCGCTCTTCAGCGTGGATGCCTTTGCTGGTGGACTCATCGGGCAGACGTTGCTTGCGCTCTTCTTTCATCTGCGCTTTGGGGCAGATCTCGAAATGCTGGCAGCGCTCTTCTTCGGCGCCAACCTGCTCTCCGCGCTCTCATTCCTGGCGGCGCCGTGGCTGGCGCGGCGCTTCGGGCTGCTCAACACGATGGTCTTCACCCACCTGCCGAGCAATATCCTGCTGATGCTGGTCCCACTGATGCCCACGTTCCCGCTGGCGGCAGCGCTGCTGCTGGTCCGGCAGTGTCTCTCGCAGCTCGATGTGCCGACGCGCCAGGCGTATACGATGGCGCTGGTCGATCCATCCGAACGGACGGCGGCGGCCAGCGTCACTTCGCTCGCCCGGAGCGCTGGCTCGGCCACCAGCCCGATTCTCGCGGGCGTGCTGCTCCAGGGGCCGCTGATCGTACTGGGGTTGCCACTGCTGCTAGCAGGTGGACTCAAAGCCGCCTACGACCTGGCGCTCTGGGCCGTCTTCCATCGCGTACCCGAAGACGTGGTCACGAAGGGGCAGGAGGGATAAAGACACGCGACAGGGGCGTCGGCAATGATTCGTCAGTTGTGTTATAGTACTGACGTAGTTGATCGCGAACGCACGATGTATCTCGTCCTGGTGGCCTCTGCCTGATCGAGTTTCTCTCTTCAGCATGAAATCTCCACGAGTCCGCGAGTGCCGCATAGATTGACTTGTCACGGAGTATTGGACGCTGACACCATCCAGGCGTCGGCATGATTCTGCTTGAAGGAGGGAGCCACATGGCCACCCGGATTTACGTGGGCAATCTGCCCTATTCAACTGACAACGAGCAGCTTGTTCAGATTTTTAGCGCGTATGGCGAGGTTGTCGAGGCGACGGTCGTAATCGACCGCGATAGCGGCCGCAGCAAGGGCTTCGGCTTTGTTCAGATGTCTGACGACGCCGCCGCACGCAACGCAATCGCGTCCCTCAATGGGACGATGCTCGATAACCGGACGATTCGTGTGAACGAGGCGCAGCCGCGCCCCGAGCGCTCCGGCGGGGGCTATGGTCGTCGCAACGACTGGTAGCCTGACACGCTGAGCTCCGACTCAGCAGCAACAGCACAACAACAAACAGGCGAGAGTATTTCACTACTCTCGCCTGTTGCTTTCGTTTAGAGCGTGAGGCGCTTGAAGAAGAGAGCGCTGCCACTGGCGGCGCTCTTCAGCGTGGATGCGTTCGCAGGTGGGCTGATTGGGCTGACCCTGCTGGCGCTCTTCTTCCACCTGCGTTTCGAGGCGAACCTTGAGATGCTGGGCGCGCTCATCTTCGGCGCCAATCTGCTTCTCAGCGCTCTCGTTTCTGGCGGCGGCGTGGCTGGCGCGGCGCTTCGGGCTGCTCAACACAATGGTCTTCACCCACCTGCCGAGCAATATCCTGCCGATGCTCGTGCCGCTGATGCCTACCATTTCGCTGGCGGCGGCGTTATGCTGTCATCACCTCAGGCGCAGTCACCAGCTCCCATGGGGCGGCTGAAGCTGCGCTGTCTGGCAACGGACGCATGCCTTCAACAGCCTCATCGCTCAACGGCCAATCGAATTCGAGGCCAATCTGGTCACAGATCCATTTTCCCCACGCATACGTTGCGTGCAGCATCGGCTCCGATTGCGCTCCCATCTCAGTCAATGAATACTCGACCTTCAGCGCGCCCCGCGTGGTGGCCTCCCGGTGAACCACGCCGATCCACTCCAACTCACACAACCGGGCCGCGAGAATCTGGTGATTCGCCTGTGGCAACAGGCGCTGCAAGTCGCTGAAGCGTTTAGGGCCACTGAACAGGTGATGCCAGATCCAGATCATCCACCTGCCACTCAGGGTCATGAGCCAGTCGTCAAAGTCCAGCCCGATAGTGTCCGCGTACCATCGCCCCCAGGCGTAAAACTGGCGCAGCATCGGCTCTGATTGCCACCCCACGTCGGTGAGGGAGTATTCAACCTTTGGTGGCAGTTGCGCATAGATTTTTCGGTGAATTACGCCCTTCTCTTCGAGTTCGCGCAATTGCAGCGTGAGCATCTGGCGGCTTGCCTGAGGAATGAGTCGCTGCAACTCGCTAATGCGCTTTGTGCCACTGAGCAGATGATACCAGATCCAGAACTTCCATTTGCCACCGACACCCACCCCTCCGAGTGGGCACAGGGTTGTCTTCTTCGGTCGTGGCATGAATGGTTGCCTCCATTCCAGAGGACCGCTTTCGGGTAGTTGCGGTCAAATAAAATTGCGTATTGTTGCCCTCTCCCCTCCCCGGTACAGTCTCCATCGTATCAAGCGGGATCGCTTCGCTGCAAGTCGTGCGCAGGCGCACTGTGGATCAGGATGCCGACTGCTTGAGAGACAGAAGCGACTTTCCGTGACGAAAGAACAGGAGGAAGTTCACGAATGTTTCGGCAAGTTAACCAATCGCAATCCCAGAGGGAGGTACACAATGATTCCACCAACTGACCATGCCATCGAAACGGCTGGCCTGACCAAAATCTTCGGCGGGACGCGGGCGGTCGATGGCGTTGATTTGACGGTTCCTGTGGGTTCCGTCTATGGGTTCCTGGGGCCGAATGGCGCGGGCAAGACGACCACGGTACGCATGCTTGCGACACTACTGCGACCCGATGGCGGGACAGCGCGAGTCTTTGGGCACGATGTCGTGCGCGAGGCTGAGGTGGTGCGTAGCCGGATCAGTTTGACGGGCCAATTCGCCTCGCTCGACGAGGATATGACGGGTATAGAGAATCTCGTGCTGCTGGGTCGGCTGCTGGGCCACTCATGGGCGCAGGCCAGGACGCGGGCAAATGAACTGCTGGACGCCTTTGGCCTCGTCGATGCATCGCGTCGCCTGGTTAAGAAGTATTCCGGCGGCATGCGGCGTCGTCTCGACATTGCGGCGAGTATCATCGTCACTCCAGATCTGCTCTTCCTTGACGAACCCACGACTGGACTCGACCCGCACAGCCGCAACCAGGTCTGGGAGATCGTCCGCACCGTTGTCGGCGCGGGTACGACCGTGTTGCTCACCACGCAATACCTCGATGAAGCCGACCAGCTTGCCGACCGAATTGCCGTCATCGACCACGGCAAAATGATCGCCGAGGGTACGAGCGGGCAACTTAAGGCATCGGTTGACGCGGGCACTGTGCGCGTGCGGCTGTTCGACCCGGAGCAGCGCCCGCTGGCTGAGCGACTGTTATCTCAGGCGCTCGGCGTACCCATTCACCACGATTCCGATCCGGTAGCCATGTCAGCACGGCTTTCTGCGGCGGCGAATACGCACGCGACCGGTGAATATGTCGCTCATGCGCTTACGGAGCTATCACGCGCTGGCGTCGCGGTGAGCGATTTCGCGCTCGGCCAGCCAAGCCTCGACGAAGTTTTTCTCTCGCTGACTGGCCATACGACAGACAATCCACCTACTGAGGAGAAAGCATCATGACGACGATACCAACAACGGCATCGCCAGTTCCTGACAAAACTATGCGCTCAGCGCTGCTCACACAGACACGCCCCCGGCGGCCCAATGCCCTCGCGGTAACACTCACGTTCGCCTGGCGCGCCGTCTTGAAACTCGTCCGCATCCCGGAGCAACTGGCTGACGTCATTGCGATCCCGATTATCTTCACACTGCTGTTCACCTATTTGTTTGGTGGCGCGCTGGCCGGATCAACGGGAGCATATCTTCAGTTTCTCCTGCCGGGCACCCTGACAATGACAGCGCTGCTCGTTACTATCCACGCTGGTATCAGCCTGAACACCGATGTGACCAGCGGCGTCTTCGACCGCTTTCGGACGACCCCTATCTGGCGCCCAGCACCCATCGTTGGCGCGCTGCTCGGCGACATTGGGCGCTACCTGCTCGCCTCGACACTCGTCGTTGCGGTGGGCCTGGCGCTGGGATACCGTCCAGTCGGCGGCGTTACTGGCGTGCTGCTGGCGGTGGCGCTTGTCGTGATCTTCGCGCTCAGTCTGTCATGGGTCTGGACCATGCTTGGGCTGGTCGTGCGGGCGCCGACCGCCGTTATGAACATCGGCACGACCGTGCTCTTTCCTCTGACCATCGCGAGTAATGTCTTCGTGCAGCCGCAGACCATGCCTGGATGGCTTCAGGCGCTCATCAACATCAATCCTGTTACCCATCTGGTGACGGCAGTGCGCGGCCTGATGGCTGGCACCGTGGTAGCCGGGGAAATCGTCTGGGTGCTGTTAGCATGCGTGACGCTCACTGTCATCTTCGCGCCGCTCACCAGCTACCTGTACCGCAACAAGCGTTAGTCCTACAAACTACGATGGAGATACATCAATGTATAGCTGGATCGTCTTCGTGCACGTTCTGGGCGTCTTCGGTTTCCTGCTCGCCCACGGCGCTGCCGCTATCGTTGCATTCAGGCTGCGTGGTGAGCGCGAGGTCGAGCGCGTGCGTGCGCTGCTGGATCTTTCCAGAGGCGCGCGAACTGTCGCTAGCGTGTCTTTGCTGGTGACGCTCGCCACCGGTATCACCGCTGCCTTTATGGGCAACTGGTGGGGTCAATTCTGGATCTGGGCCACATTAGGTTTATTGGCGCTTCTTGGGGTGGTGATGAACTTCCTGGGTACACGCTCCCTCAACCGCGTCCGCCAGATCGTGCAGCCCGACACAGTGCAACCGCGAGCGAAAGAGGACATGCAGCAGGCGTCGGTCGTGTCGGCAGATCAGCAACTTACTGACGCGCTCGTCGCGACCCGCCCCATGTTACTGGCGATAACGGGCGGCGGCGGGCTGGCGCTCATCCTCTGGCTGATGATGTTCAAGCCATTTTAGCCACGCGTCACCGGCCTGGACTCGCCGTTGCTTATATTTGTGGCGGAGAGTCGCGCAGGAAGGCGCTTCCGTTTGAGGCGCGGTTGCGTTGCTGGGATGGCGGTGGCGGAGGGGCGGGAGGTATGGGCGTAAATTCCGGGCTGGCAGCGCACCAGAAACAGATGATCGCCGACGAGAAGCCCAGCAGGAAGATTGGCGGCGGGACGCGCTGGACGAGCAGGCCGACGATGAGCAGCAGCGCCAACACAAGTCCATAGCCGACCATCAGCGGGCGAATGGTGACGAAGCGCATCATATCGCGGGCGGTGCGGGAGACGATATCACGAGCCGGACGCGCCTCGTCCAGCAGCCACCAGAGCGGCACGAAGACGATTGCCGTGAAGATGCCCGCGCCGACGATCAGCAAGAAGATCTGAATGATGCCGGGAAAGCCGCCGAAGCCGCAGAGGCCGCCCAGCACGCAGCTATTGCTCGGCCCATAGATATAGAGGAAATAGCCGATGAGAATCGTTGGATTGTAGATGGCGGCGATGGCCAGCAGCATCCGTGGCGTGATGTGGCCCACTGGCGGAATCTGCGCGGGTACCGTGGCGCTATTGGTCGGTCGGGGGTTCGTCTGGCCGTAGGGGTCGGTCATCATCGGCGCGCCGCCTATCCTTGTGTTCGTCCACGCTGCATTGTGATGGAATTTGAGGCCCAATCAGGCGTTGGCAGCGAGGGATGGGTATGGACGGTACGATGGCGCCAGAATGTCGGCGTCGTGCCGCCAGGGAGCAGCCGCAGCGTCGCCATCCATTCGCGATCTTCCAGGCCGAGCGTCACCAGCCCGCGCTGTTTGCTCGTGCGCAGAATCGCCAGCTTATCTTCCTCACGCGCCGCCATGAAGACCGAGGCCGCGCGTGGCTGGTCCTCCGGCTGATAGAGAATCACCGAGCGGTCCACCAGTGTATCGAAAAGGCTGTTTGACGAATTCGCCGAATCGGCGGGCAGAGCTTCGAGCGCGCCGCTCAGATAGACCAGATCGCCCGTCAGATAGGGGCGCACAATTTCATGGCAGTACTCGCGTATCGGCGGGAGCAGCGTCAGCACCGGCGAGTCCACCAGGCTGGCGGTCATATGCAACGCATTCCGCAGCCGCACAAGTAGCTCGTGCTGGTTGCTGTGCCATGGCGCGCCTTCGACGGGCCGAATCTGGCGCAGCTTGCTCACGTCCTCCTCGAAGCGCCGGAGCGAGTAGCCGTCGAGCCGCAGTCGTCGGCGGTTCGCCACCAGGATATCGCGCCGCCCGACCGCGCCGTTGAAGAGGCGTAGCTCGATGCTATCGGCCTCGTCGCGTAGGGTGCGCGCGACCTCGCCGATGAAGCGCTCCCAGTTCGCCAGCCGATCCAGAACGCGCTCGGCTCGCTGGCGCAGACCCCGGAGCGCCTCCGCCCGCAACTCATCTTCATATTCATCGCAGCGATAACGATACATCGTGCGATAGACCTTGCGCAGATCGGCAAGGGCATGCTCGCGCTGCCGTCTCCGCCAGGCGGCGTAACTCCACGAGGCAAGCGTCACCAGCGCCACCGAGTAGATGGCGAGCAGTGGCAGCGAGAACAGGCCACCGCGAGTGGGCGCCGCCAGAATCGCATCCAGCAAGAGAACCAGCATTGGGACGAACAATAGTCCCGCACCGACGAAGGTGGCGACGGTGGGCCTGTGGCGCTTCATCCAGCGGTAGCGCGCCGTCAGTCGCTCGATCAGCGCCGCCTCGCGGGTTAGCTCCGGCTCGTCGGGCTGGCGGATGATGTCGGCCTCCCATGGTCCTTTGCTCTCGTCCTCCAGCGTCTCCAGGAAGCGTAGATAGCGTGCGTTGCGCGCGCCACGGCCAAGCGCCTGGTTCTCCTGTTCAGAGAGCAGCGCATGATGCAGACCATCCATGTAGGCGTAGGCGCGTTCGACACCGATGGCGCCCTCCAGCACCTGATCGTTCGTCCTGGCCGAGAGCGCGCGCTCGGTCTCGTGGCCGTAGCGCTCCCATGCCGGTCTGACGACTTCCTGCCAGGCGGCGAAACCCTCTTCAGCGCGTGGAAGCTGGTTCTCGAGCGCGGTCGGCTCGTCGGTGCGGGCGGTGATATAGCGGCGCACCACCGCCGGACTGAAGTGGCGCAACACCAGCGTCCTGGCGGCGTCATCCGGCGGCAGTTGGTGCTCGCGGGAGCGGCGGCGCGAACGGCGTCCCTCATTGCGGCGCAGCGCTGCCACCACCGCATCGCTATCGCGCATCTCGGCGTTGATGCCGCTCAGGTAGCGGCGGGCCTCGGACGCCTCGCGGCGCTGTTCCGGGTCGGAGAGGTCGGCGGCTTTTTCCGGCGCCCACTCGTCGAGGATGATCGCGCCGAGGCGGCTGGCGCAGTAGAGTTCAGCCTGCGCGCGCGGGAAGGTCAGGCGGCTCGTGCCAACGCTGCTCATCCGCTCAAATGGCTGGCGCACCATATTGGGCGTGGCCCGCCGCAGCGTCTCCTCGTACTCGCGCGTCGTCGTGATGCCGGTCGCGGTCAGCACGAAGATCGCCTCCGCCGCGCCATAGGCGAGCTCATCCGGGCCTTCCCAGAAGTGACCCTTCTCGTCGTGCGTCTCGAAAAGATACGCGTAGGTCGCCAGCGGCGGCTCTTTGGCGGGGCTGAACTGGCCCGGCTGGGCGGGCGTCTCATCGCCCATCAACAGTTCGCGCCAGGGCTGGTCGGCGACGCGCTCTTCCTGCGAGAGATGCTCGGTGGGGTCGTGTGGATAGGTGTTGGTGAGCGCCAGCAGCACCCATGACTCGACGCTCTCGCTGCGCATCGACCGGCGCACATCCCGCGCAACATCGAGTAGCAGCGGCGAATCGGCGGCGGCGGCGATCCAGACGACCGCCATCGCCCGCGGCACGCTGTAGCCGTTGTCGCGGATATGTCCGACCACGGCGTCGTCCAGCACGCCACGGCGCACCTGTGTCTCTGTCATCGAGCGCGCATAGTGCTCGTAGTGTTGGCCACGCAGTCCTTCGGTGACCAGCGTGGGCAGCGGGCGACGATCAATGCTGATAGGCGTATCGTCGGGCAGGGGACCGGGCTGGCTGGCGACGGCGCTGAGGCCCGGATCGTACCAGGCGCCGAGCAGCGCGCCATCGTCACCGCGGTCGTCATCGACCGTGAGCAGCGCGATACCCGCCTGGCGCGCGCCATCCAGCCCCGGCAGCAGCATGGAGAGTTGCGCGCCCACCTCGCGGCCACGCTCGCCCACGCAGAGGACGATCGTCGGTCGGAAGCGAATTGGCATTGAGGTCGCCACACGCTGCTCCTTGCCTATGTTTGTCCGCGTTTGCCCGATCGCACCGCGTCGTAGCCTGAAGGTTACGGCTAATCCTGCGGCGAGTACACCGCTTACCCCTTTAGCGCGGTACGCCTCGGGCAGGATTAGCCGCGGCATTCATGCCGCGAACTCGCCCAACCATATATCTTGCCCGCGATACCGCTGCCTCAGCGTTTCGCAGCTGGAACCGTGGCTACGACAGGGTACACACGCCGCCTACTACTACAAAATACTTCGTCTTGTGAGGGAGACGGAATCACGCCACCCTGATATATGTCCCATAGCCACTTTCGGCCTTTAGCGCAGATAGTCAGGGACAGCGCTAAAAACTCGAACCGCCACCGCCGCTTCCATATCCGCCTGTGCCACCCATACCGCCACGTGGATACGCTGGCTGCTGCGGATACTGCCCATTGGATGACCCTGTGGGCGCCGTCGGGGCCGTCGGGGGCGTCGGGGCATATCCGCCGCCCGGCTGGCTCGTCGCCGCCCAGGTGGGCGCATCGCCCGCGCCGCGCTGCACATGTCGGATGATACGCTCTGGCAGCGTGCTTTTGCCATCCCCCAGCGCCAGGGCATGCATCACCAGACGCTCCATCTCGCCGGAGCTAAAGACTGGCGCGCGGCTCTGCCCATAGGGGCGCTGGCCCGTTGGGTCGAACCAGTAGAACTGATGGCGCAGGAACTCGCCCATGCTGCTGTTGGCTTCCTGATAGAAATCGGGAATCGTCCCCAGGCTGATAGCGTGCTGCCCGTAGGCCAGCTGCAGCCGGTGCGGATCAATCGCGCTGGCGAGCATTGGGCTGGCGCCCTCTTTGGCAATCGCGCCGAGCCGACTGCGCGCTTTATCGAGTATCCTCCGCTGGGAGCCGTTCTTCCAGCTCATCCCCATATAGAGGCTGGTGCTGAGCATGCCGCTGCCCTCGTGCCAGAGCTGCGCCTCGAAGGCTACCAGCTCGCGGGCGAGGCCGCCGATGTGTTGCAGATGCGCCAGCAGGATGTTCTCGATCTTATGATCGGAGCGCTCGCCCGACTCGACACAACAGACCTCCAGCAAATCGAAGAGGTTCATCTCCTCCAGTTTCTTGAGGTAGATCTCGTCGCGCAGGTACTGCACCAGCCGGTCGCGTAGTTCGTTGCCCGTACCCGCCGCCAGCGCCGCGTCGGCGCCGTGGCGTGTCTGTATCCACTCGGTGAAGCGCTGCGCATAGGAAGGCAGGTCACGCGAGGTCATATACTCGTAGAGGCGCTCGACTGGTGGCGACGAGAGCCCACCTGTATTCATGCCGGGCATGCCAGGCAGGTCGAAGATATGGCGGCGGTGAATATGCGTGTTGTCTAGCTCACCGCGCCAGGCCGACGACGACGTAGCCAGCTTCTCCAGGTCGCGCGCCGACTGATCGACCTCGACATCCCCCTGGAAGCGCTTGACGTGCTGCAACTCGGCGTTGACGTATTCCAGCAGTTTGGTCAGCAGGCGCTTCTTGCGCGTCAGATATTCGTTGCGCACGTTGCGCCGCTGGACGCGGTTGAAGTCATCGGTGACAGCGGCGACGTTGCGGTCTTTGGCGCCGGGCAATGGCAGCGGCCGGAGCAGTTTGCGCTGGAGCTGGCGGTCGGGGCGCCCCTTGCTCGGCACGTTCTGGTCCTGCACGCGGGCGAGCGCGGCGCTATAGATGCGCTTGCGTGTCTCCAGTCGGGCAATCTGGACGCCGAGCGGCTCCAACGCGGCGCTGTAGATGCGCTTCTTCTCTTCCTCTTCCTTCTGCGCCGCTAGCTCAGCGATCTCGTCGGTCGCCTCCTGCGCCTGCTTGCTCAGGCGCGCCTCCAGCAGATCGAGCCGGTCGCGTCCCGCCGTCTGGAAACTCTTATCGCTGAACGGCGGCGGATCCTCTGGCTGTAACGCCCGGTCCCATTCTTTCACTTCGTCCAGGTCGCTCGCGTTCAGTTGGCCACGCGCCTCGCTCATGTCGCGCGCCAGCAGCGGCAGCACCTTCGAGGCGGTCAGCCGGGCAAAGGCGGTGGCCGTCTCGATGGCGGGGAAGGCGACTTCCAGCGGACAGGTGGTGCCGAACATCGTCGGCAGGCCGTTGCGGTCGAAGTTGCCAAGCGTCCGGCGGTCAACGGCTTTGGAGCGTTCGAGGAAACCGACGCCCGAATTGTTGGTGACACGCATATAGAGATCGAGGCCGATGATGCGCGCCGCGTCCTCCGCCGAGACCATGGAGGTCTTGCCGAAGAGATAGACCTCGTTGGCAACGGTCTCGCCGCGCACCTCATAGGGCGTCTCCGCCAGATATTTGGTGTAGCGCGCGCCGCCCGCCTTCTCGCGTACCAGGCTGAGCGCAATCAGCTCCATCAGGGTCGCGGTGGCGTTGCTCTTGCGCCAGCTTACATCGTTGGTCGTCGCCTCGCGGACATGCTCGGGCAGCAGGCAGAAGATATTCAGCCGATGCTTGAGGTTGCGCTGCAAGATGCGGTGCCGGGCCATCACGGCGATGTCGGGCAGGATGCCGCTGCCAGTGCCGCCACCCAGGAAGGCGACGATGTTCACCTGCACCTCGCTCACCGGACGCGCCCCACGCTCCGGCGGCAGCGCGCCAATAGCGGAAAGCGCCTCTTCGAGTAGCTGATCGATCTTGGCGCGGTCGGTTGCGGCGGCGACGTGTCCGTTATTGCGGATGCCACCGGCGCCGTTATCGAATGACTCGGGGATCTTTGTGGGGATGTAGGTATGGGTCGCAATGGGCTGCGGCAGTTGGTCCGCGTAGACGACGCCATGCGCCACCGAGATGCGCAGGTCGAATTCGCGCAGCACCCCAAGGTGTTCCTGGCGGAACTGCTGAATCTCCGCTGGGGGCGAATCGATGTCGAGGAAGACCAGCGCCACTTTCCGCTGATCGGACGGCGAGAGATGCACCAGCGAGCGCATCATCTCCAATGCTGAGTATGCCGGGGTGCTGCCCAGAAAGATGTTAAGTGACGGCACGGCAATCTGCGACTCCGCCGCTGATCGTGGCCGGTCTTCCGCCATATTCACCGCGTTAAGTGTCGTATCTGTGTCGCCCATGCCCATGTCATCACCCCTGTTCATCGTCACGTGTCCACATACTATGCTATAGACTGCGTCTCGCCGGGCTATCCACCAGCGATGCGCTTAGCTCGCAAGTTGATTGTCAATAGTCGTCGTCATCGCGCCGCCGCGATTTGCGAGAACGCGCGCTCGAAGAATAGTCGTCGTCGAAATCATCATCACGGGAACGGCCACGCGACCTGCCGCGCGAACGTGGAGTGTCGTAGTCGTCCATATCGTCGTAGTCATCCCGCGAGCGGCGCGATTTTCGTCGACTGCCGCGGTCCTCGTCGTCATCGTAGTCACTGCTACGCGACCGCCGCCCAAACAGCCCGCGCCGGGGGCCTTCCTCCTCATCCAGGAACTCATCGCTGCTCGATGCGCTGACCGTGTAGGATATGCCTTCGTTGGTCGTCAGCAGCGACTCCGCGGCGGAGACGGGGCTGGTGGGTACTGGCTCGCCAGCAAGCCGGTAGGCGCGCCGCCCGCCGCCGTTGCCCTCGACGGTGATGCGGTTGCCGCGCTGGAAGTGGAAGATCAGGCCGGGATCAAGCCCCATCTGCTGCGAGAGCACCATCCCCGGATGCAGCAGCCCGTAGACGCCGCGCCGCGCGCGGGAGAACTCCTCGCCGCCACCGCCATCGTTGGAGACGAGTCGCCCGAAGGGCTTCTGCGAGAGCGTGTAACGGATCAGCAGCACAATCAGCGCGAGGATGAAAAGGTAGAGCAGCGTGATCGCCCAGGCGATGGCCTCCTGCACGAGCGAGGCGGGCTGCGTCTTGAGCGCCACCGTGCGCGTCGTCGTGCCAAGGTCGCCGTGCGAGTCCTTGAAGCTGCCCTGCGTCTTGAAGGTCAGCGCGTACTGCCCATCGCCATTGGGCGTGAAGGCCGTCGTAAAGTGGCTATTGTCGCCGGTCGAGATGTGCAGCGGAATCGCCGTCTTCGAGCCAGCGCGCGTGGCCGAGCCGCTGACGCTGGCGTTGGCGTACGGCTTGCCGTCGAGTTGCACCGTGCCATCGAGCCGCGCGCCGTCTACCACGGGATGCCCCTGGAGCGGCCAGCCACTGAGCCAGGTCAGCACGCCAAACGGCACGCCGTAGATCGCGCGCAGAGCGGGATCCCATTGGGTCACGGTCGTGGCGACGGTGTCGGTGGTGAGTTTGCCGGTGGAGGGAGCGACGAGCAGCGGCGACGGAAAGAGTTCGATACGCACCAGGCGATTGGCGCTGGCGATGGTATCGCTCACCTCACGCGCGGCAATAGAGATAGTATACGATCCAGCAGGCGCGCTGGTTGGAATCGTAATCTGCGTCGCATACGTGCCGGGGCTGGCATGGTCGTCCAGCACAAACTCCTGGGTATAGCTACCCGCGCCGCCGCTATAGACAATCGTGCCGTTCATGCTATAGCGGCTGCCTGTGATCGGCGTGCCGTTGTCGTTGAGCGTCGCGCTCACCGTCAGCGGCTGGCCCAGCGGCTCCGGCGTGTCGGAGGCAGGGGCGAGAATGCTCAGGCCGAGGGTCGAGAGCTTGAGGCTATCCATCAGGAAGCGACCGGAGCCGGTCACATTTAGCTGCCACGCCCCACTCTGCGGGTGGTCCACGCTGAAGATCACGTAATGCGGATCGCTGGAGATGAACGTCCCGGCGACCGCTGGCGGCAGAACCTGGCCATTGGGCGCGGTCAGCGTGACACGGGCGCTCGTCGAGTCTTTGACGGCGACGACATCGAGATGTGAGACAAAGGCGCCGATGGCGAAGTTGCGCGAGACTGTGCCGCCGGAAAGCGCCGTCGGCGGGATGTCGTGCGTCACCGTGCGGCCATTGCGCTGGGCGAAGATGCTGACGAAGAACGGCGCGATATTTAATGGCGAGACGCCGCTAACCACGCCGTGTCCATCATCGTAGTACGCGCCGCCGGTTGCGTTGGCGAGGTCGCTCAGGAACGACCGCAGCGTGCCATCCGCGCCGAGGGCCACCGTATCCACCGGGAAGTCGTGCTGCTTGAACTGCGGTACAAGGTCGCCCTGGATGGCGCTGATTTGTTCTTTCTGCTGCGGCGCGGGTACGCCATCGGTGAGCAGAATGACGGAGCCGGGCAGATGCGTCTGTGCGGTTGCGCTGGTGAGCATCGTCAACGCCCGCTGAAGCGCGTCGTAGGTGGGTGTAGCGGAGTCGGGTTTGCAGTTATGCGATTTGGTGGCGATGGTGTTATGCAGTTGCGTGCGTGCGGCAAGCGTGGCCATTTCGGCAGGTTGCGCCCAGACTTGCGCTAGCGGGAAGTTATGCGCGCCGCCCGTCGGGCCAGTATTATCCAGCCCAACGACGCCGACGAAATCGCCCGGCCCGCTCAAATCGATGTAGGCATTGGCCGCCGAGCAGCGCAGTCCATTCGGGTCGTTGCTCCCCATCGAGCCGGACATATCGAGCACGAGAATTGTGACATGCCCAGTGGGCGCGGATGCAGCCTGTATGGTTTTACCAGCGGGGCGCGCGAAAACGATGGAGGAAGCGAGCGGAGATAAAGCGGCTACAAGAAAACCGAGTAACAGTACAGCAAGAAACTGTCGTACTGTCATGCCAGCCTGTAACCGTCGCTTGCCCAGTACTCGCTCCACACGCGCTCCTCCGACTGCCATGCTGTCAATGTATAACACGTACGACGGAACCGTTCGTTCGGTTTCACAATCGAGTGATACTAAATATCTACATGATATCTACATGGAAGGACTTATAAAGACAAATGCGCCGCGACCTCAGCCAATTTCCGCAAAAACAGGGTGTCGCCAAGCTCTTGCAGCACAGGCCGTGCCACCGCGAGTGGGGCGGCATCACCGGTTGGCTGTTCCCAACATCTGCCGCGCCAGCTCGCGTAACGGCGCGAAAGTCAACGTCTGACCGTAAGGCTGGCAATGCAGCCTGGCCGTCTGAAAGCCCTCGGCGGGATCAAGCTGGGCGAGGAACTCTTCTACCAGCCGCGTTTTGCCGGTACCCGCTGGGGCGAGGATCGTGAGTATCTGCGGCTGGCGCTCTTCCAGCGCGCGCATCTTGAGCACATCGAGCTGGAGCAGATCCTGGCGGCGTCCCACGAGCCGTGGCTGTACCGCTACTTGCCGTGTCTGCCGCTTGAGCACCGGATAGACGCGCAGTGGCTGGCTCTTGCCCTTTGCCTCGATCTCGCGTACTGGCCCAAACGAGAATGCGGCGCGGGCCGCCGTAACGGTGCGCTCGCTCACCAGAATCTCGCCGGGGATGGCGTGCTGTTCGAGCCGGGCGGTGATATTGACGGCGTCGCCTGTGATAAGGAAGTTGCCACGGCTCATATCGTCGGTGGCGACGACCTCACCTGTATTGACGCCCATGCGCAGGGTCAGCCAGCGGGCGAGCACGCTATCCTCGGCGATGGCATCGCGCAGGGCAAGCGCGGCTGAGAGCGCCCGCTCGGGATCGTCACCCCAGGCGTGGGTCAGCCCAAAGACAGCCATTACGGCGTCGCCGATGAACTTCTCCAGCGTGCCGCCATGATCGGCCACCACGCGGCGCGCATGTGCGAAATAGCGTCCCATCAACGCACGCGCGTCTTCTGGGTCGAGCGACTCGCCCAGCGCGGTTGAGCCAGTGATATCGGCGAAGAGTATCGTAACGAGTCTGCGCTGCTCTGGCATGGACACTCATCCTTCACTTGTGCAATGCACACAGCATACGACCTCATTGCCTGGGGTGTCTAGCAATCCGGCAAACATGCGTGCGGGGAGAGCCTTTTTGTTGTGACATATCCGTGGCATGCAACGTGGAATAGAGATGGGGAGTTGCGTGCGATGCGGATACCAGATCGTTCGTTTCCTCGAAGGAGCGCCGCCATGAACGATAACGCAAGAAGCGAGCAGACCATCGTAATTGTCGGCGCGGGTATGGCGGGTGGCAACGCCGCGGTGACGCTGCGCGAAGAGGGCTGGCGTGGTCGCATCGTTCTGCTGGGCAAGGAGCCGGGCATCCCCTTTGGCCGACCACCACTTTCGAAGACCTACCTGCGCGGCGAGGAAGACCTCAGCGCCTGGTATGTCAAACCGGCAGCCTGGTATAGCGAGCACGATATCGAGTTCCGCACTGGGGTCACTGTGGAGCGCGTAGATACAGACCTCAAGCAGCTTTATCTGCCAGGCGGCGAGACCGTGGGCTATGACAGACTGATCCTCTGTACGGGGGGCAAGAACCAGCGCTTCGAGGCGCCTGGAGCGACCTTGCCGGGCGTCTATCAGCTTCGCACCGTCGCGGAGTGCGACTTGATTCGCCAGGCGGCTCTTCCTGGCGCGCGGGTCGTCGTCGTCGGCATGGGATTCATCGGCGCCGAGGTTGCGGCGTCGCTCCGGCAGATGGGCCTCGACGTGACGGTTGTGCTCCCCGGGAAGGCGCCGCTGGCCAAAGTGCTTGGCCTGGAGGTCGGCTCGGTGCTGGCGGCGATTCATCGCGAGCACGGCGTGAAACTGGTCACAGACGAGCACGTGACCGGCATCGAGGGCAACGGCAGGGCAGAGCGCGTGCTGACCAAAGCAGGCGCGCGGCTGGACTGCGATCTGGTGGTGGTGGGCATCGGCATCGCGCCAGATGTGGATGCGCTCGCCGGGAGCGCGATTGCCGTGAAAGACGGTATTCTCGTCGATGCGCAGTGCCGGACAAACGTCCCCGATGTCTTCGCGGCGGGCGATGTGGCCAATATCGAGCATCCGGTCTTCGGGCGGCTGCGGGTGGAGCACTACAACAACGCTGAGCGGCAGGGCCGCGCCGTCGCCCGCGCCGTGCTGGGCGATCTCAAACCTTACGACTATATCTATAGCTTCTGGTCGGACCAATATGAGCACAACATCGAGTACGTAGGATTCGCCCGCACCTGGGAGAAGATCGTGCCGCGCGGGACCATCGAGAGCCGGAAGTTGCTGGTCTTCTATCTAACCGGAGGCGTCATCCAGGCGGTGTTCGGGCTGAACCGCGGCGGCGACCCCGAGGTCGAGGCCGACTCGGAACTACGCGCGTGCCAGGAGTTGATTCGGGCGCGCGTGCGCGTCGCGGAAGCCGACCTGGCCGACGAACGGGTTGACCTGCGGTCGCTCTCCGCCACCTGATCGAACCAGCTACAGGCTGGGCTGGCAAGGGTAGCAAAGGTAAAACAAAAGCCCCAACCACAAGGGTCAGGGCTAGTGGTGGTAGTGCATACGAGATACGCTGTACCCTCTTCGTAAGCGTCTGCCACTGTTCGCCAACGTGCTAAAATACTGGATTGTCGATCTGTGGCTGTTCGTTGAGTTTCGCCGCTATTCGTCCCAGTTGGCATCACAATTGGCATCACAATTGGCATCACAGCCAAGGCAGATGATGCCGATACTGAGCGCCACCGCTCGGCCATCGCCACTCCAAGTCCGGAAGCGCCCACGCAAGCAATCTGCATGATCTCAACGGTGTGGCGCCTCTCCCGTCTGTGATTCATTGCGCGAAGTACGCTATACTCCAGTCAACGACGCACGGCTCCTGCCAACACAACCCAACACAGCACCAGACAAGAAGAGGGCGCATGGCGGAACTGCTCCTCCACGGGAAACGCATTGAAAGCGTCTTCCAACTCCTGGGCGATCACGAAAACGACATCACCTACAGCGTCGGCTGGGCGTTGGCACACTCCTCTGCCTTCCTGCAGGCCTTTCTTGATGTTGCGGTCACACCCGGTCTTGCCAGCGCCAACGTCGTGCTGCGGCTGCAGGAGTACGTAAGTGGGCAAGGTATTACCGACATCGAGATCGAGTCACCAGGAAGCTTTCATCTCATCGCGGAGGCAAAGCGGGGGTGGACACTTCCCACACGCGCAACTGGAGCTGTATGCCGCGCGTGCTCCATTGACCGAGCGTCAAGCACCGCTTCGGCGTCTGGTGGTATTGAGTGAGTGCAGCCCAGAGTATGCGCGCCTCTATTTACCGGACGAGGAAATCGACGGCGTGCCGGTGGTCCATCTTTCATGGCGCGAGTTGTCTGGTCTCGCCACCAGAGCTCGGAGGGCTGGGGCACCTGCCGAGAAGCGCCTCCTTGACGATCTGAATGGGTATTTGCGAGGATTGATGACGATGCAACAAGTCGATTCAAACTGGGTCTATGTGGTCGTCCTCTCGCATGACCAGGCGCCTGGCTGGGACTGCTCGTGGGTTGAGATCGTGACCCGGTATCACACCTATTTCCACCCAGCGGGCGCAGGCTGGCCAAAGCAGCCGCCCAACTACATCGCGTTTCGCTTCGACGGCCAATTGCAGTCAATCCACCACATCGAGAGCTATGAGGTGGTCCGCAGCCTGATCGGCAAACATCCAGGCAACATTGACGACAGCTGGAACCCGGATCTGGCGCCGCATTTCCTCTACTCTCGCTAGCTGATCTAGGGCCTATGTCTCAACAAATGGGCCAAAGGCAAACCCATTACCAAATACACTGAATTCTTCCAAACTCCCGGCCGCAAACGTATTCGCCGCAGCTTCGCCAACTCGCCACTCCCACAACAATTTGAGACGCTCGACTACGTCGGGCGGCATAACCGCCTTCTCTTCTCTTCATAGTAGTCGTGGAGCGAGAATCCAATGAACTCCAGAGCTCGTGCCCGCATCCAGCTGGATGCTCTACGAAAGAAGGTTTCGAGCAACCCATCAGGCTCAAGAGGCAGATAACCTTGCCAGTATAACGTGAGAAGATGCTGACCCAACCGCGCTGCTGCACCGTCTGAATCCGTGACATTAGCTCCTAGCTGATCGGGAATCTCATGACCAGCCCATTCTACAGAATGTGGCCATGATGCCCTTGCCGTTTGGGCTTTCTGCGTTGGATGCACAGTTGGTAGCCTCGATGGCCCAAGCCCCTATGCTTTGGAATGCAGCGGTGAGCACAGCAATAATGTTTGGTCTGGCCGTCGTGTTCCTGCTTGGACTCGGTGGCAGAACGTTGTTTATCCTTGCGCTTGTCTGGCTCGGTTTCGTATGGGTAGTATTCCAAGGGGTTGGCATGGTCTTAAGCGGTATGGCTGCCGACCCGAATACACCTCCGCTGTCGGTCCTCATGTTATTCCCTGCCTGGTTTGTCATGTGCGCTCGTTCCCGACCATATCTGATACAGGGGACGACGAAGGTTGTGACCGGATGAGGATCTCTCCATTGCCTTTGGGTGTCCGCGGCTCGTCGCACGGAGGCGCTACAGGTTATGTCACAGCTGCTATGCGGAGAACCAGCGAGATGTTCTTGCGGCCTTTGTCGGGTAGCAGAGGCAACACTCTGACTGGGCCATCACAAGGGCAAGAGCGGAGGGGTGGCTCATACGAGCCACCCCTCCCTGGTTCAACGCATAGAGTGCCTATTGTCGTCAGTGGGCATAGCCATGCGTTGCCCGATATGCGCCCTCTTCCCGGAACTGCATGATCACTGCAGCCAGAATCGCGAGAACAGCGACGACTGCCGCCACAATCGCGATGTAGGGAGCCACAGTTGCCGAGATCGCGAAGAAGGTCGCCAGCGACCACCCGAACGCGACATCCAGATACACCAACAACTCAGAGACGGCAGCTAGGCCGAAACCAAACCCATACAACGTCGCGATGGCATTCGCATCCCGCTCCTCTGTCTGTCGTGCCACCGTCGCCACGATCGCAATTACGGCCAGGAGAGCGAAGCCAATAGCCAGCACGAGCGGCACCCATGCCGCCAGTGGCGTGGGGAACCAATAGCTCAACATCGTGCTACCTTCCTTTCCCCAAATAAGCGGGCAAGTGGTGATCCTCCGACGGGGTGCTCTACTCGCCCAGCATGGAGTCTAAATCACACGTATCACAGCAACCGCACAAATCGTCTCGCGGGATTCACACTTCACTCACATCCCGCGCGAGGGATGGTTGCTCTGCGTGTGGGCGGGTATGGTCTGGGTGCGCCGTCATATGGGCAGCAGAGTCACCTCTACACGCGTGCCAGGCGCTAGCGACAGAAGAATGCCAGTCAAGGCGCCGTTTCCAGCTACCTGCGTTTGGTTGGTTTCGAGGATGATGTCGCCGCGTCGCAGTCCAGCTTGCTCCGCCGGACTCTTGCCTTGCGCGTCAGACACGAAATCTGAGATCAACACGTTGTGATCCACCGGCAAGCTGTAGGTAGTCGCCATATCAGGTGTCACATCTGTCCCAGTGATGCCAAGAAACCCCTGACCAGTGCTTGTGACGCGCCCGCTCTTAATGAGTTGTTCCGTGATAAATTTCACCCGGTTGGAGGAGATAGCGAATCCGATGCCGCTCGCCGCTCCAACACCGTCTGAGCTGCTAGCGCCCAGGGTGAAATGCGCAATGCGCATATTGTCAGCCCACTAGGCGCCAGGGGCAACCGGCTACGCCCTACCAGTCGAGAAACCTACCAACACATTGGACCTGTATGACGATCCAAGCATAGTGCGTTGATGTCACTCTGCGGTCAAGGTTTGCACGTTCGAGTCTCAGGAGCTGAGCAAGGGCATTCCTTCACCGACCGCGCTGGCGGGTTACGAGGGTCACTGATTCGTCACGAGTGAGACCGCGACTTCAACCCAAAGAGGAAGCGCAAGACGGCATTTCTCCTGATCAGAAACTCATACAGGAGTACCAGAGAGAGCACAGAGCAGGAGATGATGGCCACGCCTTGCAGAACACCGGGCAGATTTGTGTGCACGAGAAAGATGTAGCCAAAGAGCGAGAGCACGAGCATGTGGAGGAGGAAATACGGGAATGCCGCCTCTCTGAGGTACTCCAGAGTCGGATTGGCAAAACTGAAGTAGCGTTTTGCCAGGCCCAGGAATCCGATAGCTCCAAACCAGGAGAAGCCGCCTGCAAGGATGGCGCTGAAGACATAGCCCCCGGAGTGCGGCAAAGGCAAGGCGTTCCTGGAGACCAGGATCTGCTCGATCCCAAAGCCCAGCCCTGCTAGCAAGATGGCGGCCATACCATCGCGCGCGATCGCGTGCTCGATCGCAGGATCAGCATATAGCAGCACGCCGGCGATGAAACTCAGCACGTACAACGCGGCAGGCCAGAGCGTCTTCACCAGCGTCACGGGGAGTACCATACCCAGAACCCATGCACATACGATGAAAATCAAACCGACCGTTAGTGTCCCACCGGGTATGCGGCACAGTGTCGCAAATCTGGATATCACCGGAATCCCTCGAGACCCGTTGAGCAGGAGGAGCAACGGCAACATGCAGAGAGACAGCAAGACGATGACAAAGATGAACCAGAGATTGTCCCAGAGCGGTATGAGCTGATCAAGGGGATTGCCACGGAATAATTGGCTGTAGCCGTGGAAATAGTCTGCGTAGAATTGGAAAAATGCAAGGTGGCTATCCGAGCTGATAAGTGAGGCAAGGTACAGGGTAATCGGGATGACAGTGAGAACGCACCCAATGAACGGGACAAGCAAGTGTAAGACCCGTTCCGCGACGAATTGTCGCCCACTTCGACGGGCTAACGACAACCAGGCGCTTGCTCCGGCGATGAGAAGGAGCAACGGCAATCCCCATTGGATGGATAAGGTCACGCCCATCTGCGTCAACGTTGTCAGCATCTCGGAACGTAGTTGGGGGAAGTAGATCTCCAGCTCATAGATAGCATGGAATACCATGGCGCCGAGGATGATCATCACGCGCAGCCAATCAAGCTCATAGCGCCGACGCGTCGGTTGCTTTTTCGCCGGGAGTCGTTCGGCACGGTCGCGAGCCGCGTCCGCGAGACTGTAAGCGGGTTCTTCAAGTACCATAGAGATACTCTTGGTCAGAGTTGTCCTAAACCTAGACGCAGGAACACTTCTCGGCCGCTTCTAGAGTAATAAGCTAGTTCTGTCACCAATGCGTCACAGGTGACCACAACGATCTCACATACTGGTCACCTGTCGTGCCTCTCGAACGATTGTTGTTCCGCCTTCGTCTGGGTAATCAGCCAATGCTAGATACATCGTGCGCATCAAAGCAGTTCGCACCGGCACGCGGACATGAGGACATGAGGACATGAGGACATGAGGACGGAGGATATGCAGACAGAACAAGAACGGAGCGGATCCGAGAAAGAGGAGTTTCTGGAGACCCGCCATATGAGAGCCTGGCAACCGGTCATTGCGCAGTGGGCCGCTCAGGTGTGCAGCATGAGGACATTGGCTCAACAGCGCGAGGAGTACTGGACTGCGATCTGGGCTACATCTCTTCATCCGCCATCACGTAATCGATGGCCTGACCGCCACCCAACGAGCCAGGCGCTCCAAGGTATCTATCACTTCCTCACGCCAAGATGATCGCTGCCACACTGAGCTAGTCATCCACGGCAGCGCCTCCGTCTGCTCGTCACAGCTGCGACTTGTCTACCCGTTCACGGTCAGCAGACAAGGTATGATAGCTTTTGCCAGTTACGCCAGTGAACCGTGTCTCGCCATGAGTGACCTTGGAGCGTCCTGTGGCTCCCAGAGATGGAGAGGCCGCCACCTCGCCTGCGGATCGAGGTGGCAACTGCCCTCATTGACAATTCGCAAAGCGTTGGGGCTTTTCTCCAAACCCTTGCCCAAGGCGCTATGCCGTCGGGGACTGCGGGCTCTCTGGACTCGGTGGCGGCGTGCTTGACATGGGGATCTCCTCAAACTGGGTCCATCCCTCCACCGTCCATTCCTGCCGACGTGTGCTCACATCGACGGCATTGGCTTGCGTGAAGATGTCGGTGACTGCAGCCATTTGCTCTGCAGGCGCCTGCACGGTCACAAGGATGTTGCCGCGCTTGACACCCTCCGCATAGACATGCGCCTCATGCTCTGGCAGGCCGAGGCCCACCAATGCCCCGACAAGACCACCACCAATCGCTCCAATCCCAGCACCGAGCAGCGTTGCCCCAAGGACCGTCAGGAGATCCACGGCTGCAACGACTTCCCCAACGCCAGGGATGGCGAGCGTCACCACATTGAGGCCGACCAGCAAGCCACCGACGCCACCCAGAGCGCCTCCTGCAATCGCTCCGACCTCTGTTGTCGTAGTGAGACTCGTTTTCTCCTTCACCACACCTCGGCGCGCAATCACACCAATCTGCGGCTTCGTGAAACCGGCGTTGTGGAGTGCCGCCACTGCCTGATCAACATCGCGAGTATTCTCAAACATCCCGACTACAACCGGCATATTTCTCTGCTCCTTCCCATGCTAACAACGTCATGACGCGTTGCTTTGGCTGGCCTGTAGATGGTGCGCGCCGCAGTCGCTGCCCAAGCCACATGCACGCTACGCCGACCCGCTCACACGGCGCACACATCCCGCCTATCTAACATCACCCATCAGTCACAAAATGCGCTCCGCTCGCGAGGTGAAGGTCTGCCTGGGTGCGGCATATCTGTATGGTGTGGGTAGCGTAGTTAGCAAGCCTTGCGCCCAGTTCACCTCATCGCCCAGTCCGAGGATACGGTCGATGTGTAATCAGTTCTAGAGACAATTTCGAAAGTCGAGAGAGGGTGTAGCGGCATCGCCGCATGCTTGTTGTCTATAATGCCCCGTGCACTCAGGCCATTACCTGTGTGGCGCGACGACTTCGCTGCGCCAGTGCGTACCAGCCGCAGGCGATGAACAGTACACCGCCAAGCGCCAGGGGTCCGAACAACACAAGCCCATTAAGATCAAACCGGCCTGCGACAAACAGCCAGGCTGCAATACCAACAAGGACCAGGCCGCCGACGACCTCGCCGATGCCCTTCCAGAAGATGAGGACGAGCAGACCGACGCCGAGCAGGCCGTACAGCACCCAGGGCAGCCAGTTGGCTACGCCATAGTTAATTGCACCACTAAACGCAAGCGCCGCGAAGCTCACACCTGCCACGATGGCGAGTATTCGGGCGAACCAACGGACCACTGTCACGACATGTTCCCAGCTACTCGAATTGGAGCTTTTCATGGGGCGCCTCCCTTGGGTGTTACAGGGAGTGACTACGTACTTTTACCGTATGGTACATGCGCCATCTCTACAGATGGTCACAACGGGCGGCTGCGGCGTCACAACGGATTCACAGCATTGTCGACTGCTAGATGTCCGCTTATAGCTGGAATCGCAGTAGTCAACGGCTAGAGCGGCCGACAACAGCCATGGCACCCACCAACACATAGCGCATTGGACATCGGACCAGCCTGTACAGATGTTCTGCGCCGCGCTCTACATGGGTGAA
>DASUHD010000101.1:0-14185 GCA_036273675.1 Ktedonobacterales bacterium | reverse complement strand
GCGCTGAAGACGATCCTTTCACGCGCCGACGCCGTGCCCATCCTCATCTTCGACGAGATTGACGCGGGCATCAGCGGGCGCAGCGGCCAGGTGGTCGGCGAGAAGCTATGGGCGCTGGGGCAGAGCCATCAGGTGCTCTGCGTTACCCATCTGGCGCAGATCGCGGTGCTGGCGGACACCCACTTCCGCGTCAGCAAGGCGCTAAGCGACGACCGGACGACGACACAGGTGGAGCAGCTATCGCCCGCCGAGCGTACCCGCGAGGTGGCGCAGATGCTGGGCGGCGCGCGCACTACCGCCTCGCAGGCCAACGCCACCGATCTGCTGAAGCGGGCGGACGCCTGGAAGCGCGCCCAGAAGTCCGCCAGCGCGACGGCGTGAGTGTTCCCCCAACCTCACCCCCTGACCCCCTCTCCTGCGAGGAGAGGGGGAACCACGATCCACCAGATGTGGCGGTGGGAACGGGACGTTTAGGGGGTAAGTCGCTAGGAATTTCGTGCGGCGCGTGAACGAAAGAGCGTCTGCCGACGTAGTACATCATGGAAGCGATGATTCGGCGGATGGTAGGCGGATGGCGGGCGAGTTAGTGGCGCAACGGCTGAGTGTGCGGCGCCGCGCTCACCGCTTTCACTGGCCGCGTTCCTGCGGTATAATCCGGGTAGGCGCTGGGACAGTCTACTGGCGCCGGAAGCGCCTAAGGAGGTCGCAAGCTGGATTCCGCCGAACTCGCCAGGCTCATCGCTGATATTGCCCTGGATAAGAAAGCGACCGATGTGGTCGTGCTCGATATTCGCGAGCAATCCGTCATCGCCGACTATTTCGTGATCTGCACCGGCTCGAATCCCCGGCAGATTCAGGCCATCGCCAACGCCATCGAAGATCGGCTTGGGGAGATGCAGGTGTGGACGCGCGGCTATGAGGGCAATGCTGATACCGGATGGATGTTGCTCGACTGTGGCGATGTGATCGTGCATATCTTTGGTCCGATGGAACGCGAATTCTATCGCCTGGAACGTTTGTGGAGCAATGCGCCTTCCGTGGTGTATGTGCAATAGCGGATTATGTAGAAAAGGGTGACGGCAATGGCGACGTTGCGGAACAGGTTCTTCCTTGAGGGGATCATTCTTGGTGGATTGTGCGGCGTGGTCCTTGGCTCGTTGATCGCCTTCCAGGTTGGGGGCGAGCGAGTGAATCAGGCGCGCCGCGCGGTAGACCGCGTCGTGCGCCATCAGAAGCCGTCGGTCCCATATAACGTATTCGGTCAATAGTAAGAGCGTAGCAACGTCGTAACCCGCCGTGTCTGTTGCGCATGGCGGGTGATGATTGTCTCCGTCGCGCCCTTATGGTATCCGCCAGTTAGCAGGCGGATTTTTTCGTACCCGAAAAAGCTTGCGATTAGAGATCATCGCTTTCTATCCCCGCGTTCCAGCAAGGCTACCGTCCCCATGACGAGCATGCCTGCCAGCACCGCCAGCGCCAGCCGTAGCAGCAGCGTATTGCGCGTTGCTGATGCCGTCTCCGCGTCCACCACTGCCTGCGAATTCCCTGATGCCGCCAGAACGCGTGGCGCTTCTCCGCTGCCGCTGCCAAAGAGCGCGAGAATCGCGGGATCGCTCGATGCCAGTGCATGCGCCGCGGCGGTGACCAGCGCCTCAGCCCCTGTCGCGCTTCCCCATTTCGCCGCCAGCGTGATCGAGTTGCCAGCGTGCGATGCCGAGAGCGCGCGGCCCAGCGTCAGCGGCGATGCCTCCCGCAGCGTGTGGTCAGGCGCAGATATGAGCGCGTGGTAAACGGCCCGGCCAAACGCGGGCGCGGTGAGGAAGCCGGGAGAGACGATGAGACGAGCGGCGGCAAGCGCGTCCTGCTCCGCGAAGTAGCTGTCCTGCGCCGATGGCGTTCCCGCGGGCAGCGTAGCGATAGCAACGGAGCGCGTGGCGACATAAACCGTTGGCGTGCGCAGCCAGCCGATCAGCGCCAGGCTGCCGATGAGCAGCGTCACCAGCGCCATGACCCACCACCAGCGCCTGACGATCATGACCGCATCGTGGCTGCTCACGGCTCGCCCCTTGCGGCGAACGGCTCCCGCTCATCCACTGGCATGGGGCGGTCGCTCACATGGCGCGAGAGTCGCGGATGCTCGGAGATGCGCGCCTCGATGAAATGCTGGAACCGGTCGAGAAAGCGCCGGGTATCGAACTGCTCGGCGTGGCGGCGAATAACCTGGGGGTCGAACTGGTCATCGCGGAAGCGTCGCACCGCGCCGACAAGCGCATCAGGTGTCTGCTCGTCGAAGAAGAGACCGGTGACGCCTTCGATGACCGTGTCGCAGGCGCCGCCCTCTCGATAAGCGATCACCGGGCGGCCGCAGGCGTGCGCCTCGACTGGCGTCAGCCCGAAGTCCTCTTCGCCGGGAAATATCAGCGCGCGACAGCCCATAAGCTGGGCGCGCACCTCTTCATCTGAGAGCCAGCCGAGAAACTGGACGTTCTTCCCAGCCATACGCCGCAACTGTTCCTCGTCGCGACCCGTGCCGATGATGCGCAGTGGCAGGCGCAGCCTCGTGAACGCCTTGACGGCCAGATCGATCCGTTTGTACGGGACGAGCCGCGAGACGATCAGGAAGTAGTCATCCTGGGTTGTGGAGATGCCGTAGCGCCAGACATCAACGGGAGGCGGCAGCACCGTAGCCTTACGGCGATAGTACTTGGAAATGCGCGCGGCAACGTTGGGCGAGTTCGCCAGGAAGACATCCACCCGCGCGGCGGCGGCATAGTCCCACTGGCGCAGCCAGGTGATAACGGGCAGCAGCATCGCGCGGGAAAGGCGGCCCAGGCGCTCGCGCTCGATATACTCCTCGAAGTTCCATGCCCAGCGCATCGGCGTGTGGCAGTAGCAGACATGCAGGGCATCGGCGCGGGTCACCACTCCTTTGGCGAAGGCGCTGCTGTCGCTGATGACCAGATCGTACTCGCGTAGGTCCATCCACTCGAAGGCGAACGGATAGAGCGGCAGAAATGGCTGGTGGTGGTGTTTGACGAACGGGAGCCGCTGCATGAAGCTCGTGCGGATGTCCATCGAGCGGAACCGTGAATCCACACGCTCGGCATCGTAGATCGCGGTGTAGATGGGCGCCTGCGGGTAGAGCGAGTGCAAGGCGAGCAAGACGCGCTCAGCGCCCCCCATCTGATTGAGATAGTCATGAACCAACGCGACCCGCATGCGATCACTCTCCGACATTCACCGACAATACGGGCTAATAAGCGCCCCGGCTGGCCAGCACGGTTGGGATGGTGCGCAGCAAAATCTGGAAGTCCAGCCGCAGACTCCAGTTCTCGATGTAGTACAGGTCCATCAACACCATCTCGTCGAAATCAATATCACTGCGCCCACGCACCTGCCAGAGTCCCGTCATGCCTGGTCGCATCTCCAGCCGTCCCTTTTCCCAGTCTTCATAGCGCGCATATTCGACGACCAGCGGCGGGCGCGGCCCGACCAGACTCATCTCGCCACGCAGCACACAGAGCAACTGCGGAATCTCGTCCAGGCTGGTGCGCCGCAGAAAACGGCCAACCATCGTTCGGCGTGGATCGTTCGGCAGCTTGAATTTGCCGCGTTCATCGGCTGGCGATTGGTCGCGTATGCTGTCGAGCAATGCCTCGGCGTCGGCGTCCATCGAGCGGAACTTGAGACAGGTGAAGCGTGCGCCACGATAGCCGATGCGCTGCTGGTGGTAGAGTACTGGCCCCGGCGAGTCGAGCTTGACGGCCAGTGCGATCAGCAGCCAGAACGGTGCGCCGACAATCAGGATGAGTGACGCTCCGATAATATCAATCACTCGTTTGATGCGATAGCGCCAGGTGCTGGTGAGGCTCTGCTTCAGCCCAATCAGCGGAATGCCTTCGATAGTGTCAATGTCGAAGCGGGCAAGGCTTAGCTCATGGATATCAGGCGCCAGCTTGAAAGCGGCCCCAGCCTGCTCGCACGTTGCGACGACCCGCAGGATCTGCTCATGCTGCTGCGACGGCAGCGCAACAATCACTTCGCCAATGCGCTCCTGCTGGAGGACACGTTCGAGGTCGCCTAACTCGCCCAGGGACTTGAAGCGCCCGAAGTCGCTGGATGGGCCCTCCTGGTCGTAGATGAAGCCTACCACTCGGTAGCCCAGATTGGGCGTCGCGGCGATCTGCTGCATCATCAATCTGGAGAGACGGCCTGAGCCGACCACCAGCAGATTGGTCAGGCCAATGCCGCGACCATAGAGGTAGGTGACGCCGAGCGAGACGAGCAGACGCGCCACGCTGACGAAGAGGATAATGAAGAGCCAGGCAAAGATGACGAGCGAGCGAGAGCGTGAATCGAGCGCGACATCGGTCTTGCGAACGAGGTAGTCATAGGCCGAGAAGACGGCAAAAGCAGCGGTCGTCGCGGCAGCGATTGCCCAGAATGCCTTGAACGAGTTTCCGGCGGCACGCAGTCCATACAGCCCCTTGAGCGCGAACGCGAGGATCATGCCAACAGTGACGACGAGTTGCAACTCGCGGAAGCTGGAAAGCTGCTCTTCCATGAATGGCGTGGTGAACTGGACGCCATTGAGCACATCGTAGCGGGTAAAATAGGCGGCGACAAATGCGATGGTAATCATCGCGGCATCCAGCGCCAGCAGGCAGCATCGTGGCATCCAGCGGCGCAGCATTCGCTGTTGAGGGCGCGTGGCGGCGAGGATACTCGTGCTTGGTAGGGACGTTAGAGGAGGTAGAGCGGCGCCTCCGTCCACGACGCGCTGTTGCTTGATGTCCACTGTGTCACCGCCTCTGCCTGCGTCACACTGTGCGCGCGCTACTACTTGCCAGATCATAGACCGTAGCATACGCCCGCGCCATCCGAGCAATCGAGAACTGGCTCGCCCATGCGGGTCCGGCCCGCGCCATGCGCTCTCTGGCATCGCCATCGGCGAGCACTTCTTGCAGGAGCCGGGCCAGCGCCTCCACATTGCGCGGATCGACCTGTCTGGCAACGTCGCCAGCAACCTCCGGCAAACTGGAGACGTTCGACGTGATCGTGGGAGTTCCACAGGCCAGCGCCTCGACAACTGGCAAGCCAAAGCCCTCATAGAGCGACGGAAAGACAAATAGCTCCGCGCCCGCATACCAGAGCGGCTGCTCATCACGGGCCACGTAGCCTGGAAAAACGACGACACGTTCCAGCCCCAGCGCGCGCACGCGCGAGAAGAGCGGCTCGTAATACCAGCCCTTTGCCCCCGCCAGCACGAGCGGCGGCGCATCCGCCATCTGCCCGTGCAGACGCGCATACGCCTCGACCAATGTCAGCAGGTTCTTGCGCGGCTCAAGCGTGCCAAGATAGAGCAGGTATCGCTCAGGCAATCCATGTCTAGCGCGAAAACGCGCCAGTGTCTCAGGATCGCCGACAGGCTGGAAGTCCGCTGCTATCCCTGGATATATGACGTGTATGCGCTCCTCTGGGACACGCAGCAATTCGACTACATCCTGTTTGGTGCTCTCAGAGACGGCTACCACCCGCGTGGCGTGGGCGACACTGCGCGCGGTAAAGCGGCGCTGGTAGAGTCGGCGTGAGAGGCGTAAAAACTGGGGATAGCGCATGAACGCGAGATCATGCACGGTGACAACCGAGGGGCAAGGCAGCCGCGTGGGCAGGACGTTCGCGGGCGCATGAAATACGTCCGCGCCCAGTAAGTATAACACGTCCGGCAGGGCGAGCCGCTCCCAGGCGATGCGTCGCAGTGGGCTACCATTGGCCCAGGGGACAGGTTCCATGAGGTGAAGATGGGGAGCGCGCGCAATCGGCGAACCAAGCGCGGACCGAATTGCCTCAGGACTCATGAAGGCTGTGTATTCCTGGCCGGAATCGAGCTCTGCCAGCCCGTCGAGCAGGGTGTAGATGAAGCGGCTGATGCCCGCATTGCGGTACGAGTCGCCGAAGGAGACGAGCTGCGCGTTGATTGCCACACGCACCGTGTCACCGCCCATGGCTGCTGCCACTCCCTCGTCACTCATCCACTAACGAGTGGTCGTGTACAGGAGCGCCCCGACGGGCGCTCAGGCGAGGTGGTCTTCGATGCGGAATCCCTTGCCAGCCGCCAGCGAGCGCAGCTTGATCGCGGTGGCCTCCAGCCCCGGCGACGCGCGTCCCACCGCGGGCAAGAGCGGCAGATCGAGCGCGCCACAGTAGCGCTGTTCGACGCCGCCAAATCCGCTCTTGAAGCGATAGACGCCGTAGAGCGGATTCTCCGGGGTTGGGTGCGCCGGGATGCCCCACATATCGTAGTGTGTGGCGCCGCGCTCTTTTGCCCAGACCATCGAGCGATACTGCACCAGCTCGGACGGCTTCACTTTGCGCTCGCCACCCGATGCGCCATAGAGATAATAGGCCGTCGCGCCGAAGAGGACCACGATGGCGCCGTAGATGATCTTGCCGTCGTAGCGCGCGAGGAAAACCGGCGCATCGTCGCCAAAGTCGCTGACGAGCTGGCGGAAGTAGGAGATGTCGCGCTCGGCGAAGCCCTTGCGCTCGGCGGTGGCGGCCAGCAGCGCGTAAAAGTCGTCCACCAGCTCGATGCCGCCCTGGAGCACCTCGACCTCCTTGCGCTCGGCCAGCCGGGCGTTGTAGCGCACCTGCTGATCGAAGCCCGCGAGAATATCATTCGGGGGACGGGTGAGATCGACGACGATGGTCGCTCGTGGCTGCACCTGGCGCGGAGCCAGACGGAATCCCAGGCGTGTCAGCGGGGCGGCGTCCTCGATCAGTGGATCGACACGCAGAAAGGGCGCGGCGAATCGTAGCGAGCGCCGGAGCCAGCGTACCAGCGCCGCCAGCGCCTCCTCATCCTGCCACCATGGCCCGCGCGGCGCATAGACCGACTGGACGCCCAGCACGCGCCGCGAGAGCAACTGCACGCCCGCCACCGGCTCATCGCCGCGCCAGGCCAGCACGCGCGTGGGTCGCCAGCCGCCGCTGTGCAGCTTGAACTCGCCCCATTGCCAGCTCTGCAGCAGGTCGTTTCGCGGCGCACACGCCAGCGCCCTATTCCACTCCTCGCGCCCGCGCGCCTCGCCAATACGCACCGTCGCTCCGGACAACATTCGCCTGCCTTTCACGCCCCGCATGACAAATCCTTCCCCGTGATGGGAGAGCGGTCAACCAGCCGCACACACCCATCCAGCATACGCCGCCAGCGAGAGCCGCGCAATACAACCGGGAGAAGTGTTTGACGGCCAGGAACATCTGTGCTATTGTCCGCCTACTACCACTCCAGTGTGAATCAGCCGAGGTGGCCCATGACAACGCCCGAAGAACGGAAGCTCAAAAGCTTTCAGCGGCTGATTGCGCCCTCGGCCGATGCCACCGACGACGTTGATGTTGAAGATACGGACGATTCCGCCGCCGATGCGGTCCCCCAGCGACACCGCGAGTTACTGCGGCGGGCGCGCGATGTGCTCCGCGAGCAGGGCAGCGCAATGTCCGCGGCCGCCCTTGCCCAACAGGTCTTTGGCGCCGGTGAAGGCACATCCGTGGGATCGGGGAGCGCGTGGGCGCCGCTGCTCAACCAGCTGCTGCGCGCGTCATCGGCCTTCGCCTGCGATAGCGCCGGAAACTGGCGGCTGACAGTCTGGGACGCCACAACTCGGCGGCTCGACGAGATCGAATTCGTGGCGCTGGACGTCGAATCCACCGGGCTGGCTCCCGGACGCCACCGGTTGCTGGAGGTCGGCGCGGTCATCGTGCGCGGCGGCGAGGTGGGCGCGCATTATCAGCGGCTCATCAATCCTGGCCGCAAGATTCCCCAGTTCATCACGCGCTTCACTGGCATCAGCGAGGCGATGGTCAAGCGTGCGGGCAGCGCCGCCGCCGTATTACCGCGACTGCACGAGTTTGTGGATGGCCGCCCAATCGTCGGGCATAACATCGGCTTCGATCTTGGTTTCCTCAGCTACGAGACGCAGCATGCCTCGCTCGACGTCGACTTCCCGCTCGAAGGGATAGACACCATCGCGCTGGCCCGCCGCTATCTGACCGGTATGCGCCGCGCCAGCCTCGACCGTGTCGCCAGCTACCTCCATCTGCCCGTTCACTCGCGCCACCGCGCCCTGCCCGATGCGCTGCTGACGGCGCAGGTATTCGCGCTGCTGCTGGCGCGCGCCCGCGAGGAAGGCTGCGAGACGCTGGACGATCTGCGCCAGGCTATTAGTGGCGTGGCCCCAGTGCGGTCAAGCCTGCCATCGGGCCGGCCGACTGGCAGCATGTATCTCAACCCCGCCTGGCGGCAGAACTTCCCCTCGAAGCCCGGTGTCTATCTGATGAAGGATGCCGGTGGCGAGGTCATCTATGTTGGCAAGGCCAAGGTGCTGCGCGACCGCCTGGCGTCGTACTACAATCAGCCGCTCGGCTACACGCGCAAAATGGACGGCCTGCTGCAGAGCGTCCAGCAGATCGAGACGCGCGTGCTCGGCTCCGAGTTAGAGGCGCTGCTGGTAGAGTCGCGACTGATCAAGGAGCTACAGCCGCGCTATAACGTCCAACTGCGCAACTACGAGCTGTATCCCTTCATCAAACTGGATGTCCAGCACCCGTATCCACGCTTCTACGCCACCCGCGATGTCAGCGCGGACGGAGCGCGCTACTTCGGCCCGTTCCGCAGCACGCGCATCGTCAACGCCACGCTCGAACTGATTCAGAAGGTGTTTCCGATACGCACCTGCACCCGCAGCCTGCCGCCCGCCGCGAAGCCGAGCGATCCCTGTCTGCGCTATCATCTCAAACGCTGCCCCGGCCCCTGTCGCGGCGAGCTTTCAGCTGAGGCGACGGAGGCCTATAACGCGGCGATTGCCGAGGCCTGCGCTTTCCTGGGCGGCGAGCGCGACGACCTGATCGACCGGCTCAAGCGTGAGATGTTCGAGGCAGCGGCCCGGCAGGACTTCGAGCGGGCGGCGCGGCTGCGTGACGCGCTCAAGGACGCCGATCAGGTGCTGCTGGGCCAGCGGCTGGTAACGGGCGCGGTTGAGGCGAACAATCTGCTGATCGTCTATCCATCGGCGGAACCTGACAATATCGAGATTTTTCTCATCCGGCATGGGCGGCTGCTGGCGCAACGGCGCGTCGGCCAGGAAGACGACCAGATACGCGAAGAACTGCGGACGCTCGTCAGTGAGGCGGCGGCGCTGGGGACGCCGCCAGCGCGGGTGGGGCGCGCCGAAGTGGACCAGATCAACATCATCGCCCGCTGGATATCGCACCATAGCGAGGACGACGCGCGCGCCTTCTTCCGCCTGCCCCGCGAACTGGGAAGTCCTGATGCGGTCGAATCGTTTATCGCGCAGGTCACCGATACGGTGCTGGCAAGCCTATTGGCCGAGGTTGAAGGCGATGATGGTCTAGACGATGGTCTATCAGATGAGGATGACGCTGACCCTGCCCAGGATATCACAAGCGTTTCCGAGGAGTAATAGCTCGCGGGGCGCCTGGTGTTTGGGCGACTGGCCGCAGGCTGAAGCCCTGCGGCTAATCCTACGATGACAGTATCCTCAAGCCACGAAGGTGGTTTGCCACATTTATTAGCGCACGCTAGTCGCGGGCGAGCGAGCGGAGCGCTTGCAAGATCAAATCTTCGATGTTGCCACTGGCGTCTTCAGGCAGGGTGCGTACTGCGGCGGCGGCATCGGTCGCCGAGTAGCCCAGGCCAGTGAGCGCTTCAAGCACCTGCGCGCGCACATTGGGGCTGACACCTGCCAGCGCTGGCGCCCCGCCAAAGCCCGCCTTCTCGAAGCGTGGGCGAAGCTCCAGCACCAACCGGCTCGCCAGCTTGCGTCCGACACCCGGCGCGACCGTCAGCCGCGTGACATCCTCGGCCAAAATGGACTCGCGGAAGGTCTGCGCTGACATGCTGGAGAGCAGCGCCAGCCCAATGCGCGGGCCAACGCCGCCAACGGCCAGCAGTTGCTCGAAGAGATCGCGGTCGTCGGGGGAGGCAAAGCCGTAGAGGGCGAGCGCGTCTTCGCGCACCAGCAGCCAGGTGTGGAGCGTGACTTCCTCGCCAGTATTCAACTGGCTGAGCACACTAAGTGGCGCGAAGATACGCAGCGTGACGCCACCCACATTCACCAGCGCGCTATCGAGCGTCTTGCCCGCGAGAATGCCACGAACCGCCGCGATCATGTCTGCTCCTCTACTATCTGCCTCTGGCTCCCCTCGCTTTTAGGGGGGCTGGGGGTGAGGTCCGTCACCCAAATCGAAACGTGTTGAGATGGCAGATGGCGATGGCGGCGGCGTCGGCGGCGTCGTCGGGCTTGGGTACGGAGTCGAGCCGCAGCAGCACCCGCACCATCTCGCCAACTTGCTCTTTGGACGCTAATCCGTAGCCATGCACCGCCTGCTTGACCTGCATCGGCTTATATTCGTGGACGGAGATGCTCGCCTGCGCCGCAACCAATAGCGCGATGCCGCGAGCCTGCCCAACGCTGACGGCGGTGGTGACGTTCTTGGCGAAGAACAGTTCTTCCACCGCCATCGTGGCCGGGCCATGTTCGCGTACAATCTCGCGTAGTTCATCGTAGATGCTGCTCAGCCGCTGGGGCATGTCCATACCTTTAGGAGTCGTAACGACTCCACAGGCAAGCAGCGTGGGGTTGCCGCGCTCCGTTTCGACGATGGCGTAGCCCAGCCGTGCGGTGCCTGGGTCGATACCAATCGTCCGGCGTAGATCACCGCTCATCAAGACACTCCATCGCGGGCAGATGCGGCGTGTTAGCCCTCATATTTTTCAGCGTACTCATCGGCGATGTCGGCGTTGGTGTAGACCGTCTGCACATCGTCCAGGTCTTCGAGCCGATCGATCAGCCGGAGCGTCTGAAGCGACGCCTTCTCGTCAAGCTCCACCTTCGTCTTGGGCCGAAGGACTGTCTCAGCGCGCGTCAAATTGAGCTTTTGCGCCTCCAGCGCCTTGCGCACGGTGTCGAGGTCAGACGGCTCCGTGTAGACTACCAGCGCCTCATCGCCATCTGTTGGCTCATCGACATCCTGTGCGCCCGCGTCAATTGCCATCAAAGACAACTCATCCGGGTCGTGCCCTTCAAACGCAATCTCGATAATGCCCGTCTGCTCGAAAATCCAGTCAACGCAGCCTGCCTCGCCGAGGTTGCCGCCATTCTTATTCATAGCGTTGCGCACTTCGGCGACCGTGCGGTTGCGGTTGTCGGTCATTGCCTGGATCATGATCGCGGCGCCACCTGGCGCATAGCCCTCGTAGACGATCTCATCAAAAGACGCGCCGCCCTCAGCGCCGGTCGCTCGCTTGATGGTGCGTTCGATATTGTCCATTGGCATGTTGGCGGCGCGCGCCCGCTGAATCGCCATGCGCAGCCGGAAGTTGGCGTCTGGATCGCCACCGCCACCCTCGCGCACGGCCACGACCAGTTCGCGGCCAAGACGCGTGAACAAAGCGCCGCGCCTCGAATCATTGACGCCCTTCTGACGCCGAATCTGCTGCCACTTGGAGTGTCCAGACATACGTCCGCCGCCCTTCTATGTTCCCGGCTAATCCCGCGCAGCCTGCCTCTCAGGCCGCTGTTGCCCTACGACACGGTAGCCAACCGTACGACCTACCCTGTCCGCACGACGCGAGACCGATATTGCCACTCTCTGCCTGGTTGATGCCCAGCATAGAGTTTAGCGCGCTTTGAGCACGGCCCATTGTATCACCTGGCATGCGGAACGCGAAACTGCCCGCATCTGCTCTGTAACGGCAGCTTCATGATGTGGACATCTGGACGACGGTCGCCATCAGGTGTTCCAGCATCGCTGCGGGATCGTGGCATAGCCCGGCGTGAGCGGGCGAGGTCTGTATCACCGTGCTGCGCGGCGCGACCAGCCAGTGGAACCGCTCGCGCTGTGTCAGTTGCCCGAGTGGCCCGGCGTCTGGCCCACCCTGACAGATGCGTTGCATAGCCTCAAGATAGCTCATGATTTCAGTAGGATTAGCGCCAGGCGCCAGCGCCCGCAGCCGCGCCTTGTCCAGCGCTATCCGCGCATCGAGGAATGAGCGCGTGCGACAGTAGAGCACGATGCCGACGTTGATGAACTCACCGCGCTCGACATGCGGCACGACGCGAATGACCGCGTATTCAAACGAGCTGCGCCCGCGCATGCAGCGCCTCCTCGACGAAAAGCTCAGACGCATCCCGGCGCGCGGCCAGATAGCCCAGGTAGGCGGCGCGCTGCTCGTCGGCGTTGCCAATGGCCGGGTCGTCGGCCAGCCAGTCGGCGGGAATCTCGGCGACGATGCTGGCCAGCGCCTCATCTGTTAGTCGCGCTCGCAGTGACGCGTCTACCTCGGCCAGTCGCGTTGCCCATGGCAGCAGCACGTGATCGCGTATGGTGGGAAACGGCCGCTGCCGCTGGAGCGTCGCCCGCTCCCAGGCATGGTGAAAATACAGTGACGCGCCATGGTCGATCAGCCAGAGCCTGCCGTGCCACGACAGAATGTTGGGATTGCGCACGGTGCGGTCGGGGTTCGTGATATAGGCGTCGAACCAGACGATCTTCGATGCGAGCGCCGGGTCAAGCTCGCGGGGAACGGTTGGGTCGAACATGAACGAGCCCGGCAGATAGTCCAGCGCGAGATTGAGGCCCACGCTTGCTTTGAGGGGGATCTGGATCTCCGGGTCGCGTTCGGCGCGGCCAAACGCCTCATCCAACTCGACCAGAACAAGCTCAGGGACGGGCAGGTCAAGCGCCCGCCCGATCTCGCCGCTAAGCAGCTCCGCCACCAGCGCTTTTGGCCCCTGTCCAGCGCCACGAAACTTGACGACATACATCCCGTCGTCGTCCGCCTCGATAATCGCGGGGACCGAGCCGCCCTCCCGCAACGGCTCGACGTAGCGGGTCGCAATCACCGTCCGTAACATCATTCAACCTGTTCTAGATATCGAGTTGCCGTATGAAATGGCCGACCTCGTCAAGAAGCGCGTGCGTATCGCCGACCCACCACCAGTGATCGTCGCCTGGCAGCTCGACATAGCGCGCCCCTGGGATATGGCTGGCAAGATATCGTCCAGCTTCGACTGGGACGCTCCTGTCACCACGGCGATGAAGCACCAGCGTCGGCACGCGGATCTGTGGCAACTCGGAACGGACATCGGCGTCACGAATTCCCTCCAGGATGGCTTTTACCGCGCCCGGACTCGCGGCCAGGCGCTGTATCTGCGCCCACCACTGGCGAAATCGCTCGTCATGCGCGCGTGTCGGCGAGAAGTACTCCAAATTAACCGGCCCGCCCCAACCTTTCACCAGCTTCTCTGCCCAGCGCTGATATTGCTCTGGCGTCAAACCCCACGGATAATCCACACTGCGAACGCCTTTTGCCTGACCACCATAGAGCACCAGACCCGCAACTTGTTCAGGCCGCAGAACCGCGGTGGTGATGCCGAGAGTTGCCCCGTCGGACACGGCAAATACGACGACACGTGTTGCGCCAGCAGCCCTCATAACTGCCTGCGCGTCGGCGACATGCTGGGCGGGCGTTACTGGCGTGCTGACGCGATCGGATAAGCCCATCCCTCGCTTATCATAAACGATGATGCGCGCGAATTGCCCAAGCTGGTGATAGAAGCGCGCAAGCTCCGGTTCCTCCCAAAGCTGCTCGATATGCGAGATGAATCCGCCAAAATGCAAAAGATCGACCGGGCCTTCCCCGATAGTCTGGTAGGCCAGATACGCGTCGCCACTGCGCGCGTACCGCGTCTGCGGGCGGGTTGTCGTATGGAAGGAGGGAGTCTCTATCATGCGAAAGAGATTCTCGGTCTCGTCGTCCGGCTCCGCGCCCAGATGTTCGGCCAGCATGCGTCTGCATAGCTCGTACTGGCGTCTGGCCGCGGCATAGTGGCCTCCCATGGCATACAACCGGATTAAGGCGCGGTGGGCCGGTTCGTGGTTAGGCTCGCGGCTGAGCCAGAGTCGCGCCATCTCGGCGCCGCGCTCCCAGTCGCCGAGGCGCTCATAGGAGGCGGTAAGCAACGCCAGGATGCGTAGATATTCCGCGCGCAATTCTTCCCGCGCGAAAAACTGCCACTCATCGAACATCGGGCAGTCAGGCAGGGAGAAGCCCGCCAGGAAGTCGTCGGTATAGAGCGTGATGGCCTCTCGCATTGCGGTGAGG
>DASUHD010000100.1:0-53789 GCA_036273675.1 Ktedonobacterales bacterium | reverse complement strand
GATGCCATTTTGGGTACAAATCTCGCGTAGCTCGGGCAGGAAGTGCGCCGGGGGTACGACGAAGCCGCCCTCGCCCTGCACCGGCTCGACGATGATCGCCGCCACCTGATCGGCGGAGATACGCGTTAGGAAGGCGCGCTCCAGCGCCTCGCGCCACTCGTGGCAGTCGGCGCCGTCGGTGCCGCTATGCTGCGGGCAGCGATAGACGTACGGGTAGGGCAGTGTGTGGACATTGGGCGCGAACGGGCCGAAGTCCTGGCGATAGGGGCGCACTTTGCCGGTGAGCGCGAGCGCGAGATTGGTGCGCCCGTGGAAGCTGTTCTCGAAGGCGATAACGCCGGAGCGTCCCGTTGCCGCGCGCGCGATCTTGATGGCGTTCTCGACGGCCTCGGCGCCGCTATTGACCAGCAGCGTCTTTTTCGGGAAGTTGCCTGGCGTGATCTCGGTGAGGCGGCGCGCGAGATCCACATAGACGGGCGGCGTCAGCACGTGGGCGCAGGTGTGCGTGTAGAGGGCGGCCTGTTGCTGGATGGCGGCGACCACCTCGGGGTGGCTGTGGCCGACGTTCATGACGCCGATGCCGCCCGCGAAGTCGAGATAGGTGTTGCCGTCCACGTCGGTGACGCGCGCGCCGGAGCCGCTTGCCGGGTAGACGGGATGGTAGGCGAAGACGCCGCGTGGCAGATAGCGCTCGCGCTCAGCCTGTAATTCCTGCGACCTTGGGCCGGGAATCGCGGTGGTCTGGCTGACGGCGTGTTCGGCGGTATTGCTGGCGGCGCTGGCGGTGTCCGTGCGCGCCGCTCGTGGCGGTTTGGTGGTAGTCTGCTGTGCCATCTGCGTATCCTCCTGCTGTGCCTGTATACTTCCCGCACTATATGTCTACCGCTCACTCGCCGTACACGGCCAACGCGACTAATTCTCCCCGCAACTCCTTGGCCATGCTGTCGAATGGGCGCGATTTGCCAACCCCGTCGTCTGATGCTAGCATGGCAGCGTGGTTCATGGTGAGACAAGGATATGGGATAGATGCATTCGCACGCGCTGCATTGGCCGAAGTTGTTATGGACCCTGGGGATTATTGTGGTCCTGGCAGTCGTTTATGCCATCGCACCCATGCCCTTCGAGAAACCTTACATTGATCCGGGGTTTGTGGCTGCTGTGACTATTTTGCTTATTCTGCCGCTATTTTATCTCGCGCTCGGGGCTGGATTGGTCATGCGACATGATGAGCGCATGCGGGCGCGGGCAATACTGGGTGATACTATTGGGATGCCGTTGGCACGGATGCAGCCAGCGCGGCTGAATGACGGTGATATACCGCACAAGCCACTGGAACTCACATGGAACCTGCAAGGAAAAACTGGCGCGATTACCGCGAGTGACGCGGGACTTCTCTTGAAACGACCCAGGAAGCATGATGTCCACCTGGCGTGGGCCGAAATACGCCTCTTTGAAGTCGGGTTTATCTATCAAGGCAGATATATTGCGCCTGTGCCAGGGTATTGTGTTTACGGAGGAGCTAGCCAGTACATTGAGTGGCCTGGTCAGCTTGTTTCGTCGAAACCAAAGACGGATCGTGATCCCTCTCTGGAGGAATATCGGCAGCGGCAGACAGCACTCCAGTCCCTGGTAGTCGCACGTTCTGGACTGCCACTGCGCACGCTTGTGCCGGACCGTGCCGCGACTGGCAACATGGAGCTTCCCACGGCGCGCATGGTGCGTCGAGGGAATCGCGCGCTTGAGGCGCTCTTTTGCGTGCTGGCGGTTGCTACGTCGCTGATCGCGGGAGTGCTGTCGTTTACGCTCCCGCTCACGCGCACGCTGGCATTCAATATATACGTAGCCCTGGTGGCATTCATTCTTGGCATATATCTCCTGCGCCCAGCGATACGAGTGGTGCGGCTATGCATTCGTTTTGCGGAGCCGCCTGTCCCCGTGATATTACCGCAAGCCCCAATACATCAGAATGCGACTGCGGCAGTGATTATCGAGGAACCGCTACACCGCGGAAAGCGCCTTGGCTTGTTGCTGCTTGGAGTCCTCCTTGTCGGCGTGCTGGTCCCGTTGCGATTCTCCCGGTCCGATTTTCCACGCTCCTACTACGCAGACCAATCCATAACCAATGTGTATGGAGATTTGCGGTTTGTAGTCCTGTTTGGCTTTGTGATTGGAGCGTCTCTCATCGTACGTGCAATACTCCCATCCTTGCTTCGTGCCGTAGGTCCACGAGTTGACGAGATGGGGCTGTATGAAGGACGTGGCAAGGCGCAGCGATTCATCTCCTGGCACGATATAGACCTGTTCATAGCCGCCGTTGCACCCGGCGGGCTCACGTCGTTCATGGTGCTTGGGAACGGCATAAGATTGGAATGGACCGCAAATGCGCGTTGGGTGCAACCGCCAGAAGGCGCGTCAACTGCCGATGATGACGTGGGCGCGCAGTTTGCTGCCATAGTGGCGCAGCGGGCAGGCGTACAGCCAACCACACAATGGGCGTAGACTAACGGATGGAATCGGCTTGACGAGCGAATGTTCGAGCGAGAGGAGGGATGAGACATGCCAGAAATTACTGCCAATGGCCTGCGTTTCTATGTCGTGGATAAAGGGGCTGGTACGCCCGTTGTGCTGCTCCATGGCTTCCCAGATACATCGTACCTGTGGCGTCACCAGATTGCCGCGCTGGTGGATGCTGGCTACCGGGCGATTGCGCCGGACCTGCGCGGACGTGGCAGGAGCGAGCGGGCAGAGGACGTCGAGAGCTATCGGCTGACCAGCATTGTCGCCGATGTCGCGGCGATCATGGATGCGCTTGGCGTCGAGCGCGCGCATGTCATCGGCCACGACTGGGGCGCGGCCACCGCCTGGCTCTTCGCGACGCTGAATCCGCAGCGGGTGGACCGGCTGATCGTCGCCTCGGTCGGGCATCCCTCCACGCGCGGCAAGCCGAGCCTCGAAGAGCTGCAGAAGGGGTGGTACCGGCTGCTCTTTCTCTTTCCAGGCATCGAGACAGCACTCCAGCAGGATGACTGGTACCTGATGCGCGCGATGCTTCAGGGTGGCGGCGATATGGAGCAGTATCTCGCCGATCTCTCTGAGCCGGGCGCGCTGACGGCGGCGCTCAACTGGTATCGGGCGAATATGGCGCCGGAGCGGCTCAATGCCCCGCCCGCGCAACTTCCGCCGATTCAATCGCCGACCATGGGCGTCTTCAGCACGGGCGATCTCTATCTCACCGAGGACGCGATGACGCGCTCCGCCGGGTTCGTGAAGGGGCCGTGGCGCTATGAGCGTATCGAGGGGGTCAGCCACTGGATCCCTAGCGACGCGCCGGAGCAGTTCAATCGTCTGATGCTGGACTTTCTGCGGGAGTAGCCTCCGAGCGGAGGACGCTTATTCAGAGGTCATCCGCTGCTTGCGGGAGAATCGGCGACTGTGCTATACTCCCCGGCGGAAGGGTGTCCGAGTGGTTTAAGGTGCCGCTCTCGAAAAGCGGTGAGCCCCAAAAGGGCTCCGTGGGTTCGAATCCCACCCCTTCCGCCTCGTGTGTCTGGAGGAGTCCCATAGAGGCCTAGTGGGCGCGACTGGAAATCGCGTGTGCCGAAAGGCACCGTGGGTTCGAATCCCACCTCCTCCGCCATCCCTATCGCCAGTCTCGCCATCCACTCCCGCGCGGTTGCCATCAAATCCAGTGATGCGCAGCCGCATTGTTGTTTCCATGTGTTGCACCGCAGACTGAAAGGGAGCACGCCTGTGGACAAAGCGCCTCGTGGCCGTGGCGTCATCGCTGGCATGATGATCTTCGCCGCTGCCCTCATCCTCGCCTACTGGGTCGTCTGGTTCTTCGTCGACCGCGATCTGCTGGCCTCGCTCCACACCGACTACTACTACCGTTTCGAGAACGCCTTCCCGCTGGCCGATGCCTGGCTGGGCCTGTTGCTCATCCTGGCGACGGTGGGGCTGCTGCTGCGCCGTCCATGGGGGCTGCTCGCGGGGCTGCTTGGTGGCGGCGCGGGCATCTACCTTGGCTGTCTCGACGTGCTCTTCGACCTCGAAAACGGCGTCTATCACGTTTCGGCGGGCGGCGATGCCAGTGGGGCGATCATCGAGATTGTCATCAACGTGCTGACTTTCGCCCTTGGCATCGTCGTAACCACCTATATCTGGCGGCATCGCGTCTGGTATCTGAAGCCTACCCCGTAACGACGATGGTACCCTTCATGTAGGGATGGACCGTGCAATGGTAGGTGTAGGTCCCGGGCTGGGTAAAGGTGAAGTCGAACGTCCCTCCCGACGGACTGATGATGCTGGACGCCAGGGTCGTGCCGCTATCACTCGTGACGGTATGCGGCGCGTCGGAGGCGTTGGACCACTCGACTCTGGTCCCTTTCGCAACGGTGAGCGTGGCGGGTGCGAACCCGTATTTGTCGTTCGTTTCAGAAATCTTCACCTGGGTCACGCTCGAATTGGATGACGTCGTACCGGCGGGCGCGGCGGTGGATGTGGGCGCGGCGGTGGTCGAGCTTGCGCCGCCGCTTGTGCTCGTGCCGCAACCCGCGAGGAGCAGGATGCCAGCCAGCAGGATACCGGACCACCATGGGATGCCGCGCGCCTTCGTAAGTATCAGGTTGTTCATCGATCTCCTCCTTCCATTCAACGAGTCCTTCAACTGTTCGCACTCCTGGGCGGAATCCTGCCGGTGTGCTTCCCGTCATTCGTCGGCAGGATGGCTTAGCGCCACTGAGTGCTGCGGGGTAGTACGGGGAGCTGTTACGTCAGACAGCTATTCTGTGCGCGGCGCGAAAGGCGTATAATTGCGGCAAGCAGAAGACTTCGTTTGAGCAGATAGGAGCGTTGCCGATGGACCTTGGGCTTTCAGGACGTGTCGCGCTGGTGACGGCGGCCAGTCGCGGGCTGGGGCTGGCCAGCGCCAAAGCGCTCGCGGCGGACGGCGCATCGCTGTTCATCTGCGCGCGTGGCCCGCTCCGGCTGGATGAGGCGGCGCGCGAAATTCGTTCAGCCACCAGTGGCGCGCGGGTCGAGACGATGACGCTGGATGTCTCCGCGCCCGACGCGGCGGCGCTGTTGGTGGGGCAGGCGCGCGACAAGTTCGGACGGCTGGATGTTCTGGTTAACAACGCGGGCGGCCCGCCACCGGGCAGCTTTGCCAGCGTGGGCGACGCCGACTGGGAGAAGGCGTTTCAGATCACGCTGATGAGCGTCGTGCGGCTGGTGCGTGAGGCGCTGCCACTGCTCCAGGCCAGCGGCCAGGGGCGCATCGTCAATCTGGTGAGCACCAGCGTCAAACAGCCAATTGATGGCCTAATTCTCTCCAATGCGCTGCGAGCGGCGGTGATTGGCATGGCCAAGACGCTCTCGAAGGAAATTGGCGTGTCTGGGGTCACTATCAATAACGTGCTCCCGGGCATCATCCTGACCGACCGACAGCGCGAGCTACGTGGCGCGGACGCCGCACGGCGCGGCATCAGCTTCGAGCAGGCCATCGAGGAGGCGGGTCGTGGCGTGCCGTTGGGGCGCATCGGGCAGCCGGAAGAGGTCGGCGCGCTGGTCGCGTTCCTGGCGTCGAAGCAGGCATCCTACATTACCGGGACGAGCATCCAGGTGGATGGTGGCATGATCGCTGGGATTATGTGACGGGCTGGCGCCCCCTCCCCAACCCCTCCCCCTCTGCGGAGGGAGAGGGGCATCCAAAGGGAGGTTTCTGCTACACTACGCGTGCTGGGCTTCTTTCTCCTTGTTGTGCGCGTCGATCACCTGCTGCTGGAGGTTGGCGGGCATCTCTTCGTAGCCCGATAGCTCCATTGTGAAGCTGCCGCGCCCCTGCGTCATCGAGCGCAGGTCGGTGGCGTAGTGCAACATCTCTGCGAGCGGCGCCTGAGCGGTGATGCGCTGCAGGCCGTCGTCGGCTGGCTCCATCCCCATGATGCGCCCGCGCTTGGTGTTCAGGTCAGAACTGATATCGCCCATGTTGGCGTCTGGCACGGTGATGGTGACATTCATGATTGGCTCGAGCAGCGTTGGGCCGGCCAGCGCTACAGCCTCTTTCATGCCGAGATGCGCCGCCGTCTCAAACGCCTGTGACGAAGAATCTACCGGGTGATATTTGCCGTCCACCAGCGCCACTCGAATATGCACCATCGGATAGCCCGCGATGAAGCCCTGCCGCACCGATTCGGCGACGCCCTTTTCGACGCCCGGCACATACTCCTTTGGCACCACGCCGCCGACGATCTTGTTCTCGAAGACATACTGCTGCTCGCCGTCGGTCAGCGGCTCGACCTCCAACCAGACGTCGGCGAACTGGCCGTGGCCGCCGGTCTGTTTCTTGTGGCGCCCCTCGGCGCGCGCCTTCTTGCGAATTGCCTCGCGGTAGGGTACGCGGCGGTCGCGCTTGAGCACCTCAACGCCGTAGCGCCGCTGCATGCGCTCAGTGGCGATCTCCAGATGCGACTCGCCCATGCCGGAGAGCAGCATCTCCGCCGTCTCCTGGTCGCGGTCTACATGCAGCGTCCGGTCTTCCTCGAGCATGCGGTTGAGCGCGGTACCCAGCTTATCGAGGTCGCTCTGCGTCTTGGGGTGTACCGCGGCGGTGTAGACCGGCTGCGGGAAGTTGATCGGCGGCAGCGGCTCGGTATCCTTCGCGCCGAGCGTATCGCCCGTATGCGTCTTGTTCAGCCGCACCACCGTCCCGATATCGCCGACCTGGACCTCGGACATTGTCTCCTGCAACTTGCCTCGCAGGCAGAGGAGTTGTCCCAGTCGTTCGTCAGTGCTGGTGTTAACGTTGTAGAGGTGGCTGTCGGGCTTGATCGTACCCTGGTAGACGCGGAAGATCGAGTGGGTACCCTTTTGCGGGTCCACAATCGTCTTGAAGACGAAGGCGACTGGCGTAGCAGCCGCATCGGAGGGCGCGCAGTCCGCCGCCGAGGGTAAGTATTCGCTCATGGCGTCAAGTAGCGTCTGAATGCCGATATTCCTGGCGGCGGAGCCTGCCAGCACCGGCACAACCTGCCCGGAGGCGACACCCGCTTTGATGGCGCGACGCAGTTCCTCCTCGGTGACTTCCTCGCCTTCGAGATACTTCGCCATCAGGTCGTCGTCGCTTTCGACAGCTGTTTCCACTAGCTGCTCGCGGTAGCGCTGCACGGCATCGGCCATCTCGCCGGGTACGTCGCCAGCGGTGGCTTTGTCGCCGGAGAAGCTATAGGCCTTGTTGGCGACAAGATCGATCACGCCAGAAAAGCTGGCCTGCTCGCCGATGGGGATGGTCAACGGCACAATGCGCGTGCCGAAATGCGAGCGCAGTGATTCGAGCGCGCGGTCGTAGCTGGTATTTTCGCGGTCGAGCTTGTTGACGAAGACCATGCGCGGCAGGTCGTGCTTGTTGGCCTGACGCCAGAGCAGTTCGGTACCAACCTCAACGCCCTTCTCGGCGGAGACCACCACCAGCGCGGCATCGGCCACCCGCAGCGCGGCCATCACCTCGCCCACGAAGTCGGCGAAACCCGGCGTATCGAGCAGGTTGATCTTGCCGCCATTCCATTCAATCGGAACCACGGTGAGGTTGATGGATTGGTTGTGTTTGATCTCATCGGGATCATAGTCGGAGATCGAGGAGCCGTCGTCTACCCTGCCGATACGATTGACCGCGCCCGTATCATAGAGCGCGGCATCCATCAAAGAGGTCTTTCCTGACCCACCATGCGCGATCACGGCGACGTTGCGAATCTGTTGCGCGCGATAGACGTTCATAAAGGGTAGTGTCCTTTCTTCGCTTGCGAACAGGATCGGCGAGTTGCCCCGTTGCGCCCCGCCGATTCACTCATCGGATGCAGGTCTGGAAGGCAGTGGTGTTAGCGTGTTACATGCGCGTGCGGCTCCAGGTCTTGCGAAATCAAAACGCCAGGCAATGGGAACGAGGTCGCCAGGGCAATGGCACGCTTCCGAGTCTGCGCAATCGCAGCGGGATCGTCGCGCTTCTCGATGGCGTCGGCAATTAGGCCCGCCACCTCGCGCATCTCGCTTGTGCCGAAGCCGCGCGTCGTGACGGCGGGCGTGCCGAGCCGGACACCGCTGGTGCGCACGGGCGGCTCCGGGTCGAAGGGGATGCCATTCTTGTTGACGGTGATGTTGACCGCCTGAAGCGCGTCCTCAGCGTCTTTGCCAGTCACATGCAGCGGGCGCACATCCACAAGCATGAGGTGATTATCTGTCCCTCCGGAGACCAGCCGCAGCCCATGGTCTTGAAGCGATGTGGCGAGCGCCTGCGCGTTGTCGATCACGTGCTGCTGGTACGTTGTGAATGCCGGGTCAAGCGCCTCTTTGAAGGCGACCGCCTTCGCCGCGATGATATGCATCAGCGGGCCGCCCTGCGTGCCAGGGAAGACGGCCTTGTCGATTTTGGCGCCCCACTCGGCGGTGGAGAGGATCAGCGCGCCTCGCGGGCCGCGCAGCGTCTTATGGGTCGTCGTCGTGACGACGTGGCAGTATGGGACCGGGTTGGGTGAGAGGCCCGCCGCGACCAGCCCGGCAACGTGCGCGATATCGGCCATGAGCAGCGCGCCGACGCTATCGGCAATCTTGCGGAAGCGGGCGAAGTCCAGCGTGCGCGGATAGGCGGAGAAGCCCGCGACGATCAGCTTAGGCTTGTGTTCCTGGGCCAGCCGCTCTAGCTCGTCGTAGTCAATCGTCTCGGTCTCCGGGCTGACGCCATACGGCACGAAGTTGTAGAACTTGCCGGAGAAGTTCACCTTCGCGCCGTGGGTCAGGTGGCCGCCCTGCTTGAGGTCCATGCCCAGCACAGTGTCGCCAAGCTGGAGCAGCGCGAGATACGCGGCGGCGTTGGCCTGTGCGCCAGAGTGCGGCTGGACGTTGGCGTGCTCCGCGCCGAAGAGCTGCTTCGCGCGCTCGATGGCCAGCCGCTCCGCCTCGTCCACTACCTCGCAGCCGCCATAGTAGCGCTTGCCGGGCAGTCCCTCGGCGTATTTGTTCGTCATCACGCACGACATCGTCTCGGCGACGGCGGCGCTGACGTAGTTTTCGGAGGCAATCAGCTCGATGCCGGTAAACTGGCGTTGCTCTTCGCGACGGATCAAGTCGGCAATGTCGGGATCGGTCGCTTCGAGGTCGTGCATATCCATGTCACAAGCTCCCGTTTCAGATCGCTCAGGTTCGCTCAGATGCCGGGCGTCCGCGGGGGAAACCGGCGGACGGTGAGGGGGCGCGGCGAGCCGCGCTCGTGTGTGCAGTAGTATATCATCCCGCGCATAACAGGGGGGATAACGGAAGCGTCACGGACGAAGGCCAGATGCTATATGGAGTGGAGTACGACTGCCAGAAGTGATACGCAGGTCGTCGTCTCAGTCATCTGACGGGAACGAGAAGGGCGGATACTGCTCGAAGTGCGCCGTGAGTTGCGACAACGTCAGCTGCTCAAGCACAACAATCCCCACAACTCCCATCACAAAGCCGACTACCGCGAATCCGCGCCCCTTCAGCCGTCCGTTCGCTTCGCTGATATCCACCAGCCCCACGAGGCCGCAGACAAGCGCCGGGCCAGCGGCGACACACAAGACTGCGGCAACGGTGACGCTGAAAGCTGCGACGCCTACTCCCACGACAGCGACGATACCGCAGCTTACGCTGACCAGCGCCCAGACGCTCCATCGTGGGGTTGGCGTCGCTGTCGCGTGGGGCGCAGGCGCAAAGGGCGCGAAATCTGGCGATAATGGCTCAACCTGAGCGCTCGATGGCGTGTCACTGGGTCGCACGGGGAATGACACCGATGGCTCCTTCTGAAATACGGCGTCGCGTCACGTCATGGAGACGAATCACTACACAGATGGACGCCTGGCCTCATCGAGACGCAGGCGTACCCAAATGTGCTACGCCAGCCGAGGTTGTAGAGGTCGTCAGCCTGGGAACGCGCTCAGCGCCGAGAAGAGGAAGACAAAATAGAGGATATAGAGCGCGATAAACGCCAGCGTGAGGCCAATCGAGATGAAGCCGGTGACGATGCCCGCGATGGCGAAACCGCGCCCCTCGACCGTCCCCTGAGACTTCTTGACCTCATTCAAGCCAATGAAACCGAAGACAATCGCCAGAACCGCCAGGATGCTCTGGAAGGAGACAATCGAGACGGCGCCGCAGATCATGCTGACCAGCGCCCAGGTACCCAGGCGCGGGGCTGGTGGCGCATACATCCAAGGATAGTAATAGCCTGGGGCAGCGTATGGATACGGGTAGGGTTCCGGGTAGGCGAATGGATTCGGGTAGGGCGCGGTCGCATCGGGAGCTGGACTTGGCGGCGAACTGGGAGCGGCGCTGGACGTTGGTTCAGAAGCCATTTGGTTCTCCTGGTGAGGACGATACGCGGGCGCCATTTCCCGTACGTCGGCCAGACGCCCGCATCGGTTTGTCGCTCTCCCAGTTTACGCGTTCGGGGCAAATATTGCTGAGCCTGCTCCTATCGCAAAGATGATGATGAAGAGGATGATCATCAGCAGCACGAGTCCAAGAGCGATGTAGCCGAGGATCAGACCTGCTTGAGCGATGCCGCGCCCTTGCAACGCGCCATTTGAGCGGTCAATCTCGCGGAGGGCGAGATGCCCAAAGATGATGCCGAGCAGTGGGCCAAAGCCGAAGACGCCGATATACCCCAGCAGGGAGCAGATCAGGCTGGCGATGGCATAGCCGCTTGTCCCGGGCGCCATTGGCCCCTGATAGTAGTTGGCCGAAGGCTGGCCATACGGCTGATAGGACGGCTGCTGAAAGGTCTGATACGGCTGTTGCTTTGGCTGTTGTGGCGGATAGGGCGGAACCTGGTCCTGCCATCCATAGCCATCGGTTCGTCCCTCCGCTGGCGGCGGGTCGAGCGGTGGCGGCGGTGGCGACGAGTATGGCGATGTTTCGGGGTCGTAGTATGACACAGATTTTCCTCCCTGCGGCCCTTCCTACGGAACGCGCACCGGTACGACACTGGCATTGACTGGACGTGAGCATGCACACCCATTCTACGGATACAGACGAGACAAGTTGTTCTTCTTCTCGCACTCTCGATTTGCCTGGGAATATATGGGGTCTGGATAGACGTCGAAGTGATGTTGCTCACAAAATGTCACGACAGAATAGCGAATATCTTGCATTTCTTCATGCAAACGTGTATCCTTGCGTCGGTATTTCCCCTGTGCCATGCTAAGAATAAATACTGGGGTAGCTCAAAGTCCTTTCTGCCCAGTGTGGCGGCGCGGGGAACGTCGAATGCGCGCAACGGCAGACATGCCAATGTGTTATGTGGCGCAGGTATCCCGAGGAGGCCCACGAACCATGTTCCAGGACAAGACTCTACAGTGTCGGGAGTGCGGACAGGATTTCATCTTTACGGCAGGCGAGCAGGAGTTCTACCAGCAGAAAGGACTGCTCAACGAGCCAGGTCGCTGCCCAGATTGCCGGCAACGCCGCAAGCAGGCAATGTCCGCCAGCCGGAACGGTGGGCCTCGCGAAATGCATATCATCGTCTGCGCCGAGTGCGGCAAAGAGGACCAGGTGCCGTTCTTGCCGCGCAATGACAAGCCCGTCTATTGCAGCGATTGCTTCGAGCGGACGCGCGTTCGGCACTAACGCCGTAGCGCGGGATGGGAGAACGCACTCGTCTCCGCACAGGATAGCGCGGCGCGGTGCGCTGCTCCCGTCTCATGTTCTTAACCTGGCAGCTGTGTGTATGGCGCGGGCGCCGCTGATTCGCCGTGACTTTGCGGTGACTTTCACCCGTGCGCTTGCCTGCCGTGGTACAATCCCGATTTGTGAAATGGCTGTTAGTCCAGATGCTCAGACGACATTCGCCATTGGCGCGTGCCTGAGGCCGTCCCCCTGCGCCCGCCAGCGGTCATGAGGATGTCACGATGCTGCTGGTCGAGAGCGCAAACGATATTGCTGCCGGGGTATCGTACGGCGCGCACAAAGGAATTATGCTCGATGCGTTCAGCCGTTCCCCGTCGGCCAGACCGAGACCACGCTGGCCTGGTGACGCTCCGCCGTTCGCTCATGACTCTCTTCACGGTCGCCTTCCTTGCGATTGCCACGACACTGCCTGTCGCCGCGAAAGACCGCCCACCGGGGGGCGTCCTGACCAATCCAGTCGTGCGCGCGATTGATGTGTCAATGCCCGCGGTCGTGCGCATCGCCACGCTCTACAGCGCCCACCTCACACTCTCGGCCTGTGGCTTGACGGTCACATTGCCAGCGTCGGGAGCATATACGGTCGGCGGCCTTGGTTCAGGCGCCTTCGTGAGCGCGCACGGTGATGTTCTCACCGCCGATCACGTGGTGCATATTGATCGAGCGAGCCTCGACGACGAGATATTTGGCGTGCGGCAGGTGGGAACGGACGTCGCGTCATTCCTCAACGCGGCCTGCCATCCAGGTGTGCCGGTGACCGCGGACGATGTTGCCAACGGCGTTGTGCAGTTCAATGGCTTTCCCTTCAGCACCAGTTACTCGCAGCCACATGTGCTGGTCTGGCGCTCAGAAAGCTATAGCGGCGCCGTCACTGGCGCATCCTCCAGCGCGACGCCCTCTCTGCTCGCAGGATTGATGAAGGCGCCATATAAAGAGGCCCACGTTCTAGCAACCAGCTCGTTTAGCAATGATGATCTAGCGCTGATTCATGTCGAACTGACGGATACTCCAAGCATTCAGCTTGATTCGTCAAGCCAGCTGGCTGTCGAAGATGTGCTGACCGTTATTGGATTCCCAGGGAATGGCGATGTCAACGGCGATCCGACGAATCTGCTGACCCCTTCGGTCAACAACGTGAATGTCAGCGCACTCAAGCGCAACGACAACGGCTCGCAGCTCATCCAGGTTGGCGGCAACGTGGAGCATGGCGATAGCGGCGGCCCGGCGCTGGATACCAATGGGCGCATCGTCGGTGTCGTCAGCTTTGGCGGCTCCGATACGCAGGGCATCACCGCGTTTCTGCGTTCGAGCGATAACGCGATGTCGCTGCTGAACACTGAGCAGATTGATACGAAGCCCGGCGTATTTCAGGCGCTCTGGGAACAGGCATTCGCGGATTATGCCGATACTTCGCCAGGACACTGGCATGCGGCGGCGCGCGAGATGGATGCGCTGAGCGCGAAATACCCAGAGTTTCATGGGCTTGATCCCTACCGCGCCTATGCGGATAACGCCGCCATTGGCGAGACGTCGTCCTCCTCGTTCTTGCTCTCTCAGTTGCCGCTGCCCTTGCCTGTGATGGCGGCGATTGGCGTCGGCGTTGTCCTGCTCCTGCTCCTGGTCATCCTGCTGGCGCTACGCGGTCTCAGCCGGAGCCGCAGACGTAAGCGCGCGCAGACGGCTCCCGCTCCACTTCCCGTCTGGTCGAACGCGGGGATCTCCCAGGGCTACCCGGGTAGCCTGGACGCTGCCTCTCCATACGCGCCAACGGCGTATAACGGTCCCGCGCAGCCTGCTCATCTGGCCAATGGGCAGTGGCCTTATGCGCAACAGCCGTATCCGCACGGCGAGCGATCCGCGCAGCCGCAGCCATACTCTGGCTACGCGCCGTATGATGGCGCGCAACAGGGTAGCCGATCACATCCTGTCTCTGGATCAGTGCCGTCCGGACCCAGTTCGTATGATGGCCCACGATCCGGGTCGTGGCAGGATGGCAATGCCAGCGCGCGCTGTGTCAATGGTCACCCGATGCAGGCGAACGCCGGATGGTGCGCGGTCTGTGGCGCTGAACGCGATCAGTCGAGCATGTCGGCGACGCGCGATGCCAACAGCGTGCCGCCTTGGGCGCAAAACCGCTAAGGAAGCGGCTCTTGTGACTCCGAGCACCGTCTCACTACAATGTGCTGTGGTAGGCGGCTGAGTCACAAGGAGAGCGCCAATGGTTTGCGCGAGGATGCTGCAGCGAACGGGAGTAGCGGTGCTGGTGCTGGCTCTGTCTGTGCTGGCGGCCTGTGCCGAGGCAAGTGGCGCGCGACGTACAATTCCCGCCGCGACGCCCACTGCCACACCGTCGATGGTCTACGTTGCCCTGGGCGCGTCCGATGCTGTGGGCGTCGGCGCCAGCGACCCCAGCACGACGGCCTATGTGCCGAGGCTGATCGCGCGGCTGCCTGCCCATGCCTTCGCGCTGAATCTCGGCGTCAATGGCTATACCGTCAAGCAAGCGCTGGCCGAAGAACTGCCCCAAGCGCTCACGGCGCATCCGACGCTGGTGACGGTCTGGATGGTCGGCAACGATTTTCGCCAGTGTACGCCGCTGGCGGACTATCAGCGTGATCTCGATTCCCTGCTCGGCCAGCTACAGTCACAGACACATGCCCAGGTCTTCGTCGCCAACGCGCCTGATATGAGCCTGCTTCCGGCGATTCGTGATGGGTCACCCGGGCTCGGCGCATGCCTCCGTGGGCTGAATCCGGCGCAGATCCGCGCGGTCGTTGCCCAGTGGAATACGGTCATTGATGGAGTAGTGGCGAAGCATCATCAGGTGCTGGTGGACCTCTTCCATTCCGATTTGGCGGCGCACCCCGACTATATCGCTAGCGACGGGTTCCACCCCTCAGATGGCGGGTATCGGGTGCTGGCGGACCTCTTCTGGGCGCAGATTACCGCCCACCACGCCGTCCCCGTAACGTAGGGTCAGGACGGCATCACAGACTGTAGGCGGTAAGCTTACCGTTTTCGTCGGGGATGTAGACGCGCCCGTTGACGACGATTGGGCTCTCCCAGTGAATGCCGCCGATGCTTCCACCAGCGCTAGCGGCTGCGCTTGACCAGAGGCGCTGGCCAGTATGCGGGTCGAACGCGACGACGGCGCCAGTGGTCGCCGCGAAGAGCAGACCGCCCGCCAGCACAGGTGTCGTGAAGTTTGTCCCGTTCTGCCACACTCCGTGCAGCGTTACCCGCCCGGCGCTGTCGCTCGTCACCTGATAGGTTGCCATGCCGCAGGTCCCGGCGAGGGTGACCCAGACGGTATTGCCCTCTTTCCAGCTCACCGGATGCGTGAAGAGCTGGCAGCCCGGCCAGTCGAGCAGCGCCAGCTCACCGCCGAGGTGGCCTGGCCCGTCCTGTCCGCTCATGTTGTCGCGATTGATCAGTCGCAGCTTCTCATCTTTGCCGCCCTGAAGCAAGAGATGCGGCGTGCGACTATTGGGGATTTCTGGCAGGATGCCCGCTGTCGTGCTACCCAGATCGGCGTCGGTCTCATTGAGCGCCTGCTGGTTCGTCGGTGTATAGCTGTCGAGCACGCGCAGGCCATCGGCGCTGAGCTTGATGACGCTGTCGCCCCAGTCAGAGCGTCCATTGAAGTGGCCGTTGCCCGTGGTGACATAGATATCGCCGGTCCCTGGCCCGATGACGGCTCCGCCACGCGCCCAGATACCCGACTGGTTAGAGGCGCACTCGCCGTCGTTTAGCACATGTGGCTTATCGGAGCAGAGACTATTGAAGACCTGTTCCGCGCCGGTATCCAGCCGCGCGCCGACAACGTGACCCTGATAGGGTGGCGCGTCTCCGGGATAGCCCGCAGTGGTCACGTAGACGCGGCCGTTGCCGATATTGAGCGGCGATGACTCCTTCTCGGTGTTTGGCATCGTCGTGATGCGAATCGGCCAGCCGCCGCTAGTCACCTCGGCGCCCGTGGCGGCGTTGAACTTGCGTAGCGTGCCATCCAGCCCGTAGCTGTAGACGTAGGCGCGCAAGGGGTCAATCGCGGGCGAGGAGGTGGTATAGCGCACGCCTTTATTCTGGACGCTCCAGAGAATCTGCCCATTGGCGGCGTTCAGGGCGACGAGGTGTCCATCGCGCGTGGTGACGTAGAGCATGTCGGCGGTTGTGCCGTCGGCGAGCTTCAGCCCGTGGAGGTAGACCGGCGATCCATCCGCGATATCGGGCAGTGTCGCGCTCCAGAGGCGACGCAGCCCGCCGACGGTGCGCGGACTGAGCGCCGTTTCATGCGAGTTGACGCTGCTCCGCGCACCGTCGAAGCCGAAGACAGGCCAGTCAACGTTGCTGCCGACAGCGTCGGCGGTTGGGGAGCTTGCGGACGGGGTGGGTGTTTTCGCGGTTGACGTAGAAGACGTAGCGCATCCTGCCAGCAACATTGCTAGAAGCATGAGGGCGACTATTCCTGTGTGGAGGCGTCTCAACACCAAGCTCCTCTCACCACATTGTTGAGCTAGTCGCCAGGATTGATTCATGCCCCGGTCGGCAACTGCGCCAGGTGTACGGCGCGCTCGAACTCTTGCAGGCGGCGCATCTGGCGGTGATTTGGCGCGGCCTGCCAGCGCTTGCGCTGCACCAGGTCGATGGCGTTATGGGCGCTCATGCCGCCAGCCACCAGCGCTGCCGCCGTCAACAGGACACTCCGGCCCACGCCATGTTCACAGTGGACGAGTACGCGCTCGCCCGCCGCGACCTGCTGGTTGATCCAGCGGGCGCCTTCCTGGAGCTGCGTGATGGTGAGAGGCGTGGTATCTGGCGTGGGTAGATAGAGCAACTGTATGCCCTCGCGCCCCAGCGCCTCGGTGTCGTCTTTGTGTTCGGAGCGCGTGTCCACCACACGGGTGATGCCGGTGCGCGCCAGCCGTGAGATGTCTGCGGGGAGGATACGTCCGCCGACGGCGAGGTGTGGGGTAATCCAGCTCATATTGAGCTGGTCGGGAAGGGGAATGCCGATGCGGGTGGCGAAGGCGGCGCGGCGCGAATCCTCTGGGAATAAGCGGACAGCGATGCGAGTCCAGAAACGATACAGCAGGCGAATCGAGCCGGTGAGCAGCCAGCGCAGAAAGCCCTTACGCAACATACTCTTGCCGCTCAGCACCGGCGGAACCGCAGGCTCGTCATTAGGCGCATCATCAGTCGCGGCATCCGCGGCCGCGTCGTGTATCCGTGGGCCGTCCGCGTTGGTTGACATCGGTCATTCCCCTTGAGAAGTGGGCAAAGTCGCTAGCGTAGTCACGGTCACGTCAGGCGACAGGCTGTGTCTGTAGCTTCTCGACGCCATCGGTTCGCAGAACCCGTTCCAGTGCGACGATGGCGCATTCGATCTGGCTGTCGTCCGGCTCGCGGGTCGTCAGCCCTTGAAGCGCAAGGCTTGGCGTCATCAGCCAGCGGACGATACGGAAGCGATAATAGGCGGCGCCCAGTCGCAGCAGCTCATACGAAATCGCGGCGATGACTGGCACCAGCAGGATGCGCGAAAGAATGCGCAAGACCATCGGCGGATTGCCCAGCACTGCGAAGACGAGGATCGAGACAACCACGACGATCAGCAGGAATCCGGTGCCGCAGCGGATATGCACGCGGGAGGCCGCCCGCACGTGCGCGACATCGAGCGGCTCGCCCGCCTCCATCGCGTTGATCGATTTGTGTTCCGCGCCGTGATAGGCGAAGACGCGCTGAATGTCGGGCAGTCGGCCAATCAACCACAGGTAGCCGATCAGCAGGCCAAGGCGGATCGCGCCTTCCAGCACGAGGCCAGACCAGTCATTTGGCAACCAGTGACTGACGAGGCTAACCACCCCAAGTGGCGCCAGAAAGAAAAGCGCAAGTGCGAATGCGAGCGAGAACACAAGCGTCACGATGAGCCGCGCGTCAGCTCCCTGAATCGCGCCATTTGTCTCGGCGACCGCGCCAGGCTCCGCGGTGGGTAATGGTTTGCTCTCGGCGGAGCTGCTCTTATCGGCTGCGCTGGCGGTGTTCGTCTCATCGTCTGGCAGGGCGACCGACGACGCGAAGAGCATCATGCGCGTGCCGAGGACGAGCATATCCCAGAGTAGCAGCACGCCACGCACGAACGGCCACGTTGCCACCTTCGCCCCATAGACGCGCTTCGGAAGCATCTCCTCGTGCAGCAGAATGCCGCCGGTTGGCTGGCGCACGGCCACCGCCGCCGAACGCCGCCCGCGCATCATCACGCCCTCGATGACGGCCTGCCCGCCATAATAAAACTTCGCCACGCGCTCTTCTCCCTGCCTGTCTCGCTCTCGAGTGGTCGCTCTCGCTGCCGTTGTATACCCTGCATCCCGCACGCCCTATGCGCCGAATTTCAAGCACTGGCGGGCTGATGCCTGGCCCACCCATTGTAGCGCATCCATGCGATTGTGCGCGTCCAATTTGGAGGGAGGCGGCCAGGCATGGAAAGACAAAAGAGGCGCGAACCAGATTGGCCCGCGCCTGACACGATGTATAGGTCACCGAGGAATGTGGAGGACTAGGCCTCTTCCTCGTTGAGATTGAAGCGCTTGCGGAAACGCTCGACGCGACCAGCGGTGTCGAGAATGCGCTGCTGGCCCGTGTAGAATGGATGGCACTTCGAGCACACATCCACCTTGAGGACTGGCTTCGTGCTGCCAATGGTAAACGTGTTGCCACAGGCGCACGTCACCGTCGCCTCGACGTATTCGGGATGGATTCCGGCTTTCATGGGATCTCCTGGGCGCTCGTCGCCCCACTGTCCGCCGCTGCTATTGTCAGGCCCCGATTGGGCCGGGCGCTTCAGCGGCTACCCCACATTGTATCACATCACACGCGTGTTCACAAGCAGCCTGTGAATGCGCTCAGTTGGCCCAGAGATAAAAGGTAGTATTCAATTCCAGGGAAGTGGTCGCGTGGGTGCTGAGGTCATAGGTGAATGGACCCTGCGTGCCGATATTGGTGAGAATCAGCACATTGCTATGACCACGCCAGGCGAGGAATGCGCCATCGACAACAATCACACTTCCTCCAACTCGCCAGAGGCCGAATCGCTCCGGGGCTGTCAGGCCAGGAGCCTGGCCTATGCCGAATGCGAGCAGATAGACGCCGTCGCGCGAGAATCCCGGTGCGCTCAGTTCTGGCGCCAGTTTGCTGCCGAATGGCTTGCTCGGATTCATGCCATCGATGCCCGCGTAGACAAGCGGCGTATCCTGTATGAGATTGGTGTCGCTAGGGAAGGTCGTTGGCGCCGGACTGTGGTAGACCACGTGCGTGCCGTCGGGCGAGACATCCCACGGTGCGGTCCAGTTGCAGAAGACAGTCGCCTGGCAGCCGCCATTGCCATATTCACCCAGCGCGACCAGTTGTGTGTCGGCGCCAGTGTTGAGATCGAGGCGATGTAGGTGCGCCTGACCCTCGCTCATGGTCTTCAGGCCAGCATAGATCAGGTAGCCCGGCGCAACGATTTTGGTCTTCGCGAACCAGGCGACTTTTCCGACCTGTGTCTCGGCTCCGCTCGCGACATCCACCTTGACGATCGTCGACGTTCCGAGTGGCGGGCCATTGGGATTGCTCGATGTTACTGGCTGGAGCGCGCCCAGGAAGGTATTGTCATCCACCCAGCCAATAAAGAGGCGGAAGATGTGGCCATCAGGTATCTGGCCGGAATATACAAGTGGATACTCGCCGATGTACTTTGTAGCTTGCGTCTGTCTGCTGATCGGATCATACAGAACGACGGGGCAGTTATTGTTTTCGTCACAGGCCTTGACGGCGAGATAGCGATTGGTTGGAGACCAGCCGAGCGGAGCGCTGTAGTTCGCCGATACCGGAATCTTCCGGGGCGATGCGCAGCCGGTGACAACATACGTCTGGTAGTCGCCGCGCACGTAGGCATAGCTGAGATTCGAGCCGGGTGGGTTGGCGCAGACGAATGCGCTTGCTCGCGATGTGCTATCGGGCGTGGCGGTCACAGTTGACTCGGTTGTCGCTGTTGGCTGGGGCGTTATTGTTGGAAACGCCACGGGCGTGCTGGTGGCGCTGGGGTTGGGGCGCCCATTGCTTGTCGCGTAAACCGCCAGGAAGCCAACGACGACCAGCGTGGCCGCTACCACGGCGGCGACGATGCCGAGTGTGCGGGGGCGCGGCGAGCGCTTCGGCGGCTGGCTGTTGGCCGATGGAGCTGGCGCGCTGCCGATGACGGTTGTCTCCTCATCGAAGAGGACGCTGGGCAGGCCGAGTCGCAGCGGCGACTGGAGCAGGCTGTACAAACGACGGTACATCGCGAGAGCCTCCTGACACTCCTGGCAGGTCGCCAGATGCGCCTCGACGGCGGCGTGCTCGGTGTCGCTCACGCCGCCACTGTGGTAGTCAGCGACGCGACGCAGCCACTCATGCTGGGACGTGGAGCGGCTCATTGGTAGCCTCCAGTCTTTGTGCCGGAGTGGTCGGGCGCCTCGTACTGGGCATGGAGCGCGCGGAAACGTTCTTTGGCGCGAAAGAGGATCTTGCGGACGTTGGCTTCGGAGAGGCCGAGCTGGGTGGCGATCTCGCGCGCCTCGAAGCCAGCGGTGGCCTGGAGCAGCAGCACCGAACGCCAGCGTGGTGGAAGTTCCGCGAGTATCTTCCAGACGGCATCACGCTCGGCCACGTCAGCCGCGATATCCTGACCGGAGAAATCTGGCAGTTCCGGGCGCGTCCATTGGTCTGAGCTGCTGGCGCCTGGCGATGGCGCAGTCTCGGTGAGGGGCAGCCAGGCGAAGCGCTTGCGCCGCCGCAACGCTGTGAGGGCGGTGTTGGTGGCGATGCGATAGAACCAGGCGCGTGGATTGGCGATGGCGGTTGGGGCGGCTCCCGCCGCATACGCGTTCAAAAACGTTTCCTGGACGAGGTCGGCGGCCCATTCGCGGTCGCGGGTCATGCCATAGAGGTAGTCGAGCAGCGGTAGCTGATACTGTGCGAACCACTGCTCGAACTGCGCATGACGAGCGCTTGCCGACGCCGACGCCACCTGGGACGCCGAGCTAGATACCTCGCCGCCCTGACCCATTGCCAGCAGCGGCACGAGCGGAGCGCGCCATCTCACCAGCGGGCCGTATACAGATGTGATGCGCGCACGCAGCCAATCGCCACGCCTTACCGGCAGCCGAACCTGCGCCATACTCCCTCCGCTCCAGCGGTACGCTGCGGCCCTCACGAATGTGCCGTCTGCCAGGTATGACTATCGAACGGCGCAAATGAGGACAGTCGGAGGTGTGACGTTGCTCACACTTTACGAGTAACGCCACAGAGTGCGGGTTCGGGTGGGCTAGCTGTTGCCGTGACCGGTCGCGCTGGATGGGCCTGTCGCGCCCTGCTGCGCCTGGACGCGCGCCAGCAGATCGTCGCGCGCCTCCCAGAGCGATGGGAAGAGCAGATCGCCCAGCGTGCGCACCAGCATCTCCATTGGCGTTCCACCGGTGCCGGTGGCTTGGAGGCCAAGGTTGCGCTGCGCCAGCTTGAGATGGGCCGCGCGGAAGACGTGGAATATCTCGTCGAAGTCGGTCAACTGCTCGGCGCAGTCGTAGAGGGCCGGATGCGTCTGTGGGGTGGCATAGATATCTACCAGCGTGGTCTGTTCGCGACTCAGCGCTCCCTCGAAGGCGTCCCACAAATCGGGGGCGGCGCGCAGAATCGCGCGGAAGCCGGGGGAGTCGGCGCCACTGCCGTCGCCCAGCCCAGCGCGGATCACCAGGAAATCGGCGGGCGAGACGAATTCGAGCTGGCGCATCGCCTGCATGACAACGCCCTGCGCCGACACCGCGCGCCGGAGCGCCCGCGTCGCCTCGCCGTAGCCACCGCTCCCTAGCTGCTCGGTAGCCAGGCGCAGCTGTTGCACCGTCATCTTCCACCAGAGTTCGAACGTCTGATGCACGATCTGGAAGGTCAGTTCATCGGGGTGAAGCCGCTCGTTCTCGGGTCGCTGCAAGCTGAGCAATTCATCGGTGCGCAGGTAGCGCTCGTACATGGTTTCTCTGCGCTGCCGGGATGTATGCGGAGTCTGGGTTGTGCTGCTCATGCGGGAATCGCCTCCATCGCCATTGATGCGGGTCTCTTCGAGATGCTCACCGGATATGGCCTCTCAAAGCCAGTGTAACACAGGGGAATAACGCGAGGCGCGTGGAATGTGGAACGTGGAACGCGCAAAAACGCGGCAGCCAGAGAGGCTACCGCGTCGTTCAAGGCAATGTGTTGTGACAGGATTAGATTAGTCGGCGACAGCGACCTCGGCCGGAGCGATCACCTGGGCGTCAATCGCGATGGTGATCTTGTCGCTGACCAGCCAGCCACCCGATTCCAGGGCGACGTTCCACTCCAGCCCGAAGTCCTTGCGGCTGAAGGAGGTTGTAGCGGTGAAGCCGTAGCGATCCTTGCCCTGCATGTCCTTCACCTTGCCTTCGACGGTCACGTCGAGGGTGACAGGCTTCGTGACGCCGCGAATCGTCAGGTCACCCGTGACACGCAGACGATCCTCGCCGACCTTCTCAACCTTCGTGCTGTAGAAAGTGGCGGTTGGATGATTCTCGACATCGAAGAAATCGGCGGAGCGGAGGTGGTTGTCGCGGCCTTCGGTCCCGGTTGTCAGGCTGGCGAGGTCAATCGTGACATCCACGCGGGAGTTCGCGGGATTGGTTTCGTCGAGGTGAGCGTCGCCGCTGAAGCGGGTAAAGCGGCCTTTGACATTCGTGACCATCATATGCTTGGCGGTAAACTCAATCGATGAATGGGCGGTGTCAATATCCCATGCCATGGTGTGGAACCCTTTCGTGCCAGTTCGTGCTGGCGGTTATGCTGAATGCGCCAGGCGTCAATTATTGGTCTACGACTTCTTGAGAATTTGCCTGGTCACCTGTTACTTTCAATATGGAAGTAACTTCTGAAATGATAGTAACACACAAGTGAAGGACTGTCAAGTCCTAAACCGTTTATGGCTAAATATATATCGCGCTTGGGTACTCAAGCCGGAAAATGCCGAAAAATGGAACCGGGCGCCTTGAGGTTCTGGAGGTTAGAGCATGCCTGGACGGTGACGAGGTGGCGTGAACGCCCAGGCTAATCGGGGAACGTCGCGACCGGGCGCATGTTCCTGAGAACGTGGCTAATGGTGCGCGGCCTGCGCCTCGGCGCGGGTTCTGGCGACGGTACCGGGCGCGTGCTCTGGGGGAGCGTAGATTGTAAACAGTTTCAGGGGTGTTGCGCCGGTGTTGATGAAATTGTGCCGTGTTCCAGCTGGAACAAAGTACAGACTGTTGATGGTGATGGGGCTTTTTTCGCCATTTAGTATCGCCTCACCGAGGCCGCTCACAAAGATCAGCGTCTGATCCACATCCTCATGCACCTCCTCGCCGATGTCCTCAGCGGGAGCAATGCTCATCAGAACGACCTGACTATGTTGCCCGGTGATCACTTCGCGGCGAAAGTCCTCGTTCTGCTTCGCCAGCGCGACGATGTCATCATGGTATCCCATAAGCGGCTTCCTTTCTCCTGACTCCTGCCTCTCTGGCCATGCTCCGATCTTAACCATATGCCAAACGGTAAGGCGGCGCCACCGAGCGCAGTCACAAGGCGGTCACAGTTGGCTATACGCCTATGATAGTCTGCTTTGCCCGCACGCCTCTAGCCGGATTTGCGGGTGCGGGGTAGGCGCGAGAAGCCCGGGAAGCGCGCCATAGAGCGAGCGAGTCCGCCGCGCGTGAAGATAAGCGTGATGACACTGAGGACGCCGTAGACGACCGAGAGCGCCACACGCTGATCGGGGAATACGAACTGCACGGCGAAGAGGCCGAAGATCATGCCAGCGCCCCAGAGCGAGAGGCGCAGGTCGAGCAGGAGGATGACCGCGAAGAGTGATTGCGCCGCGGTCAGCAGCACCTCCTCGCGCTGCCGGGTATCCAGCGGCATCGGGTCGAACGCGCCCAGGCTGATGGCGTAGACAAGAGGCAGCATCGCTACCAGCAGCGTCCACTGGTTGATCTTCGAGGAGACGAGCGCGCCCATTGCGGCGGACGCAGCCCTGCGCCAGGCGAAGATGGAGACGACGACGAACTCCGGCGCCTCAGAGGCGAGCGGCGCGACCCACTGGACGAGGAAGAACTCGTCGATGTGCAGTTGGTGGCCCGTTGCGACCAGCGCCTCGGCAAAGTGCTCCGCGATGAGGAGCACGAGCGCCGCCGCATAGAGCGCAAGTCCACCCGAAAGCACACGCCGCCCGCGCACACCGAGCGCCGCAATCGTCTGCGCGGGGCCGATGAGGTGCGGCTCTTCGGAGGGCAGCTTAGCCAGCCGCCAGAGGTAGAAGAGAAACAGGGAGACGAGCACGACGAAATCAATCCACGAGAGCGTGCCTTTTATGGGGATGACGAAGGCGTAGACGGTGGCGGCCAGCAGCACGACCAGTTCCAGCCCGTGCGACGGCTGAAGCTCGACGGCGGTGCGCCTGGTGCGGATGTAGTAAAGCAACACCACCAGCGGCCAGGCGATGCCGATGAGGATGCGATTGGCGCCGGTCATGTTGGCCACGGCCAGGCTCGCCTGTGTCGGATCCTGGGCAGCCCTCCACGCGAAGGTGGCGTCCACGATGTATTCAGGCAGAATCGCGACGAGCGCGAGCATTGCCAGCGCCAGCCCCTGCGAGACATCGAGCTGGAAGACCTCGGCGGCCCACGACAGCATGAAGGCGGCTCCGACGATGGCTACGCCGTAGATGATTGCCTCGGCGGCGGGCGAGACGTGGTAGAGGCCAAGCCGCAGCGTGAGTCCAGGCACGGTCGAGAGCGCGGCAATCGCGACGCCAAGCCACTTGCGCATGTTGACCATGTTCGCCCCTCCGCCCGGGTTCACTTGTGACATCCTGAGCCGTCAGTGTACAACAGCGCTCAAAGGGTCGAGGCGGGATCGATGTCGATTGCCCAGCCATGGGGCAGGTCTTCATGCACTAGCGCATGCAAGAGCGGGCGTAGCTCCGGCCCGCGGACGATCACCTGCCAGCGATAGGAGCCGCGCAGCCGCTCCAGAAACGCGGGCGCTGGACCAACGATATCCGACTGCGGCAGGTCAAGTTCGCGTATCAGCGTTTCCAGACGGCCTGCGAGCGATGTGGCCTCGACTTGGGTCGTGTAGCGGTCGCGGTGGGTGAAGGTGCATTTCATGAAGCGGCGGAAGGGCGGGTAACCGTAGCGCTGGCGGGCAGCTACCTCGGCGCTGACAAATTCGGCGTAGTCGTGGCGGGCGGCGGACTGGATGCAGAAATGGTCGGGGTTGAATGTCTGGATCAGCGCGCGCCCTGCCTGCGCGCCACGGCCGGCGCGGCCCGCCACCTGCGTCAGCAACTGGAATGTACGCTCGGAGGCGCGGAAGTCCGGGAGGAAGAGCGCGATATCGGCGGAGACGACGCCGACCAACGTCACCGCCGGGAGGTCTAGCCCTTTGGCGATCATCTGCGTGCCAACCAGCACATCGGCGCGGCGCTCGGCGAAGGCGCGCAGCAGTTCCTCATGGGTCTGGCGTGTTTTGGCGGTATCGCGGTCCCAGCGCAGCACCCGCGCCGCCGGGAATCGTCGCTTGACGGCGCTCTCGACGCGCTCGGTACCCAGCCCGAAGAAGCGGATGCTGGTGCTGTGGCAGATCGGGCAGACGTGCGGCACACTGGCCTTGCGCCCGCAATAGTGGCAGATAACGGCGCGCTCGCTGGCATGGAGCGTCATTGAGATGTCGCAGTGGGTACAGCGGACGACATAGCCACATTCGCGGCAGACGATCATGCTGGCCATGCCGCGCCGGTTGAGGAAGAGGATCGCCTGCTCGCCGCGTTCGAGCGTTTCGTGCAGCGCCGTCACCAGTGGATCGCTGAGAATACTGGTGTTGCCCTCGCGTAGCGCGGCGCGCAGATCGACCAGCGTGACGGGCGGTAGCCCCATCGGCGGCGCGTCCGCTTCCCCGGCGGGAGCACGCTCGTGTAGCTCCACCAGTGTATACTCGCCCGCTTGCGCGCGCCAGTAGGACTCGACCGAGGGCGTGGCGCTGCCCAGCACGACAGTTGCCCCGGCCAGCGCGCCCAGGCGGATGGCGACATCGCGCGCGTGGTACGTTGGACGGCGGTCCTGCTTATAGGCGCCCTCGTGTTCCTCATCCACCACAATCAATCCCAGCCGCTCTATCGGCGCGAAGAGCGCGGAACGTGAGCCAAGCACCACGTCTACCTTGCCCGCGTGGATGCGCCGCCATTCGTCCAGCCGTTCAGCGTCGCTCAGACCGCTATGCAGCAGCGCGACCCGTCCGGGGAAACGCCCGGCGTAGCGCTCCATCGCCTGGGGTGTCAGCGCGATTTCGGGGACGAGCACAACGCCACGCTCTCCGCGCGCCAACGTTTCCGCCAGTGCCTGCAAATAGATCTCGGTCTTGCCGCTGCCGGTGATGCCATGCAGCAGGAAGACATGGCTGGCGTCTGGCGCACGTGTCGCGGTGATGGCGGCCAGCGCGCGCGCCTGCGCTGGTGTCAGCGGAAGCGGCAACGTCTGGGCGAAAGCGCGCCCTGCCAGCGGATCATGCCGCACCTCTATCTCGTCGATCTCAATCAGTCCGGCAGTCTGTAACTCGCGGAGGGCGGTGGCGGTGGCGCGGGTCAGTCGTTGCAATTCTTCCAGCCGCCAGAGCGCATCTATGCCGGGGCGCGAGAGGACTTCGAGCACAGTGAGCTGGCGTAGCAGCCGCTCACCTACCCGCTCCGTGCCACGCGCGCCATGGGCAGTAGCCTGGCCACGCGCCGTCTGCCGACCTGTGCGCTCATCCAGGGCAGCACGAGCGGTCTGCTGCCATGCGGCAAGCTGTTCCGCTGTTCCGACCAGCCGGACGAGCCGTTCGCGCCGCTTCTCGCGCTGACCGGGTGGAATCTCTGTCATCAGTGAGGCATGACCTGTCGCGACCAAAGCGGAGATGGCGGCGCGCGCACGTTGCGGCCCCAGCCTCTCACGTATCTGCGTCCGGTCGAGTCGCCCGCGTTCGCGAAGCAGTCCCAGCATCATCGCGGCGTCTGACGTCAGGCTCGGCATGTCAGTCGGCGCTGGTTCGACGGGCAGCAACACCTCGCGCATGCTGCTCAACAGGCCCGGCGGCAGCATCAGGCGCGTGGCGTCGGCCAGCGGCGTGGCGTAGTAATCGGCGATCCACTCTGCTAGCGCATGTTGCGCCTCGGAGATAATTGGTTCAGGCAGGAGCAGGTGCGAGATCGACCGCAGGCGTGCGTGGTCCTGCCTGGGAGATTCCGTTTCGGCCCCGGTCAGCTCGTCGCTGGCGTCGAGCGCCCAGACGATGCCAGCGGTGATGCGCTCGCCAAACGGGATGGCAACCAGGTGGCCAACGGCGATGGTGGGTGTCAGCGCGTCGGGGACGTAATAGCTATAGAGGCGTTCGGCGGCGAGTCGCCCTCGCACCGCCGCCCGTGGAGCCAGAATCTCCGCCCGCATGCGCGTCGCGCTCCCTCCCGCATCACCCTACTGAGTAGCATCTCACTGTATTATCGCACGCGCTTCGGACACGCTCTCCGTGGGGCAGACGCGCGAGGCAAGAGCCTCAGAGCGCGCGGAGCGGCGGCTGCCCGAAGAGCGAGGCTGGGGAGGGGCCGCGTTCAGTCGGCGACGAGGTCTACGGGATCGTCCGCTGGCAGAATGTATGCTGCGGGTTTCGAGGATGGCTCGGCAGGTTTTGGCGCATGCGTTGCGCGCAGCCTGCCAAGCAGCGAACCTGGGCTGGCGGCCCGGACGGGGAAGAGGATTGCCGGGTGCGCATATGCCAGCGCATCGGTGATCGAGCGCGGCGCCGCCCGGTAGCCTGCCCGCCAGGACGATAGCTCCGCGCCGCAGATGACGAAGAGCGAGTACGCATAGAAGAAAATGAGCACGACAAAGACGAATCCCGCGACGGTGCCGAAATGCTGCGGTTGAAGCACCTCGCGGGTATAGACTGGGAAGATGAGGATATATCCCTGCGCCAGTACGGCGCCGAGCAGCGCGCCCAGCCAGGTATAGCGCATCGAGACGCCGCCGGGTGTCACGACGCTATAGAGTGTGAGCAAGAGTAGGAAGTTCAGCGCGAGGCTGGTAAAGAGCGCTAGCGCCGCGATCAGTGGCTCGTTGGCCAGGCGCGTATGGGGAATGACGTTATGGCCCAGTCCGACGTTGACGACGGGCGTGAAGGTTGCCGAGAGAATCATCGTGGGCAATGCCGCCGCGAAGAGCAGAAGCATCAGCAGGGCAACGCGGTTCTGATCGAGGAAGCGGCGCTGCTGGCGGCGGAAGATGACGCAAAGGCAGGTCTCGATGACGACGAAGAAGCGGGTGCCATACCAGAGCGTGACGGGAAGTCCCAGTAGGACGAGGATAAACGGAGCATGTTCGATAGTGTTGGCAAAGGAAGAGACCGCGGCGGCGGTTACGCGGTCTGGCAGCAGCCGCACGATGGCGGTCACGGCCTCCTGTTCGGTGCTGTCGCTGGTGATCCGCAGAAAGAGGCTCATCATCACTAGCTCGAGGCCGAGAACGGAGAAGAGACCCATGATGCAGGTGTAGGCCAGCAGACGCGCCAGGTTCCAGCCCCAGTCTCGGTCGAATTTCTGCCAGATCGCTTTGAGCACAGCGGTACCGGTCCTTTCGCCGCTGAGATGCTCTCAATCGGGGAGAATCCGTCTTGTGAGTACTCAATCGCGTTTCCAAGAGCATATGCCTCAACGTATGTTCTGTCGAGAGTTCGTCGCGTTTCTGTGAAAACTCTCAGAATTTCCCAAGGTACCATGTAATAGCAGACGGTAACATCGGAGCATGCGCATGAGGATTTTTCCGCTGCCAGCGGTCGCAGAAGCGCTCCTGCCCTCACTTGGCATAGAAAGCGAGGACGTCATACGCGTCGAGCCGATGGTGGGCGGTCTCTCCGGCGGGCGGGTGTATCGCCTCTGGCTGCGGCATTCTGGAGGCAGTCACGAACAGACGCGCGTGCTGAAGTATGCTGAGCCGCTGGAGGGCTGGCTGGGCGACGTGTCGGGCGATACGCTGATCCGTGAGGCGCAGCTTGCCGCCTCGGGGCTGCTGGCCGACCTGCCGCGCGGTATCGCCACGCCGACACTCGCCGTCGCGTTTCGCGGGCCACGAGCGCGACCCGAAGGCGCGGCGCTGCTGATGCGCGACGAGCGGCGCCACCTGTTGCGCGATCCCTATTGGACGCCACTTGGGAGGATTCCGTCTGAGGCAGTGGCTATAGTAGACTGGCTGGCGCGGATGCACGCGCGCTACTGGAACGATCCTCGCCTGGACGACCCGGCGCTCGGGCTGATGTCGCCAGAGCGAGCGTTGCTGGTGACGGGGCCGCTCGGCGTGTCGGATCGGCTGGCCGCAGGGGATTCGCTCCCCTACCTGCCGGTCTCTGCCGAGAGCTGGCGGACATTCTTCGAGCTGGCAGGTGCGACGGCTACTCAACGGTTTCGGGCGATCATGAATGAGCCGGAACGCATCGCACGCGCCATACATCGGCTGCCACGGACGCTGGCGCATGGCGATGTCTGGGGGCCGAATCTCGGCTGGCTACCCGCGAGCCATGGCAATCGGAGAAAGCGGCTGCTGCTGCTCGATTGGGCGCTGGCGCTGGCTGGCTCGTGTACCTATGATCCGCTCTGGCTCGCCAGCACGTGGCTCGCCGTTGACCCGACTCGTCTACTGGCGATCTACCGCGCTCGGCTAACTCACGCCCTGCGGGTGCGTGGGCAATCGCTCGATGGCGCGATGTGGCTGGCACTGGCGGACGCGGGCTATCTGCGGACGGCGCTGACCTGCGGCGAGGCGATGGCGCGCGCGGCGATAACGGCTCCGGTCGGCAGGACGCGACACATGGTGATGGCGCGGTTCCAGTGGTGGATTGCACGCGCGCTTCGGGCGGCGGAGCGGCTGGAACGAAACGCTTAGAGCCTGTTCCACGGAGCAGGGGGCGCCAAGCGTTTCGCGCATCTGGTCTACAATGGCCTCTTACTGGGTGGGGGTATTGTAGCGCGCTTCCCAATCTTCCTGTCGTCCCAATGGGGTCATGTCGAGGAAGTTGTAATTCCCGAGGAGGATATCAACACCCCGTCCCGTCGTCGAGTACGAATGCAGGATCTGCTTACCGTCGCGCAGGAACACGCTCAACCCAGGTTTCTCGCCGTTCTCATCGGTGGCGTCGAAATCGTAGTTGAAATCGCTTCCGTACGAGGAGAACCACGGCACGGTCCAGTTCCTACGGGTCTTGTATTCCTCAAGTTTTGCCAATGGCGCGCGGGAGACAAGGACCAGTGTGGTGTTGCTGGTATGGAGACCGGACAGGCGGCTGGGAATGTTGTTCGTGAAGTTCGTGCAGCCCTCGCAGCCGTTCTCCCAACTCGGATCAAACATGAAGTGGTAGACGATCAACTGACGACGGCCGTCGAAGAGGTCGAGCAGGGTCACCTTGCCGTCTGGCCCCTCAAAGCTATACTCCTTGTCAATCCTGACCATTGGCAACCTGCGGCGTTCGGCATTGAGCCTGTCTCGCGCTTGGGTGGCTTCCTTTTCTTTGAGAAGTAGTTCGTTGCGCGCGATGAGCCATTCGTCCCGTGAGACAATGCGTGGATTGGACATCCTGTTCTCCTGTAAGTTGATGAATCAGGCAACGCTGTTTCGCCTATAGTGTCGTCGCTCGAAGCGTCTGAGCTACGAGCATATATCACAGCGTACCTACAGGGATCAGAGGTCGGCTTCTTCTATCTTGCTACATTGCTGCTTGTGCTACCGGCGACTCCCGCCGCGGACCTGGATAGACAGTGTTCCTTCACATTCACATATCCAGCGCGCAGTGAATCTCCTGCTGCACCGTCGCGTCCGTCTCGTTGGCTAAGGCGCTTACCAGGGCGGCGTGCGCCTCATCGCCGCCGATGCGCCCCAGCGCCCAGGCGGCATGCCCGCGTATCAGCGGCTCCTCGTCGTGTAGCGCGCCTGATAGCGCCGGGATAGCCACAGGATCGCCGATGTTGCCGAGCGCGACGCAGACGTTGCGTAGCAGCCCGCGCCGCTTCGCCCGCTTCGCCGGACTATGGCGGAAACTCTCGCGGAAGCCCTCGTCGTCCAGCTTGAGCAGCGGAATCAGCGCTGGACTGGAGCCAGTGATGGGCCGAGGCTGAAACATCGGGCGCTCGCCAGCCACGCCAAATTGGCCGCGCTGGCGCAGCCGCTTCTCCGCCACCAGGTTCACCGGGCAGACCTGCTGGCAGATGTCGCAGCCGAAGATATGCGTGCCGATCAGTGGGCGCAGCTCCAGCGGGATGCTGCCGCGAAGCTCGATGGTGAGATAGGAGATGCAGCGGCGATTGTCCAGCACGTAGGGCGCGACGAAAGCGTTGGTGGGGCAGGCGTGCAGGCAGACCTCGCACTGGCCGCAGTTGGCTGCCAGTGGCTCGTCCGGCGCAAGCTCCAGGCTGGTGACGACCTCAGCTAGAAAGAGCCACGATCCCCAGCCTTTCGTCAGGATGTTGGTGTTCTTGCCATACCAGCCCAGCCCCGACCGCTGCGCGATGGCGCGGTCAACCATCCGCCCGGCATCCACGAAGACGATGGTCTTCTCGTGCTCTGGCGGCGCGTGCTCGCGGATGAATGCGGCCAGCGCATCCAGCCGCGAGCGAATGACCTCGTGGTAGTCGTCGCCCCAGGCGTAGCACGAGAGGCGTCCATGCGGATCACCCGGTGTTGCCTCATCGCGCGGAGCGTCGGTGAGATAAAATGTACCGAGCGCGATGACCGATTGCGCCGTGGGCAACAGCGCGCGCGGATTGGCGGCGACCTCGGCGCGTTCGGCGGTGAACCAGTCGAGGCCGCCCATAAGCCCCTGACTGATACGCTCTTTGAGCGCTGCCTCGGCGTCGGGCATGGAGTCGGCGGTGGTGAAGCGCACCAGATCGAAGCCCAGCGAAAGCGCGTAGTCGCGGATGCGTTCGGTCAGATCGGTAACAGCGACGGAATGGGTCATGCAGGCGTCTCCGAGTGTGAAATATTCCAGACAGTGCAGTATATGCCAGATATGCCAAATGGGTAACGGCGTTGCATTGTCGCGGCTCACTCTCTATACTGGCGGACACGAGGACAGGATGATGGCGACCAGGATGATACCAATGTCGAGTCACCTGGGAGGGGAATGTAATGAGCGATGCGAAGAGTCGGCCAGATTTGAGCGGCATCCTGGAGCAGCGCCGACGCGAGCTGAGTGATCGCCCTGATGTCAGCGCGCGCATGCGCAAACTCTCCGCCTCGAACTCGCGCAATCCCCTTCCCCCAGCGCCGCGAAAGCGCCCCACGCTGCTCCGGGTGATCCTGGCGGGGTTAGCGGTGGTCCTGCTGTTGGCGTGTGCCATCTCCGCGACGGCCGCAATCGCCAGCGGCCTGTGGTTCCGCAACCAGTTGAATGACCCCAGCCAGACCGCACTCGACTTCTACAGCGCGCTGCACCAGCAGAACTATACGCGCGCCTACGGCTTTTTCTCTGACGACGCCAAAGGACGCCTCTCGCAGAGCGCGTTCGCGACCCAGTTCAGCGCATACGATTCGGTAAGTGGTATCGTGGAGTCATATACCACCGAAGGTAACGCCAAGGTTCAAGGCTCGACTGCCGTGGTGACGGTAGACGTGGTGCGTCGGGGGAACACCTCGCAGGCGCAGGTGCAGACGATCCATCTGGTCAATCAAAATGGCAGCTGGGCGATTGACCGGATCGAGCTTGGAAAGACGATACCTGCCCCGAATTCCTCGCAATAGCTTGGCACAGTCTTCACCTGGGGCGGCGCGGAGGGAGGCCAACAGATGGCGGATCGCATTCTTATCGTCTCTGGAGATATCACCCGCCTGGACGTAGACGCGATTGTCAATGCGGCGAATAGCTCGTTGCTTGGCGGAGGCGGTGTTGATGGGGCGATTCACCGTGCGGCAGGCTCGCAGCTGGTGGATGAGTGCAGTACGCTCGGCGGCTGCCGGACGGGTGAGGCTAAGATCACGCGCGGCTATCGTCTGCCCGCGCGCCACGTGATTCACACTGTTGGCCCGGTCTGGCGCGGCGGCGATCATGATGAGGACGCGCTGCTGGCAAGCTGCTACCGCAACAGCCTGGCGCTGGCGCGGCAGCATGGCCTCCGCACCATTGCGTTTCCCGCGATCAGTACCGGTATCTATGGCTTTCCCCGCGAACGCGCGGCGCACATTGCCGTCGCCGAAGTGATGGACGCGCTGGCGCAATCAGCGCTGCCAGAGCAGGTAACGTTCGTCTGCCACGACCCCGAGACGCGCTCATTCTACGAGGCCGCGCTCACACCCCCCAGGGCATAATTATCTGGCTCCCCTCTCCCACAGGGAGAGGGATCGGGGTGAGGTCGTCAATTGGTGAACGTGAACGATTTGAGCATCGGCTCGAAGATTCCCGAATCATCCTGCGCGAAGGTTGTCGTCCTGCTCACCAGCACAATCACATAGGCGCGCCCCTGATGGTGGCAGGCCAGGATGACCATGTGCAGCGTCACGCCTTTATCGCTCACGGCATACTCGCGCCGCTGCCACTGCTCACCGCCGATGGTCTGGGTTCTGGCCGCCGCGGCGCTTTCGGTAAAGGTGATGTTCTGCTGTTGCGCGGCGGCCACCTCGCCCTGGATGATGTTGACATCGCTGAGCGCGCATGCCGCCTGGGCCTGTTCGATGCTCACCAGCGTTGACGAGTTTGGCAGCGTGTATTGATCGATATAATCGTAGCCGCTAGCCGCCTTCTCCTGCGGCTCGACGGTCCACGTTTCGGGATAGTTCACCCCATAGCGCGACCTTGAGCTGGCAAACTGTTTGAGGTGCGCCCCAGGTGTCGGCACGGAACCGTTTGTCGCTGGTCCAGACGCTGTGCAGAGCGCCGATGAGGTCGTCGCTCCTGGCGGGTTGAGCCGATTCAACACCCGTGGCGCCAGCACGATCGCTCCCGCGACCACCGCTGTCAGAAGCACCAGCAGCACCACGACCGTCGTCACGATGCGGCGCGAGGACGACTTGCCCTTGTCTTCCCCTTCCCCTGAGCGGAAACCAGGAATCCTGACGCTGCTGAGTGTCTCTCCCCAGCGCTGCTGAAGCGAACGGGCGCGCGAGCCGACCTGCTGATACCAGGATGAGTCGTCGTCTGGCTGCATCCGTCGGCCATAGTCCTGACGTGACCCGCGCTGGCGCTGCGCATCGTACTCATCGCTGTATCCACCGCCGTAGGATCCACTGCCGTAATCCTCGTCGTAGGGCTGGCCGCGTGAGGCGGATGGGCGGCTATAGCGATTGTCGGCGGAGGAAGGCTGCGAGCGGCGCGAGCGCCCTGGTTCCTCGTAACCTTCATATCCCTGGTATGCGTCTGGCGGATAGCCCTGGCGCTGGCCGTAGTATCCGCTCTCGTCGCGGCGACCACGCGAGGGGTCAGTTGGAGGGCGGCGAGATCGCCCGTCGCCCATGTCAGGCGGCGCCTGCTGCTGCCAGTCATCCCGCGACGGCTGTCGGCTGCGAGAGTCCGGCCCGCGCTGCGGGCTGGAGCGCAGATTGCGGGGCGCGCGCGGATCGTTAAGCGGATCATCCATCGGGTTGGACTGCTGCGCGCCGTATTCGCTGCTGGCGTAGTCATCGTAGACGCCAGACTGGTCGTAGTCATCGGGAGAATGGCCGCCGCCCCGCTCATCTGGCCCTTGGCGTCCGCGTTGACTGCTGCGCTGATCCCCGCGACGCATGTCGGTTCGGGACTCATCCCAGGAATCGTCTGAACGACCACGCGAGTCTCGTCGCTCGCCACGCCGATCATCCTGGCCATAGGCGGGACCGTAGCCGCTCTCGTCGAGCGCGTCAGCATCCCAGTCGTCGTCGCGTGGCCTTCGTGGCGCATTGCGCGATGGTGGGTAGCGCTGCTGGGAAGAACGGGGCGACCGACCTGCTGGTGGGGTAGTCAATCGAGCGCCACAGTAGCCACACGTGCGTTCCCCCGGCTGGACTTCCGTGCCACACTGCCAGCACTGCATACCTTATCCCCTCCGCAAACTCTATGTAGTATGTAGAATGCACATCCGTGCCGAAAATTCCTCTGGCGGCGGTAGGTCATGCGCCGTGCGCCCCGACGTGACGGCGCCTCAGTATAGCATACCCATGTCACGCAGAAGCGCCCGCTAGCCAACTGGTTGGTCGGCTGCTCTACGAGATGTAAATCAGGTCCACCGCCCGATTGCTTGTTCACCAATAATACTTCTGCACACCTATGACGTGCCAACCCTTCAAAGATATCTTCAACTAACCAGAGTGGATAGGACGAAGTTCACACTTATCTCTCATCGTCAACCCAGACCCTTCGTCAGTCTCGTCGCGGATATTGTATCTGGCTCGTTCCAATATTGGTGAGTCCGGGCGCGTTGTTCGCCCGGAAGGGCTATGCTATAATCGAAGATGGCGCGGTACGATCCTCACTGGTTGGCCACGTCACCGTAATTGCCCCGCTTCCTAACAACCGTGCGGGCAATGTACCGGCTGCGCCTCAATCGCGTCAGGCGCACAAGTGGCACGGTACTCCACAATGCTCCAGGAGGTACGCGTGGTCGCGACAGGATATCTCTTCGCCGCCCTGTTCTTTCTCGGCGGATGCGCGTTTGTCATTGGCGGTCTTGTTACCTTCGACATCGTCAATCGGCTGCTGACGAAGCGACCACATCGCGCGCCGAGCAAGTGGGACACCTACGAGTCCGGTGAGACGCCGATTGGCTCAGCGTGGGTCCAGTTCCCACTTGCCTTCTATATCTTCGCAATGCTCTTCGTCGCGTTCGATGTTGATATTGTGTTTATCCTCGCCTGGGCGGTGATCTTTCAGCAGTTGGCCTGGTTCGGGTTTGTGGAGATTGCCTTCTTTATCGCCGTGCTGGCGCTGGGTTTGGTCTACGCCTGGCGGAAAGGGGTCATCCGTTGGATATAGCGCCACGTGCAGCGGGAGGCGCGGAAGCGCCGTCGCTGCTTGCCTATGATCGCGACCATATCAACGAGTTGCTCAACGCGCTCGCTCAACTCGACGAACAGGTCGGCCAGCCGGTCCCCAAGCGTCGGCTGAATGGCGGTATCGTGGGAATCGAGATCGCGCCGGAGCGGGTCGTTGAAACGGGCCATTTCCTGCGCGATGCGCTGGGATTCGAGCTGCTTAGCTGCATATCTGGTGTTGATATGATCGAGCATCTGGAATCTATCTATGAGTTCCGTTCGATCAGCCGCAACTGGCTGGTGCAGATGCGGGTGAAAACGCCATCAAATGACCCGCGGATTCCGTCGCTCGTTAGCATCTATTCATCCGCCAACTGGCTCGAGCGGGAGACCTACGATCTTTTTGGCATTCGCTTTGAAGGCCATCCTGACTTGCGGCGCATGCTGCTCGAAGACGACTTCGAGGGGCATCCGCTGCTCAAGAGTTTCAGGACGACTCCGGCGGTGGTGCATGATCGCGCGACGACGCAGGTGGATGCCGTTCGGGCGGTCTCTGGCGAACAACAGCGTGGACAGGAGCGCGTTGTCCTCAAGCGGCTGGGCCAGGGACAGCAGGAGCGAATTCACCCCGGCATGACGACCTTCGGCAATGAGGCGGTCTTCCTCGAAACGGGCCAGGGTGTAGGCTCCGACGCGAATGCGATGCACGGCTACACCATTGACGAGCAATACCTCGATCCCGCGGCAAAGCCGCAGGAGGAATAACGCATGGCCACCGATACACATGCGGACACGGCGAGCTACTTTGAAGACGCCAGCGGGCTGCGTAGCGAGGAAATGATCCTCAACATGGGGCCGCAACATCCCTCGACGAGCGGTGTCTTGCGTCTCGTGCTGACGCTGGATGGCGAGACGGTCATTCAGTGTACGCCAGTCATCGGCTACCTGCATCGTGGGATGGAGAAGATCTTCGAAAACCGCCCGTACATCCACGGCGCGCGCTACATCGACAACGCCGATTACCTCAACCCGATGATCAATGAGACGGCCTACGTCGGCGCCATCGAAGCAATTATGGGCATCGAGCCGCCGCGGCGCGCGCAGTACATCCGTCTGCTGGTCAGCGAGATGGCCCGCATCGCCAGCCATCTGGTCGCGATTGGCACATACGGTCTGGACCTGGGCGCGTTTACACCGATCCTCTGGTGCTTCCGTGACCGCGAAGGGTTGATGGACCTCTTCGAGTCGCTCAGTGGTCACCGCTTTACTCATAACTACATGCGGCCCGGCGGCGTGGTGCATGACTTCCCCCGTGGCTGGATGCAGCAGTGTGAGGCGTGGCTCGACCGCTTCGAGAAGGTCAGTATCCCTGAGTTGCACGAACTGCTGACCGGGAATGAAATCTTCGATGCGCGCACCCAGGGCGTGGGGTATATCGACCCGCAGCAGGGCGTCTCATTTGGGGTGACTGGCCCCAATCTGCGCGCCTCTGGCGTCGTCTTCGATCTGCGCGTCGCGCGGCCCTATGGGGCGTACCGTGAAGTCGCCGTTCGGCCCCAGGTGCGGCAGGAAGGCGACTGCTTCGCCCGGTACATGGTGCGTATGCAGGAGATGGCCGAGAGCGTGCGCTTGTGCCGCATCGCGCTGGAAAAGATGCCAGGCGGCTCGATCTCGCAGCGTGTGCCACTGGCGCTCCGCCCCCCGCGTGGCGAGGCGTATTATGCCGTCGAGACGGGTCGCGGCGAGCTGGGTATCTACATGATTAGCGACGGCTCGGAATATCCCTGGCGCGCCAAGATTCGGTCGCCTTCATTCACGAACCTGCAAATCCTGCCAGAACTGCTGCGCGGCAATAAGATTGGTGATGTCATCGCCATTCTCGGCAGCATTGATATTGATCTCGGCGACGTGGATCGCTAATACGACTGATTCGGAGGGCGTATGAACGACGTCGTACAGAACATCATCCACTTCGTCGTCACCTTTCTCTTCTCGCTCATCTTCGTGATGGCGGTGGCGACCATCATGGTCTATTGGGAGCGCAAGCTTATGGCGCTCATGCAGGACCGTGTCGGGCCGCTCCATTACGGGCCGCAGGGTACGCTCCAGACCATCTTTGATGTGGTGAAGCTCATGTTCAAAGAGGACGTCAGGCCGGGCAAGACGGACTTCGTCGTCTTTCGCCTCGCGCCGATGGTCTTCTTCGCTCCGGTGATTACCGCGTTCGTAGTGCTGCCATTTTCGCCGTATCTGACGGCTGGCGCGCTTGCCACTGGTCTCATCTACTATGTCGCGCTCAGCTCGATTGACGTGATCGGCGTTTTCATGGCGGGCTGGGGCTCGAACAACAAATATGCGCTGATCGGCGGCCTGCGGTCGGCGGCGCAGATGATTTCGTATGAGCTGCCGCTGGTGCTCTCCATCGTACCGGTGGTCATGCTGACGAGCGTTCTCACGCCAGGATGTAGCGGCGCCTCGCCTGACCTCAACGTCTGTGGCGTCGGCTCAATCTCTTTCACGCAGATTATCTCGGCGCAGATGCGGCCCGAAGCTCCCTGGCTCTGGTTCATCCTGCTTCAGCCGCTGGGGTTGCTCATCTACTACACTTGCGGGCTGGCCGAGACAAACCGCTCGCCATTCGATTTACCTGAGGCGGAGTCTGAGTTGGTCGCGGGCTATCTCACGGAGTATAGTGGCCTGCGCTGGGCGATGTTCTTCCTCGGCGAGTATGGCAATATGGCTATCGTTTCAGCGGTGGCGACCGCGCTCTTCCTTGGTGGATGGTCGGGTCCGGGCGCGGCGGTTGGCTTCTGGACGGGCTTGTTTGGCAGCTTCTGGGGGCAGGTGGTCTTCAATATCATCTGTGTCTTCTGGTTCATCTTCAAGATGGGCGCGTTGCTGACGCTCTTTGTCTGGGTCCGCGCGACGCTGCCACGCCTGCGCGCCGACCAGTTGATGCGGTTCGCCTGGCTCTTCCTGATTCCGCTGACGCTCTTCAACATCCTGCTGACGGGCGCGCTGTTGCTGCTGCCAGTGGGTGATGTCGCGCGCATTACCATCTCGGCCGTCGCGAACTGGCTGCTGATGTTCATCTTTATCTTCACCTTCCGCCGCGTGACCGGTGTGAATCCGTTGGGGCGGCTTCCCGGCTGGCTGCGCGGACGCACCCCCACGGCGCGCGCCAATCGCCCGGCGACCGCGGAGGCAAAGGCGAAGGGCGTCCTGGCAGAGACGCATCGCTGACGTAAGTATTGGTTGGCCGGATGATTGCCAGCCAGACGGATTTGGCATATACTGACGAGTGTATTTGCAACTGGCGATGACCAGGAGGAGTAGGCGGGAACGCGCCACAAGAGATGGGAAGCCACTTGCTGAGAGCTTCCCTTGGCGAAACCCCCGCGCGAAGTGACCTGCGAGCCAGTGCGGTGAACGATTCCCAGCGAATCCTAGCCGCACATGGGATGCGCCCATTAACGCGCGATTGAGGCGAGCGCGCCGCGATACGCTTATCCGCGGCGCGCTTGCGAACAGGGGTGGTACCACGAGCTTTCCTCGTCCCGAATTGGGAGGAAGGCTCGTTTTGTTTTCCCGTGCTGCGTTCAGCAGGCGGAGGAAGGGGCTGGCATATGACAGTAGAGAAGAACGCGGAGTCGCGGCGGCTCGATCAGATTCCGAAGGCGTACGAGCCACAGGCGGTCGAGCAACGGCTCTATCGCTGGTGGGAAGAGAACGGCTACTTCAAGCCGCGCGAAAACAAGGCCGAACCCTGGCGCAGACCGTTTGTCATCAGCATGCCGCCGCCCAACGTGACCGGCGCGCTGCATCTTGGCCACGCCATCACCGCGACGCTCGAAGACATCATGATCCGCTACCATCGCATGCTCGGCGACCCAACGCTCTGGGTACCCGGCGAGGACCACGCGGGCATCGCCACCCAGGCCGTCGTCGAGCGGCAGGTCGCGCGCGAAGGCTCCGATCGGCATTCGTTGGGCCGCGAGCGTTTCGTCGAGCGGGTCTGGGAGTGGGTGGGCCAGTACAAACATCGCATCCAGGACCAGCATCGCCGCCTCGGCGCGTCGTGCGACTGGGAGCGCGAGCGCTTCACGCTGGACGAGGGGCTGAGCCGCGCCGTGCGCGAGGTCTTCGTCCGCCTCTATGAAGAGGGGCTGATCTATCGCGGCGAGCGCATCATCAACTGGTGTCCCAAAGATACCAGCTCGATCTCCGACCTGGAGGTTGAGGTCGAGGACACGCCTGGCGCGCTTTACTATGTTCGCTATCCGCTGGAGCCGCTGCCCGGCGAGGAAAAGAGCAAGACACGCTACATCACCGTCGCCACGACGCGGCCCGAGACGATTCTCGGTGATACCGGCGTCGCGGTCAATCCCGCCGACGAGCGCTATCGCGACCTGGTGGGCCGCTTCGTCATCCTGCCCATAATGAATCGGCGTATCCCCATCGTTGCCGATAATGCCGTAGATAAAGATTTCGGGACGGGCGCGGTCAAGATGACCCCGGCGCACGACCCGACTGACTTCGAGATCGGCAACCGGCATGGGCTGGAGCGGATTCAGGTCATCGGCTTCGACGCAAAGATGACCGAGGCGGCGGGCGAGTTCGCGGGGATGGACCGCTTCGAGGCGCGCGAGGGCGTCGTCGAGGCGCTGCGCAAGCTCGGGCTGCTAGAGAAGGCGGAGCCATATACGATTCCGCTGGGCCACTGTTCGCGCTGTGGCACGGTCATCGAGCCGCTGATCTCGATGCAGTGGTGGGTGAAGATGACGCCACTGGCGACGGGGGCGCTCGGCGCGCTCAAGTATGGGCAGCTGCGCATTGTGCCGGAGCGCTTCAACAAGACGTACACTGACTGGCTGGAGAACATCCGCGACTGGAATATCTCGCGCCAGCTCTGGTGGGGCCACCGCATCCCCGCGTGGTATTGCCAGGACTGCGGCGAGATCATCGTCGCGCGCGAGGCTCCCACCGCCTGCCCTAACTGTGATGGATCGCGACTGGAGCAGGATCCCGATGTGCTGGATACCTGGTTCAGCTCGTGGCTCTGGCCGTTCAGCACGCTCGGCTGGCCAGATGACACCCCTGACCTGCGGACGTACTATCCCACCAGCGTCCTCGAAACTGGCTACGACATCCTCTTCTTCTGGGTGGCGCGGATGGTCATGTCGGGCATCCACTTCCTCGGCGTCGTGCCGTTCCACACGATCTATCTGCACGGCCTCGTGCGCGACGAGCAGGGCCGCAAGATGAGCAAGTCGCTTGGCAACGTCATTGACCCCATCGAGGTTATGGACGAATATGGCACCGATGCGCTGCGTTTCACGCTGGCCACCAGCAGCACGCCGGGCAACGATATGAAGCTGTCACCACAGCGAATCGTCGGCAACCGCAACTTCGCCAACAAGATCTGGAACGCCGCACGCTTCGTCATCGGGCAGACCGAGACGCTCGGCGGCGGCATCCCGGCGCTAGAGGCGGTACAGCCAAAATCGCTGGCCGACCGCTGGATCGTCAGTCGGGCGCAGCGTCTTACCACCGAGGTTACGCGGCTGATGGAGGAGTATCAGTTTGGCGAGGCGGGCCGCCAAATCTATGACTTCATCTGGTCGGAGTACTGCGACTGGTACCTGGAGATCGCCAAGGTTCAGTTACGCGACGAGGCGCAAGCGCAGCGGACGGCGCTGATTCTGCGGGCGGCGCTGGATCGCGCGTTGCGGCTGCTGCATCCGTTTATGCCGTTCGTCACCGAGGAGGTCTGGCAGCATCTCTATGCCGATATTCCCGAAGACGAGCGCCCAGCGTCCGCGTTGATTGTGGCGCCGTGGCCAGCGCCGAGCGCCGCAGCGACACGCCAGCAGGATGGTCGAGCCGAGGCTGACATGGCGCTTATCCAGGAGATCGTCATCGCCATCCGCAACGCGCGCAACGAGGCGGAGGTTGAGGCGAAGCGGTATATCAAGGTGATTCTGGCGGGCGGCGACAAAACGACACTGCTGCGCCAGCAGGCAGCCTTGATCGAGCAACTGGCCCGCACGGAGCCGCCGCGCATCGAGCGCAAGCTCGCGGCGAAGCCTGAGCAGGCGATGGCGCTGGTGGCGGGCGGCGTCGAAATCTATCTGCCACTGGCGGGGCTGCTCGATCTCGCGAAAGAGGCCGAGCGGCTGGACGGCGAGATCGTGAAGTCCGAGGCGGCGGTCGAACGTTCGAAGAAGGTGCTCGAGAATCCTAACTTCGTCGCGCGGGCCAAGCCAGAGGTCGTACAGCGCGAGCGCGATGCTCTGGCCCTGGCTCAGGATACGCTGGCCCGGCTGCGCGCGCGGCGAGGCGAACTGGCGGGCTAACCTCTCGGGAAGTTGTGCGGGCTCAAATAGGGCTATCACCAGGTGATAGTCCTATGTGTCCCTACCTGTCGTCACAGAGCATTTGCCAAACCACGCGAGATGGGACAGATGGGCTAGATAGTCGGCGGCAGGTTGTATCATAGCGCATCATCGAGATGGCATGGATGTTAGCTGCGACGAGGAGGCGGAGGACGATGGATCGGAGCCCAAACAGGCGACGTCTGACATGGTTCGGGAAGGAGCGTCCTGCTACCCTGGGAAAAATGTGGCAGCAGTCGCCTCCAGAAGACGTGGAGCCTGATGCGTGGCTGGCGCGTCAGCAGCCAACACCCGCGGGGAGAGATTCACGCCAGCCAGACTGGCCGCCGCTGCCACCGCTGCCAAAGTGGCCGCCGCTGCCCGAGGAAGACCCACTCGCCCCCGAACGGCTTAGCGCAGATTCGTCCTTCGAGCCGTACGAGGCGCAGCAGACCGAGCGGCTCACACAACGGAGTGGACGGCGCTTTTCCAGTAGATACGGCCATCTTCAGCAACCGCTCGTCTCGCTCTGGCAGCGCTTTCGGTCGGCTTCTCGCCAGAAACAGGTGCTTCTGGCGACAGGCGCGGGTGGTCTCTTGCTCCTCTTGCTGATCAGCGTGACAGTGCTTGCCGTCGCTCTCCGCAGCCACATGCCGGCTGCAGGGCTTGATGTCCCCCCTGGGGGAAGCGCGCAAGGGATAATGTTGGCGACAACAACCGCACCCCCAACGCCCAGTTCTACCTCGACACCCAATACGAATACACCATCGCCACCATTGACACTGGTCTTCACCTGCGCAAGCGGAACGGTTGGTGGAACCGGGCAGGTGTGCGTGCATACCCTGCCAAATGCCTCCCTTACTCTCTCGGTGCGGTATTGCGACGGCAACTTGGCCAAGGGGAAGGGCTTCCATGGGGCTACCTACGCGGACAACAACGGTAACTTCACGTGGCGCTGGGAAATCTCCACCAGTTGTGTTGGCTCCGCTACAGCGACGGTGGCTGCCAGATCGTCGGGGCAGACCGTTACCCAGAACACGACATTCACTATCAGCCGCTGAGCACGTACACAGTCAGATGTGGCAGCGTCTGATGACAACACAACTCGGGATGTGTGCTACTCACCAGACATAACGCACTTCGGTGATGTGCGGGCTCAGTTGAGCGCCGCAGTGAAGGTTGGCCTAAACAAACTGAGACCATCGGACGTGGTGGTCTCAGCGACAGGTTGTACGATAGCCCATCATCAGGATGGCATGGTTGGTCATGGCAACGAGGAGTTGAAGGCCGATGGATCGTGAGTCATCTAAGCGGCGCATGACATGGTTCGGGAAGGAGCATCCCGGCGCCGTTGGCAGGTTCTGGCATAGGGCGCAACAGAGCGGCAAGGAACAGGATGTCTCTATGGCTTCGCCGACGCGCGGGCAGGAGGAGTCCAAAGCGAAGGGATCGCGTTGGCCAATATTGCCGAAATGGCCACCCCTGCACGACGGCCAGGGTGGAGCAGCTCGAGATGAAGCATCGGATGCGCCGGTCGAGTCGCAGCAGACCGAACCGCAATTGGCTCCGCCCTGGGAGCAGTCTGCTTCTAACCAGCGCGAGCATGCGCGTCCGCCGTTTATGCCTCGGCGGTTCTGGTTAGCCTCACGCCGTCAGCAGCTGGGATTGGCGGCAATTCTTGGTACCGTCGTCCTTACCGCGCTGCTCGGCCTTATCGTGCTTCGCGCAATTCTTCCTTCACAGTCGTCGCCTACCGGACAGGGGACGCCGACCGGCGGGCGCGCATTGAACGTTGTGGCGTCTCCCACGGCGGATGATCCGACGCCAGCCTCAACTGCCACGTCGGCGTCCGCACGCAACACTCCGGCGCCATCGTTCACGGTTGCCTTCACCTGCGCAAGTGGGGCCATTGGAGGGCGAGGGATAGTGTGCGTACACACGAAGCCTGACGCCATGGTGAGCCTGACCGTGCGCTACTGTGATGGCAGCTACGCTGGCGGGAAGGATCTGCACGGCAGCGCGCACACTGACGCTAGCGGCAACTACACATGGCGGTGGAATGTGAGCGCCTCGTGCGCCGGGACGGCTACCGCGACAGTGACCGCCAAGTCCTCGGGACAAACGGTCACCCAGAGCACGACATTCACCGTGACCCGCTAAAAACGAGCGAGCATTGTATTGTATCTCTGCTTCACCCACGAGCGTGATTGATTCTGTGCAATGCAGTGACCCCCCAGCAGCATCGCTGGGGGGTCGGGCCGTACCGCACTGGAACGTCTGTCGCGCTAATCAGGCTGCGCCAGGTTAGCTGAGCGCCGCGACGAAAGCAGGAGTGTCAGGAGTGCCGACGCCTGTCACATCATCCCAGCCTGTGCCAACAGCCAGTGAACTATCCTGGTTGAAAGTTGGTTGGAAGAAGCTGCCACTATAGCGGCTGCCATAGTAGCGCGAGAACGAACTCGTATTCGATACGTCGTGTATCGCGTTTGTGGGCAGATTGTAGAGATACTGAGACGCCAGGCCAGCGGGTCCCATGCCGTGGGCGGCGCGCTGCTGATCCACCAGCGCCATGATGCCCGCGAACAGCGGAGAAGCCAGGCTAGTGCCGCCATATGGCTCGGCTTCAGGCGTCGTGTCGCCAGCGGAGAGGTCGGTGATCCACACGTTCATGCCAGTGTATGGGTCGGCCAGCATCGAAATATCGGGAACTGCGCGGTGCGTTCCAACAATGCCGAAGCCCGCGGCTGTCGTGGTACCGATCTTGGACGACTGCCACGGCTGGCCCGCGAAGTTGTAGCTCAGGCCACCGCCAGCGCCGCCATCGAAACCATAATTGAACGCTCCAGCCGGGTTATAGTTGTCGCACTCACGCAGGCCCGTTGTGCTGTTGACGGTGTAGTGCGCGCAGGTGTACAGACGCTGCAGATTCGTACCCCAGCCCGTCTCGGAGTTGTAACTGTTGTCGCTGTTGAGGAAAAGGCTCGTGCCACCGACCGCGTTTACCCACGGCGAGCTGGCGGGGTAATCCACCGTCTTGCCACCGGTATTCGCAAGTTCGTCGCCGTTATCGCCAGAGGAGAAATTGAGGCCGATGCCCTCCGCCGCCGCCTGCATGAAGATGCGCTCGTCACGGCTGGCGCGGCCCGGAGACATCAGGTCGGTGGAGAGGCCCCAGCTATTGGTGACGATATTGGCGAGATGGTGAACGACGACCCAGTTGACTGCCTCATCGAGATCGGCGTAGTTATTCGGCGCGGCCACCAGCACGATTTTCGCGCCGGGCGCCATCGCATGCACCGCCTCGACATCAAGGGTTACCTCAGCCTGCCAGCCGAGCGGGTCTTGCGCCGGGCTTTCTGGCTTGTTGACTGTGCCATTCGGCCCGACGATCTCGAAGTTCTGGCCATTCACCAACGGCGGAAGGCCAGCGACCTGTGAAAACTTGTTGGCGTCCGTCAGGATCGTGGGGCTGCCGTAGGCGTCAACGATTGCGACTGTCTGCCCGCTGCCATCGATGCCCTGGGAGACGAGCGTATCTACCCCGTAGGCCTTTTGAAGCTGGTCGCCATTGTAGCCGCAGGGAACGAAACCAGTATATGGCGTAGGCGTTCCCTGGACGTTGAGCGTGTAGGAGGTGCTGGAGTTGCCGCAGAGCACCTGGTAGATGACGGCATTATTTGGGCCGACGCCATCTCCGGCATGGCTGGCTGGGCGCAGATTAGCGGGCTGGAAGTAACTCGCGTCGTCCAGGCCAGTGATGTTGGCAATGTTGCCACCCGCCGTGTCGTCGGCGCTCGGGTTGGCAGCGTTGGAGCGGTAGGTCTTGCCCTGATAGCGATAGTTGTTGATCTGGACGTGGAAGGCCTGCTCCGCCTGAGCTACCGTACCCGACACCTTGATGTAGAAGTTATTCTCTGCTGTATCAAGGATGGTAAATCCATGCGCGGTCAGGAAATTGGAGACAGACTTCACCTGCTGCGCGGTCGGTGAGTAGTTCGCGTTGAACTGCCCCTGACTCAGCCACTTGTGATAGTTCGCGTTCCCGGGCGAATAGAGATCGCTGATTTGCTTCTGAAGCTGGTTCTCGTTATGCAACTTCAGCCAGACTGTGAGGTCAATGGTCTGCGTTGCATCGGTAGCGCCCAAATTTTGCGCTTTGCTGACCCAGCCCGGAGTATTGTCGCTTATGGCGGACGCGTTTTGGCTACTCGCGTTTGCGAAGGCGAAACGCGCGCTTGCCCCCGCCACAATGGCAAGGGTCGCCACAAGTCCGACGATGATGGCGAGTTTCCGAGATCGTTTCACGTCGTTTGGTGCGCCACTCACACAGCTACATTGCCTGCGAGGGCGCAGCTCCTTTCTGCTGAACGCACGGAGGTTATGCTGGTACGGCTCGCGCACCAGGATAACGCGATGTCAATCCAAATGGATAGAGGCGCTATACCAAATGGGCTATATTGGCTCGGTGAATTACCTGGAAAGATGCTCTTGCGGCCTGCGTACGTTGATCGAGTATTAAGGCACAGCCTCGCTGCGTCATATCAGTGACGAATTCGGAAATCGTACCCGCTGCCGCTGAAGATTCAGACAATTGTGGATAGCATGGCTACCGCGCGCTTGCGTTGTAAGGTCACAGGCGCCGATCACTCGCTATCGGCGGTAGGCAGAGGTCGCGCGCTCGACATAATCCGCACGCGTTTCCGGTTTTCGCGCGGAGCGGAGAATAACGTTGTTAGCGGACGGAGTGGCTTCCGGTTCGACGCGAGACGCAACACACTACTCACCATTAGCTCCCTTATTGCGGAGGTTCAGGCGCAATGATATAATGAGCGATGTGGCTTTGCGAGCCAGCGGCGTTGTCATGCCAGCGCGCATGCGCCGCCGTACCACAGACGCCGGTCTGGCCGATGCGTCTGAACCTAAATATCCTGCCCCGTTCTACCACCGCGCGTCTCATGCGGGCGCGGCGCGCAGCGAACGGGAGCAAACCCACAGGAGAGGAGACCGCATGGCGCGGGATCGTGACTACGAGCTAGGACTTATTATCAACCCTGATGTAGGCGAGGAACAGGCGCGGGCTATCGTAGAGCGTGTCAGCCAGTCCATCATCAACAATGGCGGACAGGTGGTGCGCGTGAATGCCTGGGGGCGACGTCGCATGATGTATCCCATCCAGCATCACCGTGACGGCCTGTACTTTTTCTTCGACCTCATTATGCCGACAGTGGCGGTGGTTGAGATTGAGCGCGGACTGCGTGTGAATGAAGATGTCATGCGCCATCTGATGAAGGTGCGTGATCCCAAGGTTGTGGCGCAACAGCGCCAGCGCGCGCTGGAAGATGATCGCGCCGCCGAAGAGGCCCGCGCCCGTGCCGCCGCTGCGGCAGCCGCGGCCGCCGAAGCCCAGCCAGCCGCCGAGAGCGAAGAGCCAGTGGCCGTCGAGGCCGAGGCTGAAACCAATACCGATGTTCCCACTGAGGCCGAAGTAGCGGCCGAGGCCAGCGAACCAGAAGCCACCGCCGACGCGTCAGAGTCGGATGCATCATAGCCGCGAGTGATCGGCTCCCAAATGGTGGGGCCGCAGAGGGCGGCTAGATTTCTGAAGGGAACGGCTGTCATGCTGAACAAGATTATGCTCATCGGCAACCTGGGACGCGACCCCGAGCTGAGCTACACGCCCAGCGGCAAAGCTATCGCGAAGTTTTCGCTCGCGGTAAGCCGTCGACGCCGCGACGAGAGTGGCGAGCAGCGCGAGGAGACCCAGTGGTTTAACATCGTCGCCTGGGAGCGCCTCGCCGAGACCTGCAACAACTATCTGCACAAGGGGTCGAAGGTATATATCGAGGGGCGCATGACCTCCCGTAAGTATACCGATAAGGATGGCGTCGAACGCACGGTCTGGGATGTCGTCGCATCTGATATGGAGATGCTCACCCCGAAGGGCGGAGATGGCTCCGGCGGTGGCTCTAGCTATGGCGATGAGATGGGCGCCGACGACGTTCCCTTCTAGGCCGATTCTAGCGCAATGGCTTCAATAGTCCATTGACCGACTTTTGGAACCGCGCAGACCCGCGCCGTGTTAAGATAGTGACGAATGCGGCGCGCGGAGATGGTGGGTTACCTCACCTCCCTGCGCACTCCGCCGTAAGCGGTGGAGCAATGATGTACGTGCCGGTTCGCCTCGGTGACATTGACATGCCACCTGGTGAATCGGCAATCCCATACGTTACAAGGAGCACATACGCATGCAACCCAGGAGAGATGGCGCACCACAGGACGGCCCCGCACGCGCGGATCGGCCTGAGCGCCCCGACCGCCCAGAGCGCTCGGATCGACCAGATCGACCAGATCGACCAGAGCGTTTCGGTGGCCCGCGCGGCGGCGGGCGCGGCCGTGATTTCCGTTCGCGTCGGAAGGTCTGCGCCTTCTGCGTCGATCACGTGCGCGAGATTGACTACAAGGATGTCGGGCGCCTGCGCCGCTACATCTCGGAGCGCGCCAAGATCGAGCCGCGCCGCAAAACAGGCACCTGCGCCAAGCACCAGCGCCGACTGACCGTGGCGCTGAAGAATGCGCGACAGATGGCGCTTTTGCCCTATACTGCTGCACAAATTCGCGGCTCGTGATGGTACACTGGTAGAAACGCGCGCCGAGGGGAGGGAAGGCCCATCGGCGGGCGACCAGTCAACCCATTGAGCACCACAGGTGGAGAAACCGAACGCGCCTATGAGTAACGAGACCCTGCAAAAACCGCCACGGCAAAACGCCCGTTCGCGCGCCTCGAACCGCAACACACAGTTTAAGCGGCAGACAGCGCGTCTGGAAGGTCGGCGTGACGGCAAACCCTTACTGTTCGGCTGGGGAGGACATCTCACCAAAGCCCAAAAGTTGCGCTTCCAGACCGTGGCGGCGTTTTCGTTTCTCGGAGTTGTCATCGGCGCGGTGGTCCTTGCGGTGGTGCTTGGCATCCTCAATCAAAATGTCTTCATTCCCAACAAGACGTTCCTCACGGTCAATGGGGTGACGTATACGCAGGACCAGTACCGCAAGACGCTCGCCTATGAGGCGCAGACCGTTTGGAACAAGCTGCAGATCGAGATTCACCAGATGAACGATCTCCAGACCAAGGTCCAGCAGGGCGATACGGCTGCGACGACGCAGAACCAGATCATCATGGCGCAGATTCAGACCGACGAGTCAACCTATCAGCAGGCGCAGATTACCGCCGCGACCGCGACGCTGATGACGGAAGATGAACTCATCAAGGAGGGCGCGCGGCGCTTCGAGCAGCAGAATCACGTCCCTGCCTCCACCTTTACACCGTCCAAGGCTGACATTGATAAGGCCGTAGATACGTTCAAGAAGTCCTTCCCCGCGAACGAAAAGTACAGCGACTTCCTGGCGAAGAATGGCCTGACTGAGGCGGACGTCCGCAATTTCGCGCAGATTCAGCTTCGGCGCGACAAGATGGAAACATATCTCCAGAGCCAACTCAAATCGCCTACTCGCCAGGTACACCTGCGCCACATCGAGGTGAACAAAGAGGCGGATGCGCAGAACGTGCTCAATCAGTTGCGTAAGACTGGTGACTGGAACGGGCTGGCGAAGAAGTATTCGCTGGATGTCGATAGCAAAGATAAAGGTGGCGATATCGGCTGGTTTGCCCCCGGCACGGGCGACGCCGGAATCGAGCTCTGGTGGACAGCATCTGGCCGCAAGGTCAACGACCTTAGCGGACCGGTTCACGATGCCAGCGGAACGTGGGATATCGTGCAGGTTCTCGGCTTCGACGATAACCGCGCGGTAGACGCGACCGCGTTGAGCGATGCCAAAGCAAATATCCTTGCGCACTGGCTTGGCGGCGAGAAGGTGCTTCCGAGCTACACAATTGGCGCGCCAGACAGCGACATGCTGACCGCGGATCGCAATATGCCGAAGCTCCCAGACCTGAATGCGACGTTGCCTAACGTCAGCAGTCAACCGCCTGTGACGAACCCGGTGAATCCGTAGGCGTTGGCCGGATAGATAACACGCACTCTTCGGCATGTCGGCTCGATGCTGGCATGCCGTTGATATTTCTAGCGGGGGAGTATGGAGACTGGCATGGCTATGAATAGGCAGGCTGAAGAGCAACGAACCGACAGCGGGACAGTGGGCAGCGTTAGCTTATCCGACACGCTGGCCGCTGAGCTAGAGTCGGTCTCGCTCTACCTCCATGTGCCGTTCTGCCACGCCAAGTGCCACTACTGCGATTTCAACTCCTACGCTGGGATGCTTGGCCAGCGAGAGGTCTACGTGGACGCGCTGGCGCGGGAAATTCGGCTGGCAGGGCAGCGCGCGCGCCGAGTGGATGGCGCGCCGCGTCGCTGCCGCACCATCTTCTTCGGCGGTGGAACGCCCAGCTTGCTAACCGCCGCTCAGGTGGAGGAGTTGCTGCGGGAGGCGCGAGCGGCCTTTGCCGTCGATGCCGATGCTGAGATTACACTGGAGGCCAACCCTGGCACGCTAGAATATGGGCGGCTCGATGCCCTGCGGGCGACTGGCGTCAATCGGCTGAGCATGGGTGCGCAAAGCTTCGACGCGGGCCTGCTCCGCTGGATGGGGCGCATTCATTCCCCCGAAGAGATCGAAACGGCGTTCGCGGCGGCTCGCCGGGCGGGGTTTACCAGCATTAACTTGGATTTCATCTTCGCGCTGCCCAACCAGTCGCTCGCCATCTGGGCCGATACGCTGGAGCGCGCGCTGGCGCTTGGCCCAGAGCATCTCTCGCTCTACTCGCTGATCGTCGAGGAAGGCACGCCGCTCTTTAGCTGGGTGCGTGATGGGCGCGTGATCCCTGCGGACGACGACACTGCTGCTGATATGTATGAGCACGCTATGGAGCGGCTGGCGCGCGCGGGATATAGCCAGTATGAAATCTCGAACTGGGCGCTTCCTGGTCACGAGTGCCGCCACAATCTCACCTACTGGCGCAATCTGCCGTATATAGGACTGGGGGCGGGCGCGCATTCCTGCTTCGCGGGCCACCGCTTTGCCGAGACGAGGCCCATCGCTGGCTACATTGCCAAAGTGCGCGCCGCTGTAGCCGCGACCGAGGCACGTGAGGCGGGCGCCGAAGCGACTGCTCTGCCAGCGGGCGCCATCGTCGAGGATGAGGTTGTCTCGCCCGCGATGGCGATGGCGGAAACGGCGATGCTGGAGCTGCGGCTCAATGCTGGCGTCTCGCGTGCGGAGTTCGCCGCGCGCTATGGGTGCGCCTTCGAGCAGGTCTTCGACGAGCGCCTGGCCGATATACGCGACCTGGGGCTGATCGAGACAGTCGGCGACCGCATCCGGCTGACGGAGCATGGGCGGCTGTTGGGCAATGAGGTCTTCGCGCGGCTGCTGCCAGACGAGCCAGCGGCGACAGCGAACTAGGATATTTTCACGAGATAGGCTATATGCATGGGTGAGATAGTTGATAATGGAGCAGGAACCGTAGCGGGTTGGCCAGATGACGCGGTTGGCGCGTTCGCGCCATTATTGCGGGTGCGATTACAGCCTCGACCGCAACTGGGCGCTGCCGACTTGAGTGTGCTTGGCGAGAGTCGTGGCCACAAGCTTCAGGCGCAGTTGTTATTCAACCGTGGGATTGCGGTGGACGCCATGCGCGATTTCCTGCGCGGCGATTGGCGCGCCGATCCGGCGCTGGCGAAGCTGCCTATGCTTCAGGCGGCGGTGGCGCGGCTGCGGCGGGCAGTGGACGAGCGGGAGCCGATCACTGTCTTCGGCGACTATGATTGTGACGGCATCACGTCCTGCGCGATTCTGGTGCGCGCACTCCTGGCGGCGGGCGCGGTGGTGGATAGCAAGATTCCCAGCCGCGACGACGACGGGCGCGGCCTGAACCCTGAGGTGGTGCGCGAGCTGCATGAGCGCGGTACCCGGCTGATTGTCACGACTGACTGTGGCACGGCCAACGTTGTCGAGGTGGAGCAGGCGCGCGCGCTGGGCATGGATGTGCTCGTGACGGACCATCACCCACCGCACGGCGAGAATGTCGCAAGCCTGGAGGGCATGATCGTCGTCAATCCGCTCGTCGCGCTGGACGACGCCTTCGATCCGAATCTCTGTGGCGCAGGTGTGGCGTTTCGCGTGGCCGAGGCGCTGCTGCGGTCGCTCCCAGAGTTCCCCGCTGAGAAGATACTTGAGGGATTGCTCGATCTGGCCGCCGTTGGGACGATCTCCGATGTGGTCCCGCTCTCGCCATCCAACTGGGCGCTGGCCCACGCCGGTCTGGAACGGCTCCGTACGTCGCCTCAGCCTGGTCTGCGCACGCTGATGGAGAGCGCCGGGCTGTCCCCGGCCAATGTCACCGACCGTGACATCTCGTTTGCGATTGCCCCGCGGCTGAACGCGGCGCCGCGTCTGGGCAAGCCCGAGCTTGCGCTCGAACTGCTGCTGGCGGATTCGACGCAGCGGGCGCGCGAGTTGGCGGCGAAGATCGAGGCGCTCAACACGCAGCGCCAGAGTGACCTGGATATGATGATGTCTGGCGCGCGCGAACAAGCGCTCGATCAGATCGCGTTGGGGCAAAGTGTCCTGCTGGTCACTGGCGAAGACTGGTCGTTCGGGTTGATTGGGCTGGTGGCGGGGCGGCTGGCTGAAGAGTTTCACCGCCCGGCATTTGCGCTCAGCCATCGCGGTGGCGAATATAGGGCATCCGGACGCGGGCCGGATGGCGTGGACCTGGGCCAGACGCTGGCGCAAAAGGCGACGCTCTTCCGGCGGTTCGGCGGCCATGCGCGCGCGGCTGGGTTTACTATCCTAGATGCTGATTTCGCTGAGTTGCGCCAGTATCTCCTTGAGTATCCCTGGTTGTCTGGCCCCGATGGCGAGGCAGCGCAGGCAACACAGGCGCAGTATGAGCCGGTGATTGAGCCTGATTGCGCGCTTCCCCTCGACCTGGCAGGCAACGAGCGCTATCTGGCGGTCCATGCGTTAGAGCCATTCGGCCCGTCCTTCCCGGAACCGGTCTTTCTGGCGCAAAATATTGCCATCACACGCTGCTGGCGATCCGGCCCCGAGGGCCGCACGCTGCGGTTGCGGCTGCGCGACGAGCATGGCCGCGAGCATGTAGTGCTCTGGTCGCGCGCGGGCGAGCGGTTCGATGCCATTCAGCCGCTCCTCCCACGGCTACCGCGCTGCGATGTCGCGTATACCCTTTCGGCATTCACGCGCCGTGATGGGCAGGTCGATCTCCTGGTGCGGCTGGTGGCGGTGGCCCCGGTGAGCGACTCTGCCTCGTAGTACGAAGCACAAAAAGGAGGCCGTTGGCTCATCACCAACGACCTCTGAAATCCTCCACGAGGGCCGCGCTAGTGTGTTCTCAGTCTACCGAACATCGGCCAGTTCTGGCTCAGTGACCATTGCTGGGCGCACTGTTTCGACCGCCTCGACGGTCTCACGCCCGGTGACCTGCTCGACCACCTCGAAGATGAGCGTCCCCAGCACGATGACCGCCGCGATGGCGAATGCGATGCCCGCATAGAGGGCGATCTGCGCGATCACCGAGAAGGTCCACGCCTGGTTCAGCATCGAGCGCAGCGTCTCGCCCTTGAAGAGCGTATCGGCAATGCCCTGGTCTTTCGCGGCGACTGCAGGGTCGGTGGCGGCG
>DASUHD010000099.1:0-21850 GCA_036273675.1 Ktedonobacterales bacterium | reverse complement strand
TCCTCAGGCGTTTGGGGCATAGACATTGTGGCTCCTGTGGACTATCGATGCTTACCAGACCTCTGACATGACCTCTGTGGCGAAATCCTCAGCCGCCCTGCACCTGACTGCTCGGCGGCACTGTGATCGAGATACCCGTGTTGAATGCCTTATACATCAGGGTTGTCGTGGCGGGAGTAGCGCCAGAATCAGTGATGACAGCCTTCACTGGATAATACGTATCCTTCCGTATATAGACATCACCGGTGGAAGTGATGCTTTTGCCGATAATGTCGCCGCGTATATGCCAGACAGCGATGCCCTGCTGCGTCTCCGCACCGATGAGTTGTGTGTTCGAGAGATTGTCGAAGGCCAGGATCTGGGCATAGCTCAGACTGTTGTCGGAAACCGACAACTTCGTCCAGGTATCGCTCGTGGCTCCAGATGCGTTAACGGATCTCGCGTAGACGACCGCCGCCGAAATGTCATCTATTTCCTCGACGTTGGCTGTTGTACCTGCCACCGTGAGCGTCAGGACGGCATCGCTACGAGCCGGGTCCACCAGAAACTTCATCTCGCCGCTAACCTTGGCAGGGTTTCCTTTATAGGTGCTATTCACCGTCATATCCATGGTCATATCGGTGATTTGGAGCTTCTGGGTATGCCCGAGGATGTCGTCGGCGGATGGTCCCGATGAGCTTCCGCAGGCCGCGAGCGCGAGCAGCGCCGCGAGGATAAGGGTGAGGCCAAAGAACCCGTTGCGCCGTGGCACACATGGAAGAATCCGGGCACGCTGCCGGAGATTGCGCATAGAGAATACCCCTTAGTTACGTTCGTTGCGGTACATAGTCCAGACGATTGCTACGGCATTATAGCGGATAGCCTTCCGGTATGTCACGCAGCGGATTGCGCACTTCTCGCTCGGGGCGCGCCGGGGCATGGTGGAAGCAGAAGCAGTATCAAAGGCAAACGTATTACCGGACGTGCGGCATGACCTCGGTGGCGAAGCGCTCGATCTGCTCCACGCGGTCGGGCCAGCGCGGTACCATGAATTGCAGCGCCAGGTGCTCAACGCCAATCTCGCGATAGGCCGCGAGCGCCTCGATCAGTTGCTCCGGCGAGCCGCGCAGCGCCCGCTCATCCTGCGGTACCGCTTCGCGCGTCACTTCGATAGGGCGGCAGCAGGTCAGCTTCACCGCGTCGGCGTTGCGCCCGGCATGCTCGGCCTCGCGGCGGGCGTTGTCATAGCCGTCGCGTAGCTCGGCGGGCGAGATGCTGACGAAGTAGGGAAACCAGGCGTCGCCAAAGCGGCCCGCGCGCCGTTGCGCCGCCGCGCCCTCGCCGCCGACCCAGAGCGGGATGCGCGGCTGCTGGATTGGCTTGGGATAGAACGCCACATCGTCGAAGGCATAGTGCTGGCCGTGGAAGCTGATGCGCTCCTGCGTCCAGAGCAGATCGAGGATCTGTAGCTGCTCGTCGGTCATCTTGCCACGCGCTTTGAACGGCACGCCCAGCGCGGCGAACTCCTCCTCCATCCAGCCGACGCCCACCCCCAGCGTCAGCCGTCCCTGCGCCAGCCGTTCGATGGAGGCGGCGACGCGCGCCCAGTAGAGAGGGTGGCGATAGGGCAGCACCAGCACGCTGATGCCCAGGGTAATCGTCTGGGTGCAGCCCGCGAGATAGGCCAGGCAGGTGAATGAGTCGAGGAACGGGCGATCCGGCGGCACGATGAACTCGTGGTTTTCGGCGTAGGGGTAGGGCGTGTGAATCTCCCAGGGAGTGACGACGCGGTCCGCCGACCAGACGGCGTCGAAGCCCTGCCGCTCTGCGCTCTGCGCCGCCTCACGCAACGTATCCGGACCAGTTGCGCGCCCAGAGATCGGCAGAAAGACCCCTAACCGCATGCGCCAGTTCTCCTTTGTAGCCCACTAGACGCGCTCGATACGCCGCAGCCAGTACCACGCCGTGGGAGCGCCGCCGGGACCCGTGCCATGCTCGATCTTCTCCACTTTGAAGCTGTCGCCAAAGATGCGCTTGATATCATCCTGCGTGAAGCCAACGCGGCGCATCCCAAGCATACGCGGCTCGAAGCCATAGAGCAAGTAAAGCGCGCCCGGCGCGGCGAAGCGCGCGACGCCAGCGGCGTAGTCGGCGCGGCGGTCTTCAAGAATGCCATGGAAGCAGCCCAGATCGAGAATCAGCGAACAGGGCGCGCCGATGGGCAGCCGGTCTAGCTGGGTGACATCGCCACGGATGAAGCGCACTGCGCCAGGCAGCTTGCCCATCGCTCGCGCCTTCTGTTTGGCGCGTGTAATCGCGGGGGCGGCGAAGTCTACGCCGATGGCCTGCCAGCCGTTGCGCGCCATATAGAGGCAGTTGGTGCCGGTGCCACAGCCCAGGTCGAGCGCGCGACCCGGGGGCATCGCGCCCACGCCTTCGACCGCTTCTACCAGTTCCGGCGGCGAGATGCCGGTATCCCATGGGGTTCGGCCACGCCGATACATCCAGGTAAAGAACAGCCGATGGAAGATCGCCTCGAAAAATCGCCTGAGCATCTCAACCCTGCCTTTCGCGATGTGGCCGCCGGAACGCGACACCGATTCTTCAGTATACGCACGCGGGAGATGCAACGAGGTGGGGAAGTGAGGGGTGATTCTGGTAACACAAGCGGGTCAGGGGTATCAATGTGTCGCATTCGGCAGCGTATGTCATCCGGCGTCGTGCGCCCCGCGTGCTATAATCGGCGGCATGAATGCACAACAGCAGCAGGACGAGACACCCAGGCAATTACGGTCGCTAGCCGGGCAGGTCGCCATCATCACTGGAGCAAGCCGTGGCATCGGGCGGGCGGCGGCCTTGGCCTTCGCGGCGGAGGGCGCGGCGGTGGCCCTGGCGGCGCGTGACGCGGATGCGCTGGCGTCCAACGTCGCCGAGATCACGGCGGCGGGCGGCAGGGCGCTGGCCGTGCCAACGGATGTCGCCGACGAAGAGAGTGTCGCCCAGCTCTTCACGCGGACCGAAGCGGCGTTCGGGCTGGTCACGATACTCGTCAACGCGGCGGGCGCGGTTGCCAACCGCCCATTCGCCGAGATGGATACCGCCACGTGGGACGCCGTGCTCAATACCAATCTGCGCGGAACTTTCCTCTGCTGCCGCGCCGCGTTCCAGTCAATGCAAGCGCGCGGCGGGGGGGTGATCGTCAACTTCTCCTCGCTCTCGGGCGTGCCGAAGGTCGAGAAGTTTCCGGGCCTGAGCGCCTATGTCGTCTCGAAGTTTGGCGTCGCCGGGCTGAGCGAGATCCTGGCAGTGGAGGGACGCCCGCACAACATCCGCGTGATCGCCGTCAGCCCCGGCGCGGTGGATACCGAGATGCTGCGAGCGGCTGCGCCGCACCTCAAGGCGGGCATGACGCCGGAGCAGATGGCGCGCATCCTCGTCTTCCTGGTGGGACCAGACGCCGCGCCGCTGGCGGGGACCAACCTGGAACTCTACACCAATGCCTGATCCATTGCCCATTGCCTGAAGGAGCACCCGCCATGCGTATCGCGCTCGTCGCGCCGCTCGTCTCACCCATCGCGCCGCCATATCTGGGCGGGGCGCAGGCGCTGCTGGCCGATCTGGCGCGCGGGCTGGCGCAGCGCGGCCACGAGGTCACGCTCTACGCCGCCGAAGGCTCTGATGTGCCTGGCGTACGCATTCTCACGCTAGGTATCGACTCGAAGACACTGCGCCCGGCGCGCTTCCACCGGGAAACGTCAGCTGCGGACGGCGAGCGCATCCCTGATATGCTGCGTCCCGATGAGCGGAAACTGCTGCCATCGTACGCCTTTCTGCATGTCTTTCGCGCGCTGGTGAATCACGCCGATGACTACGATCTCGTCCACGCGCACGCCTTCGACTGGCCCGCCTACGCCTACTCGTCGATGCTGGTGTTGCCGGTCATTCACACGCTGCACCTGCCCCCGGTGGACGGCAATATCGCCAACCTGCTCGGCATGCTGGCCCCGCCTGATGGCGCGCCCGCGCGGGTACGTCTCACGACCGTCTCGCAGGCCTGCGCCGCTGGCTGGGCGCCACACTGTGCCATTGCGCAGGTGATTTATAACGGCGTGGATATCGCGGCGATCCCCTTCAGCGCGGACCCCGGCCCTGAGCCGTCGCTGCTCTTCGCCGGACGTATCAGCCCGGAGAAAGGCGTCGAGGACGCGCTGGCGATTGCCGAACAGAGCGGGCTACCGCTGGCGCTGGCGGGTGATGTCTACGATACACGCTACTTCGAGCAGCGCATCGCGCCAGTCCTCACGCGGCTGGGCGAGCGTGTCCGCCATCTGGGCAGCGTGCCGCGCGAGGAGTTGTATCGGCTCATGGGCAAGGCGCGGGCGGTTCTCTGCACGCCACACTGGGAGGAGCCGTTTGGGCTGGTGGCGTGCGAGGCGCAGGCGGCGGGCGCGCCGGTCATCGGCTATCGGCGTGGTGGGCTGGCCGAGGTGGTCGCGGATGGCGAGACGGGCTATCTGGTCGCGCCGGGTGATGTCGCCGCAGCCGTGGCCGCCGTTCAGCAGGCGCCCGCGCTCGACCGCCCCGCCTGCCGCGCGCGGGTGGAGCGCCTCTTCCGGCTGGAAACGATGCTCGACGCCTATGAGGCGTTCTATGCGGAAACGCTGGCGCTCGACTAGCTCTCTCGGCCATAAATGGCCGGAGTATGCGCAAGCGGCCATGAATGGCTCTATCTCGCCCATTGGGCGAACAGGTCAATAGGCGTTCCTGACGGGCTTTTAAGCCCTCTGTTCTCTTACTCCGGCCTTTCAAGGCCGAGACACTAACATGAGCCTTGGTTACCTTCAGTGGCGAGGGAGAGGGTCCATGCCTGATACGCCATCCACCCACCAGTCGCCGCGTTTCAATGTGTTGCAGCGGGCAGGTGGGCTTGTGCGCGTCACGCATCCTGTGCCAGTGGCGATGTACATGCTGCTGATGGCGCTGCTGGCCCCAATTGCGGCGTTCTCCGCGCACCGCACCCTCTCCATAGATGCGGTCGTGCGTCTGGTGCTGGCGATGGGGTGCGCACAAGCCGCCATCGGTATCCTCAACGACTATTGCGACCGCGCCCTCGACTCCGCCAGCAAGCCACGGAAGCCGCTCGTGCGCGGAACTGTGCAGCCGGGCGAGGCGCTGGCGCTGGTGGTTATTCTGACGGGGCTGGCGATCCTCATTGCCCAGTCGTTCGGGCTGGCGGCGACGGTGATTCTCTGCGCCATCATGGCGCTTGGCTTCGCCTACGATCTGCGCTTCAAGGGAACATGGGTGAGCGCGCTGCTCTTCGCGCTCCACTTCCCGCTGCTGCCGATCTTCGTCTGGGCAGCGCTCGGCGCGTGGCGGCCGTTCCTGCCGTGGATTCTGCCGCTGGGCGCGGCGCTCGGCATTGCCATGAACATCGCCAACTCGCTGCCCGACCTCGACGACGATATCGCCGCGGGGGTGCGCGGGCTGCCGCACGTGCTGGGGCTGCGCCGCGATCTCGCGCTGGTCTGGGGAATCCCGGTCGCGCTGAGCCTGCTCATCTGGCTGCTCGATCTCACTGGCCTTGCGCCAGGGCTGCCGATCTGGCTCCTGCTGGCGACGCTGGTGGCCATCGGGACGACGGCGCTGACAATGCTGTTTTACCGCCGCAAGCCGGATGCCGCGACGCTCAAGGTAAATTTCTATATCCAGGCATTTGGCGCGATGGCGTTCGCCGCCTGCTGGCTGGTCGCGGTTATCGCCTGACCCCTGATTTTTCGGGGATTTATATCACGTCATGACAGGTGATTGTTGCCCGGAAGTACTGCTGAGGCTGAGCCGCTCAGGCAGCCGTGCTATACTCGGCTCAGTAGCTCTGCCTGCTATCCGGCGATGTCCCGCGGGGGACAGTCGGGAGGCAAGGAATGGCCCGGAATATTCCACCAACGCACAGGCGGGAGGCCTGAAATTCTATGAGCAGTGTACGCGCCAACGCATCGCGCCGACAGGGCAGACAGACACGTCTGCATGCGATGCCGCCCGCCACGCACGCTCATACCATTTCGGGAAACGTTGTGTTGCCCGCGCCGCATAAGCCATCACGCTCTAGCCGCTCGACTAACACATCGGTCACTCTGCTGCCGCGTGCCGCCGCGCCAACCATGGAGATGGCCGCGCCCGTCGAACAGACGTCTGTTCCGCTGGCGGTCGCGCCTGTGGCGCAGCGGACGCATCCCAGCATCTTGATCGTGGAGGATGATCCGCACGCGGCGCATGCTATCCGCGATACGCTCACGCTGGAGGGCGAGCCGGACTGGGATATCCAGGTGGCTGAAGGCGGCGCGCGCGCGCTTGCGCTGGCGGCGTCGCGTCCACCGAACGTCGTGTTGCTCGATGTGAACCTGCCCGATCTCGACGGCGCTGAGGTCTATCGCCAACTGCGCGTCCACCCCGAGACATGGAAGACGCATGTGCTGTTCCTGACGGCAGCGACCTCGCTCGACCTCTATCAGCGCGGTATCAAGGCCGGGGTAGTGCTGCGTAAGCCGTTCGAGATGCGCGAGTTGGTGAGCCTGGTGCGCACGCTCGTCTCCAGCTAGCCTCGATTTGCCTGTCTTTCGCCCGTCATCCGGCTCGCGCGTCACTTGTGTATCGTAAAGTCCCAGCATCGTGGCGCGCTTGACAGCGGACTCGTCTCATACGATACTACGTATGGAATGTGATATGTTGACTGCGACTTCGCCATGTCATCCTCCGAGCGCGACTCTCGCCTCCGAAGTGCCTCCCAGGTATGATTTCTTGAAGCGCAACCACTGAACTAATTCATCGCCCTGCGCGTATACATCAACGAAAGGTGTGCCGACATAAGCAGGAGAGACGATGTGGAGGGGTTGCCGGTACGGTAAATATGAGTACACGACGTATGATAGATCGGGCGCGTAGGCCCGAACGCGGGGGAATGGGGTATAGTCCCCCTGCTGGTTTTGTGATTCGCGTTGCGACGACGAGTTCTGTATGGGGAGAACGGGGAGATATAGATACCCGCTCCTGGACCGCATGGAGTCCGTGGCCTGGTCATCCAGCCATTCAGCCGCCTCTGCCTCATCCCGCGAAATCCTCGGCGCTTGATCTTCCCGCCGCGCCGCTCCGTGAGATCCGTGAGACCCCGAGATTGCCCGCCCGGACGCGTATGGTGCGCACACCCGCGCCCACCCGCCCGGCGCAACATCCCCAACGCCCGCCCGCGATGCCCGCGACGCGTAATGGCCGCGTTCCATCCACCCGGCAGACGACGCCGCATCAGGCGACACGCCCCGCGCCACGACCACGGCCACAGCCGCAGCATATGGAGTGGCCCGCGAGCTTCGACGACTGGATGATTGATATCGTGCGGCGACGGGCGCTCCGGCTGAATAGCGGCGCGCGCAGGCGTGGAGTGGTTGGCGCGGTGCGCGCGGTCGAGCTGGCGCATGTGCTGGAGCACGCGCGGAATGGTAACGGCCAGTGGCTCTGTGGCATCTGTAAGTTGCCGGTGACGCTGCACGACCTCTCGTTCGATCACGTGCTGGCGCTGGCCGATGGCGGCGAGCACGCGGCGCATAATCTGGTACCCGCGCACCGCAAGTGCAACGAGATCAAAGGCTCGGAGAAGGCGCAGCATCGCGCCAACGCGCTGGACCGCTGGTTCGACGAGTGGGCCGATAACTCGCGTTCGCGCACCGCCTCATAAGCGTGCGCTGACCTCAGGAACGTAGAACGCCCGCGGCCATTACGGCTGCGGGCTTTGTGTTGACGCCAGGTATTTTGTCAGTGTGTCGGTATCTCGTGCCAGGCGCCGTTGGCGAAGTAGAGCAGCACACCAACTGCGTATCCAGAGCCGGTATAGCCCCCATTGCCAGTGGGTGTCTGGTGTGTTACGTAATAGTAGCCGATGGCCCAGTATTCGTCGAGGGAGACGCGGGTGAGCGAGTCGATGAGCGAGAGATTGGTGAATGGCCAGGCCACGTGTTGCCATGAGCCGTCATGCTGGTATTGCGCCTCAGTGATGGTTGGAGGGTTATTCGGTGGTGGCGCAGTACCTGTCGTAACTGACGGATCGTACTTTGTGAACGCCCAGCTTGTGCTCTGATCGAAAGCTTCTGCGTCTTCTGGGCTTCCACTCGCCCCCACCGCTACCTGCTGCCACTTGCTACCGTCATAGTGCGCCACCGCCGCCTCTATCGTTCTCGTACCTGACTCCGAACTGACTAGCCCAGACGCCCAGATGTTGTTTGGCGAGACCATCCGTAGCGTGAAAATAGTGATTCCCGGCGGGGCCGCCATCCTGGTCCACTTCCCTGCCTGATAGTGGTACATATCAGGAGCTTGTGCGGTCTTAGTGGCATATCCCACCACCCAGGCATCAGCCGGAGCGACCGGCAGCACAGTTGACATGACCGCGAATGGAGTATCGACCTGCGACCACTTTCCGTTCGCGAAATGTAGCAAAGCTGACGTCAGATTCCCCTGGCTATCCTTCTCCAGGTTAACCCCGATCCAGCCCTCATCCGCCGAGAGCATATGCACGGCCCTGTATGAAAACAGGCCATGAAAGACATCCGCGCCTGGGGGTGTCACGGGTTTCCAGACGCCGTTCATATAATGCATGGCGAATGGCGCGCCACTCGTCGTGCCGCCGACCGCCCAGCCGTCGCTTGCCGACCCCATCGAGATACTCGAAAGCCCCGCATCTGGAATGCTGGTCACTATCGGCGTCCAGGCGCAGTTGCGAAAGTGCAGGATGAAGGATTTTCCCAGCTCAAGCGTCGTCGGGTCCATAACTCCACCAATGGCCCAGCCCTCATCGGGCGAGACCATGTCGAGGGAGCCAATATCGCCATCCTTGGGTACTTGTGCTGTGATCTTTCCTGGCGCACAAACGCCCTGTGCCGGTGAAAAATTGCCGTATCCTCCGTTTGTCGTCTGGCCGAGGGGAGCATGCATCCGCGTCAGCAGCATACCCGCCAGCAGCGCCACGACCAGCGCCGCCGCCACCGTTCCCAGCAGTGCGTGCGTGCGCTGCACGCCCTTCCTCGCGTGCGTCGGTATTCTTGGCCCTGTCCGTCGCTGATTATTTGTGTCTCTGTCGTTCACATCTTGCACAACGGCTGTCCTCTCGATGGGCATCGGGGACACGAGTCCGGGCGAGCGTCCCGGGCGATGGGCGCGCGCCGTCGCAATCCGCGCTGCCAGCCGCCGGTGCAGCTCCGGCCCTGGCGTGGGCATGGGCGCATCCGCGATCAGCTGGTCCGTCGCCGCGAAGCGTTCCAGCGCGGCGCCGCATAACGAACATCCGGCGGCATGTTCGGCCACCGACCGCGCCGCGTGTGGCTCCAGCGCGTGGTGATAGTACGCTTCGAGCAGCGGCCCGAAAGCGGCGCACCCACCTATCGTATCTGGCTCGTCTCGTTCGGCCCCCTGGCCCCGATACCTGTCCACAACAACTCCCAATGACCATGTGTGCCGTTGCGCAACGACTCTAGTGCTTACACGCGGTTCGCATCGTCCGTGTGACACGTGGCGCGGGATTCGTCGCCTAGCTGCTTCTCTGCGCCTGCTCGTAGAGCTCGCGGAAGCGCGCGCGTCCCCGGCTGAGCATCTGGCGCATGTTGACCTCGGTTGTCTCGAATATCGCCGCGATCTCGGTGGTGGTCAGTCCGTGCGCCGCCCAGAGCAGCAGCGCCGCCCGCTGGCGCTCGGGCAGCCGCCGCAGCAGTCGGTTCACCAGGTCGCGCTCCGCCAGTGACCGCTCCATATCGTGGGGGTCCATCAGCGCGGGGATAGCATCGTCATTGGTGGCGCCATCTCCTGTGGCGTCGTCGTGGTCGCCGAAGATGCGCGAGAGATTGATGGGCTGGCGGCGCCTCAGGATATCGAGCGCGAGATTGGTCGCGACACGAAAGAGCCATGCCTGCGGGCGGTCGTAGCCGCCGATCACGTCGAAACGCTGCCAGGCGCGAAAAAACGCCTCCTGCGCGACATCCAGCGCCGCGTCGTGGGATGGCAGCATCCGCCGCAGGTAGCCATAGAGCGGGCGCTCATACTGCGCGAAGAAGGCGTCGAAGGCGGCGTCCTGGCCGCCAGATGGTCCTGCGAGATAAGCGGACTGTGCGGATGGCGCTGGGGCGTGGCTGGGTGAGGCGCTGGCATCGCTCTTCTCGTCGTCGCCGTCCTGCTGCCGGGTCCGCAGGGCAAAGGCGCGCGCCGCCAGCAGCGCCAACCAGGACAGCCGCCGCTCGCGCGCGTTCCAGTGCCAGACGATGGTCAATCCGCTTCCTCCCGCCACGACTCGACCGTTCCGCTCATACGCATGATCCACACGCATCCGACTCTAACACGCATGATGCGAGCGTTATGTGACAGGCCGCTCGGCGGAAGTACTATCTCATCAAGCCATCTCACCAGCCATCCCAGTGCAGCACGTCGTCCAGCGGCTGGCGCGGCGCGGGCGCGAAGTCGGTCCCCAGCGAGTAGGCGACCGGGATGAGCGCCGTCTGAGTAATCTTGTCGAAGGGGATGCCAAGCACGTCGGCGGCGTCCTCCTCGAAGAAGAGATGCACGGTCGTCAGCGAGGTTCCCAGGCCACGCGCGCGCGCCGCCAACATGAAGCTCCAGGTAGCGGGCAGGATGGAACCCCACGCGCCCGACTGCGCCACGCTCGGCTGATTATCGACGCGCCCCTTGAAGCACGGAATCAGCAGCACGGGCGCCTCGTGCATATGCTCGGCAAGATAGTCGGCGGAGCTGAGGATGCGTAGCTGGGTCGCCGCGCGCTCCGGGTTCGGCGAGAGGCGGTCGGGCGCGTTGATGGGCAGCCCCTTATAGAGCGCCCAGCCGCGCCGATAGATATCGCCAATCGCAGCGCGTTTCGCCGCGTCAGTCACGACGACGAAGCTCCACGGCTGGCGGTTACCGCCATTGGGCGCCTGCAACGCGATTTCCAGGCACTCGCGGATGATCTCTGGCTCAACGGGACGCGAGAAGTCGAGCCGCTTGCGCACAGAGCGGGTCGTGGTCAGCAGTTCGTCGGGGGTCAGCGGCAAGGTTGGCATATGCGACTCCTTCGTTCCTGAGCCTGACATCGGCGTTTCTCTGCTGGCAACTATACCATCCCGGTGATACGTCCGCGTATGATCCCAGGCCACGACGCCTCACCCCCAGGAGCAGAAGGTCGCAATGAAGCGTCCTCTTCATATGGATTGGCAACACGAAGGCCCCTTGCGAAGATACAAGAGGCCCTGGGATGCATATCGGTGAGTCGCGCCTACTCGATCGTTTCAAGCTTGCCCGTCCGTACATCGTAGATCAGACCAAACACCGGGATGTTTTGCGGAATCAGCGGCGAACTCTTAATAGTCTCCACATCCGCTCGTACACTGGCGGCGAGATCGGTAAATGGCAGAAAGTCAATCTGATCCGCCGCCTGTTGCGCCGCCGCGCCCAGGTCGCGCCCAACCTTCTCGCGCAACTGCTCATTGTCGAAAGTGAGCATGCCGCAATCGGTATGGTGAACGACCAGGATTGTGTCAGTCCCCAGTAACTCCTCGGAGATCACCAGCGAGCGCAACGCGTCGGGAGTGATACGCCCGCCCGCGTTACGGATGACATGCGCGTCTCCCAGGCTGAGGCCGAGGAATGAAAGTGGCTCTACACGCGCATCCATACAAGTGACGATGGCAATATGTCGTGCGGGCGGCATAGGAAGGCTTCCCTGCGTAAAGCGCTCCGCCTGCCGCTTATTCGCTTGCAGCAATTCCTCTAACCCAGATGCCATAGCGATACACTCCCCTCTTCTAAAGACACAACCTGCAACTGGCTCGCCTGCCAACAACGGCAAAGCGTCACCCATGCTATTGTCAATAAAACTGACCAACTTAATATACATTAGCAGGTAACACCCAGGCGCCAGCAAGTGATTCTCGCGATGTTTCAATCGACTATGGCCGTGCGGCGCGCCTCCGGTTTGTCTCCGAGTTGAAGTCGTATCCACGCGCTGGTGTGATTGCTAACGATCAGCCACACGATGGTAGAGTGCGATATACTGGGCGCACCATTCCTGTTTGGGTGAATATGTCATCGTGGAGAGGTCAAGCCTGTATGCAGTGTCGTAATTGCGGGCGCGAGCTTGAGGGGGGCAATTATTGCCCCTGGTGCGGCGCGCACCAGACGGTCAGCCGCGAACGCCATGTCGCGCGCCGTCCCCATGTCTACGCCGCCAATCCGTCGGAGCATGTGCTCCAACCGAGCATCGTTTCGACGCTCTTTCCGCATCTTGGCCCGCGTCGCATGTTTCAGCTGCGCTGGCTGCTCTTGGTTGCCATCGTCGCGCTGATTGGCATCAGCCTGGGCAAGCTCGTGCCGCTGGCGATTGTGCTCTCCGCGCTGTTGCTGCCGGTACTCTATCTGTTCTACTTCTACGATGCGCAGCTCTACGAAGACGAGCCGTTCGCCGTGCTGGGCGCGACGTTCCTGGTTGGCGCGATCTTCGGCGGCGCGATGAGCCTGCTCTTCTATCGTCTGATTCTGAGCCAGTTTCGCGCTGGCTTCGGGCCATCCACAAACTACGTGCTGCTGGTCGGCGTTGTCCTGCCGATCATCGGCCAGCTCTTGATGTTGATTGGCCCGCTGGCGCTCTATATCGCGCGCCGCCAGTTCGACGATGTGCTCGATGGGCTGGCGTTTGGCGCGGCGGCTGGCCTCGGCTTCTCGGCCACGCAGAGCATCGCCTATGGCTGGTATCTTATCTCCGGGCAGTTCGTGCAAACCGGCTCGATCTCGGCTTGGATTTTGCCGACGCTCAAGATTGCGCTGCTTATCCCGCTGCTCGACGCCGCCACCACCGGATTGATCTGCGCGGCGCTCTGGCTGCGGCGCGACCGCCAGCCCGCCGAACGCACCCGTGGCGCGGTCACCAATCTCGCGCTCGCCATCATCATCGCGCTGCTGGGCCAGATTGCGCCAGCCGTCGGCAGCACGCTCTGGGGCGGACCGATTCTCGATCTGCTCTGGTACGGCGGCGCGGTCGTCATCATGCTGCTGCTGGTGCGCTCTCTCTTGCATATTGGCCTGATCGATAAGGCGCGCCCGCTGCGCTCCGGCAATGCCGAGGAATGTCCGCAGTGCTTCCATCAACTGCGCGGCGCCGAGTCGTTCTGCCCCTATTGCGGCCTTGCCCTCCGGGCGACCCCGCGACGCAGACCGCGCACGCGTGCCCGGCGCGCTGGACAGGAGCCATCTGGTGCGTAAGATGCCCGAGATATCAAAGAAACGACTGGCGCAGCCGCTGATCTGGCTGCTGGTGCTGATGAGCCTGGGCGCGTGTGGCCTGGGCGCGATTCCCATTCCCGACGCGACGCCGACTCCCTGCCCGGGCAACTGCCCGCCGCCCACGCGCGATAACGGGCAGGCGCACGTCATCAACAATACCTTTTTTCAGTTGACCTACTTTGATCCCTGGTCTGTGGACTCGCAGGACGGTGATAAGACCACCGTCACGTTGATCGCCTCAACCCAGCTTGGCGATGTGACGATGCAACTGCATGGGCAACAGGTCAGCCCCGGCACGAGCGCGACGACGCTGCTCAACAGGACCGTGCAAAATATCCTCAATAGCAACAACAACTTCACCAATCCGCAGGACTTCGGCGCGATCAAAGGGGCGGAGATTGGCTACGTGCCGGGCGCGGGGCAGTCCATCGGGGCATACGCTTCGCAAGGCAACGCGCCGCAGGTGCCGGTCTTCATCCAGGTGATGGCCAGCGTCCAGAACGCGACGGGAATCATCTTCGTCGCCATCAGTCCGCTGGACCCCAACAGCCCCGACCCATCCATTGTGCCAAATGAAGAATACGATCACGTCGTCAATAGTGTCGTCTGGCGCTGAATCCTGGCTGGAGACAATATCTATGCGCAACAGCGGAAACAACACCGGGAAACGGCGCACCTGGCGGACAACACCTGTGCTGATGATCGCGGCGCTCTCCCTGCTGGTGGCATGCGCCCCGTCCACGCCCGCAAGCCAGCGGAGCGCGCCTGTGACTGGGGCGGCGGCCTCGAAGGCTGCCAGCGCCTGCGCTCCGGCGGCAACATCAGCGCCGGTACGCCTGGGGCCAACTGACCCTGCTCGCACGTTGACGGTCTCGCTCGTGCTGAAGGGCGATTCCGCGGGTCTCGATGCCGCGCTTGCCGCGCTCAATGATCCCACATCGCCGGAATATCACCACTTCCTCTCGCCACAAGAGTACGCCAGACGCTTTGGCGCGGCCAGCACGACCGTCGCCAGCGTCGCCGCGACGTTGCGCGCCGCCGGGCTACGCGTGCCGATGGCGACGGCAACCGCGGGACTGCTCAATGCGCAGGGGACGGTCGCAACGCTCGACACGCTTTTTGGCGTGCGGCTGGGCGACTACTGCGACAAGCACGGCGAGCGCTACATCGCACCGGACTTTACCCCGCATATCCCCACGTCACTTGCTGGGGTCTCCGGCGTGCTGGGGCTGGATACCCGTAGCGCGATCCATACGGGCAGCGTTGTCGCGCCACGGCGGCCGATGGTGGCAGGGGGTAATGGTTTCGGGCCGACGGAGTTGGAGCGCGCCTACGACCTGGGACCACTGCATCAGGCGGGGCTGACGGGCGCGAATCAGACGGTCGCGCTGCCAGAGATCGACCAGTTTCGCCGGTCGGACGTGCAATCCTACGATCAGACGTTTGGGCTGCGCACGGGCGCGATCAACGTCACACCAGTGGCGGGCGGGGCGTCGTCCACCAGCCCGGAGCCAGTGCTGGATATCGAGGTGATCCACGCCATCGCCCCCGCCGCGACTATTGATGTCTACGAGAGCGAGGCCGACCTGGGCAGCGTCGCCCAGATGTTCAGCAAGATCGTCTCCGATAACCACGCGCAGGTTGTCAGCATCAGCCTGGGCGCCTGCGAGAAGGGGCTTGACCCCTCGTCATCCCAGAGCTTCTATGATTCGATCGACAACAGCTTCCGCCAGGCGGCGGCGCAGGGGATGTCGGTGCTGGTGGCGTCGGGCGATTCGGGCGCTTATGGCTGCCAGGATGACAACCTCTCGGTACAGGAGCCTTCGTCCAGCCCGTATGTCACCGCCGTCGGTGGTACGGCGCTCTTCACCAACCTCGACGGCAGCTACAGCCGCGAGGCTGGCTGGGAAGGCCCGCTAGAGACCTCCGGTGGTGGCGGCGGCGTTAGTGTCGTCTACCAGCGGCCATCGTGGCAGACTGGCCCAGGTGTCTCCAATCAGTTCTCGAATGGCGCGCGCCAGGTGCCGGATGTCGCGGCGGATGCCGACCCGCTGACGGGCTATAGCGTCTATTATTCGGGGGACGGCGGATGCAGAGGCAGTGAGTGCTGGCAGGTGGTTGGTGGCACAAGTGGCGCGACACCGCTGTGGGCGGGCATCGTGCTGCTGGCGAACGAGCTGTCGCGCAGCCATGGCGGCAAGCCACTGGGCCTGCTCAATCCACGGCTCTACCAGCTTGGCGCAAGCGACCAGGCCAGCCGGGTCTTCCACGACGTGACGATTGGCGGCAATCTCTACTATCCCGCCGCATCCGCCTGGGACTACAGCACTGGCTGGGGAACGCCGATTGGCGCACCGCTGGTGGAGGCGCTGGTGAGCCAGGGCTGATTCAGAAGAGTGTCATTTGCTGGGGCGGCTCGTCGCTCTCATTGGCGGCGGACTGTCCCAGTTTGCCCTCGGCGGCAAGACGCCGCGCCTCGGCCAATGCGGCGGGCAGCGCGTGGGTGAAATCGTCCACCACGGTCTGGCGCAGTTCCTCGCGATGGAGCGCGGCGGCGGGATTGTACATCGCCAGCACGACCCGCCCGCCAACAATCTTCGCCTGGCCGTGCAGCGCGGTGATCGTCCCTTTGGGGAAAAACCGCGCCAGCGCAAAGCGGCCCAGGGTGCAGATGAGCAGCGGATCAACCGCCTCGATCTGACGTGTCAGATACGGTGCGCAGGCGGCAATCTCCGCTGGGAGCGGGCTGCGCCCCTCGCTTACCCAGTGCTTGACGATGTTCGTCAGGTAGACCTCGCCGCGCTGGAGATGGGCCAGTCCGAGCAGTTCATCAAGAAAAGGGCCGGTCGGGCCGGAGAACGGATAGCCGCGTTTGTTATCGTAAGCGCTGGGCGCTTCGCCGATGAGCATCACCTCGGCGTGGGGATTGCCGCTGCCGGGGACGCTCATAGTCGCGTGCTGGTAGAGGTCGCAGCGCGTGCAATCGTGTATTTCGCGGGCTATCGTCGCCAAAACATCCTCTGATAGCATATTTGCCTGTCTTCCTTTGGGCTAGCCTGCCTGTGTGATACATAATAGCTGATTCATGGCTGATTCAGCATAGCACGCGCCGGGCCAGAGCCGGGAAAGCGCTTTTGGAATACGGCGGTCTTCCCGCAACTCACCAGAGGAGCGTTGGCGGCGAGGAGGGAGTCGGATGGCCAGTATTACGCGATTCTATGCACTGATACTCAGCACAGTGCTCTTGCTCTCTGGCATACCTGGTTTCTTCCCAACGGTTGGATCGTTTCAGGTGCTCGTCTCCTTCTTCGAGCTGACGCTGGCGCATAGCGTGGTTCATTTCGCGGTGGGCCTGCTTGGCCTGATGATTACCGCGCTGGCAAGCGATCAATCGGTGCGTGTGTATACGATCGGTATCTCGCTGCTGTATGGCGCGCTGATGGTTGTCGGCCTGATTGGCGTCAACTTTGCCCCGGTACTCGTCTTCAACAGCGCCGATAACTGGCTGCACGGCTCCATTTTTGTGCTCTCGCTGGGTGTCTTCCTGGCGGGCATCGCCGAGGAGCGCTTTGGCCAGCGCAAGGCCTATCTCGAAGAAGGTCTGCCGCAAGCGCAATGGGCCAAGCCATCTGATTTCGCGCGCATCACCGCGGCTTCGCCACCGCAAGCGCGGGCAGCTTTGCAGGCGAACCTGGACGTGGCGCCCTCCGCGCGGGGGGCATGGTACAACCAGCCCCAACAGGCCCAACAGGCCCAACAGGCCCAACAGGCCCAATACGATCAGCCGACGCACTGGGGTCCGGGATCATGGCAGCAGTGGCAACAGTACGAGCAGCCGCCGAGCCAGCCGCGCTACCAGCAGGCGCCCAACCCGCCGTTCAGCCAGCCATTCAATCAGGCTTCTGACCCTTCGCAGGATCCTTCGGCGGATCCCTGGAGCCGCGTGGAACGCCACGCGCCCTACCACCAGCCGTCGCGCCCTCTCGACTCGCCATCGAGGAACCAGCAGGCGGACCCATGGGCGCAAAGTCCCTCGCAGCCTGCTCCGCGTCCGCCGAGCCAATGGCCGCCGAGCCAGAGCCAGCCCCAGCCACAGAGCCAAAGCCAGCCCCAGCCGCCGCAAGGCCCATCGCCGTGGAATCCCTGGCCGCAGGACTCGCAGCTACAGGATGAGCAGCAGTCGTCGCAGCCGCGCGAGCAGTGGCCGCTGGACGAATGGGATTCCCGTTCATCGCAGTGACCGCGTAGTGACCGCGAACTGGCCCACAAAATGCTTCGCATAAATACCTGTTACGCTAGGCAAACGCGCTGGAATCCTCTCGCAGCGCGAGGGATTCTGTGACTCTATTGGCTGAAATACGTAGTCCAGAAAGGGGTATGCCATCGCGCCACCGATTGTCGCGCGGCGCCGACGCATCCCCACGAGTAGGCGATGACAAGGCGCTGTTCGCACGATACCGTCGAACTGTGCGAGATGCTTTAGATGGACAGGCAGCGATAGATGCTCGAAGTGTTGGGGATCATTGGAAGTATTGTTCTCGTCGATCTGGTGCTCAGCGGCGACAACGCGTTGGTTATCGGAGCCGCCGCGGCCAGCCTGCCACGGCAGCAGCGCTACACGGCGATTCTGGCCGGTGGCATCGGCGCGATAGTGCTACGTATTCTCTTCACATTGGCGGCGGCGCTACTGCTCCAACTGCCGCTCCTCCAGGCGATCGGCGGCATCCTGCTGATTGCCATCGCCGTCAAGCTACTCCACGACCGCGAGCGCGACCTGAAGAAGCACGCGGCGGCCTCCGAGGCGGCGCCTGAGTCAGAGGGCGCAGCATCGGCATCGGCATCGGATGGATCTGGTGGTGTGAAGCAGGGGGTTCAGCGGGGCTTTGTGAGCGCGCTGCTGACGATCATCGTCGCCGATGTGACGATGAGCCTGGATAACGTACTGGCGGTGGCGGCGCTGGCGTCCGAGCATATCCCGCTGCTGATTGGCGGGCTGCTGTTGAGCATTCTCATCTTGCTGGTGGGGAGTGCGCTGGTGGCGGAGTTGATTAATCGGCTGCCGTGGCTGCTGGATGTCGCGGCGCTGGTGCTGGGCTGGACGGCCGCGAACATGATCCTGCACGACCGTCGCCTCGGCCCTATTCTCGAGCAGCAGTCGTGGACGGCACTTGTCATTCCCGGGGTGATTCTCGGCTTCATCCTCGCGGTAGACATCGTCTTCCGCCTGCGCCGAAAGCCTGCCACTCAGCGCGTGATTGCCGCGCCGCACGACTAGCCCAAACGAACCCGCAAAGAATCACCTGATGGTGGCACACCCATGTTAGAGCACCTGGTAGACCTTCTGCGCGACCTGTACGATCAATATGGCTACCTGATCGTCTTTCTCGGCGCGCTCGGCGAAAATACCGCGCTGCTGGGGCTGGCGCTGCCGGGCGGGACGCTGGCGCTGCTGGGCGCGTTCTATGCGCGCCAAGGCTCGCTCAATCTCGCCTGGGTGATCTTCTTCGCCTGGATGGGGACGGTGCTCGGCTACCACGCGGATTATCTGCTCGGCCGGTTCGCGCTGGGCAAGGTTATGCTTCGCTGGGGCGACTCGCGGCTGGGGCGGCGGATGCGCCTGGCGGGACGGCTCCGGCTGGGGCGTCGGATGCTGGCGAAATACGGTGGCCGGGCGATCCTGCTCTCCCATATTGTGGGCCACATCCGCTCGTTCGTGGCGCTCAGCGCGGGGGCGACGCGGATGTCCTACCGCCGCTTTCTCTCGTTCGAGTTGGTGGCGGCGCTCCTGTGGAATACCGCCTTCTGCCTGATTGGCTACCTCACCGGGGCGGAGTACGACCGTATCCTGCCGATTATCGAGCGCGCGGGCTGGATTATCGCGGGCGTGGTCGTTCTCGCCATCCTCGTCTGGAAGGTGGGCCTGCCCTGGCTCCGCAAACGACGCCACACAGCCCATCATCACAGCGCCACAGGCAAATCAGCGGACTAGCGCACGTACTCAGCGGCTATACCCCTCGCGGCTCCGGCTGCGGCCTCCGCCACGTGACGGGCGGCCGGTGTGGCGCTCGCGGTAGTCCGCCGCCTCGATGACGACATGGCGCACCAGTCCCAGGTCCGAGAGGCGCGAGCGGATGCGCTCGTCCATGTGGGCCAGCAGGCGATGGTTGGTCGTGATGACCGTCGGCATCCGGTAGTTGTAGCGATAGTTGATGAGCTGGAAGAGCTTCTCGGTCGCCCAGGCGGTGCTGTTCTCCGCGCCAAAATCGTCGAGCACCAGCAACTCCGACTCGCGCACTTTGTCGAAGAGCGCGTCGTAGGGCATATCGCTGCTGGGCGCGAAGGTCGCGCGCAGGTGGTCGAGCAGATCGGGGACGATGGCGAAGATCACCGCGACATCACGCTGTTGGGCGACGTGTGCGATGGCGGCGGCCAGATGGGTCTTGCCACAGCCATAGCCGCCGCGCAACACCAGCCACCCCAGCGGATCCTCGGCATAGTGGCGCGCGATGTCATGCGCCTCGCGTAGGCCGGGAAGTGCGGAGTCGAACGCCTCGAAGGTCTTATCATGGAAAGGGTCGAGATTCGAGACATTCCGCAGGTTGAGGCGGTCGCGCTCTTTGAGTTGCTGCTCTTTGCACTGGCAGCGAATCGCCTGCCCGAACGCCGGGTCGCCCATCGGCACATCCAGCCGCACATAGCCCGCGCCATGGCAGAGCGGACAGACGCCGGGAGCGCTCGCCTTTCCGGATGCCCGCGTGGCGCGCCCGCTCTGCGCTTTGCTACTCGCTTTACCGTTCGCATTAGGCTGGCCGGCTGAATTCGAGGCGCTGGATACGCTGGATGCGTTGGATGCGTTGCTCGTCGATGATGCGCCCGGCCCCGCACGCCGTGGCCCAAGCCGGGCGGCATAGGTCGGCGCGATCTCGCGGAGTGACGTCATCTCGCGGGGACGCGCGCCTGCTGACCCCGTCGAGCCTGACCTGACGATTCCTGTCGCCGGGCGCGCGGGTAGCTCCAGAATGCGGTCGCTCTCCAGCACGTCTGCTGCTGGCGGCGTCGGCTGGCTGGCGTCGGCGTCGGTTGGCTGGCGGCGCGGAGGTATGGTCGCGGCTGATTTGCCGTTCGGCTGAGATACCTGTCCCATGGTGCTGCGGCGCGGCGCGATATGACGCGGCGATGATGATACCGGCGATGATGATACCGGCGATGATGGCGACGGAGATGCCCCGGCTGACGCGGCTTTGGCGGAAGCTGTGGCAGAGGGCGCGGGAGTCGGCGCGCGGCGCGTGGTGATGCGGCGGCTGGCGGCTCGCGCAAGAATCTCGTTCATGCGCTCCATGGTCTACGCTCCTTTTCCCTCTATCTCCCACCGGTGCAGGATTGCCCGGATATAACTCCACTTGCGCTTGTTCTGCTGCACCGCCAGCCGGAATGCCTCTTCGACCCACTCCTGTGGATAACGCTCGCCCGCCTCGCGCAATTCCTCGGCCACCAGCGGTAACAGCAGCCCGACGTTCTGCTCGTAGAGCGTAAAGATGTTCGGGCGGTCAACCTCGACGGTCAGCGCGTGGATGACGCCAACATCGCCCGCGCCTCCTGGCGGTTGGCCCGCCCCAGCTGGCCCCTCGGCATCTAGCAACACTTCGGGCGAAAGTTCGCCGCGCTGCAAGCGAGAGACGGCGCGACGGCTGCGGTCGGTGTTGAAGAAATACCAGCTGACGACCTCGCCATCCACGCGCACCCGCACTCGCAGCAAGATGCCGCTGGCCTGGGCGTGCTCCAGCGCTGCGCGCAACCGCTCCTCGATGGGCCGCGGATCGCCCTGGCGGCGCAATGTCCGGCGCAACAGCGGATCGGCCAGCAATTCGCGGTCACTGGCGCAGCGCGGGCTACCCTCTTTCTGATAGAGCCGCCAGAAGAGATGCAGCACGATTTTCAACTCGCCGAGATCCTCGATCTCTGGCAAGACCGCCGAGAAGAAGGCTTCTGGCAGCGGCACGAACGGATTTTTCCCGGAGGGAAACCCGGTAAACGCAGGCATGGGTACGCTCCTCTCCGGTTACTCGTCGTCGGCGGTGCGCAGGTCCAGATCGCGGTAGAGCGTCTGGGCCGCCATGAAATACAGGCTGACCTGCCCAATGGGGCCGTTGCGGTGCTTGGCGACGATAATGTCGGCGATGTTCTTACGGTCGCTATCTGGATTGTAAACTTCATCTCTGTATATGAACATGACGATATCAGCGTCTTGCTCAATGCTGTTGTGCAGAATGAAATTCCCTGCCACGAAGTTATGCAGCCCATCCACTGTCAGGTCGTAGACATCGGCCTCGCCGTCCGGCTCTATCGAGACGATTTCATCCCAGTACACGTCACTGGTTGCCAGTTGGGCTAGCGCATGGGACTTGACGGCCGTGGCAACGCGAGTGGCACGCTCGCGGCTCATGTTCTGCTTGTAGAGCGCCGTTCCACAGTAGGCGTTACCAATAGCCGCCTGCATCTGGCGCGACGCGAGTTTTGCCGCAGCCATCGCGGGTACGGCATGCATGCGCCATACCTCACGCGGGAT
>DASUHD010000098.1:0-26722 GCA_036273675.1 Ktedonobacterales bacterium | reverse complement strand
TCGAACTTGTAGCGCGGAATCTTGTAGGTCACGGTCAGCAGCGCGCCGGTATAGTAGACCGTGGCAAGGCCATAGCTGGCGTACGCGCCGCCGTCGAGGAAGGTTTGCAGATGGACGGCGGTAATCGTGCCGTCCTGCTTGACGCCGGTCTTCAGGATAATCTTGACCGGGTGACGGCCGCGATGGCAGAGAAACGCCTCCTCGCGGCTGAGTGTGAACTTGATGGGCCGGCCATGTCGCCGGGCGAAGAGGCACGCGGCGAAGTCGTAGGCGAACGGCTCGCACTTGCCGCCGAAGCCACCACCCACCGCTGGCACGATAACGCGCAAGTGGCTGCGTGGCATCTGAAGCACCTTGGCGACCTCGCGATGAATGTAGTGCGGCGTCTGCGTCGAGGTCCAGAGCGTAATCTTACCGTCGGCCCCACAGTCGGCGACGCAGGCGTGCTGCTCCATCGCGGCGTGGGTTGTCCCCTCGAAGAAATAGGTGTCCTCGCGCACCAGGTCGGCCTCGTCGAAGCCCTCTTCCATGTCGCCAAACGACAGGTGGACCTCTTTCATGACGTTGCCACGTCTGGTCTCGTCGTGGATCTTGATATCCTCGCGGGCCAGCGCGTCCTCAATCGTGAGCAGCGCGGGCAGCGGCTCGTACTCTACCTCGATCAGATCCAGTGCGGCCTCGGCGGTCTCCTCGTCCACGGCGCAGACGGCGGCGACCGGATCGCCGACATAGCGGACGCGGTCGATGGCGAAGGGATACTCGTCCTGCGTCGTCGGCATGATGCCGTATTTGATAGGGAGATCCGCGCCGGTGATGACATCGAGCACGCCGGGATAGGCGCGGGCGCGGCTGGTATCGATGCGGACGATGCGGGCGTGGGGATGCGGGCTGCGCAGAATGCGCCCGAAGGCCATGCGTGGCAGCTTGATATCATCGGCATAGCGCGCCGCGCCGGTCACCTTGGCGTAGCTATCTATCTTGGTCAGCGATTTGCCGATGAGCATAGTAACCTTCCCTTTTCGCCGCTATCCGGCTGCTGTGGCGTCGGCGGAGGCGCGCATGCGGGTGGCCGCCAACTCGACCGCTTCGATAATTTTGGTGTAGCCGGTACAGCGGCAGAGGTTGCCCGCCAGCGCGGCCTTGATCTCGTCCTGGTTGGGCGCGAGATTGTGATCGAGCAGCCATTTCCCGCTCATCAGGAAGCCCGGCGTGCAGTAGCCGCACTGGGCAGCGCCACACTCGGCGAACGCCTGTTGGAGCGGATGGAGCGTGTTGCCCTCGGCCATACCCTCGATGGTGGTGATCGCCTCACCCTGCATTTCAATCGCCAGCGCCAGGCAGGAGAGGATGGGCATACCATCAACCAGCACAGTGCAGGCGCCGCAGTGGCCCAGCTCGCAGCCGTGCTTGGTTCCCGTCAGGTCCAGCTCCTCGCGCAGCACTTCGAGCAGCGTCTTCGTCGGCGAGGCCGCCACCTGTACCGTCTCACCGTTGACGGTGAACGCCATCAGTTGTTTATCCATGGGTATGCTCCCATTTGGGTTTACGTTTTGGTTACGGTTTTGCAGAGAGACACAATGCTATGGGCGAGGAGATAGGTAGGCCACCTTCGCGGCATAAATGCCGCGGCTAATCTCGGCGGTTTAGCGCCCTCGCTAACGTCAGTATGTAAGTTCCTGGATTAGCCGTGGCCTTCAGGCCACGATGCGCGCCATAGCACAACATACGCTATCACCTGCCTCACTCCGCCAGCACAATTCGCCGCGCCTTCAGTTCATAGCGCGGCAGCGATCCTGGCGCGACCGACCGCACCGGCACGCGCAGACTCAGCGCCTGGCGCAGCGCCGCCCCGACAGCGGATACGGTCGCCTCCGGGCATTCCACTTCAAGCTCGATCTCGTCCATCGCGCCAGCCTTCAGCCGCGTGATGCGGTACTCCTCGACCTCTGGGAAACCGCGCAGCACGTCCTCGATGCTGGAGGGATAGACATTGACGCCCCGCACGATCAGCATTTCGTCCACCCGCCCCAGCACGCCGCCTGGCAGCGTCAGATAGGTGCGCCCGCAGGGGCAGTCGCGCGTGCCGCGCTGCACCAGATCGCCCGTCCGATAGCGGATGGCGGGGCAGCCCCAGCGTCCCAGGTTGGTCAGCACCAGCTCGCCGCGCTCGCCCTCAGCCACTGGCTCGTTGGTGACAGGATCGAGAATTTCGGCGATGAACTCTTCCTCATTGACGTGAACGGCGTCCTGATTGATGCAGGTGAAGCCGTATGCGCCCATCTCGGTCATGCCGATATGGTCGTAGGCGCGCGCGCCCCAAAGCTCCTCGATGCGCCGCCGCGTGTTGGGAATCGACGCGCCCGGCTCGCCCGCGTGGACTGTGACGCGGATGTGTGACGCAGCCGTATCGATGCCCTCGGCGCGGCCCACCTCGGCCAGATGCAGCGCATAGGTCGGCGTGCAGATGAGCACCGTCGCCTGGGTCTCCATAATCGAGCGTAGCCGCTGCACAGAGGTCTGGCCTCCGCCGGGAATGACCAGCGCGCCAACCCGCTTCGCGCCCTCATAGGCCGACCAGAAACCGATGAACGGCCCAAACGAGAACGCCAGATAGACGATATCGTCGCTGGTGACGCCCGCCGCGTGCAGGATCACCGTCCAGCAGTCCGCCCACCAGTCCCAACTTTCGGTCGTATCGAGGATCTTGAGCGGGCTGCCCGTCGTGCCGGAGGTCTGGTGCAGGCGCACATAGTCACGTAGCGGGAAGCTCAGGTTGGCGCCGTAGGGAGGGTGCTCGCTCTGGTCGCGCACCAGATCGGCCTTGGTGGTGAAGGGCAGACTGGTGAACTCGGCGAAGTCGGCAAGCGGCTGGCTGGCGAGGTCGCTCAGGCGGCGCTGATAGAACGCATTGCCCGGCAGCGCGCGTCGCAGGCCGTTACGCAGGCGGTTGAGCTGGAAGGTCGCGATCTCATCGCGGCTGGCTGCCTGGAGCATGGGCCGCGCGCCTCCACGCTGACTGACCAACGACGACGCGGGATGCGAGTACATCGTGCCAACCTCCTGCTCAATCAGCCCTGTCAGCGACTCTCGGCTCATACGGGTGCGCTCTGCGCCGGGCGCTCTGCGCCGGGCGCTCTGCGATCATCAGCGCGCTGCGTCCATGGCCTGCGCAATCGCCTCCGCCTCGTCGCGGAGCAACTCGCCCGCCCGGAGCATCGCGTCGCCCTCGAGACGTGTGGCGAACCCCACCACCCAGAGCAGGCCGGCCAGCGCCCCGCCCAGCCCGCGAATCGGCACGGCCACCGCGTTGACCCCCGCCAGATATTCCTCATGATCCATACCAACGCCGCTTTGCGCGGTCGCCGCCACGGCTGCCAGGAACTGCTCGGGGTCGGTGACGGTATGCTCAGTATAACGCAGCAGCGGATGGGCGCGCAGATACTCCTCACGGCGGGCGGGCGACCAGGACGCCATCACAACACGGCCCACCGCAGCGGCGAGCAGCGGCACATGGGCGCCCGGGGAGGCGGAGATATGCAGCGCCGACGGATCGCTCTCGGCATTGCACCGATCGACGACACGCACGCGATCCCCCTCGACCCGCCCAAGGAAAATCGTCTCGCCAATCTCACCCGCCAAACGTCGCATGCCCGGCAGCGCGACGCGGCGCAATCCCGCACGCTGGCTATAGGCGAGCGCGAGGTCGTAGATGCGCGGCCCGACCACATAGCGCCGACCATCCACCTGCTCGACGGCGCGGGCGCGTTCCAGCGATTTGAGCAGCCCGTGCAGGCTACCCTTGCTGATGCCAAGCGCGCGCACAAGGTCAGAGAAGATCAGCCCATCTTCGGACGCACTGAGCAGATCCAGCAGCCGGAAGGTGCGCTCGACCATCGGCGTGGATGCGCCTGTGATGGCATCGTCAGCCTGCCGCGTTTTGCGTTGTTCAATATGGCGAACTGATGGTTCTGTCATGTCAGCAATTATGAATTGATGATGGCTGGATGTCAACCCCATTGACGCGCGCCAGAGGATGGACAAAATGTCGTGACACGACAAAATTTATGGCGACAAACCAATAGTTGAGTTCGTTGCACCGTCGATGCGAAAGCGCGCCGATCCTCGACATTTAGAGGTCTCAAACCGGATTACTCCACCAGTTATCTGCGTGTTCTCGGTGACGAATATCTCGCATCTTGACAATTTCCAACCTGTCGAACATACTTGCTCTCATTAACGAACGAGCCGTTCGCTATTATGAACGTCGCGCGGTTCGCTGTATGGCATTCTGCCGCCTCGATGCGAAAGGAGGTCGCGACAAACAACAGCATTGATACTTTGACTCTGGTGACAGCGCAACCTGCCAGGAGCTTCCTCTCGTCGTCAGGCCGCACACAATCTGTGCTGGCTATGTGCTCTTTGCGCCGGGGATCCGGCGCCGCACACTGAGTTGAAAGCAGGTGGTATCATGTCAGCTCCAACCCGCTCGGCGGGTCAGATCGCCGCGCGCCTGGACCGCATCACCGTCTGGGCTTTGCCGTTCGCATTCCTGTTCACCATCGGTCTGGGCTTCCTCTTTACCTTCTATGACATCTTCGACATCAACGTCTCGTTCATCCAGACCTGTACGCAAATCGTGCCGAAATGTCTGGCTGGTCCACCGCCAGGGTTGACCAGCCTGCCGCCAGGATTCGTCGAGGCGTCCGACAAGATCGGCCTGCCTGTGCTGTGGAACCTGATTGGCTATGTCATCGGCGCGTTGACCCTCGGTCCTCTGGCGGACCGCTTCGGGCGGCGCAATATGCTGCTGGTCACGCTGTTGATCACCGGCCTCGGCTCGCTGGCCACAGCCTTCGTCGGCAACTACGGCTCGCTGGATACCCTCTGGCCGGGCGGGGCGTACACGACGTTTATCATCGCCCGCACCATCACCGGCATCGGCATTGGCGCCGATCTGGCAATCGTCAATACCTACGTCAACGAGGTTGCTCCGCAGGGCGGGCGCGCCAAGTATACGTCGCTTATCTTCTTTTGCTCGGCGCTCGGAGCCTTCGTGGGCATCTGGCTTGGCCTCATCCTGACCACGCCCGCGGCAGCCTTCCCGCTCGGCCTCTCCTTCGCTCAGGTGACCGTGAACCCCCAAACCGGCGTCTTCATGGGCGACGGCTGGAGGATCATGTACATCGTCGGCGCGGCGCTGGCGCTCATCGGCATTCTGTTGCGGGTGCAACTACCCGAATCGCCACGCTGGCTGGCGGTGCGCGGACGCATCGCTGAAGCGGATGCCGTGGTCATTGATATGGAGAAGCGCGCATCGCGGAAGCAGACGCTGGCCCCCGTCGGCGCCGACGTGCCGATGCCAACACGCGAACCGCGCGCGGGCTATACCGAGATCCTGACCAATCCACTCTACTTGAAACGTGCCGTGCTGGTGCTGGCAGTCTGGTCGTTCGCCTACGTGACCGTCTACACGATCGCCGCTGGCTTCACCTCAGTTCTCTCGTCGCTGGGCTACCCACCGCCAGAGGCGGGGCTCATCGCGGCCATCGGCACCATTGGGTTCATCGCCTGCGCCCTGGTCGCCTACTTCTTCAGCGAGCGGCTGGAGCGCAAGACATGGCTGCCGATTGGGGCGGTAATAACGATTATTGGCGGCGTGATGATCGCGCTTGCCGGGCGCGCGGCCTCACCGACCGAGATCCCCTGGGTGGCGTTCATCGGCGCGGTGATTCTGTTCTTCGGCTTCAACGTCTGGGTGCCGATGACCTATACCTGGTCAACCGAAAACTTCCCCACGCGCGCGCGCACGACGGGCTATGCGTTGTCTGACGGCATTGGGCACGTCGGCGGTGGCATCGGCCTGGTGCTCATCGTGCCGCTGCTGGGAGGGCTGGGTGCGCTACCGGCCTTCCTGGTCATCGCCGCCTTCCTGGTGGTCGCGGCCATCCTGGCCCAGTTCGGCGTCTCGACACGCAAGGAGACGCTCGAACAGATCGCCCCATAGCCATAGCGCTATTGACGACGGTAATGCTCTTCCCCAGGCAAGATACGTATGATGCGCCTTGTCTGGGGTTGCTACGCCCATTACGCGCGTCAAGTCGAGATAAGTGGAATTGCCAGCAGCGCCAGCATCACGCCCGCCGCCTGGATGCGCTGCACTCGCTCGCGCAGCACGATTGCCGCCAGCAGGACGGTGGCCGCGGGATAGAGCGAGGAGAGAATGGCCGCGATATCCAGGCGACCGCTATGAGCGGCCAGCACGAAGAAGGCATTGCCAACAGCGTCCAGGATGCCTGTAGCCACCACCAGACCAGCGACGTTTTTCCCTGGCAGAATCGGCTGCCGCCGCGCCAGCAGCACGGCCAGCAGGAAGATGACCGAGACGACGCGCGCCATCGCCAGCGGCCAGAAAACGGCGCCAGGGCTGACCCGGCTAATCAGGATGAAGAAGCAGCCAAAACCACAGCCCGCAAGCAAGGCCAGCCCGATCCCTTTGGGCGAGCCTGCGGCGCGTTCCGGGCGCGATATCAGCGCGATGGCGAGCAACGCCAGCACGAAGCCACCCAACTGCAGCGGATGGGGAAGTCCGGTGGTGAAGATGCTGAAGACGACGGGGAGTGTCGCCGTCAGGATAGCAGAGATGGGAGCGGCCAGCCCCATCTTCCCGGTGGCGAGGGCGGAATAGAACGCCAGCAGCCCCAGCACGCCCGCCAGACCAGCCAGCCCGCCCCAGAGCAAATCGATGGGCCGGGCGAATGGTTCGCGCCAGATCAGCGCCAGCGCGACCAGCAACACAAGCCCTATCGTATACGCGCCGACGATGACGCTGGATGCGTTGGCGCGCCGGGAGGCCAGCCCGCCGCTAAAGTCACCGCTGCCCCAGCACAGAGAAGCGCTCAGGCCAAAGACGACGGTGGCGAAGAGATGATCCATGACATAACCCTGGACGATTAGTGCGAGGCCAGAAATGCGCCCCAGCGCAACGTGGCGCGGCCATAAGTTGCCGCGCCCGATATATAGTCTATCATCGTTGCGGCGGTTATTCCCACCGCGCGCTGGATACGAAAAATGGCGGGGACGCTAGAAGCGCCAGCGCATCGCTCCGTATGGCTCCTCAGTCGCCACTCCATACGCTACAACAGGTGTCATGACGTAAAGGTTCCACGGAGACGGTCCGGCGCTCGGCGCGCTGTATGCGGCGGTGATGGCGTCGTCGCCTGCGCTTGCTGGCCACCCGTGCGCCGCATAGCGCTCCGCGATGCGCTGTAGCGTGGCCCGGTCGGTTACCCGCGACGCCGTCCCTTCGATGACAAGGTCGAGCGTTGGCAGGTTGACCGAGATAGCGCAGTGCGCGTTCCCTGCCAGGTTGCGACTCTTGCGTGTCCCCTCACCACTGGTGAAGTAGAACGTGCCGTCAACCCAGAGCGCGCCTACTCCCGCGACGTGTGGCCGCCCATCGGCGGAGGTGGTCGCCAGCCAGAAGGTCTTTTTCTCATCCGTTGTGGCAATGTTCTCCAGCTCTTCGAGCGCGCGCGACCACGGAATCGGCGGGTCGCCATACATGTCGAGGTTCTTCTGGTCCATACCATGTTCCTGCATCGTTACCCCTCCTTCGTTGTCGGTATAGGGCGACGCCCAGCGCAATACGTGCGTGCGTGAAGCCGCCGCGAGTATCTTCGTTGGGCCTCGCAGGCGCCGCATGTCGCCATCCAATGTCATGTTGTTTACGACAACGACGGCGCTTATGGAAAGCACCGTTCTACTGAGTGCGCCCGCGCCATTTCTCGCTCCACCGATGCACATATGGTGCTATCTGCTCATTGAGCGCCATATGCATCGAGCGCGGCTTCTTCCATCTTGCGGTTTCCGCGCGCCGCCCATGAGCTACAAGTACACCTCATCCACGTAGCACCAACGCCAGTCCTCGCCCGGCTCGAACGATTGGATGATGGGGTGGCTGGTCGCGTGGAAGTGTTTGGTGGCGTGCCGGTTCTTCGAGTTGTCGCAGCAGCCAATATGGCCGCAGACCAGACACTCGCGCAGATGAACCCAGGAGTCGCCCATCTCCAGGCACTCCTTGCAGCCGTCGCCGCTCGGCGTCACTTCGCGAATCTCGTCCAGGTGCGTGCAATCCGTTGCCATGCGATCCTCCTTGCGTACCCTTTGTCGTGTGTCAACGCTCATGAGGAAATAGTAGTCCAGCACATCATTGCTGGCCATCATCCGTTACGAAGCCGCGCTTCAACATGCGACCAGAAAAGCCGCGAGCGCCTGCCCGCCGCGTGGGGATGAGGTTGGAATTCATCCCCACATGTTCTCCATCAGGCAGCCGTGCAGGTGACATTTCGTGGATAGAGCTAGCGCACGCCCAGGAGTAGCTCGATCACCAACTGGTCGAGCGCCTCGTAGGGCTGGCCGTGCGCGCCCAGAGCCTGGCGGTTGAAGTCGCGCGCGCTGAGCGCCTGGGCCGACTCCCGCGAGTATGGCTCCGCGGCGGCGTCCTGTGCGCGAATCTGGCTCAGCAGCCCCTGAATCTCAGCGTCCTCCGCGAACCGTCTCGCCTTCTCTTTCAGGATAAGGTAGGTCCGCATGCAGCCGCGCGCGAACGCTTTGACATCGTCGGCGTCGGCGGTGCGATAGGCGTGCGCGTCGAAGTGGCGCGAGCCGTCATAGCCGACCGATTCGAGGAACTGCACCAGGAAGAAGGCCGCCTTCAGATTCTGCGCGCCAAAGCGGAAGTCCTGGTCGTAGCGGCCAATCACCTGATCGTTGAGGTCGATGTGGAAGAGCTTGCCCGCGTCCCACGCCTGCGCCACCGCATGCAGGAAGTTCAGCCCAGCCATCGTCTCGTGCGCGACCTCCGGGTTGACGCCCACCATCTCGGGATGATCGAGCGTCTGGATGAAAGCCAGAGCGCTGCCCACCGTCGCCAGATAGATATCGCCGCGTGGCTCGTTGGGCTTCGGCTCCAGCGCGAATCGGAGGTTGTAGCCCTGGTCGAGCACGTAACCAGAGAGATAGTTGAGGGCGTCGCGCATCCGCTTCAGGCCATCGAGCGGCGACTTGGCGACATCGGTCTCCACGCCTTCGCGCCCGCCCCAGAAGACGTAGGTCTTCGCTCCAAGCTCCACACCCAGATCGATGGCGCGCATTGTCTTCTGCAAGGCGTAGGCCCGCATCTGCGCGTCATTGGATGTAAACGCGCCGTCCCGGAAAGCGGGGTCGGTGAATAGGTTGGTCGTCGCCATTGGGACAACCACGCCCGTCTCATCCAGCGCCTGCTTGAAGTCGCGCACGATGCGGTCACGCTCGGCGGGGGTGGCGTCTATCGGGACGAGATCGTTGTCATGGAAGTTGACGCCCCACGCCCCAACCTCGGCCAACAAATGCACCAACTCGACGGGCGAACGAGGCGCGCGCACAGGCTCGCCAAAGGGATCGCGGCCAATGTTGCCGACGGTCCAGAGGCCGAAAGTGAACTTATCGGCCGGGGTAGGGATAAAATTGCTCTGCGTATTTGGCATGGATAACAAGCCTCCCCGCTATTGTATCATGCATGCTCATGTGGTCCGAAGGTCGTATCTCCCCATCAGCGCATGTCCGCCGCACCTCCCCTATGCCCTACGTTTATTACACTTTTGGCCCATGGCGACCGTGGAGAGACTTGATACGATGCACCGCGAGCCATAACAGTCGGCATGGCATGAGTTATCACACAATTACATGGAACCTGAAGGGAGAGGCCTCCTGGCCGAAGCTAGATGAAACGACCGCGCGGTGTGATATTCATCGGCTGCCTGCTGCTCTTGCAGGGTCTGGTCTTGAGTGCGGTTGTCGCCGTTTTCGCCGCAACCATCATCCCGGCGCTTCGTGGCCAGTTACCCCCTGACCTCGTTATCAGCCTCGAAGGCGTCACGCCGCTGAGTTGGGCGAGCGCCAGCGCGAATGCCGTCGTCGCCATCCTCTCGCTTGTCGGCGGGATCGCGCTGCTCCTGGTGCGCCCGTGGGCCTGGACATTGGCGCTGTTGGTGCAGGGCTATTCGCTGGCCGTCGATTTGTGGGGCGTCCTTCAAGGTCGCACGCCGTATCTGGAGATGCTCGTCCCCATCATCATTATTTTCTACCTCAACACCCGTTCAGTTACGCGTTTCTTCGAGACCCTGCGACATCCTACGGGCATGCGGCCTCACACCGCGCCAGCTACTCCGAACGCCAGCGTCGGAATGCTTGTGACAGAGAGCAGGGCGCTCGTGCCAACATTAACGCCAGCGCCAGGGCGAACCCAGCTCAACCAGCCCGACCAGCAGCCGGTGCGGCACGAGAGCGCGCAACGTACATAGCATCCGACGGCGAGGGGCGACGATGCAAGAAGTTACCGACAATGATCTGGCGCTATTGCGGCGCTTTGAGCCAGTCCTGTGTTTCAACCGGGGCGAGCAGTTCTATCCAATGAGCGCCGACCTCTATCTGGCTCAGGCCAGTCTCTGGGTCTATTACCCCGACACCGATCCAGAGCTACTCGTGTCGCCAGGCAAGCTGGATAATAAGGCCCTGACGGAGCGCCGCCAGGAGATTCCAGGCGCCGTCTATTATCTGCGCGTTGCGAACGCCGCGTCGCTCGCCGAGGTCCGCGCGTTTCGCCATAGCTCGACGTTGCGTGAGTTCCACACGGGGCCGGGGCGACTCGTGCGGGTCGGCTTGCTGCCTCGCTTCCTCGACATGTTCTTCTCGCTCTCGCTGCTGCTGCGTGGCAATACGCCGGGCGGTCTGGCCGTTGGCGCCGCGCAGCGTTATCAAACCATCGAGCAGGGCGCGGGGAGCCATCGTGGCACGTGGTATCACGGACGGGTCGTGCGCCAGCACGGGTATATCGCGCTGCAATATTACTTCTTTTACGCCTTCAACGACTGGCGCTCGTCATTCCACGGCGTCAACGATCACGAGGGTGACTGGGAAGTGGTGACGGTCTACGTAGCGGAGGATACATCCGGCCAGATACAGCCTTGCTGGCTGGCATGCTCCGCGCACCTGGGCGAGGGCGACGACCTGCGCCGCCGCTGGGATGATCCGGGGCTAGAACGTCTCGGCGAGCACCCTATCGTCTATGTTGGCGCTGGCTCGCACGCGAATTACTTCTTCCGGGGCGAGTATATGCCCGCCGTCGAGATCCCGTTTACCCAGCGGCTCGCACGCGTGTGGACGGGGATACGCCGCCTGTGGGCGCGCCTTGGCCAGGGCGATTCCCTCGGTCCGCCGAAAACGCAGGAAGGCATTCACATTCCGTTTGTCGACTATGCCCGAGGCGATGGGTTGCGCGTTGGACCCGGCCAGCCGCAGACGTGGCAGGTGCGCCTGCTCCAGCCAACGGCGGAGTCGCCCGAGCCGCCATGGGTGGACAACTATCGCGGCCTCTGGGGACTGCGCAGCGGCGACTTGCTTGGTGGCGAGGATGCGCCCACTGGCCCGCGCTTCGACCGGAGTGGTGGAGAGCGGAAACGCTGGTACGATCCGGTCGGCTGGAGCGGGCTGGATAAGACGCCGCCGCCAGCAGCCGCGATGACGACCCTTGCGCGGCAACAGCAGCGGCTAGGCGAGCAGCGCGCCGAGCTGACCCACACGATTGACGATGCTACCGCGCAGATGATGGGATTCGAGATGGAGGTGGCGGCCCAGCGCACGACATTCTCGCGTGCGGAGGCCGACAAAGCACAGCGCCAGATCGAGAAGATGGACAAAGAGCTGACCCGGCTCAAGGCTGAGCGCGCGGCCATCGATATCGCTCAGGAGCAATGCGCTGCCTATGCCGAGCGCCTGGCTTCGGGAGACCCCGGCGATCCACGCGCGCATCTCCACGCCCCCGACCTGCCAGTGAGCGCGGCGGACCTGCGCCTCGGTCGCCTCGCGGCCATCTGGAGCGCAGTGAGCGTCGGCGTACTGCTCGTGGGCCTGGCGGTGCTGGCGCAGTTTTTCCCTGGCATTCTGATTCCCGGCGTGGCGGCGCTGCTCGGGGTGTATGCGTTCATCGAGGCGCTGTTCCACCGCACCCTGGACGGTTTGATTCGCGGCATAGCGGTGGCGCTGGCGGTGGTGGCTACGTTGGTCATCATCATCCAGTTTGCCCTGCCGCTGCTGCTGGCGGTGGTGGTGCTTGTCGGCATCTTCATCCTGGTGGACAATGTGCGCGAACTGATCACCTAAAATGCAAGGCCATGCCATTGCGACACGACCTTGCTTCGGTTGACGTATGAGCAAGCCAATGGCTAGCGGGTGCTATGCATCGGCATGATGACGTAGACGTAGTCGCTCTCGCCGACGGGCTTGATGACACCGGGCTGCTGTGGTGTGTTAAGTTCGAGCGCGACATCCTTCGTCTCTACGACACCCAGCACATCCGTCAGGTATTTGACGTTGAAGATAATCTCCATCCCCGCGCCGTCCACGGCTGCCTCGCGTGTGGTGGTGGTATCGCCGTTTTCCTCCGCTGTCGCCACGAGTGTCACCGCGCCAGGTTTCAAGCCATCGTTCTCGCCCGGTTCAACCTTCAACCGCACGATATTGGCGCTATCGCGGGCAAAGATGGACGCCTGCTTCGACGCCTGGCGCAGATCGTCGGTCGCGATGGTGACACGGGTCGTGTGGCCCTTCGGCAGAATCGCTTCGTAGTTGGGGAACTGCCCGGCGATCAGCGTCGAGACCAGTTCGAGGTCGTCGCCCATGCGGAAGAGCACCTGATTGCGGTTCGGCGTCACGACGATATAGACCGTGCCATCATTGGGCATCACCTTCGCCAGCTCCGTCAGCGTGCGCGCGGGGATGAGCATATCGTTGACGGGCGCGTCACCCTGGCCGCCAGACTCCTCCAGCGCGGTCGAGCGCACCGCCAGCCGGAAGCTGTCCGCGGCGGCGAACGTCAGCCGCCCACCACTCACCCGCGCCAGAACGCCAGTAAAGACCGGGCGGGCGTCATCGGTGGCGGCGGCGAAGGCCACCTCGGCGATCATCGCCCGCAGCTCACCAGCGCTCACCGTCAGCGGCGGCTGCCCGCCATCGGCCGTCGGGATCGCCGGAAACTCGCCCGGCTCCATCCCACGAATCGTCGCCTGGCTGCGCTGGTCGCTCACCTTCAGGCTCTGCCCCGATGGCTGCAATGCCAGCGTGACCTCGTTCGGCGGCAGCGTGTTGACGAAGTCAGTCAACAGGCGCGACGGGCTGGTGGTGCTGCCCTCCTCCTGGATGTTGGCAGGCACCCAGCAGGTGATGCCGATCTCCAGGTTGGTGGCGGAGAGACGCAGGCGGCCATTCTCGGCGGCCAGCAGAATATTGGAGAGAATCGGCAGTGTGCTCCGCGTCGAGACTGCATGGCTGACGGTGGAGAGTCCTCGGGCAAGGTCTTGCTGCTTGCAGGTGAGCTTCACGGGCGGGCCTCCTCAGATGGAATATTTGCATATCAAGACGGATGACTGGTATAGCAGGGAACGCCCCGCCATGATCGCGACGCGTTCCTTAAGTATACCCTGCTCCCTATCCTTTCTCCGCATGCCTCCCCCATCTGGCAGCCCGATGTTAGAATGGCTTGAGCACCATCAGCCAGAGCAAGACCACCAGGCCGATGCCGCCGGTCAGCGTCGGCAGCCACGGGCGCAGCGCCGCCAGCGCCTCTGGAAGTTTGTCGGAGACGATGGACTCGTCGATAGTGGTTGGCCCAGTGAACCCCACCGCGATGCGCGCCCTGCGGAAAGCTGGCCCGGTGAAGGCGGCCATCAGAATCCAGACCACCACCAAGACGCCGACCGCCGCCCAGATCCAGCCGGACGACCACCAGTTCCCCATAAATCCGGCAATGATCCCGGCGACCAGAATCAAGAGCAGCGAGAAGGTGGACATCATCACGGCGCTCGCCGAGAGACCAAGCAGCGCCCGAATCGCGTGGACATCTTTTTCACGCTGCACGCGGAAGGCGACGAAGACCGAGACCCCATGCGCCAGCAGGAATCCGAAGACGCCGAGCACATGTAGAAAAACAAGCCACTGATACAAATCAACACCTCCTTTGCGGACGACGAGCCAAAACCCGGTTTCGCCGCAATACCCATACCCTGTGTAACACACGATCAAAAGCTGCGGTTGCACGATTGGCGTGCCAGACGTACGCTCTGTCCTACCTTGTCGCCGTGCCAGCCAACCCGCATTTGCAAAGATATATCTTGTTATAGCTACTCACACGGAGAGTCGTCAACTGTCCTTTTGGCCAGCGGCGGCCAGTGGCGCAGATAGCTTGGGGCGGGTTGCCCATGTGTCGTTTCTTGCCTGCCTAGCCGTGCGTGTGGCTGTGTGACGACAAAGGCTGGTTGGGGAACCGCTGGGCCGAGCGGGCGCGCGCTTTGTCGGCCTCTTCGGCGCGATCCTTTGGCGGCGCGTTCGTCTCTAGTGCGGTGAGTAACTTGTGGGCGATGGCGGCGATCTCATCAACAGCAGCGAGGAAGGCGGCCTCGTTGGCCTTCGAGGGCCTGGTAAATCCGCTAATCTTGCGCACGAATTGCAGTGAGGCTGCGTGAACCTCGTCCTCGGTGGCTGGCGGCTCGAAGTTGAACAGTGGCTTGATATTGCGACACATGGCGATTTTATAGACCTCCATTGGCTGCATGACTGAACGAGCGAATTGGCTATCACGCCAGGTTAGGATGTGAGCGCATCATCCTCGCCAAGCGCCAGCCGAATCAGCGTATCGCGCGAGGCAGCCAGCCCCGCTGCCCAGGCGCGCTGATAGGCTTCATCGGCCAGCGCCGCTCGGCATCCGGCGAGCGCATGCTCGAACGCCTGCTGCTCGGCGGGCGGACGTGGCGCGTGGCCTCTGGCGCGTAGCGTCTCGGTCCCGGCGCTGATGGTTACCGCGCGGATATGGTTGCCCTCGGCGCTGTCGAGCGCGGCGACGGCTTCCAGACACCACGTCAGGTAGACATCGCTGCCGAAGGTGCGATAGAGCGCCAGCGCATTGCCATAGTGCTGGCGTGCCTGTGGATAGCGCTGCTGCGTGAACGCGAGCCGTCCCAGATGGGTCTCCGTCAGCGCCTCGCCCCAGAGCGAGCCATTCTGGCGGGCAATCCGCAGCGCCTCCTCATAGAGCGCGACCGCAAGCGGGATATTCCCCTCCGCCTGAGCGCTCTGAGCACGGAAACCAAGCGCCGCACTGACCGCATGGAGATTGTCACTCCTGCGCGCCCACCTGAGGCCCTCCTCGAAGCGTTCGCCCGCCAGCGAGTTATCGCCATTGCGCTGGGCAAGCTGCCCAAGGATCACGAATGCATTGCTCATAGCTTCGGCATCGTCTGCCTCGCGCGCCGCCTCTAACGACTGCTCCACCAGCATGCCCGCGTTTTCGGTCTCGCCGCGGTCATAGGTGACCCGAGCGAGGCCATATAGCGCATTGGCGCGTAACGCTGGCGGCGCGGGTACCTCGCTGGCGGCGTCGAGTGCGAGGAAAGCCTCTAGCCAGCCGCGCAACTCGGAGAGCATCCCGCTGAGATACCAGATGCGGCCAAAGCGCAATAGCAGTTCCATACCCAGCGCGCTCTTTCCCGTATCACGCGCCCAGATCAACGCCGCCCGCACGTTGGCTACCTCGCGCGTCATGGACACCTCATCGCCCGCGAAGCCAGCGAAGTATGTCGCGTGGCGACCAGCATAGTTCTCTTCTTCCCCAGACGCGCGCAAACGGTCGCGGGCGAACTCCCGTATCGTCGCCAGCATCTCATAGCGCGTCGCGCCATCCGCCTGAACGCGCGCCCGCAGGAGGCTGGCGTCCACCAGCGCAATCACGTCGGGCAGGACATCGCGCGGGGAATCTTCAGCCAGACCGCAGACCGCCTGAATGGCTGCCAATGTGGCGCCACCGGCAAAGACCCCCAATCGACGGAAAAGCGCCTGGGAGGGTGGGGGCAACAGGTCGTAACTCCAGCTTATGGTGGCGCGCAGCGTCCGGTGCCGTTTGGGCAGGTCGCGCGGTCCCGTCGGCGGCAGCGTCACTCCAGCGCTCAGGCGCTGGCGCAGGTCGGCGAGCGAGAGCGCGCCAAGCTGGGCGACGCATAGCTCGATGGCGAGCGGCAGGCAATCCACCTGCTCACAGATAGCGGCGACATCATCGGACACAAGCGGTAGATCATCGCGGAGAGCCGTGGCGCGTGCGGTGAAGAGTGACGCGGCGTCAGGCAATGCCAGCGGCTCCAGTGTCAATATCTGTTCGCCGCGCAGTCGTAGTGGCATGCGGCTGGTGACGAGCAGCGTGAGATCGGGGCAGATCGCCAGCAGGTTCGCCAGCATCGGCGCGCACTCCGCGACATGCTCCACGTTGTCGATCACGACCAGAAGATTCTGCCTCTGCAGCCCCGCTTTGAGCGCGTCGAGCAGCGTCCCGGTGGATGGCTCCCGCAGCCCCAGCGCCTGCGCCAGCGCGGTCGGAACCAGCGCCGCGTCGTGGAGCGGCGAGAGGTCGACGAAGACCGCGCCCGCCGCGAACTGATCCGCGCACTGGCGGGCAAGCTCCAGCGCCAGATGGGTCTTGCCGACGCCTCCCGGCCCGGTCACCGTGAGCAGGCGTATCTCACGTGTCTCGTCGCGCCGCAACAGCCCCAGCCCGCGCAGCACATCCGCCTCGCGACCAATCAGCGGCGTGGGTGGCAGCGGCAATGGCGGCAATGGCGGCCACGGACGACTCGTTGGCGTCTCCACAGCAGCAACCGAAGACGCATTCAGGTCGGGATGCGCGGCGGCGATCAGCGCGACGCGTTCATCAGGGGCGAGGTCAAGCGCGCTGGCGAGCAGTTCTAGCGTCTCGGCGCGTGGGGCGCGATTGATGCCGCGTTCGAGATCGCTCACGGCGCGCGTGCTGACGGTGGCGCGGGCGGCCAGCGCCTCCTGACTGAGGCCCGCGAGGGTGCGGTAGCGCCGCAGTAACGCGCCGAATGCGGTTGCTTCCGCCATAATAGCCATGCTCCCCGACAGCCATTGCGCAGCGAATGAAGGGGCTGCGAGCGCATGATAGCACAGCGAAAAGCGAAAGATGTGGGGAAGCTGTGGATGAACCTCATGGCGCGGCTGACGGCGCATGGGCATACTGTCCGTCAGATGGGATGTTGAAATTTTCGCGAGAGGAGCAACGTTATGAGCAATCCACAGGCAGACGCGTCGGATATTGCGACGCAGGCGGGACGGCGGCAGACCTGGAACGAGACGGCGCGCGACTTTAGCGACGCTGCCGCGATTGCGGCCCCAGGAGGAGAGGTTATCAGCGCGCGGCTGATTGCGCTGGCGCATATCACCGCTGGGCAGCGCGTGCTGGATGCTGCGACCGGCGCGGGTGATCCGGCGTTGACCGCCGCCCGTGTTGTTGGGCCGTCGGGATCGGTAGTGGGCGTTGACCACGCGCCACAGATGCTTGAAATGGCACGCCAGCGGGCCAAAGCCGCTGGATTGAGCAACGTCACATTCCTCGAAGGGGACGCACAAGCGCTCGACCTGCCGCCGCAGAGCTTCGATGCGGTACTCTCGCGCTGGGGGCTGATGTTCTTCCTGCCGCTCGTTCCCGCGCTGGAGGGCTTCCGGCGGGTCTTGCGTCCCGGCGGATATCTGGCCGCCGCCGTCTGGGGCGCGCCGCAGGAGGTACCGATCATCAGCGCGAGCTGCGCTGCGGTGATGGGTCAGCTTGGCAGGCCACTGCCGCCGCCCGACGCGCCCGGCCCCTTCAACCTCGCCGATGCGAACAAACTGGCGCAGAGCCTTGCCGACGCGGGATTCCACAACGTCGAGACCGAGTCGCAGACGATGAGCGTCACGTTTCCTTCAGCGGACGTGTTCGTGCGTTTTCAGCGGGCCACCAACATGCTCGTCAAGACGGTGATCGAGCAGCAGCCCGAAGATCAGCAGGCGGCGCTCTGGCAGACCGTCGCCCAGGTCGGCGCGCGCATGGCGAACCCCGATGGCAGTATCACCCTGCACAACCGCTGCGTCTGCGTCTCTGGCCAGGCATAACTGTAGCGTTCTCGGCCATCAATGGCCGGAGTAAGCGAGACAGTCCATCAATGGCCGACTCGCCCAACAGGCGAGCAGGGCAGCCCGCGGGCTGCCCTGACGGGCTTTTAAGCCCTCTGCCGTCGATACTCCCGCCTTTCAAGGCCGAGATCGCACTTGCCCGCTACTCGCCCGCGAAGACCGGCTGCTCGCGCTCGGCCACTTCTTCGCCAAGAGCCTTGGCCTCCTTCGCCGCCTGTACGGCTGGGTCGCGCCCGACGAACAGCGCCAGGATGGCACAGACACCACAGGCGATCATGACGAACATGAACGTGTCGTTCAGGCCCAGAGTGGTCGCATGCTGTACGACACAAGCCTGGATTGCGGGCATATGCGCCGCCAGATTCTGTGGCGTCGGGACCGTCACCCCTGCCGCGTTGATGCAGGCGGCGGCGATTCCGGTCGGCGGGCGCTGCTGGAAGGCGGCGGCGATATCGTTGCCATGCGAGGTCGCGCTCTGCGTAAGATAGGCCGTCAGAATCGCCACGCCGAGCGCCGAGGCCACCTGCCGCGTCACATTCACCAGCGACGAGGCGCGCGCCATCGCCCGGTTGCTCACCACCGAGAGCGCCAGCGTCTGCAACGGGATGTTGATGAAGCCGAGGCCCAGCCCGCGCAAAATCAGGTAGCCCTGGAGCGACTGCCCGGTTGTAGTCACGTCCATATGGGCAAAGCCCCACGTACCCGCCGTCACCAACGCAAAGCCCAGGAAGGCCATGATGCGCGGCCCGACGCGATTATAGAGCGCGCCGGCGACGACCGTGGCAACGGCGGCGGAAAGTCCCTGCGAGATGAGAATCTCGCCCGCCGAGAGCGGCGTCAGCCCCTGCACCTGCTCGAAGAAGTAGGGCAGCAGGAAGAGACTGCCGAAGAGGAACGCGCCCAACGCCCACATCAACACATTCGAGATGGTGAAGGTGTAGTTCTTGAAGAGCCGCATATCCATCACCGGATCATTCGAGCGCAGCTCGACGATCACGAAGGCAATCAGCAGCGCCGCGCCAACGGCGAGATAAATCTGGACGGTATGGTCGCCCAGCCCATGCGGGCCAGCCTCGGTGATGCCGTAGACCAGCGTCGTAAAGCCACCCATCGCCAGCACCAGGCCGAGTAGGTCGAAGCTGCGACTAGCGGCTGGTGTCTCGCCCATCGCCGCCTGGTCGGCCGAGCGTCCGCGCAGGAAGAGCGCCGCCAACGTGAAGGCGACAACGCCAATGGGCAGGTTGATCGTGAAGATCGCGTGCCAGTCAAACGTAGTCGTCAGATAGCCGCCAATGGTCGGGCCAAAGGCGGGGGCCAGCAGAATCGGCACGCCGATCACCGCCGAGGCTGGGCCGCGCTCCGTCGGCGGGAAGACGCGATAGATGATCGCGAAGGCCGTCGGGAAGAGCGCGCCACCACCCACGCCCTGCAAGACGCGGAAGGCGATCAGCGCCGTATGGGTCGGCGCGATGGCGCAGAGGGCGGATCCAAGCGTGAAGATCGCCAGCGCGCTCAAAAAGACCGTCTTGGTGCCGATCCGGTCGGCGAGGTAACCTGTTACTGGGATGACGGCCGCCTGCGCCAGGAAGTAGGCGGTTGCGACCCAGGTGATTGTGCCAAAGTCGGTATGGAAGGCATCTGCCATGTGGGGCAGCGCCACGCTCACAATCGTGTTGTCGAGCACCGCCATGAACAGGCCCAGCGCCGTAATCAGCGCCGCCTGCCACTTGTAGTCCAGCCTCATGTCCTGTTTCTCCCTCACATCTCTCACACCCGCCAGAGACCCGAAGCCTTCTGACGTTGTCGTCGTACGTTATCGCCTGAGAACCGGGAAATCGTCACGCGTCGATGCGGTTGGTGCAACGGTCGTTGTTGCGTCGAATAGGCGCTGATTGTGCTGGTAATGCCAGTGACGCTGTCCTCGTAGCCTCGTGAGCACGGAAAGTCTATCACTCCGTGGCAATCAAAAAAGATATATCGTTTTATAACGAAATACATCGTGGCCGTCAAGGGGCGCGGATAATCGCTGCCATTCGCATGATGAGGTGTCAGCGCATCTCGGCGTCCGAAGCTACTACGCGATGGCGCTACGATGTCCCTTCTGGTTGGAGCGCCAGGGTAGCGGGTTCCATCAGCGCATGGACGGCGAATGAGATGAGCTGGTCGCGCGCGTGCGCCAGCGCCGTGGGCGACGAAAAATCGACGCCGCAAAAGATCGCCTCGTAGTTCGGCAGCGAGAGCAGATGAATCAGCACCATACTCTTGACGTGCGCCATCGCCACGTAGGGATCAACTTCTTTTCGGATGAGGCCCGCCGCCTGCGCTCGCTCGAAGAACTCGGCGATAGCTTTGACCCAGGGCGGACACAGCTGCCCGCCGCGTTTGGCCTCGATCAGTGTATCCCAGCCTTCCGCCGCCTCCCAGGCCAGAATCCGCCGCAGGTGCGGATGGGCCACCAGATGCTCGAAGTGCCAGCCTACGAACGTGCCGATGAGCGCGCGCACGTGCTCGGCATCCATCGGCGCGTCCGGGTTACCCGCCGCTGCGAGCAGCATCTCTGTCCGCTGGAACTCAGATTCGTCGCGCTGCATGCAGACGATCTCGCGATAGAGGCCCAGTTTGTCGCCGAAGTAGTGGAAGATCAACGCCTTGTTATAGCCCGACGCCTCGCCGATAGCATCCACCCGCGCCCCATCGAAGCCGTCGCGGGCAAAGATCTCTTCCGCCGCGCTGAGGATGGCCGCACGCGCTACAGGCGCCTCGCGTTCGCGCCGGTCGGCCCGTACCACGCGACGTTCACGCGCGGAAAGCCGTTCGCGCCGCTGCTGCTCCCTGACACTCCCCTGCGCGGCCATGACCTGCCTCCTCAGTATTAACCAGATGGTTAAACTAACTGGTTAGATACTACGCCGACCATAGGCGGATGCGTCAAGGGGCTGACCACGAATTTGTATCACAGCGCGATTCATTCATTGCGTACTGGGATATACGCATGGGTGTGTATGATAGTGCAGAGAAAAAGAGGAGTCGGACACTATGTTGAAGATCATCACCGCGCCGGATGCGCCACAGCCCATCGGACCCTATGCGCACGCCATTCAGGCCAATGGCTTCGTCTTCTGTTCGGGAATTGCGGGCGTCGACCCAACAAACCAGGTGTTGGTGGATGGCCTGGAGAACCAGGCGCGTCAGATTCTGCGCAACCTCCAGGCGATTCTTGCCGAGGCTGGTAGCGATCTGGCGCAGGTCGTCCAGGTCTCGGTCTATCTGAAGGATATGGGCGACTTTGCGCGGATGAACACGGTCTACGAGGAGCTATTTGGCGCGCACCGGCCCGCGCGCACCTGCGTCGAGGTATCCAACCTGGCGAAGCCCGGCGCGCTCATCGTCATGGACCTCATCGCGCTGGCAGGATAGCGGAATCGCTTTCACTTGTCTTTCAGATACTCCAGCGTCTCTGCCTGCTCGCGTATGACTCGCTCAACAGATGCACGCCATTCGGGCGACAATTGTGGAGCTGGCTGTTCCAGCACGGCCCGGATGGCGGCGGCCACGCGGTCCTGCTCCGCAGGGGGAAGCTTCGAAATCTCATCTATTACCTGTCGCAATTGCGCAGTCACCATCATGAAGCTCCTCTTCGCGCGATTGGTTTCACCCACAGCGTACCACCAGCGAACGGCATCTGGCTATCCTTCGCGGTTGATCGTCAGGTCACGCAGGGTGATCGAGTAGCTCTCGCGCGCGCCTGAAAGTAGGAAGCGCAACGCCACCTCCGCGCCGAGCGCCACCACCAGCAGCACCAGATTACGCGCCAGCGGATAGGCGCAGACATCCGGCGCGACGACATCACCGGGGACGCGGTAGCCCTCGTTCCAGTGGACCTCGCCGTAGTCGGTGTGCATACCGAGGTGCAGACAGGGACATCCGAGCGTGGCGCAGCTCTCGGTGACGAGGCGGCGGGAGGCCGAGGTATCGAACGTATCGAGCACGAGGTCGGCGGTGCGCAGCCGCTTTGCGGCGTTGCGCTCGGTCAGCGGCTGGCTCACCACCGCAATCTCAACGCCCGTCGCGCGGTAGCAGCGGGCGCGCAGCGCATCCACTTTGAACGCGCCGATGTCGCCCTCCTCATAGCTCTGCGTGCCGAGGTTGTGCTGCTCGACCCGGTCGAAATCGATCACCGTCAACTGGCGGACACCCTGGCGCAGCAGGTGTTCGGCCAGATGCGAGCCAAGCGCGCCCGCGCCACACAGCACGATACGCGCGTCGGCCAGTCGTGCCAGCGCCTCGTCGCCGCGATAGAGCGCTTCATGAATTAGCGGGCCATGCTGCGGGTCGGGTCTATCCGGTTGATCCGGTCTATCCGGCATAGCGAGGCTCCCTCCGCCGGGCGAATAGCCACTGCGACGCACTCTGAACGATCACCGTCGCGATGATGGCCGCGACAAACGCTGGCAGAATGCCCGCCGGAACGATCAGCATCCCCGCGACCAGAAAGAACGACGCGAACGAAAGTAGCCCCACCAGTAGGCCGCGTAACAGGCGCAGCGCCGCCGCTGTGCCTGCCTGCGCGTGGGTGAAGGTGGCGAGGATGGTGCCAAAGATCGGGAACGGCGCCAGCAGTCCGGTGAGATGCGGGCCAAGCCGAGGCGCGAGTCCTGTCAGCAGCAGCACGAAGACCGTGGCGACTGCCATCCGCGCCGGAATATCCCACATGGGCGGCGTCACCACGACGGCCTCTTTGGTGGGGATGCGCGGGAAGAGCGCAAGCGCCACCGCCGCCACGGCGACGCACAGCGCGAACGCCAGCGCCAGTGGCAGGATGGCCAGCTGCAGCAGCGCCGTCGCCGCGAGAAAGACGAGCCAGCTTGCGAGCAGCGCGCCGGGCCAGCGCCAGCGGAGCGCCGCCCAGGCGTAGGTCAGGCAGAAGATGGCCACTGAGATGGTGCCGAAAATGATGCCGCGCGCGGTGTCCGCCGCGAAGTCTGTGCCGTTCTGCAGCGCGAGAATTAGCAGCACCGGGCCGGAGGTCAGCGGCAGCCCGACGAGCAGCCCGCTCACCGCTGGTCCCCACCGCCGACCCGCCACGCTCACGAGGCCAATCAGCGAGGGCGTCAGCAACGCCTTGAGGAAGAGAAGATTCATAGTTCCAGTGTACACGCGCCGCGCTAGCTCCTCAGCATCGTCACCATTGAACTTGCCGACTGGCCATGGGCGAAGAAGGAAAGGAACACGACGACTCCGAGCAGCGCAAGAAGCGTGAGGATGCCAAGGAGAACAGCGGTCCAGGCGATCCTGCTCCCGCCTCTGCTATCCCTGAGCACCAGGCCCGCCAGGAAGATGGCGAAGATGGGCAGCGGCCACTCGAAGCAGAGAAAGACGGTGTAGAGCGAGCTGATGACGATATCGCTCCCAGCGCCGGGGATGCGCGCCAGCGTCATGAACGCGTTGATAGCCACCGTCAGCGGCACGAAGGAAGCGAGCCCCAACGCGATCCACGCGGCGACACGCTGTCGGGTCGGTGATTGTGCAGGATATGTCTCCGATGCCATTTGTGGCCACTCCTTTCGCTGCGGTCAACGGCGCCATCGCCTAGTCTACAGGGACTATATCGCGGATCGCCAGGCAGATGGCCAATACCCCCATGCTCGTCACGTCGTATGCTTATTACCTGCTCATGAGTTGCTGGGATGCGAGCAAACGTCCCGTGTTCTAATTGTGACGCCGCCATTGTCGAATGTGAGGGGGCCGTGATGACTATTCGCTATACTTGCCTGACATACCCGGCTTCTGAGGTGACTTACTATGGGTTTTCTGGGAGTTAGGAAAAAGGATGGACATGGCACAGAGTGGCACGATCAGAAGGCTCAGCACTATGGTGCGCAAGAAAGTCTGCAAGCGTCTGGCTCAGGACTTCCCATTGAATCGCGTCCGCGTCTGGGCTTTGCGCCGCGCTGGCTACCATGTTGGCAAGCAGGTATATATCGGCGAGGGCTTCTTCGTCGTGGACGAGCTGGATTCGACAGTGTGCGCTCTGTCGATTGGCGACCGGGTAGCAATTGCTCCGCGTGTGCTGGTGGTGCTTGCATCCTATCCGAACAACTCCTGTCTGCGCAGTGAGCTGGGTGATACACTCGGCAGCGTCACTATTGGAAACGATGCGTGGATCGGTGCAGGCGCGGTTCTCCTTCCCAACATCACTATCGGCGAGCAGGGTATCGTCGCTACAAGCGCGGTCGTACGTGCGGACGTGCCAGCGCGGGCCATCGTTGGTGGGATTCCCGCACGCCATATCAAGAGTCTGACTTCACGCCCAGAGACGCCATTCTCCGCCTAGCCATCGCCTTCATCGCCATCGTCCACCAGCTCATCGCCGTAGCGGGGGATGGGCTGACCCGCCGCCTCGCGCATGACGCTGACCATGCTTGTGAGGTCGAAGTGGGCGTCCTGGCCGGAGAGGCAGATGCCCGCCGTCAGCACCGAGAGGTCGCTCTTGCGCACTGTGCTGACACTGCGCTCGTCGCCGACCAGATAGGCGACGGTGTAGCTGTCGTCACGCTCGGTGAAGGCGATAAGGCGCCCGCCCGCGTGCGCCAGCGCACTCGCCAGCCGTCCCGCGATGCCCGCGCGCTCAGCCTCGGCCACCAGCGTCCGCGCCCAGCCGTATGCCGCGCGCTCCTCGGCGGATAGCCCTGACTTATGCAGGGCTTCGGTTGGCGTCCCAGCGTCGAGCGATTCACGCAGATAGGTCGCCAGCGCTGGATTGCGCCGGCTGTCGCGCCGGTCGTACCAGAAGAAGTGGCCGTCGAAACGGGCGAAGACCGTCTCGAACGGCTGGATGCCCGCCTCGGCCAGCAGCACCGGAGCCGGACCGTTGAGCTGAATGCCCTTCTCGCCCTGGCTGGCGGGCAGCGCATACCACTGTTGTCCCTCGCGCACGACGACGATCAGCCGCAACGCCGGAAAGAGATTGAGGTATGCGGCTGTCTCTGCCAGCGTCGCGGGACGCATGAGCTTCGCCGTCTTGAGCGTCTCTGGCCGCAAGACACCCCAGCCGGTGAAGCGCTTGCCCGTCACTCGCAGCGTGCAGACGATGCCCGCGATGCGCACGATGACACCCCGCCCCGGCAGGACGGGCGCCAGCACCTCGCGCTGGAGGAAGTCGTTTTCGGCGGCTTCCAGCCGGTTGAGAATGTCATCGATACTCATCTCAAGATGCCTTTCGCGTCGGCAGCGGGTACTCCAGAATCTCCATCAGCACATCGACCATCGACGGACGCTGGAGCAGCGGGATCAGGTTCGGCAGCGCGTAGTAGTCGCCGCTGAACGTGAAGACGCTTGGCGCGATGCCCAGCCCAGTGCAGGCGCGCTCCAGAATGTTGGAGGCATGCCCCACCTTCACCAGAATCACGTCGGGCCGTGTCTTCGTCTCCTCGCTGTAGGCCTTGTAGGCGTTGGCGAAGACGGGCGCCTGGTTCTCACCCTCATCGGTGACGAGGATGATCTGCTCGACCCGCTGCCCCTTGCGCCGCATTGTCTCGATGGCCACGCCGCACGACGTGCCGCCGCCCGCGGTGATGCCCGTCAACGCCTTTTCCCACTCCGCCAGGGACGCGCCCTTAGCCTCGATGGGGTAAGCGATGGTGTCGAAGGCATAGGCGAAGAACTCGGCTTCGATGATGGACGAGATCATCGCGCCCAGCTGCCGCCCTACCTCGATGGCGACATGCATGGACCCGCTCTTATCCAGCAGCAGCGCCGTCGAGCGGGTGATGCGCCCCTTGGCCTTCACCTGCGCCTCAGTGATGGCGTCTAGCTGCTCGGCCAGTTCGCCAGAGACGTTGGCCGCCTCGACCGCGACCTTCGCCTTATAGGCGGAGACGCGCTTGTCGCTCTTGGCCGCCTCCAGCTTGGCCTCGATCAGCTTCTTGACGTCCTCGTTGTCGAACGCGCCACGCGCCTTGAGCGAGCCGATGTTGTTGATGACCTCCTGCGGGGACATCACCTCGACCAGCGCCGCCAGCACCGTCGGCGACATCTGCTTGACGAGCGAGGTCGCCACCCGGTACGGGATGTGATGCGCGACCAGCGCGCGCGCCTGCTCGGCGGGCGTCTCGGCCTGGCGGATGGCGCGCATCGCGGCGAAGACACTGCCATCGGGCGGCTGCTCGCTGAAAAGCACCGCCTGCGCCCGCCCGGTGGGACGGATGTGCAGCCCGGCGTAGAGCCGCTTGATGGCCGCGCGGGCATGCAGCACCGCCTGGTCGAACCGCTCGGACTGCTTCTCGCGCTCGCGCAGGTAGCGCTCGATCTCGGTGCGCATGGAACGCGGGACGTTGACGAAGAGGCCGACCTGCTCGATCCTGGTCTCCATCGGCACGGCAGGCTTGCGAGACGCCTTACGACCGCGCCGACCCGTGGCTCCTGTGCCAGGCGTTGCGGCAGCATCAGGCTCACTTGCCGTCGTAGCCGTCGCATTTGCTACGGGTACGCGCCGCTTCACCTGGTGGCCCTTGATGAAGTCCACCACGCGGGCAAGCTGGTACGGCGGCAGGCGACGCAGCAGCGCCAGACCGACGTCGCGATGTCCCTCCGCCTGCGAGAGACAGAGGCAGACCACGAACATCTCCTGGTGGTCGCGCACCTCGCCGTGGTCGGCGTACCACGCGGCCAGCCGCAC
>DASUHD010000097.1:0-10575 GCA_036273675.1 Ktedonobacterales bacterium | reverse complement strand
CGGCTCTGCGCGACATCCCGCAGCCAATGATCACCGTGCTGGTGGGGGATAGCCGCACCATCACGCTGCCAGCGATTGCGTTTGTCGTTGGCTTCTTCTCGTTCGCGCTCGCATTGAGCGCCCTGATGACCGGCGCGCTGCATGGCCACTGGATTGCGCGGCTGCTCGCCGTGGCGACGTTCGGATTCGTCGTCTTCGTCATCTTTGGCGACGAGGCCATCTTTACCACCGATCCCGCGACGAACGAAATCACGGCGCCTGAAAGCGCGCAGCTCCTGTGGCTGCTGCTCCTGGCGCTGCCCGTCATCGTGGGCGCCTGGGCGCTGATTGTCTCGCTCGTCCTGTGGAGTCGCGCGCGAGGGGGGAAACCGAATCGCGGCGGCGTTCTCGCGGTCGTCACCTTCATCGTGATGCTCGTCGCTATCCTCGCATGCTTCGCGCAAGGCGTGGGCTACCTGGGCCTCAGCGGCCATGCGGGCGCGTTCCCCAGCATCCTCGCCGACGAACTCTGGATACTCTCTTATCCGCTCGTGACCGCGCTGCTCTTTGCCGGGACAGATTATGCCGAGTGGGGCGAGACCGCTGGCGCCCGCCTGGCATTCGCGCATGGCCGCGCGCGCGCAACCCAGCCCCTGGCGCTCTTTACCGCTCTCATCTGCCTGGCAATCCTCATTGGCATGCCCGCCCTCGTCCTGCTTCCGAGTGCGCAACTTGCGGGAAACAGCAACCCTGCGCCTCAGTTACTGCTAGGCTCATTCCTGCTCGATCTCGCGCTGATCGCCATTCTCGCGGGCGTAATCTGGCTCGGACGTGTGCGCGACTGGCCGCCTCGGCGTGTCTCCTTCGGAACCCTTTTCCTCTCGACGCTGGCGGTGACGCTCGGTGTGACGTTCGTGGTCAATGGCAGTCCGCTCAGCATCCTGCTCGGCCTCGCGCTCTGGCCGGTCCTGGGCATCGTGCTGGTGATACGAGGACGCTGGCGACCAGGAGCCGCGTCGGCGGCTGGGCTGTATCTCATCGTCGTCGGTCTCAGCGTGGTCGCCTTCTCCGGAGCGATTGGCGCCTTCGGGCAAAGCGCCACGGTCGCGCTGGGAGGCGTGCAGCTTGCCGTTGCGCTCTTCACACTCATCGCGCTGGCATGGCTCGCCCTGCGCCGACGACTCGACGCCAAACGCGCGTCACTCGTGGCCCGCTTCTTCGTGCTCAACGGCGCGTTGCTGCTGATTGGCATCGTCTACCTTGCGATTGCCAACGCTGGGATGTTTGTGGGGACGTTCTCGCGCGGAGTCGGCCCGGTTGCGGCGGTGTTGATCGTGCTGGCGTTCCTGTGGGACTTCCTGATGTCGGGCGGAGAGGTGACGAACGTCGAAGGGCGGCGCTTCCCACGCAACACGCGTATCCTGCTCTACGCAGGCTACACGATGCTCGTCTCCACGCTGGTGCTGTTCTTCGGGCCGGTGACTCCCAATTCGATCATCGGCCAGCCAGACCTGTTCTTCGTCTTCAACCCTGACCTCTGGCCGCGCTATGGGCTACTCCTGCTGGGGGTTCCGCTGCTGGTCACGAACTTCGTACTCGGCGTCAGTCGTGGCCGCGTTGCCTCACACCCAGTTGCGCCAATCGAGCCATCCCAACAGACCTATGCGCCGTATCCGGCTCCCTATCCGCCGTACCAAATGCAGCCGGGCTATCCACAGCCGTATCCCCCGGCGGCCGACTATCCTCCGCCGAGTTATGCGCCGCAGCCGGGTTATGCGCCACCCTATCCCCCACCCTATCCGCCCGCGCCGGGCCAACCACCCGCTCGCTGATTCGCTGGGCGGGGGAAGTTTGCCACGCAGTCCAGCCCATCCTGGACTCACGCACGCACGGTCGGCGATACCCATGTAACCAATTGATGCAGAAGTTTGTTCAGACACGTGGCGGATAACTCGCAACACTACGTGCTCACTATGAGGAGGACAACGAATGCCCAGGGAGATCATTCATACCGATAAGGCGCCGCGGCCCCCAGCCAGCTATAGTCAGGCCGTCAAGGCAGGTGGATTCGTCTTTGTATCAGGTCAGGGACCGTTCGATCCTGCAACGGGAGAAGTGACAGGGGAGACGATTCAGGAACATACCCGCCAGTGCCTCAGAAACATCGAGGCTATCCTCACAGCGGCTGGAAGCTCCCTGGAGAAGATCGTAAGCGCCACCTTCATTCTCGGCGATGAAAGCGACTTCGCAGGCATGAATGAGGAGTGGGTACGATGGTTTCCAACCGATCCGCCCGCGCGTCAAGGCGCTCAACTTCCCGTCCACCCGAAAGGGATGAGGGTGTCGATCGCGGTCGTCGCGGAGGCATAGCGCAGGCTAACCTGTATCGCCAGCGGCCTCCTCGTTGAGATGAGCGATGAAAAGCAACTACCTCGGTTTACATGCTCGCTACTCCTCGAACATTCAGCGCTTGTCACCAACATAACGGTCCAATGGAGCGTGCGGTTCACAGGAACTCATGATATCCTGACCCTGTCGTAACTGTTGAGATTCCAGTGGACTCCCGCAGACAGCCTGGGGAAGATCCACGCCCACATCCACCAGCCCATGCCTCCGAAGTAGAGGAGTCGTCCGTGAACGAGCCAGGCAATAGCGCCAAACGGGCGGCTGCCCCGATGCCGCCCGGCCACTTCGCCGAAGCCTTCGCGAAAGTCTCGTACCGCCAACCATTCCGCCGCTATCAAGCGCTGGCGCTGGAAGCCTTCGAGAAAGCGCGCGCTGAAGGTCGGCGCCGTACCTACCTGGTCCTGCCACCCGGCGCCGGAAAGACGGTTCTCGGACTGGAAATCGCCCGCCGGCTGGGCAATCATACCCTCGCTCTGGGTCCGAACACAGCGATCCAGGCGCAATGGCTGGCGCAGTGGCAGGACTTCCAGCCACCCCTTGTACGGTCAGGCGCAGATCAGGAGCTTACGACGCCGCTCACCGCCCTGACCTATCAGGCGATCTGCAACCTGGATTCGCATAACCCGCTGATCGATGAACAGGCGATCGCGGCCTGGCGTGAAGGCCAGCTCGCTGATGGCAGCCTTCCGCCTGATCATCGGGATGCGGCTTCAATTCATGACCGTGCTGACCTGGCGCGTCTGCGCCAGAAGGCCAGGGCCACGGTCGGCCAGGACTCAGATCACGAGCAACTCCTGAACCTGCTCCATCCAAATGGGCGCGCGTTGATCGAACGGATTAAGGTGTCGGGTCAGTGGACCATCCTCCTCGATGAATGCCATCACCTGCTCGAAATGTGGGGATACCTGCTGCGAGCCCTGGCCCAGGAGTTGGGTGATAACGTCTTCCTGGTTGGCCTGACCGCGACACCGCCGTCCGGCATGGAGGCAAAGGAAGCCGCCCTCTACCAGGAGCTCTTCTGCGGAGTGGACTTCGAGATTCCCACTCCGGCTGTAGTCAAGGAAGGGAACCTCGCGCCATACCAGGAACTCGTCTATCTCACCCAGCCACTGGAGCACGAGGCGCAGTACCTCAAGGAAGAGTACATACGATTTATCGAGCTCACGACCGCGATCATGGCTTCAGATTTCGCCAGCGTTCCCTTCCTCGAATGGCTCAATCAACGGGCGATGGACCGCAAAGGGTCCAACGGAAGCCAGGTATCCTGGTCGCGTTTCGAGCAGGATGAACCTGCGCTGGCGCTGGCCGTGCTTCGCTTCTATGTCAGCAACAACACGGAGATCCCGTCCGGAGCGCGAGTCCGCGAAGCGCACCGGCAGCCACTCACCGCCGATGACTGGGTGGCCCTCATCGGCGGCTACTGTATGGGCGTCCTGCGTCATAGCCCTAAGCCTGCCGATCAGCAAGCCTGGGACCGGATTCATCGGGGGCTGCTGTCGCTGGGGTACGTCCTCACACGTCAGGGGGTGCGGTCGTACGTGTCTCCAGTGGATCGCGTGTTGTTGCTCTCAGCCAGCAAGGCCACTGCCGCGCTTGACATCCTCGATGCCGAAACCTCCGCGCTGGGAGACCGCCTGCGAGCACTCATTCTGTGCGATTATGAGACGGCAGGCAACGAGCTGGTGGCGCAGTTGCGCGGTGCGCTCGATCCACAAGCCGGAAGCGCCGCCCAGGCGCTGCGCATTCTGCAACTGGACAGCCGCACCGCCGGGCTCGACCCCATCCTCGTGACGGGAAAGACGCTGGCCTGCTCGCGCGCCACCGCGACCAACCTCCTGAAGTGGCTTGCTGAACAAGCGCCCGACCTGCGCGAGCGGCTCGATACGGCCGAGTTGTTCACAGGCGCGGGCAACGCAGACCTGGCCTGGGAGGATGTGGTTATCGTCAGGCCGTCAACTGGCGGCTGGGAACCGCGCTGCTACGTTCCGCTGGTGACCCGGTATTTCGAGGAGGGACGCAGTCGCTGCCTGATCGGTACCCGAGGTCTCCTGGGTGAAGGCTGGGATGCCGAATCCGTGAATGTGCTCATCGATCTGACCGGCGCCGCGACCAGTACCTCCGTACATCAGATGCGGGGTCGTTCATTACGGCTGGATCCAACACTTCCGCGAAAGGTGGCGGATAACTGGGACGTTGTCTGCGTCGCCCCCGACAACCCAAAGGGCGCAGCCGACTATGCCCGCTTCGTGCGCAAGCACCGCTCCTACGACGCGCTCACCGCCGAGGGCGAGGTGGAGTCGGGCGTCTCGCACGTCGATTCTCGCCTTTCACCCTACGGCCCGCCCCCCGCAAGCGTTTTCCAGACGATCAACTCCAGTCTTCTCGCGCAAGTCAGCAGGCGCGATGCGGTGTATGACCTGTGGGGAATAGGCAAGCCGTACGAAAACCGAACCACGCAAACCGTTCGCGTTCGCTTCGGACGCGCAATCGGCATTCCCGTGCAACGCCTGGCGAGATCAAGCAGGAATACACCGCCCCGGTTCCGGGCAAGGTTGTTCGGCGTTGTTGGAACCGCGCTTACAACGGGCCTCGCCTTCACCATGGTCGGCGCCGAAGCTGCTGGCATTGCCATTGGAACGGCGCTCGCTGCCGCCGGTGGCGCATGGATCACCAGAACGGCAAGCGTATATCTCCGCAAATTCGATTCATCCGATGCGCTTGAAGATTTCGGCGCCGCCGTGGCGGAGGGCTTGCGCAATGCTGGCTTGATTAGTCCATCGCTGGGGGCGGACTCCGTACGTGTCGTTCCCCAGCAAGACGGGTTTTACCGCTGCTACCTCAGCGAAGCATCGAACGATGAGGCTCGATTGTTCGCCGAATCTCTCGACGAACTTTTCGCTCCGCTGGACAACCCGCATTACATCGTGCCACGCTTCATCCCAGGCGAGCCCCGCACGCCGCTGGCTGCCCTGGGCATCGCCCTTCGTGGCGCGCCCGAGCGGCTTCCCTCCCACAGTGTTGTCTACCACGCCGTGCCGTCGGCGCTGGGCGCCAATCGTAAGCGCGTGTCCGCCTTTGAGAAGGCCTGGAACCACCACGTATCCGCTGGCTCAGCGCTGTATTTCAAAGATCCACGCGCCCAGGCGGTCCTTGAAATACAGCGAGGTGAGGATCCTTTCGCCGTCACAACCCAGATGCGCACGCTCTGGATCTGATGGAATCTCATTGGTGTGCTGCCAGCGGGTAGCGGCGCGCGCCCTATGACGCCACATTCCTCTTGAGGATGGAGAAGGTGTTTTCGTCGTTGCGTGTCGTCAGGAAGGCATAGATGGTGTCATAGTCGCCTGTCGACGCGTGGATGACGAGCAGGCCATCTATCTCTCGCGGCACTGACCCAATCATGCGCCAGCCGCTGTCGCCGGGCTTCCAGGCGTAGAGGTCGCTGCCCTCAAAGTTCGATGAACTCCAGGAGTCCTTGAGATCGATTGTGCTGGGCGGTATCACGTCAATCACGACTGATCCATCGCTCAGCGTGCCGAGCAGCCCCATCTGGAGGTAAGCCGCGTGGTCACTCGGGATGCCCCGCGTTGGCGCGCTCTGCCAGGTGGCGCCCCCATCCGCGCTGACCTTGACATCGCTCGGGGACTGCGAGAAGACTGGGTATTTCCCCCCCATCTTGTCGGTCGCCTGAGTAGTCATAATTGGAGCAGCCCTATAGAGCAGCGTCGCGCCAGTCGCGCGGCTTTGCGTCAGCGCCATTCCACGCTCATTCGGCGGTGTGAGTTGGCGCACTTTCACCCACGTTGAGCCTGCGTCAACGCTCCGCCACAGGGTCACCGCTGTCTGCTTCATGAAGTCGCATGTGGTCGGGCTTGTGACTGCGTAGAGATCCGCGCCAGACGCGTTTGCCGTGTAGTCGCAGACGTTGGCCGCGCCACGGGCCAGCAGTGGTAGGTCAGCAAAACTCCAGGTGCGTCCGCCATCATTACTGGTGGCCAGACGGCTACACGAACCAATAGCGCAGAGGAAGCCCGCGAAGAGGCGCTGACCCTGTGCATGTAGCGTGTTCGACTGCATCGAGCCACCAAAGCCATCGGTCATGCTGGCCGAAAGCAGCCCTTGTTTGGATCCGTCCGCCAGTGGCAGATCTGTCGCGCTCCAATGCGCTCCACCATCAAAGCTGCTGTATTGGAGCCAGCAGTATCGTAAGTATCCTTCGCCTGGATTCACGATTTGGTCGGCGGGACAGTGGGCGACGGTTGTGTCAATCAGAGAGAGAAAGACGGTTTGTGAGTCGAGCGGACTGACACCGATGCCCGCGTAGCCGATATTGTCGGTTGGAATGGGCATCGCCAGCGTGCGCCATGTAGCGCCGCCATCGCTGGTGGTCCGTAGCGTGGCTGGGAGACGCTGCTGCATGCCTTTCGCCATCGTCTCATAGACGACCTGCGGATTGCTCGGCGCCATGGCCGGGAGGTCGTTCGCGCTGAAGCTGGTCGAGTAGTCGAGCTGCTTGAGGTCTACCCAGTCCGTTGAGCGCGCGATTGTCGGCGACGCGGCGCCAGCGGGCATCTGGCCCGATGATACGCCACCAGAGCGACGGCCCGCGTTCTCTGAGAGAATAGCGATGAAGGCGATGACAACTGCCACGGTCGCAAGAACCGTAACCCAGCGACGCATGGTCATTCCGCGAGGCGCCCGGCGTGTACCCTCTATCGCACGTGGGGCGGGCGGCGGCGCGCTGATTGTGGCGATTGCCTCAGGCTCCTGGTTAGCGGCGGTCTGGGTGGCGCTCATCTGGGTGATACGCGTCTGAAGCCGCTGATTGATATGCGCGATGATCTCCCGCGAGGCTGCCCCATCGTGCTCCAGCCGGTGATACAGTTCTCGCGCATCCCCTGGCAGGCCACTGATATCGTCGTCATGTGCATTATCCAGGTCGAATTGAGTAGGCATTTAGGCGTCCTTTCTGGCGGGCGCATCATGGGCTGGTATCGTCTGGGCGCTTTCACCGAGCGTGCGCCGAAGCTGAATGATCGCTCGGCGCAGGCGAGTGCGTACCGTCGCAGGCGATTCGCTCAGCAACTCACCGATTTCCGTCGAATCCATGCCGATATAGAAGCGCAGGGCGATGATCTGGCGGAGGTCGGCGCTCAATGTCAACAGCGCCTGGCGGAGGTCGAGCGCGGTGATATGGTCAATGGCGCCTAGTGTGATGGACGTGACACCATCCGCGGAAATCATGGTATCGAGGTAATCTATCTCGCCATGGCTCTGGCTGCGCGCTCGCCAGGTGCGGCAGACATTCACAGTAATCTGCATGAGCCATGCGCGAGTGGAGTCCGCGTCTCGCAGTCCGGGCCACGCGCGCCAGGCGCGCAGCAGCGCTTCCTGCGCGGCGTCTTCGGCGTCGGGGATGCCTACGAGGGCAGCCGCCATGCGCGTTATCGTTCCGGTATGGGGCGTGACGAGCGGGGCAAATCGCTCATAATCCATGCCACGGTAGTCCTTTCACTACTGGCGCGCCTGCTGGGTGAGGGGTTATGGAAGCAACAGACATCTGTTGTTATCATTGCGCCTGTTAGTGAGACTCGCCCTTGTGAGGAAGTGTTTCCGAGGTGTGCGGCCAGGCATCAATGTAACAACTCAATCACACCTTCCCTCTCGGAGATAACAACCCAATCACACCTTCCTTCTCGGGACGTCAAATGTGACTTTTGTCACACAACAGTGAGACCAGCATATCCTACTGTGCTTCACAGACGATCCAGATTCGCAGCGAATCACCCGCATGCGGCGCGGCGCGAACTACTTCCGAATGCTGGAATGGTGAGAGAGGAAGAGATTGTGAGCAACAAGATCCTTGAGCGGCCAGCGCCGCCAGTTACAGAAGCGGAAGCACCGCAGACTTCTGTACAGACCAACGACAAGAGCACGATTACAACAGAGCGACCGCTGAATGTGTGGCTGCGCGCGACCAGCAACAACAGCCCCGCGCTTGCGGTCATTGGCGGCGCAGTAGTGGCCGCGTTAATTCTCGTGGCTTTAGTCATTTCGCTGGTCTGGGGAGGCGCGATCGGGCGTCCCACATCGTCGAATGCCATGACAAACCAGTCGAGTCCTATGACCGCGTCGAAGAATGTGCCAGCTCATCAGACATTCGACCCGCAGGCGCCAAATACGGCAAGTGGTGATGTCGTGGATGTGAAGCTGGTGGCCAAGCAGCAGCGTATCGCGCTTGCCCCCGATATTGCCTATCAGGCGTGGACCTTCAATGGCACAGTACCTGGCCCGGTGATTCATGTCCGCCAGGGACAGACGATTCACTTCACGTTGGAAAATGCCGACAAAGGCATGGCCCACTCGATCGACTTCCACGCGGCACAGACGCCGCCGAACGTCAATTACAAGCCTGTCCTACCCGGTGAGAGTATCACGTTCGACTGGCATGCCAATTTCCCTGGGGTGTTCATGTATCACTGTGGCGTGCCGCCCGTGATGGAACACATGGCGAACGGCATGTATGGCGCGATTATTGTCGATCCAGCCAACGGCTGGGCGCCGGCAAAAGAATATGTGCTGGTGCAGAGCGAGTTCTACATGAAGCAGATGTCCAATGGCGACTATACCTATGATGCGCAGAAGGCGATGGCGATGGCGCCTGATCATGTAACGTTCAACGGCTACATCAATCAGTACGTGTCGTCTCCGTTGACTGCCAAGCCCGGCGAACGCATTCGTCTGTTCATTCTGGACGCTGGTCCGTCAGAAGACTCGGCCTTCCATGTCATCGGCGCGATCTTCAATGACGTCTATCTCGATGGGAACCCGGCTAACCATACCTACGGTCAGCAGACGGTGTTGATTCCGCCTGGTGGTGGCACAGTGGTGGAGCTAACCATTCCGGACGCCGGTCACTATCCGTTTGTGACCCACTCGTTCATGGCAGCAAGCATGGGAGCGATGGGGGCCATTGACGTCAAATAGGTGATTTGGCGCTCCGCCCGACACGGGGTTCAACCAGGGCAAATGCCCTTCTCAACGATTCGGCCCACCTTCTGGTGGGCCGAATCTATTGATCGCTTCAGTCCCAAGGGCAGGTTTGGATACCCCGGCGCACCAGAAGGCGTTTGACATCGAGTGCCACAGGCAGTGATTGTATGATTCCCTGGTAGGGCGGGGTGGACTCGAACCCCCACTCCACTTGCGTGGAAGCGGATTTTAAGTTCGTTTTAACCCAACCTCCGACATTCATATTGGTCCGCCAACCCCCATAATTCCTGGGTTCTGATCCGCGGAAAGTCGTGCGCATTCGCCTGTGTTCGCTCCAATTGGCATCACAATTGGCATCATCTGGCATCATCTGGCATCACCGCCAAGGCAGGTGACGCCGATGCTGAGCGCCACCGCGTGGCCATGAACAACCAACCGGTGTATTCTCGCTCGAAGAGTTGCGCGAGGCGGAGCAGCGACGCCGCACCACCGAGCCAGGGTTCCCTTACCGCGAGGACAACCAGTGGACCAGTGGACGCAGTAACACTCCATAGCGAGGAGGCACATCCATGTCTGATGCCGAGAGCGAACTCCCCAACGCCTTCTCGGATGAGGTTCCCTTTCCCGTTGAAGATGCAGAGCAGGCAGAGAGAGAGAGCGGACACACGGGACCAGGATGGTTTGTCCCTTTATCGACCCTCTGGTGGAACCTGCTCTGTGCGGCCATCGCAGCGCTGTTGGCGTTCGTCGTTTTCGCGCTTGCCCTTATCTGGGATCAGTGGCTCTGGATGGCGGTTGTTGCGCTGCCTATTGGTATCTGCGCCGCCATCTAAGCCACATGGTGTCTGATCATGCTCCAACGCTACTATCTGGAGCAGCGCAAGGCCAACGCTGGCGCGAAAGCCCCTGCCTGACCATCCATCGCTCGAAGGTTTTCCTGCCTCGACGGGTAATGGGCGCTCTCACTCTGCCTCGTCCTGGCCGTGGCCGTGGCCAATGACATTTGGATAGCGGTGCGCCTGCTCGCTCGCTACTATGCGCAGTAGGTGCCCATTTTCAGGCCGACGCCGCGGACGATCCGCTTCAGCACCCACGATGGGCGACACTCAGTCCCTTGCCGACGGGTATGACCAGCCGCTCGAAATCTGGCAATGCCTGCAGCGCGGCGAGATAGCCCGCGATCTCATCTGGATGTGA
>DASUHD010000096.1:0-45983 GCA_036273675.1 Ktedonobacterales bacterium | reverse complement strand
GCGGCGTCTTCGCCTACCATCCCGTCTACCCGGCCAGCGGCTCCGGCGCGCGCGTCACCGACGTGGACGGCAACACCTATCTCGACTTCGCGGGCGGCATCGGCGTCATGAACGTCGGCCACAGCCATCCTGAGGTAGTCGCCGCCATCCAGCAACAGGCCGCGCTCTACACCCACACCTGCGCGCATGTGCTGATGCCACCGCTCTACGTCGAATTGGCGCGCCGCCTGACCGAGATCACGCCGGGCGACTTCGCCAAGAAGGCGATGCTGGTTAACAGTGGGGCCGAGGCCGTCGAGAACGCCATCAAGATCGCGCGCGCCGCGACTGGCCGCCGCGCCATCATCTCCTTCGAGAACAGCTTCCACGGGCGCACCAATCTCGCGCTCGCGCTCACCGGCAAGGTGCGGCCCTATCGCCAGGACTTCGGCCCATTCGCGCCCAATGTCCACACACTGCCCTACCCCTACGTCTATCGCTGCCCGCATCACAGCGGCACCGACGGCGCGGACTGCCACGAGTGGCGCGAGGCGCTCGAACGCGCCTTCCTAACGCGAATCTCCGCCGATCAGGTGGCGGCGATCATCGTCGAGCCGGTGCAGGGCGAGGGCGGCTTCGTCGTACCCCCGGCGCACTTCCTGCCCGAGCTACGCGAGATTTGTACCCAAAATGGCATCCTCCTCATCATCGATGAGGTTCAGAGCGGCTTCGGGCGCACTGGCAAGCTCTTCGCCATCGAGCATTCCAACGTCGAGCCGGACCTGATGCTGCTGGCGAAATCGCTGGCTGGCGGTCTGCCGCTGGCCGCCGTCGTCGGGCGCGATACCTACATGGACGCGCCGCTGCCCGGTGGCCTGGGCGGCACCTATGGCGGCAATCCCGTGGCGTGCGCCGCCGCGCTGGCCGTGCTGGATGTCTTCGAGAGCGAGGGGCTTGCGGATCGCGGGCGCGTGCTTGGCGAGCAGGCGATGGCGCGCATGCAGGGCTGGCGCACGCGCTTCCCGCTGATTGGCGAGGCGCGCGGGCTGGGCGCGATGGTGGCCATCGAACTGGTGACCGACCGTACGCAGCGCACCCCGGCGACCGCCGCCGCCGCACGCATCCTGGTGGAGGCGCGCGAGCGCGGGCTGATTCTCATCAAAGCGGGCCTTTACGATAACGTCATCCGCCTGCTGATGCCGCTGGTCACGAGTGACGAAGAACTGGCCGAGGGGTTGGATATCCTCGAAGCGGCCCTCGACGTGGTAAGCAACCTCTCCGATGAGGAACTCGCCGCCGGACACTGAATCTGGATCCAGAACCTCGCTCCTCTGCCCCCTCTCCCGTAAGAGAGGGGGCTGCACTTTGCCTACCACATAGCCTCAGATACGAGGCTTCTGCCAGTCCGCGCAGGCGCACTTGGTGGCGGAGCGAAGCGAGGCCATTGAGGCGCGACTTTAATCGCCAGCCTACTACAGTTTCACCATCTGGAGAACAAAGCAAAAAATCGCCGCGATCACTGCCGTAATCGGCCCCGTCAGTATCCAGGCGACCACCATGTTTCCCGCGACACCCCAGCGCACCGCTGAGAGCCGCTGTCGGGCGCCCACGCCCATCACCGAACCGGCGATCACGTGCGTCGTGCTGACGGGCAGGCCGATATGGCTGGCGGCCAGAATCACCGAGGCGGCAGCTGACTGGGCCGCGAAGCCATCCACCGGACGCATCTTCACCATGCGCATCCCCATCGTGCGAATAATGCGCCAGCCACCAAAACTCGTCCCCAGCGCCATCGCCGTCGCGCTCAGCGCAATCACCCAGGTCGGCACCGCGAACGACTGCACTGTCGCGGTGGTCGTGGCTTCATAGCTGATGATCGCGGCGGTGATCACACCCATCGTCTTCTGCGCGTCGTTGGAGCCGTGGCTAAAGGCGACAAACGCCGCCGAGACCCGCTGAAGCCAGCGCGAGATGCTGGTGACGTGGTGCGGAGAGGTTGTCCGGAATATCCAGAGCACTGCGACGCCTAGCGCATAGGCGATCACCAGGCCAATTGCCGGTGAGAGGATGAGTGCAAGGACAATTTTCAGGATGCCGTCGAGCTTGAGCGCCCCAAAATGCAGCGGAGAGGCGATGACCGCCGCGCCTATCAATCCCCCAATCAGCGCATGCGATGAACTGCTGGGCAGTCCAACATACCACGTCAGCAGGTTCCACACGATGGCCGCCAGCAGCGCCGCCATCACCGCGATTGGGGTCAGCGCGGACGGCTCCGCGACATCGGTTCCAATGGTTTTGGCGACCTGGGTGCTGATGAACGCTCCCAGAAAGTTGAGAATCGCCGCCATTATAATGGCGACACGCGGCGAGAGAACGCGGGTAGAGACGCTGGTCGCGATGGCATTCGCTGTATCGTGGAAACCATTCGTAAAATCGAAGGCTACGGCAACGAGGATCGTGAGGATCAGAAAGGCGAGACTGACACTCTCGCCAGTGTTGGCGCTGACTGCCGCCAGCAGCGGCAGCGGCAGATGGATGAGGTCAGGCATATTTCAGCAGCACCCCATGGAGTACATCGGCAACATCTTCGCAGCTATCGATGGCGCGCTCCAGATGGTCGTACACCTGCTTCCATTTGAGAATGACCAGCGGGTCGGATTGCAGAAACAGTGCCTGGATCGCGTTGCGGTACACTTCGTCACCCTGATTTTCGAGGCGGTTGATCTCGGTGAGCCGATCACGAAACACCGCGCGATCTTTATTGAGTCGGCGCAGATGCGAGACGGCTTGCTGCACCTCCATGCAGGACTGCACAATAAGCTGCGCCAATTCTAGCGCGGGGGGCTGTGGCTCTTCGATGCTACAGAGCACGAAATCGTCGGCGGCGGCCTCGACCAGATCGAGCACATCGTCGAGCGCCGAACTGATAGCGCCGATGTCTTCGCGGTCGAGCGGGGTCACAAAGATGCGGTTCAGTTGCTCATAGGTCTCATGCGTCAGTTCATCGCCTTCATGTTCGACATCTTTGATGGCCTTCGCTTTCGCGGTGATGTCGGTATAGTCGTTCAGCATGGCCACGAGCATCTCAGCGCCCTTGCATACATTCGAGGCGGACGCTTCTATGAGCGAGTAGAAGCGGTCCTCACGCGGTAGCAGAATGGACATGCAAATACTCCGGGTTAGTTCACAGGGCGTTACGATATCCCTGGGTGTTCACGCCATCATCCCGGCTGATTATATCTGGCACAGGCCAGCGCATGCCACCCTAATAGCAAGTTTCATGCTAACTCATGTGGAAGCTGCTCTTGGAAGCTGCTCTGGCGCGAGCCTTTGTGGGAAATGGCAGGCTGATGGAATCTACGCCGCTGTCTCGCTAGATGACGTCGGCGGCGCAAGCGTCGGCAGTGCCCCCTCTGGTACGACGGGTAGATCGCGATAGATGTCGGCGCCTGTGCGCCCGCTTCGCCAACTGCGCGCCCGCGCCAGATCGGCTAGAAACTCGGTCTGGAGATCGATATGCGTCGCCTGCCAGACCAAACTGATGGCGCGCCGGGCAAAAGCGATGTCGTTTCGTGGCTCGATGCGGTCCAGGTCCTCGAAGAAGAAGCCGCAACTCGTAAACATGGCCTGGGCGTAATATTCCGCTTCGAGCAGTTGCCGGATCGCCTCGGCGTGTGTACGCCTGAGCGGCCGATGCCCATGGATGCCGTAGCGCGTCCAGAATGTCCGGCTGCTCACCCAGCCGCTACGCACCGCCAGCCACGCCTCGCGCGCGGCCCACGGATCGCGGAGCGATGTCGCCGTGGCATCCGCATAGACCGCGTCAAGCCGCACCGCCAGATGATTGAACGCCGTTCGCAGCGCATGCTTCCACGACGAATCGCCCTCGGTGCAGTCACAGCCCGCATCCCAGCGCGCCACGCCATGCGCGCAACTCCAGGCGCTCGGCGTGCGCAAGGTAACGGCGCGCTGAGGCGCATGTGTCTGAAGGTAGCGCGCGAGCGTCGTCACCTCGAAGCCCTGCGCAGACGCGCTCCGATGCAGCAGATGCTTGAGGAAGAAGGTGCGCAGCGGCTTGTGGTGGCCATACAACTCGCCATCGGTAGCAATCACGACCAGCTGATCCTCGCCACGCTCGGCCTTCGCCTCATTCACCTGCTGGCGCAGATGCGTCGCCGCGAAGACATCGGCGTTGCTCGTCACCTCATCCTCGAAGGATACAGCAGCGCTGAGCGCGCCATGGTAGAAGAAGACGGTAATACTTCGCCCGCCCGGTAGCGCGACGAGATACGGCTCGCCCGGTGTGACAGGCTCCGCGGCCTGCCAGGGCGCCAGCACGGTATAGCGCACGCCCTCCTCGGCGAGAATCGAGAGCGTTTCCTGATCGACGGCGGTCTCGGCCAGCCACATGCCGTCAGCGCGATGCCCAAAGCGGTGGGCGAAGTCATCCAGCCCCCAGCGAATCTGGGCGCGCTTGTCGCGGCTGGTGGCCAGCGGCAGTATCGCGTGGTTATAGGCCTGCGCCAGCGCATTGCCAACACCATAGCGCGCGCGGTGCTCGCGGTCGGCGGCGATGAACGCCTGATACACATCGGGATGGCGCTGTTCGAGCCAGGCGGCGAGTGTCGGGCCAAGATCAAAGCTCATCAGAGCGAGATTGCCCAGTTCCGCGTTGGGCCGATAACATTCGTCGGTAATCTTCTCGTTGAAATTCTCGAACGGCGCCGCCCCTGGCTCTGGAGCAATCTGCCCGGTGAAGGGATCCTCGCGGGGCGGCTGATAAAAGTGTCCGTAGACACACAGGAATTTATGTACGGTATCGGTCACTATCTTCTCGGCTTTCCATGAGCGTCCCTCATTGGCCACGCATGAAGTTCGTGGGCTGGCGATTCGCTCGTCGGTGAGCAATCGGTACCCGGGTTGACAAGACTCCAAATGGTTATCCGCTCCGAGGCGCTGAAATCAAGCGCATCGAGAACAGCCCTGCTTGGACAGGCTCTACTATTCATTTTAGCCTAAATCGTCCATCTTGGGTATTACATAGGAATGTTTGTATGATACAGAAGTAGCAAAACAGTGGAGAGTGAGGAGCAATCTTGGTGGCAGTTGGCGCCATCATGGGCTGCCCTTCTCCACATCAGGGAGAAAGACAGCCCGGAGGTCTGCCTCAGGCGCTGGCCTGCGCAGAGTTCAGGAAGGTCTCGTACGCCTCGCGCAGCCGCGGGTAGCGGAGCAGGAAGAACGTCGCGTACTCATGATCCAGCGCGCGCGGCTGCCGGATCAGATGCATCCCGACCTCTTTTGGGAGACGATTGCCCTTGCGTCCGTTGCAAGCGCGGCAGCAGGCGACCAGGTTTTCCCAGGTGCTCTGCCCCCCACGCGAGCGCGGCAAGACGTGGTCAAGCGTCAACTCGCGCATGTGCTTGCCGCAGTACTGGCAGGTCTCCTCGTCGCGCAGGAGGATGTTGGCGCGGGTTGGGCGCAACATCATCCGAGGCACGCGGACATTAGCCAGCAGCTGCACGATGACCGGCTCGTCGGTCAGCACACGGCGAGCCTCGATGGCCTCCAGAATGATCTCGCGCGCGCGCTCATCAACGAAGGCCACTTTTTGCTTGGAGAGCAGCACAATCAGTCGTCGCTCCGGAATCACGGAGAGTGGCTGAAGCGATGCGTTCAATACTAGCACCGGCATCGGCGACTCCCTTCCTTTCCACCCACACAGACACATACACTGCGCAGCAGGCGGAGTCGCGCTGGGCCGGTTGCTTCTTCAACCGGGGAAGCAGATTATCTCCGCCGTCTATGACGCCCACTCACTCGCTCACAGCGAGTGTGACAATCGGGATGTGTGTCGTCCGATGTAGACAACACAAAAAGCACGCCCCACGGAGAAGGGGCGATACACGGGCGATATTCGCCTGTATTCGCTGACCTCGCCGACATGGACGTGCTCCTCGAATCCGTCGCCGCGTGGGCTGGATAGGACTGGCTTGCCAGTGTATCCATCCGTGATGCGGGTTGGTCGGGGTGAGAGGACTTGAACCTCCGACCTCAGCGTCCCGAACGCTGCGCGCTAGCCACCTGCGCTACACCCCGAGATGACACTCATCAAATGATACCGCACGCCCCGCGCGATTGCACAGGTTCGACGTACCGACCGCAGTATAACACACCGTTTTCACCGACTGCAAGAGTAGCGCAATTCTCGCCAGACCACATCTGAAGAGACCTTCATTGTTGTTCCGCCACATGGCATTTTGAGACGCGAATGTGTGACGAATTCCTTGATTTTGGGGTGTTAAAATGGTATCTTCTTGTGTGGCACAACACCATATAACAACCTCTGACATGTGATGGTTTATGGACATCGTTGTTCATACACAGAGGATGTTCAATGACGAGGAGGTGCGACCCCACGATGCGTCAAGAAAGCTACGAGACGATTCTGCGCGCGGTTGGCCGCGTGCTCGATGCCGCTGAGGCCCGTTCATTCGCGGTACGTGAGACCGAGACCGGGCTGCGGATGGAGCTTATCGGGGAGACCGGCAGCGCGAGCTATGACCTACCACTGAGCGATGTCTCGGCATTGCTTGACTGGCAGGATGCTGGCGATGTCACCCCCAACTACGAACTGGCTCGCTCCGCCGACGAGGGGACGCTCAAAGGCTTCCTGGAGCGCCATCAGCGAGTGTTGGCTGGCGCGCAAGCCTGATAGCTTCCATAGAAGCCAGTCAACTCTTCGGATGAGGATGTCCGAAGCACATATCGGGGTTCCGACAAGCGCGGAACCCGATTTTTATACCTCCGACGCCATAGATAGCACGCGTTGCGGCGGCATCACGCAGGGTGTATAATGGCCGGGTGCATCGTGCGGACGAACAGGCGAGGAGGCCCCGCCGATTGGCTGGCGCTTTGCCCTCACGCCGAGGTCCGCGCATCCAGCGCTTTCCGCGTAGGGACATCCCGCTGGGAGCATGGCATCTCCACTGTCTCGGCACACTCCAATCGCTCGTCTCGCTCGTCGCACCGCGTTCCGTCATGTCTCGCCGTGCGCGCCTGGATGCTGGTTGCGCTGTTACGCGCGCGGTAACGTACAATAGCGATATTCACCATCAGATTGTGTGTTTCATGAGGGCGAAGAAGATATGCCTGCGAAGCGATCACAGAATTCATCATCGAGCGTCAAGTCATCACCTCAGCCTCGCCAGTCCGGCAATGGAGCGCGCAAAGGCGAGCCACCGAGCGCCAGCCAGGATATTCGCGCCGCCTTTCTGCGTTTCTTCGAGAAGCGCGATCACTACCGCATGCCCAGTTCATCGTTGATCCCACCATCGGATGATCCAACGGTGCTGCTGACGACGGCGGGCATGCAGCAGATGATCCCATACTTTCTGGGGCGGGTGACGCCACCCAGCACGCGGCTGACCTCAGTGCAAAAGTGCTTTCGCACGACCGATATCGACGAGGTGGGCGATGCGTCGCACCTGACGTTCTTCGAGATGCTCGGCAATTTCGCGGTCGGCGCGTATTTCAAGCGCGAGGCGATTGCCTATGCCTGGGAGCTAATGACTCAGGTCTACAAACTTCCCCCAGAGCGCCTCTTTCCCACGGTGCATCCCGACGACGACGAAGCGCCGGGCTACTGGCAGGAGGTCGCGGGCATCCCCGCCGATGGCATCACCCGGCTGAGCGACAACTGGTGGGGGCCGCCAGGAGCCTCCGGACCGTGCGGGCCAGACTCCGAGATCTACTATGATCGCGGCGTCGAGCTTGGCTGTGGCGAGCCAGACTGCGCGCCAGGCTGCGACCGTTGCGAGCGCTACCTGGAGGTCTGGAACCTGGTCTTCATGCAGTATTACCAGGATACCGACGGCAAGCGCACGCTACTCAAACAGCCCAATATCGATACTGGCATGGGCCTCGAACGGCTGACGATGGTCCTGCAAGGGAAGGATTCGGTCTTTGAGACTGATCTCTTCCGTCCTATCATCGACAAGTTCGCCACCCTCGCGCACACCACCTATGGCGAGAACGCCGAGCACGACCGATCACTACGGGTGATCGCCGACCACGGGCGCGCGCTCGTCTTCCTGGCGGGCGATGGCGTGCTGCCGAGCAACACCGGGCGCGGCTATATCTTCCGCCGGGTGCTGCGGCGCGCGGTGCGCTACGGCAAGATGCTCGGGCTTGAGGGGCTTTTCCTCGCCGAGGCCGCCGACACCGTTATCGGTCTGATGAAGGGCCACTATGAGGAGTTGGCGGCGCGGCGCGATCAGATCGTCGATATCATCAGCACCGAAGAGCGCCGCTTCAACCAGACGCTCACCCTGGGCATGCAGCTGCTCACGCGCGAGCTGGATGCGCTGGAGAAGGCGGGCAAGCACGAGGTGCCTGGCGAACTGGCGTTCAAGCTCTACGACACGCATGGTTTCCCGGTGGAGTTGACCGCCGAGGTCGCGCGCGAGCGCGGCATGACGGTGGATCGCGCCGGCTACGATGGCGCGATGTTGCGCCAACAGGATCAACAGGCAAAGAGCGGACATATCTTCGTTCGCGAACAGGAGGAAGAAGCATGGGCGAAGGTAAGCAACGGGCTTCCGACGACCCGCTTCACCGGATACGAAGGGGAACTGGGGAGCAGCGCGATCGTCGCCATGCTGGTGAACGGCAAGCCAGCGGACGAGGTCAGCGCCCCACAGACAGCCGCGCTCGTACTGGAGGAGACGCCGTTCTACGCCGAGGCGGGCGGCCAGATGGGCGACCACGGCATGATCGGCAGCCAGACCGGGATTTTCCAGGTGAGCGACACCCAGCGTCCCGTCCCCGGACTGATCGTCCACTACGGGACGATGATCGAGGGACATCTGCGCGTGGGATCGGAGGTCCGCGCGGAGGTAGACGCGGCGCGCCGACAGGCCATCATGCGGAATCACAGCGCAACCCATCTGCTGCACCTCGCCCTCAAAGATATTCTGGGCAAACAGGTGCATCAGCAGGGAAGCCTCGTGGCGCCGGACCGTCTGCGGTTCGATTTCAACATGACGCGCCCGCTGACCGCCGAGGAGCTCCGCGAGATCGACCAGCAGGTGAATTCGGCCGTGCTGGCCAACCATCTCGTCCGCACCGAGATCATGCCGTATCAGGAGGCGCTGGCGACCGGCGCGATGGCGCTCTTCAGCGAGAAGTACGGCGATACGGTCCGCGTGGTGACGATGGGGGCGAGCAAAGAGCTGTGCGGCGGTACCCACGTCGCGGCGACGGGTCAGATCGGCCTCTATCTGACGACACAGGAGGCAGGTACGGCCGCCGGTATTCGCCGCGTCGAGGCGCTGACGGGGACCGGGGCCGAGATGTTCGTGCATCGCAGGAACGACCTCGTCAGCGGGCTGGCTGGTCGGCTCCAGACGACACCCGACGCCCTCGCGGACCGCGTCCGCCAGCTTCAGGAGGAGTTGAACGAGGCGCGCCGGTCACTGGCCATCGTGCAGCGCAATCAGGCCCGCGAGGAGGCCACGCGACTGGCGGCTTCTCCGACCGAGGTGAACGGCGTCCCACTGGTAGCAGCGGTCGTTTCGGCGCCGGACGTCAAGACACTCGGCGAGATGAGCGACGGCATTCGCAGCCGTCTCGGGTCGGGCGTGATTCTGCTGGCCACGGAGAACGACGGCCAGGCCCAGTTCATCGTGACGATCGACGACGCCCTGACGAAGCGCGGCCTGAACGCGGGCAAGATCGCCGCGGCGGTGGCCGAGCGACTGGGCGGCCGGGGCGGCGGACGCCCTAACTCAGCCCAGGGCGGCAGCAACGACGCACGCAACCTGCGGGCAACTATCGCCGAGGCGGGCGCGCTCATCGCATAGCACGATCCAGATCGAGTATTCGCGTTCAGCGCAACCTTTGCCACGATCATGGGGTTATCCCTCTAGTCGTGGCTTTCTTCTTGCGAAAGGACCACTCAGCGCCAAGTGTGACGAAGTACCACGCACAGGTTGGTACTTTTGTTGCGTCTGAATGAACAACGAGCACTGGGCGTCGTACTACTGACAGGCAGGTGCGACCGGGATGTGACGCGCAAAGGCGCTTCCACTGCCTGGGATCGCGATGAGGTGGTCAGAGATGGACGATATCGTGCGGCTGAAACCGCAATCCACATATGCGACGGTCTCCGCGGCGCTGACGCTGGCCAAGGGGCGACGGGTGGCGCTGGTGTTTCCTGAAGGTGAGCGCGCCTGCCTGCACGAGACGGCTCTACTCGACGCGCTCTCTGCCCGCTGCCATCGGCTTGGCAAAGTGGCCGTCATTATCGGCGGCGACGCCTGGCTCCGGGCGCACGCGGTCGCGGCAGGGTTCGAGACCGCCACGACGCTGGAGGACTGGGGAGACACCGCTCCTGACCTCCAGGCCGTCCGTCCACACCGCGCCGGTCGTAGCACACCACGCCTCCACCTCGTCGCTCTCCCACTTCAGGCTGACACAAACACTCCCGATAGTGACGATACCGTGAGTGATCCGTGGGTGATCGAGCCGCCGGACTACGTCATTGCGCTTCGCAAGGCGTTCGTCAGTCCGTCGCCAGTCGTGCGCGCGCCGGTTGTCACTGGTTCGCTGGCGCGGGTGTTGCTTGACGAAGACGACGATGACGCCATTGCCGCAAGCGAGCGTTTCGAAGAGGTCATCACCGGGCGCATCCTGGAGACCAGTGGCATCCATCGAACGGCTCTACCTGGCGGAGCCTATTAGCAGGCATACGTATGGACTTCACCGCACTTGTCGAGCTGCTCGCCAGAGTCTTCGATGTGGGCGGCCTCGCCGCACTGCTGATCGGCGCAGTCGCCGCACTTGTCGTCTATCTGGGCCGCGTCATCCCACACATGCGCGAGCAAAGCCTGGCCTACCGGAAGCTCCGGCAGGGACTTGGCCGCGCGATTCTCGTCGGTCTGGAATTATTCATCGCAGCCGATATCATCCGTACGGTGACCATCGAGCCAACATTTCAGAGCATCGGCGTACTCGGCCTCATCGTGCTGGTACGGACCTTCCTGAGTTGGTCGCTGGAGGTCGAGATCAATGGCGAGTGGCCATGGCGACGCGCTCGGACAGAGACCACCCAGCCACTTGCCCAGGATGACCTCTAAAAGCCACAATGCTCTCAATGCTCTCAATCCCCTCAACCCTCTCAATCTCCTCACATCCGGGTGGCAGTGATATACTCAAGCATCGAGCGCGGCGTCTATCACCAGCGCTCTTCCACGATCCAGGTGAAGCGAGAGAGAGGATTTCGTGCCGCACCGCATGCATGACGGACCAACGCCAGACGGCCAAGAGGACGAACATACGGCGCTCACCGCCGGTGAATACCTGACTGGCGAGCGGATCGTGCCGCATCGCCTCATGCCTGATATGTCGGTCGCCGACCTGCTGGATAACTCGTTTCAGGCATATAACGCCGGGCGTATCAATGAGGCTGCGCGCCTCTATGCCCAGCAGATGCTCGACCCGGAGCGGGATGTTACGATCTGCCTCACCATCGCTGGCGCCATGACTCCCGCCGGAGTCGGCGGCAGCATCATCACCCTGATGGAGCGTGGCGCGATTGACTTCATGGTCAGCACGGGCGCGAACCTCTATCACGACATCCACCACGCGCTCAACTATGCGCTTCACCGGGGCAGCTTCAAGTTGAGTGACCCAGATCTGCACGAGGCGGGCGTCATCCGCATCTACGATGTGCTTTTCCTCGACGAAGTCCTGTTGGATACCGACCGCTTTCTGCGTGAAATCTTCAAGACCTTCCCGCAGCGGCCTATGTCCACCGCCGAGTTGCATCACCTGATCGGGCAGCGACTGCTGGAGCTTGGCGTTGACCCTGAGCACTCGGTGCTGGCGATGGCGGCCAAGTGGAACGTGCCTATCTACACCTCGTCGCCGGGCGATTCGTCAATTGGCATGAATCTCGCCCGGCATCAGCTGGATGGCAACGCGCTGACCATCGATCCGCTGTACGATGTCCACGAGACAACCGCCATCGTTCAGGCGGCGACGCGCAACGGCGTCATCATCCTTGGCGGCGGCTCGCCCAAGAACTTCTACCTGCAAACACAGCCGCAACTCTGGGAAGTGCTGGGCATCAACAAGGGCGGCCACGACTACTTCATCCAGATCACGCAGGACGCGCCCCACTGGGGTGGGCTTTCTGGCGCGACGCCATCCGAGGCGGTCTCGTGGGGAAAGATCAAGCCAGAGCAACTGGACGAGTCGGTCGTCGTCTATGCCGATACGACCATCGCTTTCCCGCTGATCGCCGCCTATGCCGTCAGCCGGGCCGAGCCACGCCCGCGCCGCGAACTGTATTCCCGCCGCGAAGAAATGATGAGACAACTGCGCGCCGCATACGAGCGCGGAGCGACGCAGACGGATAGCGCTGAGATTGCTGAGGTCGAGGCTGATGGAGTGGAGCAGGCGACGATAGATCGGGAACGTTAAGCGCGTTTCTGACACAGGGAGAAAGAGAGGGCGACGATGCGCGATGTGTTGCCTGAGCTTGAGCGCTGGCATCGTGAGGGCAAGCCGATTGCCATCGCGAGCGTGATATCGATTGTAGGCTCAGCGCCACGCGGCGTCGGCGCCACCCTGGCGCTCACCGCGGCAGGCGATATCGCTGGCTCGGTGAGCGGCGGATGCGTGGAACCAGCGGTGATCGAGGTGGGGCTGAAGACGCTCCGTACCGGCCAACCGAAGCTTCTCTCCTATGGCATCACCGAGGAACAGAACGTCGAGCAAATCGGCCTCTCCTGCGGCGGCCAGATCGAGGTGTTTGTCGAACGGCTCGCCAACCTCGAACCGCTGGCGGCGGCGCTCACGGCGCAACGGCCCATCGTCCGCGCCGTCGTCATCAACGCGCCAGCGGAAAGCAGAGCCACACCAGGGGCGAGCATGCTCGTCCCGGAGCAAGGAGCATTGACAGGCAGCTCCGGCGACCCTGCGCTTGACGCCGCCGTGGCAGCCAGGGCGCGCGACCTGCTGCGTGAGGGCGAGTCGGCGATGGCGACGGTAGAGATCGCTGAGAAGGCCGCCCAGGTCTTCTTCGCAGTTTATCCGCCCGAACCGACGCTGGTCATCGTTGGCGCGGGTCACATTACGATTCCGCTGACGCGCCTGGCGAAGACGCTGGACTATCGCGTGACGGTAATCGACCCACGCGAGGCGTTCGCCACTCGCGAACGCATTCCCGACGCCGATGATTTGCTACTGGAGTGGCCCGACGAGGCGCTGGCGCATCTGCCGGTATCGAGCGCGACGGCGGTCGCTGTGCTGACCCATGACGACAAGTTCGACGTGCCTGCGCTCAAAGCGGCGCTGAACTCGCCAGCGACCTACATCGGCGCGATTGGCAGCCGTGGCACCCGCGAGCGCCGCGACCGTCGGCTGCGCGAGGCTGGCGTGACCGATGAGCAGATCGGGCGCATCCACGGCCCTATCGGCATCAACATCGGCGCGCAGACGCCCGAAGAGATCGCGCTGGCCATCCTGGCGCAGATCGTCGCCGTCCGCCGAGGCAAGGACAAGGGGTGAACGATACCGCCTCCTCGGCAAGAGAGGAGATAGAGCATACGTCCGCCGCGCGCGGACGCGCTCGTCAGGGCAAAATTCAACCCAGGGAACCATACGTGATGTTCGATGCATGACACGGCCTCTGCACATGGCTCTCAAGACGCCAGCGTGACGCCATAGCGCATCCAGCGCGGGATTCTTGACCGGTTGAGTGTGCTGTGTTACGCTATGCGAGATTACAAGGTATACTGTTACCTCGATAAACAGTGCGGACGGGGGAAGTGGCTGGCCCGGTGGGGGATACGAGATGTCAGAACCGTTGAGCGAGCGCGAGCTTATCAAGCTGCAGATCCAGGCATATGAATTTTATGCCGGGCTGATTGATCGAGCCGTTGTGAGTGGCGCTCACGAAGCAAAGATGCCGAAGTGGGATGAGCAACGCGCTGTGGAATATCAGGATCTAGCCGAACAACTGCGCCAGCGGCTGGCGGAGCTTGAGGCGACCGACGAGCAGGCGCTCGACGCTCCTGGGACAACGCCAGTGGTTGCGGATGGTAAGCCTGCGACATCGTGACTGAGTGACTGACGGCTCGCAATGAAATGGGCTGTTCTGGATCCAATCAATAGCATCCGAAAATCGCGGGTGATGCGGCAAAGCTGAAATCTGATGGGACGCAAAGACTCTGCCATTGGTGTCTGAGGTGGTATGGCTCGAGTAGAATGATGGGTTACGTGCTGCGGGAGCAGCGTCAGCAACGACGCCACGCGCTCCTGTTGCCGCTAGTGGATGAGCCGGGGCGGCAGCGCTTACCGCTTGTGATGCTCTTCCTGATGACGCTCGTATCATCGCGGTATAAGGAGCAGGGAGAATGGCGGCACGTTTTGTACCCACGATGCGCCTGAGCAATATCATCCAGATGATCACACTCTCCGGCCAGAGTGGCATTCTTCGCGCGATTCGCGGGCAAGAGTCCGCGCGCCAAATGGGCCAGATTCGCTTCATGAACGGCCAGGCAGTGTCGGTGTTGTTTGGACACATGGTTGGTGAAAACGCCATGAACGCCCTGATGGGATGGGGCGAGTGCATGTATTCGTTCGACGAAATCGCCTCCGATGGCGCTGAGCCTGATGGCTATTACTCGTCGAGTGATGGCGCCCAGTATGGGACCACACCGCTGCCCTCAGGCACTGGCTCGTGGCCATCGTATGGCGGTTATCCCTCCAGTCCCAGTTATGCTCCCTCATCGCCTCCACAGTACCCACCAAATCCAGGTCCACCATCACCGTATCCACCATATGGCACTGGCTATCCACAACCAGCGCCTAATACTGGCTATCCGCAGCAATCGCCCAATACCGGCTATCCGCAGCAACCACCCAACACTGGCTACCCTGGCGGCGGAGCGCCTAACCCCAGTGATCCCTATTACTGGCAGACTCCGCCAACCCCCACGGCGTCGAGCTTGCCTGGATCCAATGGCTACCGTCCTGATCTGCTCGAATCAGTGCCTTACCAGGTCGGCATCGCCGAGCCTATCGAGCATCTTCCGCTTGACCGTCGCGAGCGCATGATACTGCTGCTCATCAACGGGCAGCGCAGTATGATGGACCTTGTACGGCTGACGCACCGTGGCGAACGCGAGATTTATGCGGTGTTACAACACCTGGCGCTGTTGGGGCTGATTCAATTTCGTCGCTGACGATGGGACGAAATTGGGATGAGACGAGGTATTCATGGGCTAATGAGCATGACGCGCAACCAGATAAATGGTAGGATTTTTGCCAGGTAGTGAAGCCATATGCGTATATCTATCCGTTATCTCGCAGTAGGGAGTGCATGAGAGGCATGGTCTGTGTGGCAGGTGGCGAGGGATGTGGCGACACCGGACCCAGCCGGGTGCAGGAGGGTTAAAGGGCAATGCTTCAAAGACGGTCGCGACTCGGTATTCGCGCTCAGTTGACGCTGATTGTGCTACTGAGCGCCGTTTTGAGCACGGCGGCAACGCTTTTCATCGCGGATAACGCCATTCGCAATTATGCCCTGCAACAGGCGCAAAGCCAGGAGCAGGATAATATGAAGATCGCGGTATTGGTGTTACAGACCCAGTACGGCGAGAACTATTCAATATCCGCAGACAACAAGCTGGTGGTGGACTTCCCAACTTCAACGGGGAAGAATTTCGGCGGCCCGAACGACGCGAACTTTGGCAGATACGCCCTCAACGACGACACCGACTACGTGGATAGCGTGAAGCAGTTGATTGGTGGCACCGTCTCGGTCTATCAGTGCGCCAATGCCAAGGGCGACTTCACCCCATGCGTGCGCGTCTCGACAACGTTGGCCAAGCCCGGTTCATCTGGCGATGTCGCAGCCCCACGCGACACGAGCGTCCAGTTGCCGACGAGCGTCGGCGGCCACATGACGCTCCAGTCGAAACCGAGCGAATGGCTTGGTATCGACGATATCAACGGCCAGCAGTATTACGCCGACTATAGTCCAATGCTGAACCCACAGGGCCAGTTGATTGGTGTGATCTCAACCGCCGTTCCACTCGACACCGTGACCGCCTTTGAGCGTAGCACCACCGTCGAGTTGCTGCTGCTGGGCATCATCATTATGATCGCCGGTGTCATTCTGGCGCTGCTGCTTGCCGGGGTGATCGTGAACACGCTGCAACGCGCGGCGCAATCGGTCAGCCATGCGTCTGAGCGCATTGGGAATATCGCCGCTCAGCAGGCGGATGGCGCGTCGCAGCAGGTCTGGGCGGTCAACGCCATCAACAAGGCGCTGCAGAACTTCACCGAGGCGGCGCAGGATATCTCGCGGCGCTCCGATCAACTGGCTCAGATGGGCAATCAGGTCATCCAGCGCCGTGGCGAGATGCCACCAGGACAGTTTGAGTCGCTCATCGCCTATATGACGCGTTCGGTGCGTGATATCAGCCAGTCGAGCCGCCAGCAGTCGGCGCAGTATGACCGGATGGGCGGCGCGATGCAGGCGGTTATCGAGATTGCCGAGCAGGTCGCGGGCAACTCACAGCAGACCGCCGAAAGCGCCGAGCGCCTCGAACTGATCGTGCGCCAACTGCAACAACTCGTCGGCGCGCGGCGTCCTCCGCGCAAGCTCACCACCTCTGGTCACGACGACGGGGTCATGGTCGGCGCGAACGCTGGCATGGGCATGAACGGGATGAATGGTGGCATGGATGGCGGCATGATGATGCCGAATGGCGCGATGGGTCAACAGGGCATGCGTTCGATTCGCCCGATGGGCCAGCCCGGCGGCATGCCTCCAGGTGGGATGCCGATGGGGCCAAACACTGACCGGCGTGGCATGGCTGGCGCTGGCGCTGGCATGGGGAACGGCTACGGCGGCTACGCAGACAATGGTGGTGGCTACGGCGGCTACGGCGGCAATGGTGGTGGGTACGGAGAGTATGACGGCTACAATAACGGCTATGGTGGCGGCAATCCAGGTCAAATGATGCCGATGAATGGCGGCGGGCAGGACTGGCGTGTGCCGCCTATGCCCGCAATGCCACAGCCCGGCCAGAATCAGTTGCCACCTGGCCCACCCATGGGTCGGATGCAGTTTGGTGATAACCAACCCCCACAACGCGGACCGCAGTCGCGCGGTATGTCGCGCGGTGGCGGACACTCGCAGTTCAACAACAACTGGCGGCGCGACCCGTACGGCCCCGATGGCGATGATGGCGGCAGACGTTAGCCGGGACGTTCCAGCAGGTTCGCACGGGTAATATCCAGACCACAATAGACGTCATATATCCTGTACGGTACAATGACTACGGCCCTTGCGGTCGCACGCAGCTTGCGTTGAGCGCGTCGCGCAGGCGGCTGTATGTTCGGAGAAAGGCAGCCAGCGCAGATGTACGAAGACATACTCTCCCAGGTGCCACTATTTCACGATCTGACAAAGCATGAGCTTCAGGTGCTCTCCGTCAACTGCCGTGAACGTGACTATCCGACCGGAGCCACGTTGTTGCGTCAGGGTGAGACGGGCATCGGATTGTTTATCATCACCGACGGCAAGGTGCAGATCACCCAGCAGGCGCCCGATGGCAGCGTCCGCGATCTGGGAACGTTCGAGCGCGGCGCGGTACTCGGCGAGATGTCGCTGCTCGACGATCTGCCCCGCACGGCGACCGCCGTTGCCCTTGAGCCATCAAAGGCGCTTGCCATCCCTGTCTGGGACTTCCGGGCGGTCTTGCGCGAGCAGCCAGAGATTGCCATCAAGCTGCTGGCAATCATGAGCCGACGACTGCGGCACAAAGAACTCGATCAAGCCGCATCGTGATGGCAGCGGCGTCACATCGCATCATTCGGGGGCGGCTGGCGACAGTCGCCCTCTGCTGTTCCTGGCGTCAGGAAGTGCTTCAGCCATGAGCGATAAAGCATCTGGCGAGCCGCAGGTCCCGCGGCCCTATAACGCGCGCCGCCCCCCTCCACGCGACGCCGAGTTGATCGCGCGCTGCTCTGACCCTCCCCCGCCTGCGTTGCTGCTTGGCATCGAACAGTTCAACCAGCGCGAATACTTCGAGTGCCATGAGACGCTCGAAGCGCTCTGGAACCGCGAATCGGGGACGATCCGTGTGCTGGCGAAGGGCATTTTGCAGGTGGGCGTCGGCTGCTACCATCTGCTGCGCGGCAACCATCGCGGCGCGCTGCTCAAGCTCGTCTCAGGAGCCGACTATCTGGAGCCGTTCGCGCCACGCTGCCGCCGAGTGGAGGTCGCTCAACTCATCGCCGATGCACGCCGCCTGCATGCTGAGGTCGTCGCCCTTGGCCCAGAGCGTCTCGGCGAAATCGACCGCTCGCTGCTGCCCATCATCGTCGTATCCGACCCGGAGTAGTCGTAGGCGTAGACAGCAGTTGACCAGTCAACGCGCCATACTCCGCGACGCTACTCGCCGCTCGGTATCCAGATGTTCTTGACCTGGGTGGACTCGCGCAGGAACTCGCGGCCCTCCCCCTGGGCGGCGTCCAGCCAGTCGCGTGAGTGGCCGTAGGAGACCCAGGTGCGTTTCATGTTGCCAGCGGAGGCGCTCTCCACATCGCGGGCGCTCTCGGCGGAGCCATAGCACCATATCGCGTCCACGTCGTCGTGCTGGGCCAGCACCTTCGCCAGCGTGTCCTGCGGGCCGGTGACGATGTTGACCACGCCAGCCGGTACGTCCGAGGTCTCCAGCACGGAGTAGAAGTCCGTCGCGCTCAACGGGTAGCGCTCGGAGGGAATGGCGATTACCGCGTTGCCCATCGCGATGGCCGGGGCTACCAGCGAGACGAATCCCAGCAGCGGGCGCTCATCCGGGCAGACCAGCGCCATCACGCCGATAGGTTCGTTATCCGCCAGCGTCATGCCAGGCAGCGGCGTGCGGTGGATCGCGCCGTCGTACTTGTCGGCCCACGCGCCGTAGCTAAAGAGCCGCTCGATGGAGACCTCCACCTCGCGGTCCGCCTCCTCCTGCGGGCAGCCGATCATCGCGACGAGGCGCGCGGCGAACTCTTCGGCGCGCACGGCCAGGTTCTCCGCGATGTAATAGAGGATCTGGGCGCGGTTGTGCGCGGTGGCGGCGGCCCAACCCGCGCTGGCCTTGTGCGCTGCCTCGACGGCGTTGCGGATATCTTTACGGTTGCCTTCGCCGACCTCGCCCAACGCCTCGCCACTTGGGCTGTAGACCTCGCGGCTGTAGCCAGAATCTGGCCGCGCCTGCTTGCCGCCGATGAATAGCTTGGCCGTGCGGTCGATGGGCGGCGTGCCGAAGCCTGTTGCGGCGAACCCTTCGAGGCCATTGTGGCTGCTGCGCGCGTGACCGTTTGGCTCAGCATGCGCTCCGTTGGTGGCGAGCGTGGCGCGGCGGCGCGAGCGACCGCTGCTGTTGGTCGTCGCTGCCTGCGACGCGGCATCGTCAGCCGCGGCTTCCCACGTCGGCATGAGATATTCGTAGAGGCCTTCGCGGCCACCCTCGCGGCCATATCCACTCTCGCGATAGCCGCCGAAGCCGGAGGCAGCGTCGAACACGTTGGTGCAGTTGATCCAGACAGTTCCAGCTTGAATTTGTCCCGCAATCGAGAGCGCGAGGTTGATGTTCTCGCTCCAGACGCTGGCGGCGAGGCCGTAGTTGGTGTTGTTGGCCAGCGCCACCGCCTCGGCGGGCGTGCGGAAGGTCATCGCGACGAGCACCGGGCCGAAGATCTCCACTTGCGCGATGGTCGAGGACGGCGCGACCTCGGTGAAGAGCGTCGGCGGGAAGAAATAGCCGTCGGTCGGACACGACCACGAAGGCTGCCACATGCGCGCGCCCTCGTCCACGCCCTGCTGCACCAATCGCGTGATCTTCTCTAGTTGCACTGGCGCAATGATGGCGCCGATATCAACAGCCTTATCGAGCGGGTCGCCGACGCGCAGCTTCTCCATACGCGCACGCAGTTTGGCAAGCAGCCGGTCGGCGACGCTCTCCTGCACGAGCAGGCGCGAGCCAGCGCAGCAGACCTGTCCCTGGTTGAACCAGATGGCATCCACCACGCCCTCGACGACTGAATCGAGATCGGCGTCGTCGAAGACCACGAAGGGCGACTTGCCGCCTAACTCCAGCGAGAGGCGCTTGCCGCTGCCAGCTGTGGCGCGGCGGATGATGCGGCCCACCTCGGTCGAGCCAGTGAAGGCGATCTTGTTCACGTCGGGGTGCTTCACCAACGCCTCGCCGGTACGCCCATCGCCGGTGACGATGTTGACAACGCCCGCTGGCAGCCCAACGGACTGGCATAGCTCGGCGAAGACAATAGCGGTAATGGGCGTGAACTCGGCTGGCTTGAGCACCACCGTGTTGCCAGCGGCGAGCGCGGGTGCGATCTTCCAGGCGAGCATCAGCAGTGGGAAGTTCCAGGGGATGATCTGGCCGACCACGCCCACCGGACTCAGCTCCGGCATCTCGCTGGCGATCAACTGCGCCCAGCCCGTATGATGGTAGAAGTGGCGCGCGACGAGCGGGATATCCAGGTCGCGCGTCTCGCGGATCGGCTTGCCGTTGTCCATCGTCTCCAGCACGGCGAGCAGACGCGCGTGCTTCTGAATCTGGCGGGCAAGCGCATAGAGGTAGCGAGCGCGGGCATGGCCAGAGAGACCGCTCCACGCGGGGAAAGCCTCACGGGCAGCGCGCACGGCGGCGTCCACGTCTTTAGCCGTTCCCTGGGCGATGTCGATCAGCGGAGTCGCCGTCGCCGGGTTGACCGTCGGGAAATATTCGCCGCCGCTGGGCTCGCGCCACTCCCCGCCGATGAAGAGGCGAAGGTGCGGCGCATGGGCGGCGAGCCAGGCCAGCGCGGGCGCGTCCGACTCGGGCGCTGGACCATAGCTCATCGACTCAAAGATATCGGCCACGCTGACTTTGGTGTCTGCTATGTCTGCCATGTCGCTACACTCCTTCTTGCCTCTAGGCCATAGGGTGGTGATATCCAGCCGAGTAGCGACCGGTGACGAAGTATTCGATCTGGCGCTCGATGTCGTTGAGCAGGCTGCTCGCGCCGAGGCGGAAGAGGTCGGCGTGCAGCCAGGCGTCGCCCAACTCTTCTTTCATCAGGATGAGCCAGTCGAGCGATTGCTTGGCCGTACGGATGCCGCCCGCGGGCTTGAACCCAACGCGGTAGCCGGTTGCCTCCTCGTACTCACGAATCGCACGCACCATCACGAGGCTGTTGGGTAGCGTCGCGTTGACCGTCTCTTTGCCGGTGGAGGTCTTGATGAAGTCGGCTCCGGCCATCATGCAGACCCAACTGGCGCGCGCCACATTGCGCAGCGTGCCTAGTTCGCCCACCGCCAGGATCGTCTTCATATGGGCCTCGCCGCATGCCTCGCGGAAGGCGCGCACCTCGTCGTAGAGCGCTTGCCAGTTGCCGGTGAGCACATGGGCGCGCGAAATAACGATGTCGATCTCACGCGCGCCAGCCGCCACCGAGGCGCGAATCTCTTCGATCTTGAGCGGTAACGGATTCTGCCCAGCGGGGAAGCCGGTGGAGACGGCGGCAACCGGGATATCTGTCCCCGCGAGCGCTTCGACGGCGACCGGCACGAGGTTGTGGTAGACGCAGACGGCGCCAGTATGCAGATGCAGCGAGCCGACGTCGAGCGCCTCCACCAGGTCGGCGCGCAACGGCTGGCGCGCTTTGGCGCAGAGGCGGCGCACCGTGCCAGGTGTATCATCGCCGGAGAGCGTGGTGAGATCAATGCAGGTGATGGCGCGCAGCAACCAGGCCGCCTGCCACTCCTTCTTCACCGTACGCCGCGTGGCGATCGTGGCGGCACGACGCTCGATGGCGCTCCGATTCACCTGCACGGTGTCCACGCGGTCCAGGTCCAGTGACATGCCGGGATTACGCGCCAGCGCCGTGGCTGCGTGCTCGGTCGCGCGGGCGCGTGCTTTACCTCTGGTAACAGCCGATATATTGGCGTCGATTGCCATCGACACCCCATCTGCGGTCGTCATCGTTATACTCCAATCGCGCCGCCTGCGCTTCGTCGAGCCATTGCGCGGCGTAGAAGTGCGCAATACGGGGAGCGGCTTATTCTTTCAGGATATACCACGACGCCAACGTTTGCCACCCGGCCCCAACGAATTCAGGGTTGCTCTTCCCCACGTCGAGTAGCCACCCATCCCCCTGTGGAGAGGACGAGTGGCCCAATATGGTCGCTACTCTGCCGGTTGTTTGGCGGACCAGAGATCCTGGCTGCGGTCAGCCACGATCTGCTTCGCCTGTTGGATAAAGTCGGCTATCGGAACCGCGCCGAGGTTCTCATTCGAGCGCAAGCGCACCGCGACCGCATCCGCCGCCGCCTCTTTGTCGCCCACCACCAGCATGTACGGAATCTTCTGCAACTGGGCGTCGCGCACCTTGGCGTTCATGCGCTCGTGGCGCGCATCCACCTCCGCGCGCAACCCTGCCTCACGCAGTCGCTCCGCCACCTGTTCGGCATACGCGCCGTGCTTCTCGTCCGAGATAGGAATCACCACCGCCTGCACCGGCGCGAGCCAGAGCGGGAACGCGCCCGCATAATTCTCGATCAAGAACGCCATAAAGCGCTCAAGCGTCGAGATGCCGCCGCGATGGATCATCACCGGCTGATGTGGCTGGCCGTCCTCGCCGATGTATTCGAGGCCGAAGCGCTCCGGCAGCGTGAAGTCGATCTGCACCGTCGAGATCGTCTCATCCTTGCCAAGCACATTCGCCACCTGCACATCCAGCTTGGGACCATAGAAAGCCGCGTCACCAACGCTCTCGTAATACTCGATCTCCAACTCTTTGAGCGCCTGTCGCAATGCCCCCTCGGACTGCTCCCACATCCGGTCGTTGTCGACGAACTTCTCTTTATCGTTGGGGTCGCGCAGCGAGAGCCGGTAGTTGTACTGCTCGAAGCCCATGTCGCGGTAGATTTGCTGGATAAGCCGCACCGCCCGCTTGAACTCCGGCAGGATCTGCTCCGGCGTGCAGAAGATGTGCGCATCGTTGAGCGTCATCGCCCGCACGCGCGAAAGGCCTGACAGCTCGCCCGAACGCTCTAGCCGATACATCGTGCCAAGCTCGGCAATGCGGACAGGCAGATCGCGGTACGAGCGCATCTTCTGGCGATAAATCTGGATATGGTGCGGGCAGTTCATTGGGCGCAAGACCAGTTCCTCGCCGCTCTCCATCTCCATCGGCGGATACATGGACTCGTGGTAATGCTCCCAGTGGCCCGACGTTTTATACAGGTCGAGTTTGGCCAGGTTCGGTGTGTAGACATGCTGGTAGCCCTGTCTGCGCTCCAGGTCGAGGATATACTCCTCCAGCAGACGGCGCACCGTCGCGCCGCGCGGCAGCCAGAGCGGCAGCCCCGCGCCGACATCCTCGCTAATCATAAAGAGTTCGAGGTCCTTGCCGAGTTTGCGATGGTCGCGCCGCTTCGCCTCTTCCAGTCGTTCGAGATAATCATCCAGGTCTTCCTGCGTGAACCACGCCGTGCCGTAGATACGCTGGAGCATCGGGCGCTTCTCGTCGCCGCGCCAGTAGGCGCCCGCCACGCGCATCAGCTTGAAGGGGCCAATCTCGCCCGTGCTCTCCACATGCTGCCCACGGCAGAGGTCCAGGAACGGCCCTTGCTCTTCGATGCCAACCGACTCGCCCGGCAGGTTCTCGATCAACTCGATCTTGTAGGGCTGATCGTGCTCCTTGAAGTATTTCAACGCCTTCTTGCGCGGCCACTCGCTGTGGACGAACGGATGGTTCGCCGCGATGCTGGCGCGCATGCGCTCCTCGATGGCGGGCAGATCCTCCGGCGTCACCGGGCGGGGCAACTCCATGTCGTAGTAGAAGCCATCCTCGATGGCTGGGCCAATGGCGAAGCGCGCACCAGGAAACAGCTCCTGCACCGCCTCAGCCATCACATGCGCGGCGCTATGGCGCATCCGCTGTAACGGCGTATAGGCTGCCGCCGCCTCAAGCTCCTGTTCAACAGACATACTGTTGTTCCTTTCAGGTGTGTAATCGTAAGTTTCATTGTTATCTGCCACACGAGCAGGATTAGCTGCGGCATTCATGCCGCGAACAGGCCAACATCACCCAACCGCCGCCTCAAGCTCCCCACGCAATCTGGCGAGCACCCGTTGCGCCGCCCGCAGTCGCGCGCGGACATCCGGCACGAGCGACGCCTGGCGCAGCGGTTCAGCAATATCTGGCGCGCGCTCGGCCAGATCGCGGAGCAGTTGATCGCGCGCGGGCGGATACTCGCCCCGCTCCGCGTACCAACTCTCCGCCATCGCAGGCAACATCCTATCGACTAACAGCGCCGCGGCCTCGGGATCGCGTTCCCGCAGATACGCGGCATAGATCAGACTGTTCTCGAAATCAGCGTATAGGTCATCGCTTTGCGCATCTGACGAAACGCAGAATCTGTACACCATCATCAGAAGACCTCCTCAGCATCGGAATCGTTGTGACATGGCTGGTTGTGCCGTCACGGCCAGACGCCGCGCGACCAGAAACAGCCGAGGTCATACCGTCGGCTGGTTGCCGACGGATCCCGATAACCTTTTGAGATAAATGGCATACAGCGCGCATGGTTCTCGTCTTCTTCGGGTGTTCATATGCGGTGGATGGTCAATAGACCGTCCACACCGCAAAAGGCCACAAAAAAACCCTCTCATCCCACCTGGGACGAAAGGGCAACATGCCTTCCGTGGTTCCACCCACATTCCACGCGACGATTGCAGTCGTCTGCTCGTCGCGCGCTTCATTCCTGGCCGATAACGGATGCCCTCCGCGACAGCCTGCCGCCAATGAAGGCGGGTCGGTGTCGGGCTAGCGGGTGGTATTCGCTGTCATCTGTTCCGGAGATGGCTCTCAGCCGGTGGCCATCTGTCGCTGTCGGAAGACGCCTGCTACTCGTCCCGCTCTACGCCATAACTATTCGTAGCGCATTCAGCATATCACGCGGCGAACCCGCTGTAAAGCCTGTGCAATGGTCACTTCGCATGCTACACTGCTATCACTTGCTAACACTGCTATCACTGTTATCACTGCAATCATCCCACAACGGACACACTATCTTCCTGGTGGGACTATGGAGCGCGTTTGAGGAGCAATCATGGAGGATGGACGTCAGCCACTGGAATTAGCGCCCGCCGCGCTACGTCGGCAAACCGACCCGGCCAGTCTCGGGTTTGCTACGACCACGGAGCTACCTGCTCCTAAGGGTATGGTCGGCCAGGAACGCGCGCAGGAGTCGATAGACTTCGCGTTGGAGATGAACGACAGCCGGTATAACTTGTTCGTCAATGGCGACCCAGGCACGGGGCGTCGCATTGCCGTGGCCACCGCGGTCGAAGCGATTGCCAAAAGTCGTCCCGCCGCGAAAGACTGGTGCTACGTCTACCATTTCGACCAGCCCGAAGAGCCGCACGCTGTGGCGCTGCCGCCAGGCATGGGCCGCGCCTTCGCTCATGATGTCGCCGCCTTCGTCCAGACCGCGCGGCGCGAGTTACGGCAGGCCTTTTCCAGCGATGTCTACGCTACCCAACGCAAGGAGCTGCTCAGCGATATCGAGCCAGATCACACCGCGCTGTGGAATGCGCTGCGCGAGCAGATGCGGGCGCTCGGCTTTCTCGTCCGAACAACCGAACTGGGTATTGCGATTCTGCCCCTCCGTTCTTCCACCGACCTTCAGGATGCATCACGATCTGGCGTCGGCGGCAACGATGCGTCTGAGGCCGAGGTTGAGCCACTGATCCTCTCGCGTGAGGAGATTGACGCGCTGCCAGCAGCCGAACGGAATCAGTTACGCGCGAATCACGAACATGCGGAGACGCTGCTCAAACGCAGCCTGCCGGAGATCACTGCTCTTGAAGACGAGATGGCCGCTCGAATCCGCGTACTGAACACCGCGACCGCCGAGGAGGCGCTGACGCAGGGAATCGAGCCGCTAGTTGAGCAATACACCATCTCCGCCGACGCGGTCGACTTTCTGCGGCATTTGGCTGGCGATATGGTCACGCATGCCGATGTGCTGCGCGGCGATAGTGACGACGGTGGATCCGCCAGCGACGCGGAGAACGGCGACGAGGAAGACCAGGGCATGGATGGCAGCGAGGGTCGGGTGAGTCTGCCTGCGCTCCTCCGGCGCTATCGGGTCAACGTGCTGATCTCGCACAAGCCCGAGGATGACGCGCCGATTGTCATCGAGATGAACCCGACGCGCACCAATTTGCTCGGGCGCATCGAGTCTGGCACCAAACGCGGCCTACCGTTCACCGACCACCTGATGATTCGCGCGGGCGCGCTCCATCGGGCGAATGGCGGCTTTCTGATCGTGCAGGCGCATGACCTCATCACCTCACACGCCTGGGACACTCTCAGACGAGTGCTGCGCTTCGGCATGATTGGCATGGACAACAGCGGCGAGCCACAAGGCGCTCCTCCCGGCGCGACGCTCCGGCCAGAGCCGATTCCCGCGAATGTGAAGGCCATCCTGATTGGCGATCTCTCCACCTATCGTGTATTCATGGAGCAGGACCCAGAGTTCCGGCTGCTCTTTAAGGTGCGGGCGGACTTCGCCGACGAGATGCAGCGGACGCCAGACGTCGAACAGGCATACGCCCGCTTCAGCGCCAACGTCGCGCGCATAAATGGTGGGCCGCCACTGGCGGCGGACGCGGTGGCAAAGCTCATCGAGGAGGGCAGCCGTTGGGCGGAGGACCAGGAGCGTCTTTCAACCGAGTTTGGCAGCCTGCGCGACCTGACGCTGGAGGCTTGCTACTGGGCAAAGAAGGAGACAGCTGAGACGACATCGGCGGCGCATGTCAGTCGTGCGATTGTCGCGCGCGAGCGGCGGACGAGTCTCTCCGAAGACAAGTACAACGAGTTGATCGACGAGGGGCAGCTCGTCATCGAGACATCCGGCGAGGTGACAGGTCAGGTCAACGGCCTCTCGGTGCGCATCTCCACCGACCACTTCTATGGCGTGCCGATGCGCATTACCGCGCGCACCTCGCCGGGTGTGGCGGGCGTCACCGACATCGAGCGCGAAACGGCGATGAGCGGACCAAGCCATAGCAAGGGCGTGCTCATTCTCAGCGGTTTCCTTGCCGGGCGGTTCGCCCAGGACTTCCCGCTGAGCCTCTCCGCTAGTATCTGCTTCGAGCAGAACTACGAGCCAATCGATGGGGATAGCGCCTCTTCCGCTGAACTCTATACGCTGCTCTCCAGCCTCTCGGGCGTTCCGATCCGCCAGTCGCTCGCGGTCACTGGCTCCGTCAATCAGCGCGGCGAGATTCAGGCGGTCGGCGCGGTGACGGCTAAGGTCGAGTCGTTCTTCCGGCTCTGCGAGGCGCGCGGGCTGGACGGCCACCAGGGGGTGTTGATTCCACGGGCCAACGTTCGTAATCTGATGTTACGCGAAGAGGTCGTGGCAGCCGTCAAGGCGGGCAGGTTCCATATCTACGCCATTAGCTCGGTGGATGAAGGAATCGAGTTGCTCACCGGCATTCCCGCAGGCAGGCCCGACCGCGATAACCGCTACCTGGAAGGCACGATCAACGCGCGCGTCAGCCAGATGTTGCGCCTCTATAGCGACCGGGTGCGCGCGTATATTGCTGGCCAAAATGTTGGCCTCGCCCGCCCATAAACCCGACAGCACCCGATATGCCCGATATGCCTGACCAGAGCCGCCTGCATTCTCTGTCATCAGCGCAGCAACGTCGCCACCGTCGCCACCAGCGTTTTCGAGTTCAAACGGCTTGGCCAGAAATCTGTCCGCGCCCGCATCCGTAGCATCTGTGGACTACCTCCTAACCCTCCCAATGCGACTAGAGCGGCTGGATGGCAGTGCGGCCCTCCTAAAGTACTACTTGCTCCCTTTCGAAACACTTGCGTTGCGCGACCACGTCCTTTTTTCTCAGGCAGGCAGGTATGTGTGAACAGATGACCCTGTGCCTTTAAGCTACAGGCGCAGACCCCTCATCGTCACTCTCTTCGCTCATGCCGTGTGTAATGGACGTCTTCGACCACGAAGGAGTGCGCAACATGACTGATCGTGGATCTCGGTTCCTCGGCAAACGGCGCCTGACGACAATCGTAATGGGTATCACTGGCCTTGTCGCGGTCCTGGCTCTCGGCGGCGTACTGGCGTTCTATGTTACAACAGCGCATGGCTCCGGCACTGGCGGTGGCGGCTGCGTCTCGACGACGGGGCCAGCCTGCACGTTCAAAGGCAATACCACATACATTGAGTTCCAGAGCGTCAGCGATGATGGCTGCATCTTCACCCAGGCGCAGGTTTCAGGGTACGACAACCTGACGCGTCCGGGACACAACGCCAGCAAGACCGCGGCCATCTACATCTCGAGGTGGGACAACTGCAACGGTGTGCCACTGTCTGAGGCGACTAACTTTGATCCTAACACGGGCGCATCGTCGTTCACCGGAACGATCGAGTTCGGGTCGAATCTTGCGTCGGCAACGATCAATGGAACAGCGTCTATGTATGATCCGTATTCTGGCTCAGTGCTGTATACCACGACGGTGAACCTGACCATCACAGGATACGGCCCATCCTCGACGTACAGCGATAGCCAGCATAGCCATTCGCCTGGCTTCATCATGAACTCGCACTTCACTGGGACGAGCCGTTCGGCTGAAGTGTCTGGTACCTTCACCGATGACGCCGGAAATAACATGGCCGCGCTGCCGGGACTCTACGCGGAATTGCAGTACTCGCAGGGCGGTTCAGTGCAAATCTTCCCCACTCACTGATAACTGCCACGGGCAACGAAGCAGGCATGGGCCGGAGACCATCCACACCCATGCCTGCTTTTCCCTCAAATGTCCCGCGTACCAGTCCGGACACGCCCTCCGCCACCGCCGCACCACATCCCTACCTGCCTGAGCAAGATAACATCGAGGTGGGTCACAAATTAGATCGGTACGCACATGGCGTCCTCAGGGAGTTGACAGTAGCTCAAAGTATGAGATGATAGGCGAACGGTTAGCACCGAGCAACCGTCGAACATGACCGCTGTGGCGCCATTCCAGTATTGGATGTCCACCGGCTGGGAAACGCTGGTAGCTGTCTGGGTCATGCTCAAAACGTAAGCGTGTATTCACGATGTGGAGGGAAGTCCAACCATGTCTATCAGCGCGTTCCGCTTTTCGGGCAAACGTCGCCCGCTGGCCATCGGGCTATCTGTCGCCACTTTCACAGCTGTGATTGTGGTGGTTACGGTGATGGCTCTTGGCACCAGATCCGCACTGGGCTCTGGCAGCGGGGGGGGTGGTACGTGTATCTCAAACACCGGAGTAGCGCCGGTCTGTACGTTCAAGGACAATGGCGCCTGGGCTAGTTTTGGCAATGTCAGCGAGGATGGCTGCATTCTCACCGATGCCGAGATCTCGGTCTATGACAACCTGTCGGCTCCTGGCCGAACCGCGTCACAAAGCGTGGGCCTCTACATTTCGAAGTGGGACAATTGCGGCGGCACGCAACTGTCGTATGTGAGCGATTATGATCCCAACACAGGTGCGACGACATTCACAGGCGCCATCCAGTTTTCAGCCGATCTGTCGACCGCGACGGTCAATGGCACAGCGGCAATGTATGGTGACGATCCTACGACACAGTTGTATACAGCGACCATCAATCTGACCTTCAAGGGATACGGCTCCACGTTCAATATAATGACCAACCAGCGCCTCCAGGCCCCGGGATATGTGCAGAATGTCCACTATACAGGCAAGAGCCGGACGGCAGCGGTATCTGGCATTATCACTGACCCCGACGGGAATAACGTCGCAGCGCTGCCGACAACCAACGCAGGGTTGGGCAACACCAGTGGCGGTACGGTGCAGATCTTCAAAGGGTAAGCGTTTCCGTCTCATACGCTGCCAGGTTCATGACAGATGTCGAATCTTCACCGCTCTCATGGAAAGGGTACACCAACCATGTTCACTCGTGCGCATCTCTTCGCGGGCAAACGACGCCTGATCGCTATATTGTTGTCCACCGCCACTCTCACCGCCGCGATTGCGGTGGTAGCGGTCATGACACTTGGCACCAGAACCGCCCTGGGGTCTGGCACTGGCGGTGGCGCCGCCGAGTGTTTTGGCGGCGCCACGGGGAGTCAGCCAACCTGCACGTTCAAAGACGGGACAGCATTCGCCGATTTTGGCAATGTCAGCGAGGATGGCTGCATTTTCACGGACGCCCAGATCTCGCTCTATAACAACCTGACGGTCCCAGGGCGCGTAGCTACACATAATGTGGGCCTCATCATTTCTCAGTATGACTATTGCGGCAGCAGTGCGGGCGTGCAAGCGACCGACTTTGATCCCAACATAGGTCAGTCGACATTCATCGGCGCCTTCCAGATTGCGTCTGATCTGTCGACCGCAACGGTCAATGGCACGGCAGCGATGTATGATTCGATCTCTGGCACTCAGGTATTTACGACTACGATCAATGTGACCTTCACCGGGTACGGTCCCATTTCCAAGTATAGTGACAACCAGCACTTCCAGGCTCCAGGCTACGTGGAGAACGACCGGTTTACCGGCACGAGCTGCACGGCCGAAGTATCGGGCACATTTACCGACCCGAGCGGGAATAACCTCCTGGCTGTGCCTGCCACCAACGGAACGCTGCTCAATGCCAGCGGCGGCACGGTGACAATCATCCGCCAATAAGGGATTCAATTGCACGTCGAGCGGTCGCTCAAAAACAAGCGGCATGGGTAGAGGCAACCCCACCCATGCCGTTTATGATGTGCCTGTCAAACTCTGCTTAGGCTACTGCTCCAGCGCGCCCTGGCGAACCGCGTGCGCCGTCTGCTTCGAGCTGTGGCCATTGACGACCTCGGCGACGATGCCCGCCTGCTGCTTCGCCGCGCCGACAAACGCGAAGAACAGCGGATGCGGGCGGGTCGGGCGGCTCTTGAACTCTGGATGGAATTGCGTCGCCAGGAACCATGGGTGGTCTTTCAGCTCGACGATCTCCACCAGTTTGTTATCGGCGGAGCGGCCGCTGACCAGCATGCCCTTCGCCTCAACGCGGCGGCGATAAGAGTTGTTGAACTCATAGCGGTGACGGTGGCGCTCGAAGATAATCGGCTCGCCATAGGCCGCCTCAGCCTTACTGCCTGGCGTCAGGCAGCAGACCCACTGACCCAGCCGCATCGTGCCGCCCTTATCAGAAATCTGGCGCTGATTGGGCATCAGGTCAATCACCTTATCGGGTGACTCAGGATCGAACTCAGCGCTATTCGCCAGGTCTAATCCAAGCACGTTGCGCGCGAACTCGATGACCGCGACCTGCAATCCCAGGCACAAGCCGAAGTAGGGGATACCATGCGTCCGCGCGTATTCGACGGCTTTGATCTTGCCCTCGATGCCACGGTGGCCGAAGCCGCCCGGCACGATGATGCCCGCCGCCTGCGCCAGCTGCTCCTCGTGCTGCTCCCATTCCTTATCGAGCTTCTCAGAGTCGACCCAGTCAATCCGCACGTCTACCCCATGCGCCCAGCCCGCGTGCGTCAGCGACTCCGCCACCGAGAGATAGGCATCGTGCAGCGCCACATATTTGCCGACCAACGCGATGCGTACTGTCGGCTTCTCCGCCCCGATGCGCGCCACCAGGCCGCGCCACTCGCGCAAATCCGTCGGTTGCGACTGCCTCAACGCCATCTTCTCGACCAGGAAATCGCCCAGCCCCAAATCTTCGAGCATCAACGGCACTTCATAGATGCTGCTGGCCGTCTCGACGGGGATCACCGCGCGGCGCTCGATGTTACAGAAGAGCGCGATCTTGTCGCGTATCTCATCGGCGACTGGGAAGTCTGACCGGCAGAGAATCACGTCGGGCTGGATGCCCGCACGCAACAGCTCTTTGACGCTGTGCTGGGTCGGCTTGGTCTTCAGCTCGTGCGTCGCGCCGATGAACGGCAGCAACGTGACATGCAGGTAGAGCGCGTCGTCGCGGCCCACGTCGTTGCGCAACTGGCGAATCGCTTCGAGGAACGGCTCGCTCTCGATATCGCCAACCGTGCCGCCGACCTCCACGATCACCACATCGGCGCTGGTCTGCTCAGCCAGCGTGTGAATCCGCTGCTTGATCTCGTTGGTGATGTGGGGAACGACTTGAATGGTCCCGCCGAGATACCCTCCGGCGCGCTCTTTGCCGATGACCGCGTTATAGACTTGGCCCGTCGTGACGTTGCTGGCCTGGCTGGCTGGCTCATCGGTGAAGCGCTCGTAGTGGCCCAGGTCGAGGTCTGTCTCCGCGCCATCGTCGGTGACAAAGACCTCGCCATGCTGATAGGGTGACATGGTACCCGGATCAACATTGATATACGGGTCCAGCTTCATGATGGCGACCGACAACCCACGACTCTTGAAGAGACGACCCAGCGATGCAACGGTGATGCCCTTACCAACCGACGATACTACCCCACCCGTGACGAAGAGAAACTTTGGCATACCACTCTGCTCCCTTGCGCGCCGCTCTCGGCGCGCGCTGACATGACTCACCAGATTCACCAGACTCACGATGACCAATGGAAAAGGCTTCTATCGCTGCACAATAAGGGTCCGCCCGGCGTGTTTCATTCCACGTTCGACACAGGCCTCTGTGGGCAATCGCGCGCCGGAATACCGCGATCGCCACATAGAGAGAGGGGCCAGCACCTCCGTTTTGTGGAGCTGGCCCCTCATTTTCAGTTAACCTCCCCGGTAGTTCAGAACGACCACCTGCGGTTCTGCCGGGAGACTCGCAGGTGTGATAACAAGTTTGGGAAGCGGCTCGGCCGCTTCCACCCCCATTTCGCGTAAGAACTTGTCAACTGGATCGAGCGCCGCGCCATTTGGCTTGTAGGCTGGCGTCGCGTAGTGCATCGGGATAATCAGCCGTGGATCGAGCTGCGTGATAACCTCGGCGGCCTTCTCGGCGTTCAGCGCGAATCCCCCGCCTACCGGCACCAGCACGACATCAGCGCCTTTGAGCGCCTCCAGCGCGCGATCACTCAGGGTGTCGCCCAGATCACCCAGATGGCAGATATGGACATCGTCCATCGTGATGAGGTAGGCGGTATTGCGCCCATGCACCGTGCCGCGCTCCTGGTCATGCCAGGTCGCCACACCGGTGATGAGAATCTGCTGAATCTCGTATTCGCCTGGCCCGGTGACGACTTTCTTCACATCGCCACTCACCGCCTTGACATAGCTATGCCCGGGGTGATCGTGACTGATGGTGATGATGTCGGCGGAGGGGCGACCGATGGAGTAACCCGTTGAAGGTGCGGGCGGGTCGGTAACGAGCGTTGCTTCTTTTCCTCGCAGGCGGAAGCATGAATGCCCCAGCCAGGTCAGTTCCATGGAATATTGTCCTCACAAAAGCATTGGGCGGGGTGCGTCAGCGCATCCGCCAGCGAGCCCCGCCCTGACTGTTAGCATATCACATTGAGGCGTTTGCCACAAGGGTATAGCCAGGTTGATGATGGGTAAATTGATCCGTTATCTCTATTCCCTGCATCGCTCGCCGGAGTGGAAACGAGCGCTGATTACACGCTTCACGAGAGGGCTTTCATGTCTGTAGCAAGCGGATATACACCGGAACCATTCGATGCCGCCTCCCCGTATTGCGATGAGGTCGTACGTATCTATCTGGAGGCATTCGGCGATGAGGATGGCGCGATTCGCGCGTTTATTGCGCGGTACGCCAACACACTGCCCGATTGGCGCGGCTACGTCGCCCTGATTGGCGCGCATGTGGCAGGGATGGGCTTTGGCGCGCGGTCGCTGCCGGGATAGTGGTGGCATGACCGCGTTGCGGAGGAGATCGGCGTAGATCGCCCCGCACTCCAGGACGCCTGGGTGCTAGTCAATCTGGCGATATGTTCAGCGTACCGAAACCGGGGCATCGGCGCGGCGCTCTTGAAGACGCTGCTGGCGAGCCAGCCCTGCCCGCGCGCTCCTCTCCACGGGGGGGCGAACGCGGGCGCGCGGCGGCGCTATGAGCGTAACGGCTGGCGCTATCTCCATCCTGGCCTGGTTGTCACGCCAGGCCAGCAGCCGTTTGTCGTCATGGCATGTGAAATTAATTCGGGCGTGTGATGACCAGATTGGTGAAGGCGCAATCAACAGAATCGCCGCTCTCGATGCCGACGATGCCAGAGGTAAAGGTCGTGTCATCCTGGGAGCCAACCGATGTGCCGTTGACGAAGAACTCGAAGTGCGACCCCTTCGCCGCGACCTTCAGCGTATTTGAGGTGTTCAGGCCGCCCTTGATCGCCGCATTGGCGGTGAAGTCCACGATTGTGGTGCAGGTGCTATCGACGCACTTGTCGAAGAACCACTTGCCGTTGCTGTCGATCAGGAATTCGTAGAAGTTCCCCGCGCTGGCACGCCGGAAGGCAATCCCGTAGCCAGTGGTGGTTGGGCCACTCACCTGTTGCACGTTCACCGTCACATTGACGTCGGACTGATTGCCGATGGGCGCGTAACAGATGAAGCCGTCGGCAATATGGTAGCCGTCGCTCTTCGACTGGCAGTTATTATCCTGCGCCCAGTCTTCGGCGGTTGACGTGAACGCATTCTGGTAAACCACCGTCTCCGCCGGCGTCGCTGTAGCAACCGCGCCCGGCGTCCCCGTCGAAATGCTCGCCGTACCCAGCGCGCTGATGGCAAAGATGGAGATACCAGCACACGCCGCCAGGAGCACGACCACCCCCACGACAATGCCGACGATCAGCCCCGTCCGACTCTTTTTCGGCGCGGGCGGCTGCTGTTGCGGGTAGCCGTAGGGCGAGGCGCTCTGTGTCGGCGGATAGTTTGGAGGCGCGTACTGCCCGGGCTGCCCAGGTTGCTGACCATAGCCACTGGGCGGCGCCGCCTGACCGTAGCCGCTGGGCGCTGCAGGTTGCCCATAACCACTCGGCGGCGCAGGTTGCCCATAGCCGCTCGGCGGGCCATATTGCGCCTGTTGCCCATACGGATTCGGCGGCGCGCCATACCCAGACGTTGGAGCGCTGCTCCCATACCCTGGGGTGGGCTGCCCCGGCTGACCAGACGAATAGGCGAGCTGATACCCGCAACGGGGGCATCGTTCGATATTTGGCTGCTCGATTTGAAGGCCACATGAAGGACACTGCATCGTTTTATCTCCTCCTCGTGAGCGAATACGGCTGGTGGTTACCACGCCTGCCAGATATGCTCGGAGGAGGCGATCCACGCCTACCCGCTGGCGCCATCACTCCCCACCCAGGCGTCGTCTCAAAGCTCCCCCTGCCACAAGGTACCATAATAACAGATGAGATCAATCAGGCGCGCATAATGACCAGATTGGTGAAGACGCAGTCATCATTCGAGCTGGCGACCTCGCCCACCTGACGGCGAAATCAGTCAGGGCGTGTGATGACCAGATCGGTGAAGGCGCAGTCAATTGCCGTCCCCGAGGCAAAGAGACTCACCCGGCCAAAGGTGAGCGCGGTGTCGTCATAGCTTCCCACCTGCGTGCCGTTGACAAAGAAGACGAAATGCGGCCCAGTCGCCCGCACCTCGATGGTGTTGGTCGTATCAAGCCCAGGTTTTATCGCGTCGTTGGCGGTGAAATAGACGGGCGTGGTGCAGTCGGCATTCACGCACCGCACGAAGACCCATTCACCGCTGCTATTAATCATGAACGCATAGTCGTTATCTTTGTCCTGTTGCCTGAAGAAGAGGCCGTAGGACCAATTTGTTGGGCCGCTGACCTGCCGCACGTTGACAGTCACATCGACATTATCCTGCTCCGCAACTGGCACGGTGCAATAGTAACCTCCCGCCGCATGGAAACCATCATTCGCCAGAAAACAGTGCTGCGGAATCACCGTCCAATCATCCGCGCTCGACGCGAAGGTATTGCTATACACCTTCGACGCCGATAGTGTGGGGGAAGCCGCAGGTCTGTGCGCCGCGGCGCTCGTCCGGCCCAGCGAATGGACCGCGAAGAGCGTGCCGCCGGTACACGCGACGAGCAATACTACCGTTGCGGCGACAATGCCGACAATCAGGCCTGTATGATTCTTCCGCTGCGGCGAGGATGGATACATATACGGTGACGGTGGCTGTGCGTACCCCACTGGCGGGTAGGCCGGTTGATAGGAACCACCCGGCGGCGGATAACTCGGCGGCGCGGATTGGTCGTAACTGCCTGGCGCGGATGGATACGCGCCGGATTGCCCTGGCTGAACATAGGGAGTATACGGGCTTTGTGGTGGAGTCTGCATATCAGGCGCGACCGGCGCGACTGGCGCGACTGGCGCGACCGGATCAACGCTCGGCGATGGGCTGCCAGTGTCTGCGAATGGGGCGCTCGCTGCTATGCGCTGGTCCGCTGGCGCCGTACGCGAACGCCCACACTGTGGGCAATGGTCGAGGCTTTGCTGATCAATGGGATAGCCACACGAGGGACAGTGCATCCTTTGTACTCCATAGAAATACGCATCCAGTCTGGTCGCTTTACCAGCCAAGTATACAGGATGATACGTAGCTTGGCTATACCGTACGAGCGCCCGCGCAACGAATGCTCCATAGCAACGGCATGATGGCGCGTGGTGGCGCGTGGTGGCGCGTCATGTGCGGTGCGATACTACGATGCCGCCACCCCATCGCTCTGAGACGATACTGTGACAATCCGCGCCGAAAGGTGTGATGTAACTGTGATACTCCGCTCATATGCTGAGAATGAAGGCCGGCAAGGCCTTCCCGGATTCAGGCATGGAGGGTGCATGCGGGAGAAAGGACTCTCCGTTGGGCTGTCGGCGCGCAGCTGGGCCAAGCGGCGAGCCACCGCTCGTAGCGAGAAGGGAGCACTCGATGTTCAGGCGCATTTTGGTCCCGCTGGACGGCACGAAGCGGGCAGAAGAGGCGATTCCATTCGCGCGCGAGCTGGCTAGCTCACCTGAGGCGCGGGTATTCTTGCTGCATGTAGAGCCATCGATGGCCTCGGTTCTGGACGAGATCGCGATTGACAACCGCCTGGAGGTCATCGCTGACGAACTGCGCGCGGCAGGCGTACGCGCGCATATTGTCACCGAGTTCGGAAAAGCCGCGCCAGCAATTGCCACTGCCGCCGATCTGGACAAGGTAGACATAATCGTCCTCGCGCCCGAGCCACGTGGACTGCTAGAAGGGCTGCGTCACCCCAGCGTGACCGCCAGCGTGCTCGCGCGCACGGCAGCGCCGGTGCTGGTCGTCCCGTCCGCTGGGAGCGCGGATTCTCCAGAACTGCTCCGGTTTGGCGGCGCGCAGGTGATCGTGACGCTGGATGGCAGCGCGCTTGCCGAAAAAGCGCTCCCGACAGCGCTCCGTCTGGCCCGCCACTATGATCGCCCGTTGCTGCTGCTCCGCGTCTTGCCGCCCGTTCGCATCATTGCCGCCGGGCCGGAAACCTATCCGCTCGTGCGCGACAGCTATGAGTCTGATGTGCGCGAGGCCACTGAATACCTCGCCACGCTGCGAGAACGGCTAGAGCGCACTGAAAACGTCCAGGTGCAGACGATGTTCCACCAGGGCATCCCAGCCGAGGTGATTCTTGGACTAGCAGAGACGAAACCCGGAAGCATCCTGGTCATGAGCACCCACGGACGCACTGGTTTGAAGCGCCTCGTGCTTGGCAGCGTCACGCTTGCCGTCGCGCGCAAGTCCAGCATTCCGCTGATGATCGTGCCAACCGCCACGGTGGAACCGGCGACGAGCGCCGCGGTCGAGGCTGGCGCGGAGGCATAGTGCGCCACCAGGCGCTGTCTCACTGAGGGAAAGAGCCGTAGGTCTTCAGCCTACGGCTAATCCCGTATTGAGCGGACCCGATGACCGGGATGTTGTCACTCGGGCTACTGCCCTCTCCCCAGCCCCTCCCCTAAGAGGGAGGGGAACCAAACACAGAGGCAGACCATCCTCACGCCTTATCCGCGAAGGGCCGTCGGCTAGCTATCAGCGTTGCCAGTAGCAGAATCGGATAGACCAGGTATGGCAGGTTCGATGCCCAATAGGAGACGCCATTGGTGACAGTGTTCAGCCCGGCGAAGATGTCACCCAGGAAGAAGCCGATGATCGCGTAGAGAATCATTGCTCCAGTGATCAGGCCGACCCGGTAGACCCAGCGGCTTTTCCGGGCCAGCCCCAGGCCCGTCGCGAAGTAGAGCGGGCCAAGCAGAAACGCGTCTTCGACAGCGCCCGCCAGGATGCCCGGATCGACATGCTGGTAACTGTTATCCCCGCTGAGAATGTACCAGTACCAGACCTCGCCGAGTGGGTTCGTATTCGGCCCGATGGCAACCAGATGCAGTCCAAACAGCACATAGTAGAACTGCGGAATCGCGGTAATTACGGCCAGGATGAAAGAATACACCGCTAGAAACACAAACCAGCCTCTGCGACCTGACCGCCGTGAGATTGGGGCTGTTGCCTCGCCGTTCATATGGCCCTCCTGAAGCCGATGCGCCACAACATCGCGCGACAAAACATCTCGCCTGCTCGTGCCACGGTAGCAAGGTACACGGCAGGTGTCAACAGGCATTCGCAAACATTGACGTATACGTGAATGTGTTATACGATGGATTATGAATAGGTTTTTTCAGATCGGGTTCTGCGGAGGCCGCACCTGTTGGCCCGCTATCTGTATATGGATGTGAATCGGAGAGAAATTGAGGCAATCGCACATGATGACAAATCAGCCTATGCCCGTTGACGATAAGACCTCAGAGCAACGTGTTGATGATGGCGTGAGCTTTCAGCGTATCGAGCAGGTTGCGGCGCGCACGGGACTGACAAAACGCACGCTGCGCTACTACGAGGAGATTGGACTTCTGCCGCCGCCAACACGCACCGAGGGCGGCTACCGCCTCTATAGCGACGCAGACGTGCAGCAACTCGAACGCATCAAGCGGCTGAAGGATCTGCTGGGCTTTTCGCTGGCCGAGATACGCGAGATGGCCGACGCCGAGGAGCAGCGACAGCACGTGCGCGAGGCATGGCAGCAGGAGACCGATCCGCGCACCCGGCTGGAATGGCTCGACCGCTCTGAAGAGCTGACCCGACGCCAGGTGCAGCTAGTCGAGGAAAAACTAGCTGGACTGCACGAGATGCAGGCCCACCTGAAGGCGCGGCTGGAACGATTCGAGGCGCTCCGGGCCGACCTCCGCGAACAGCTCGAAGAATTGTAGACTGTCCATCGGCTGTCCGACGCGGCGCCACAACCATCCACCCAGTTATCTATCCTGTAGTACCGAATAGCTCCCCAGATGCTCGCTGCTCATGTATCCTGAGACTCGCAATGAATCAGCCTTGAGAGTGGTGGAGGACGAAGGCCATGAAGGGCGAGCGGAAGCGGCGCGATACGAGCGAAACGGGCGATACGAGCGATACGACAGATCGGCGCGCATCGAAGAAACTGAATCAGGCAGGCGGGCCGATACTGACACGCCGCGAGTTGCTGGCGGCAGGCGCCGCGGCCACCGCTACCGTTGCGCTGGCGGCGTGCGCGCCGGTCGGCGCGCAGAAATCTGCCGCGACCGCGACACCATTTGCGCTGAAGCGTCCAGCGGTCCTCTACGCCGATGGCTCCGTGCCGAAGGCCGTCGCCAACTCCGTCGCCGCGAATCTTGGCGGCCATGCGGGCATTTCCGACACCCACCTCACGACCAGCACAGCCACCCCGCCCGACCTCATCCTGACCTATGGCGCGCTGCCGCAAGGGTACAAGGGCGCGGCGATTGGCGCCAGCCCCGTCACGGCGATTGCCCACATGCGAGTCCCAATCGATGGAGTGAGTGGCGACCAGGCGCGCGGGCTGCTTAGCGGCTCCGTGGCCAACTGGCAGGCGGTGGGCGCGCCCTACAGCCTGCCAGTCAAGGTGTTCGCTCTCAAGGGACTGACACCGCCCAAAGGCGTGACCACCCCCAGCAGTGCGACGATGGTGGCGACGGCCGACGATCTGCTCCAGCAGGTGAAGACACACCCCGGCAGCATCGCGCTCGCGCCCGCCGAGCTACCTGACTGGCGAGTGAAGAACCTGGGCATCGCCAACGTCTATCCTGCCCAGCAACGCGGGAGCGAGCTTCCCGCGCCGCTGGCGCCCTTTACCTTGCGGATTGGCGTCGCGGATACTCTGACGAAGCAGGGGCTAGATGTGAAAGCGCTGGCAGGCGCGCTGGCGTTCGTGCTGGCGGGCGCGACGCCGGTGATGGATATGGCAGCGGTTGGCGATATCATGCTGGGGCGCGGCGTCAACAACAAGATGGTCGCCTACAACGACTATCTCTACCCTTATCGCAAGATGAAGGCGGAGCTCGATAGCGCCGATCTGCGGGTCGCCAATCTCGAGTGCATCGTCACGGATAAGGTTCCGATTCCCACCAACCCATTCACCTTCACCTTCGTCACGAAGGCAAAGGCGATCGAGGGGCTGAAATACGCAGGCTTCGATATGCTGACCGTGGCCAACAACCACGCCAACGGCACTGGCTATGATTCATTCATGGACATGCTGGGCAACCTGCGCGGCAATGGGATCGGGGTGTGTGGCGGCGGCAACAACCTGGACGATGCCTGCGCGCCCAGCATCGTGACCGCCAAAGGGCTGCGAGTCGCCATGCACGGCTACCTGATGGTGCCGCCGGGACCACAAGGGCCATACGCCACCAGCACATCCTGGGGGCTTGCGCCCGTGAACCTGAACCGGTTGCCCCAGGATATCACCGCCGCGCGTCAGAAGGCGGATATCGTCATTCCCTACTTCCACTGGGGCATCGAGTATACCAAAGACCCCATCAAGCTCCAGCAAAACGCCGCCCGCGCCGCCATCGACGCGGGAGCCGATATGGTGCTCGGCGTCCACCCACACTGGGTGCAGGCTATCGAGGAATACAAGGGGAAGCTCATTATCTACGCGCTCGGCAATTTCATCTTCGATCAAGACTGGTCGCGTCCCACGCTCGAAGGCTTCATGCTCCATCTCTACTGGCGTGGCACGACGCTCGCCAGCATCCGCTGGGTGCCGGTGCTCGATCAGGACCGCTGCCAGCCCCGCCCGATGACGCCCGCTGAGGCGGTAGGTGTCTTCGACCGCATGTGGTCGGGTACTGATATGCTGGCGCGCGGCCAATACGGGCAGGGATGATTATTCGTCGCCGCCGCTCTTGCGCCGCAGGAGCGCCTCGTTGAGCGAGCCGGTGCGGTAGCCCTGCAGATCGAGCGTGACGAACGGATAGCCTGCGTCGCGGACGGCAGCTACGACCTGCTTGCGTAATGTCGAATCGAGCAGGCGGGAGAAGTCGTCGGGATCGAGTTCTATACGCGCGATCGACTCGTGGTGGCGCACCCGCACCCGCCGGAATCCCAGCGCCCGAAGCGCACGCTCAGCGCGCCCAATCTGACGCAACGCCTCTACTGTAACCGGCGTTCCATACGGGATGCGCGATGAGTAGCAGGCCTCAGCAGGCTTCTCCCAGACCGGCACGTTCAGATAGTGTGCCAGCGCCCTGATCTCCGCCTTGCCCATGCCCGCCTCATCCAGTGGCGCGCGGACGCCATGCTCGCGGGCCGCGCGCTGGCCGGGCCGCCAGTCGCCGTGGTCGTCGCGATTCATGCCGTAAGCGATGTGCGCCAGTCCGAGCCGCTTGGCCAGCGGCGCCAGATGGTCGAATAGCTCTACCTTGCAGAAGTAGCAGCGGTCGGCGTTGTTGGCGGTATAGCGCGGATCATCCAGCTCATGTGTCTCTACGACCTCCAGCCGCGCGCCCATCCGCTGCGCCACAGCTACCGCCTCCGCCGTCTCGGCGGGATCGTACGCGGGCGAGGCTGCCAGCGCCCCGACGGCCCGCTCGCCGAGCGTATCAGCCGCCACTTTGAGCAGCAGCGCGCTATCCACGCCGCCCGAGTATGCTACCAGCGCCGACCTCATCTCCCGTAGGATAGCGGTAAGTCTCTTGTATTGTTCGCGCAGCTCAGGGCCGAGCGCCGTTTTCTCGTCAGATGTCACTGGAAATTCCTCTGCTGCCTCGCTAGTCTGCATCTCTATTCTGGATTCTAGGCAGCGAAAAACTGGCGCGTCAACCGGCTACACGAGACGAGGCATGGTGAAGGCTAGACGGTCGCGGGAATCGGCCCCAGCCCGCTGATCAGGATCGCATTGATCGCCAGGCCGAACAGGAACCAGAAGGCGAAGAGGGCGTACGCGCGCCGTTCCTGCAATACGACCTGCGCGCGCGCGTAGCCCGGCTTGGCGACCAGCGCGCCACTGACTGGGATGGAGAACGAGGGAAGCGCGAGGAACCCAAGCAACGCGCCGTGTGGCGCGCCGTGTGGCAGCGCGGCCAGAACCAACAGCGCCATCGCCGCCAGCAGCCAGACCAGATAGATCGTTCGGCCCAGGCCATCGCCCAACACGGTCACCAGCGTCTTGCGTCCGAGGAGCGCGTCTTGCTGGGCATCGCGCAGGTGCGCGCCCGCCGCGGGGAGCATCGCCAGGAAACCGAGCGCGCCAGCAAAGAGCAGATCGCGGCCAGTTGGCGCATGTCGCTGCGCCAGCATCATCCCCGCAACGATTCCTGGTCCCAGCGCCAGCCCGATGACAAAATCAGCCAGCGGAAAGCGCTTGAGCGCGAAGGAGGTCGCTGAGAAGAGGAAGGCAATCGCCACGCCTGCAAGGCCCAGCAGCGCGACCGGCCAGCCGCCTGAGATAACGAGTGGGATACCGGCAAGCGCGCCGAATACGATCAACAGGATGCTCAACCGGAGTACGTTCAGTGGATTGATCGCGGAGCGCGCCAGCAGCGCACGCGCCGTCAGGTGGTCGCGCCGCTCAGTCTCGGGCAGATGCGCGCGGCGGGCGCATTCCAGGTAGACATCGAGCAGGCTCGCCCCAGCCTGTACCAGCGCGAGACTTGCGATCCCCGCCAGCGCCGGAAGCGCCAGCACTGTCACGCCACGCAGCCACAGCAGCGCCAGTGCGGTGAGCGCAGGCACGAGGACGAGCAGCAGCGCCGATGGGCGAATCAGGCGCACCCAGGCGCCCAGCCGCGAAACTGGCACAGGTGTCAGGCCAGCCTCGCTCATAGTCGCCGACGCGGACGCAGCCTCCGCAACATCGTTATCCGCCTGATCTGCCTGCGCGTTCTGGACGAAAGGCCGTGCCACCGTCCAATCATCCATGGTGATCCTCCTGGGCGTATCGTCTGGCTGAGGTCGCGTGCGCCATTCTAAACTACGACGATTGTACCTGATGCGGCGCGTGTTGGGATATCCCAGTGTCCGCGCCGGGAGAATCTGGTGGGCTGGCGCGCGAATGTTATGACGTGTTGTGACGGCCTCAGCCTAGCCGCGCAGGCTCTCGTGGACGCGGTTCATGGCGGCGTTGAGGCGCTCCTGGCTCACAGCCAGGGTCAGATCGCCGCGCGTCTTTTCCAGGATGCCGCGGACGGCGTCGGTGGTGCGGCGCAGGTTGCCAGTAATGGCGTCGGGGTAGTCGAGCGTGATGAGTTGGCTATAGATTTCGTCCATATCGGCCAGCAGTTCTTCGCAGCCTTCGAGGCGTCCCTGGCGCATGCGGTCGAGGATGTAGCGGCGCAACTCGCCAACCGCCTCGCCCAGCCCATTGAGATACGGCGCCCACTCCACGCCAAGCACATCCGGGGTAGGGGGCTGCTGGCGCTGCATCAGCGCGCTGGTGAGGGCGGCCTCGGAGTATTCCTTCTGCGCGTCGGCCACGAATCCCGCGTAGAAAATGTCCTGGTGCTCGCGCAGGTCGAGCGCCATATCCCGCAACAGGCCGCCAGCCTCAGTCAGCTGCCGGGTCGATTGGTCGAATTCACCACGGTGAGCGGCGCGAATGGCATTGGCGCAGAGCCGAATCGCGGCGCGCGACTTGGGCAGAGCGCGCTCACGAGCGGCAAACTTTGTCGCAAGATAGTCTTGCGCTGCTCGACCAATGGCCTGAAGATCAGACACGGTTTCCGTCCTCTTTCTGCGGACCTCTCCGCCGGACTACCTCACCTCGTGTGATTACCAGTTAGTGTATACATCGCCGCGCCCAGTGTCAAACAACCGGAGCGCCTTGCCGTCGTAGATACTCGGCGTGCGCGTGATCGGTCGCCGCGGGCTGCGCGTTACCCAGCCGCTCGTGGACACGGGCGCGCGTATCGAACGATTCCGCCTCGTCCGGTTCGCGCAAGATGGCACGGTCAAGCGCGACTAGCGCCTCGCGGTAGCGCCCCATCGTCGCCAGCGCCCGGCCAACGGTGAGCGGGCCGCGATAGTCGCCAGGCACGCGCAGCTCCATTAACTCGCCTAGAGTCAGCGCCTCAGCGGCATTGCCACCTCGCAAATAGATCGCGGCCTTCGAGGTCAGCGCCGTGCAATCATCGGGATTGGCCGCCAGCACGCGGTCGAGAGCCTCCAGCGCGCCCGCGATGTCCCGCGTCTCAGCGCGCCGCTGCGCATCTGACATCGCCAGCCGCGCCAGCAACCGCCCCGCGCCGACCGATTCCTTCTCTCCTGGCAGCGCCGCGTCGCAGAGCCGTAGCCGTCCAAACGGCGCCTGATGGTCCGCATCGGGAAGCGCCCCCACAGCGACGAGCCGCCCCTGCTCCTCGAAGTCGATCTCCTGGCCCGCAACGAGCGTTCCCTCATGCGCTAGCAGACTAGCGACCTCGCGCAGCAGCGACCAACCTTCCTCTTCCAGGGAATGCGGCACCGCCGCAAGATCGAGCTCGGGCCGCCCGAACTTTTGCAGGCCGTGCGTATGCAGCCAGTGCGACTCCGCATCCCATAGCTCACGGTGCAGCGCCACATGCGCCAGCGGATCGCGCGGGCGCATGTGGGCAATCTCCGCGCGTCCATAGCTGCGCTGCGCCGCCGGGTCGATGGCTGCGCCCTGCGTCAGGTCGAGCAGGATACGCAACACCTGGGCAGCCCAGTCCAACGCGACGATTGCCTGCTCGCGCTGAGCGAAGATGCGCACATCCAGCGCAATCGTACCCTCGCGCAGCGTCTGGGCATCTTCGGCGACAAGTCCGCGCGTGAGGGCATTGAACGCCACCTCGCTCATCCCACTGGTCACTGGCGCGGTATGGCGCGAGACGTTGACGCGCGCCCGCGCCGGGACGCCGGGCGGATCGATGTGATAGGCGCCCAGGCGCTCGCGGCCTCCGCCAGCTGGTTCGTTGCGCGGCACATACTCGGCGGCGCCCAGGCCAGCCGCGGCAAACGCGCGCACCGTCGAGGCTTCAACCGGCGGCTCGCCATAGCGAGATACCGTCAGGAAATCTATCTTCAACTCCTGGGACATGCTATCCGCTCCCACCGCATCATTAGATTCGCACGTATCGCACAATGTGCGTCTGCTGCCCGCCCGGCCATTGTAACACGCGCCGCCGCCAACATCCCCATGAGTCGCCATGTGGCGCAAGAGAGCCGCGAGACCGTCCCAACCTCACCAGATAACAGATTTCCTATACCGAGCAGCCGAGAGAACCTGTCAGGCGTTCTTTACTAATAAGAAGTCTTGTGCTTCCTATCCCCACCGCGATAGCTAGAAACGCTGCTCTGGCAGAGACGATGATTGTGGTCGCCTGGTAGCCCAGTTGGGGTAGCTGTATCGGGCGATTGCTGACAAGTACCATACGAGCGCTTCCAATGCGACTCCAATCGTCTTGTCAACAGCTAGAGAACGTCGAAAGCCATCGGCGTGGATGCCTCGGAAATATCTCATGGGGTTTTGGGTGGCGGTGAGTTGGGAAGGAGAGGTAGCGAGCACATGGCAAAGTTGCCCACAGATCTGCATATCACGTATCAGCTTCAGTATCGAAAATGTGGCAAACCGACCTGTGGCACCTGCAAGCGTGGCCCTGGACACGGACCATACTGGTATGCCTACTGGCGCG
>DASUHD010000095.1:0-19320 GCA_036273675.1 Ktedonobacterales bacterium | reverse complement strand
AGCAGCCCGCCCGCGACATACCAGAGCGCGTGGGCCGGAATCACCCATGCGCTCAGCGCGAACAGCGCCGCCAGTGAGGCCAGCGCTATCACCTCGACCTCGGCCATCGGCTCCCCAGGTATATAAGTCTGAGCTATGAGCAACGCGACAAGGACCACACCGCTCCCTACTACCAACCCGGCGAGATGGTGAATCAGGCGACCGAGGAAGCGCACATCCTGCCAGTTGGGATGCGCCGCAAGTATCGCGTCATCCACCCACCAGGAGCGGCCAGCGCGGTTACGTAGCCACGGCAGCGCGCCCCAGAGCCATTGGCCCGCGACATAGAGCCATGAGAGGCCGACAAAGGCGAGCGCCGCCTGCCAGAGCGGCCACTCCAGCGCGCGGACGCTCGCCGCCAGCGCCAGCACGCCGATGGAGAGCGCCAGCAGCAACGCCTCGGCCCGCGACTCGATCACGGCGACCAGATAAGCGGTTAGCGCAAACGCGAGCAACGCCCAGCCCTCAAACGCGGGTAATCGCAGCCCAAGCAGCGCCGTTACCAGCGCGACAAGCAGTGACGAGGCATAGGCGGGCCACGCCCAGCGCCAGCCACCAGCCCTGCCAATCACGATGCCAACCACCGCCAGCGCCAGCGCCAGTGGCAGCAGCACATAGGCGTCTGGCTGCAGAATAGCGGCCAGCCCGGCATACGCTACCGCGATGGATCCAGCGTTGGGGGCCTGCTCGACCAGGGCGATGCCATAGGCGGTCACCGCGAAGATGAGCAACAGCGCCTCGGCGACACCAGGAGTGTTAGGCGTGGCGCGCGAAATGGCAAGCAGCGACGGCAGGATGGCGCAGAGATAACATGCCAGCGCCCACCGGCGCCCAACGCTCAGTCGCAACGCCAGCCCGATCACGATCACGCCATAGGTGATTGCCACGATCTTCACGAAACCGTGGGGATTGTGGGTCGGCAACGTCGCCAGCGCCGCTAGAAAGACGAAGAACGGCGCGGCCGACGCGACCCACGGCTGCCGCTCGACGGCCGCCGCCAGATACGCCACGAGGGCGAAGAGCAGCGCGACATATATCGCCCGGTCGGGCGGCGCGGAGCTATTGATGAACGCGCGAGCCATGAGCGCTAGAAGCTGATAGAGCGAGGCGAGCAGCGCGGCGATATACCATACGAAGCTCCACTGCCAGCGCCCGCGCATCTGGCGCAGTAACATCCCGGCCGCCATCAGCGCCACGGTCAGCGCGACACCGCGCAGACCCGGCGTCGCCAGGGTTGCCGTCATCCCGAAGAGCGCGGGGATGAAGACCGCCCAGTTCAGGTTGTCCCAGAGAACGGCAACCGTCGCCAGCGCCGCGAGCACCAGCAAGAGCCAGGCGCTAAACGGAACGCCCAGCGGACCCCATTCCGCTGGCACGGATGGAGCGGCAAGCATCCGCAGGCCAATGACTAGCGCGGTCCAGAGCGCGATCAGATATATGGGCAAGGCCGACGCGCGCCCCAACAGACCGCGAACGGCCAACCCAGCCAGCGCCACCACCACGGTCGTGATCGCCGCGGCGAGGATGAACTTATTATCACCACCCGCGACGGAGAGCGGGAACGGGAGCAGCGTGCCAAAGAAGCCAGCGACAACGCCCCCGGCCAATGGCTGATGCGCGCGCCAGCCCGCCAGCAGCGCCAGCAAGACATAGAGGCCGAGAATGAGCGTGGCGTAGATCGCGTCATGCCCAAACAGATTGATGGTCACATAGAGCGCGTTGCCCAGCGCAATCAGATAGACGGGAAGGGCGAAGCGTTGCGCGCGCGGCGAGGGCGCGGCCACCAACCAGGGGACCACCAGCGCGATCACCAGACCGGTGGTCGCGACGGCCCAGAAGGTGGCTGACCGCTCTGGCGAGGCAAACGCGTCGTTGATCGTTGGGGCGAAGAGCGCATCGAACAATGCGTGGTAGTCGAGCGAGAGAAAGACGCCAGCAGGCAGCAGCCAGAGCGGTGTGGACTCGAAGACCGCCAGCCCGGCGGCGACAACCACACCAGCGGTGAGCGCCAGCAGGTACGGCCAGTTCGGCGCCGGATCGCCGATGACCCCCAGAGCGCCGCCGATGGCCAGCAAGAGCGCCAGCGCCTCCGTCAGATAGCGCAACTCGGTGCGTTCGCGCGCCCGTCGCCAGAGGACGAACAGCACCGCCACCTCAGCCAGCGCCAGCGCCGCCAGCACGAGCGACATTACGCGGCGATCGGCGCCCAGCCAGGCAGCCACCGCAATCGCGGCGTGAGTGGCTGCCACCACAATCAGCCAGTCCGTCACGTTTAGCCGTCCCGCGCGCGCTGGCTCATCGAGCGAGCCGGCCAGCCCGCGCACCAGATAACTCCAGGTCGCGGCAACCAGCACCAGCAGGCAAGACGAGAGCGCATAGACAGCCGCCGAGACCTGTGGTGGTGGCGTGGGCGACGGGGCAAGCGGCGTATCGGCAATCGCGCGGATCGCCAGCGCCAGCCAGAGATAAAGCGTTCCGGCGGTCGCGGCGAGTGAGGTCACCGCCGCCAGTTGGAGCGCGGGCGTTTCGAGCAGCGCGGCAAGGGAGAAGCGATGGAAGAGGCCTGGCAAGAGCAGGATGAATGAGACAACCGCCAGCGCAAAGACCAGCGATTCGCGCGGCGCGTCCGCCCAGAAGACGATGGCGAGCGCCGCCAAAATCATTGCCGACCAGCCGAGATAGGCATACGTCATGAAGCGGGTGCGCCAGGCAAGCGCGAGATAGACGATAGCGGCATAGGCGGAGGAGATGCTGAGCATCGCCGCACCCGAGAATCCCGCCGCCTGCAAACCGAAGCGGTAGATACCGAGCGCCACCAGCGGCGTCATCAGAGCAAAGACGCCGAGATAGACGCCACCCACAGCGCGCAGTCGCGGAATCCGGCGCACGACCAGCCCGAGCGCTCCGAAAGCGAGATACACGAGGATAATTGCCCCCAGCTTGACGCTGAGATCGAGCGATTGCCAGCCGCCAATCTCGAAACTGAGCATGGCGACCAGGCCGAGGAAGCCACCCATATACATCATGATGGCGATGGCCTGCTCCGAGAGAAACGCCTGCCAGGAAAAGATTGGCCCGGCCGGTCGCGGCGCGGCGGTCGGCGCGGGGGCAGGCATGGGCGTGGGTATCGCGGCAGGGATAGTAGGAGCGGTAGGGGTCGTAGTTCCAGATTCGGCAGTGGTGGTGAATGGAAGCCCGGAGGCGGCCACTATGGCGGCGGGCCAAACGGGTGCGGCGGCCTTCTCGGTGGCGGGCGCGCGGCGCGCGGCGAGATAGCGGTCACGGTATTCGTCGCGGAGTGAGATGATCGTGCGCGCGCCTTCGCCACGGGCGATACGGGTATCGAGATCGTTGAGCGCGCCATAGAGCCATTGCAGTTCGGCGATCAACGCCGGATCGACGGCCTCACCGCAGAACTGGCAATAGCTGGCTCCCGCGGGTGACAGGCGCCCGCAGTTCAAACAACGGAGCATCTTGGTACTCATAGCTCTCTCCTTCCCTGCTCTCTATTGTAAGCGGTTGCTTTCTTCCGGGGAATACGCAATTTGGCACTGTTTCTGCACTCAATCTTCTCAGTCATGTCCAGTATGGCCGAAGCGCGCGCCAGTTCCCACGGAGCAATCGCAGTTTTATCCGTAGAGCAGGGCGCAGAATCGCAGGAGCCTATGCAGTTGGATATTGTATTCTGTATGTGGTTTTCGATTTGGCTCGAAGCGCACCCAAAATGGTAGCCAAAGCGTCTATACTTCAGAAGAGAGCAAAGCTGAAGAGCAACGGCGCATAAAACATGAACAGGCGCAAATGAGGAGACGACCATGAGCGATACAGCAACGGATAACGTGGTCCCAGCAGGCCAAACAGATCAGACGCTTGCGGCGGCCGCCACCCTGCAAAATGCTGACGCCGCGACACTGGATATCGTTGGCGTCGGCGGTGAGTCGCCAGCTGCGGTTGGCTCGGCGGAAGGCGAGACGGCGCGTGAGGTGGCGGCCCAGCACTTTGCGCGGCTGATGTACACCCCAGTCAGCACCTGGAGCCGCTATGTCTTTCACGAGAACGAGCCCCATCCAGTCGGCTCAGCCCGCCGGGCAGGATTGCGAGGCTAAGGCCATGCGGTCACAGAACTACGGCCAGCATGCGGTGCTGGTCTTCGAGTCGGGCGAGCCGGTGATGGCGACGTTGAAGCGCTGGCTCAGCGACTACACCATCAGTGGGGCCGCGTTTACCGCGATTGGTGGTCTACGCCAGGTCACGCTGAAATACTTCAACACCACGACGCGCGTCTACGAAGAGCGCGAAATCAACGAGCAACTCGAGGTGCTGCACCTCACTGGCAATGCGGGGCTGCTGAACGGCGAGCCATTCGTCCACGCTCACATCACCGTCGGCACGAGCGACTATCAGACGTACGGCGGCCACTTCGGCGATGGCATCGTCTCGCCCGTGCTCGAACTGGCGCTGACGCGCGTAGGAGGCGTGCTCACCCGTCGCGAAAACGCAGAGAGCGGCCTCACCGAGTTGTATCCCGAGCCGCCACGCTTTGCCTGAGCCGCGTCGTGGTATGGCGTACAATCAACGCTATGACGTTGAAGACCGTATGGCTGCGTAGCATTCTCCTCAGCACGGCGCTGCTCGACGAGTTGACCTTTGGCTTTCTGGTGGTTGGGTTGCCGTTGGCGCGGGACGCCTTTGGCATAACCTACGAGCAGGTGGGGCTACTTTTCACCGTCGGCGCGCTCTCAGCGCTCATCATCGAGCCAGGTATCAACCTCACCAGCGACCGCGTCTCGAAGCGCGTGCCGATCCTCGGCGGGATGTTTGCGCTAGTGTTTGCGTTCGCGCTGGCAGGGCTGACACGCAACTACGCGCTGTTATTGCTGGCGGTGGCGCTGGCCGATCCGGCGATTGGCGCTGCCGTCGGGCTGGCCCAGGCGGCGCTGGTCGAGCAGCAGCCCGCCATTGCCACACGCATCCTCGCCCGCTGGACACTTCTATCGAGTGTCGGCGATCTGCTCTCGCCGCTGGTGGTCGCCGCGACGGCGGCCCTGGGTGGCGGGTGGACGGCGCTCAGCTTCGTCGGCGCATCCCTCTGGCTGGCCGCGGGATGCCTGACGTTGCCGCTGCGGTTTCCCCGGCCCGCGCTCGCGCCGCCAGCGGACGATGACGATTCCGAAGGCTCCTTCTGGGCCACCCTCTGGCCGAGCGTCCGCGCCGCTCTTCAAGATCGAATACTGCTCCGCTGGATGGGCATTCTGGTCATGGCGACGATGGTCGATGAGATATTTCTCGGCTTCACCGGATTGCTGCTACGCGACCGGCTGCATGCGACGATAGCCAGCGTCAGCCTGATTCTCGCGCTTGGCATGGTCGGCGGGATAGTTGGCCTGCTTGGGCTTGAGCGGCTACTCGTCCGCGCTCCCAAGCAGCGGCAGGTGGGTGTCCGGTTGCTGCCCTGGCTGGCGCTGCTGACGCTGGTGGGTATCGTCACCCTGCTGGTAACGCAGGCGCTCTGGCTTGCGGCGCTGGCGTTGTTCGTGATTGGCCTGGGTGCGACGGGGTGGTATCCGGTGGCGCGGGCGGCCACCTACGACCGGCTGCCGGGACGCGCCGGGATGGCGCGCGCCATCACCGGGCTGGTCATGCCGCTTGAACTGATGCTACCCGCGCTTGTGGGCGCGCTGGCCGAGCGCTTCAGTCTCGTCGTCGCCCTGGGATTTCTGGGGTTGGCGCCGATTGGCGTGCTGCTCCTCGCGCCATGTACCCGTGCAAAGGATGCCACTGTTTCACGTGAAACGATGCTGTGAGCCGCTAATTCAGGACGGCGGCTCAGATACAACAGGCGCGGCCAGCGGAAGGCGGACGGTGACGTTCGTTCCGGCGCCCTGCTCGCTCACGACGGACACCTCGCCGCCATGCAACGTCACAATCTCATGCACGATGAAGAGGCCGATTCCGAGGCCGCTAATGTGCTCGGACCGGACCGCAGGCGCCCGATAGAACCGCTCGAACAGATGCGGTAGCGCCTCCGCGGCAATTCCCAGACCATGATCGGTGACGACGACCGAGGCCCAATCGCTCGTGCGCGCCACCTTCACCTGGATGGGGCCACCGTCGGGGCTGTACTTGATCGCGTTCTGCAGCAGGTTGAACATCACCTGTTCCAGACGCAGCGCGTCGCCGTAGACGAACACGTCCAGTGGCGGATCGGTGGGAACCACCAGCTCGATGGGGTGCGCCTGTGCCGTCGTGCGCATCTCATCGACGACGACTTGGACCAGCGCGACGAGGTCGAGCGGATCATGCGCGATCTTCAGGTGTCCCCGCTCGATGCGTGAGACATCCAGCATCGTGGCGATGAGCGCCTGGATGCGCGTGAGCTGACGCTCGATGGCGGCGAAGCTCTGCCGCACCTGCGTATCCTGCTTCACTCTGGAGAGGAGGACGCGTTCGAGGAGTTGTGCATTGCCCAGGAGAACGGCCACAGGTGTGCGTAACTCGTGGGAGGCGATCGAGAGGAAGTCGTCGCGTAACGCGACCGCTGCCTCGGCCGTTGCGCGCGCGGACTGCTCCTCGCGCAGGTGTCGCTCACGCGCGGCGAAGGCGCGCCATACTAGCAGGAAAAGTATCAACACGAGCACCACATCGGCGATTGAGGCGACAAGCATCGTCGCCTGCGCCTCGTTAAGGCTGCTGCCTGCCACACGCAGCCGACTATCCCGCAGATTTTCCTCTGTCCTACCCATCTCCGCAAGCCGCACCCGGGTGGACGCCATTGCCTGCTGAACCGTATCCGCGCTTGTGACGGCGATGGACTCGGCGATCCGCTGTTGCGCGCGCAGATCAATGGCACGTTGCCACTCATCAAAAAGTGGCGTGAGCGGAGGTTCGAGTTCGGCGAGTCGGCGATGCTGCGCAGTGTCCTTCGCTGTCAACGTTCGGAGTTGGGCAAGCTCGGTGGCCAGTGAGGCGCGCGCGGTGATATACGCCGCGAGATATGACGCATCACCAGTGAGCAGGTAGCCCCGTTGCGCGCTCTCGGCGTCAACCAACTGCGACTCCACCGCACGGATCTGCGCAAGGATAGCATGTGAGTGCGAGACGAGACGCTCACTCGCCGTCAGGGTATTGAGGCTGTGCATCGCAAGGTAGCCATTTACGAGGATACCGAGGAGCAATGGCGCGAAGACCAGCGCGAGCCACAGTCCGCGATGAAGCCGGAGGGGGAGCGCCTGCTTCCCGGTGACGCGTGCAAAGTTGGCGCTTAGGGTTGCGCGCAACCGCTGCAATGCGTCCCGCATTCGAGTCATACCCCGCCTCCCGCCTCTCGCTACGGCGCTGGCGGACCCTGCGACGCCGACAGGCGGGCGATCGCATGCTCGACCTCATCCAGGATCACCGCGATCTGGAATGGCTTCTGGATCACCGCGATCGCGGCGTCAGCGAGCAGTTGATGGAGCGCGGGCGAGAACGACGGGAGATTCGCGGTAACGAAGATGAAGGCGTGGCGAGTTGCAAGTTGCGGATCCGCCATGACAGCCTGAAGCAACTCCTCACCATTCATGCGCGGCATCTTGTAGTCCAGCAGCACAATCAGCGGGCGTGGGCTGGCGCGCAGGTGGTCGAGGCCAAACACCCCATCGGCGGCATCACTGACCGTATATCCTTCAAATTGCAGCAGGTCTCGAAGCATCTTCCGTATGTCGGGTTCGTCATCCACGATAAGAATGTGCCAGTCAGATGCTTTTGTGGATCCCGCGACCATGTTTGGGGATGGCGCTCCGGAAAGATCGGGGTCGCCGTTGCTGGCAGGAGTCGAGGACACCGAGCGGTCGATGATCGCTTCAGATTGGATCGCGTCGGTGACGGTGGATGTGATGCTCATCAGCATATTTGCCATGACGAGGCCTCTTGCCGTGCCAATTTGGCCATAGAATCGGGTATCACACTTCTGTCATGCGATGCGCCATAAAAGCGTTCATACCTGAACAGCGGCGCCGATGGTCGCAACTACGGAGAGTCTAGCACGGCGACAGAAGACATAACATCGGCAATAGTACCGGATTTCAGGCTGATTGAGTCGGCACACGATGCGACGCGTGTGGGCATACGGGATGAAGGCAATCTCTCGGCCTGTGGCCAGTTCTGAATGCTCCATCGGGTAAGGCCGAAACGCTCCTCACAAACTCGCCTTCGGGATTAGGCCCTGCGCGGCTAAACGGGTTACTCTAATGACGCAGATTCACATACCCTGCGAATGCGCTGGTCGCCGCCTTCAGGCCAACCAGCAGACTGTGCCGTCTCGTCACATGGGATACACGCTGGCTGCCAACGCGGCGCCACGGCCGGTTGGACATTCGCATCCGATGTGGAGGGAGATGACATCTCATGACCACGATAGTCACCATGCGCCCTGATGAGGCTGAATCGTATACCTGGGATCGAAGCCTGACGTCGAAGACGGCGAGCTATGCCGCTGGGAAAGCGCTCCGCACACGGACTCCGCGCACGAGCCACGCCGAATGGACGCCCGATGCGAAACGACCCGACCCGATCAGCCTGCTGGAAGAAGAGAATAAGTCGCGGTTGAAACAACTGGTGCCTATCCGATTTGGGCGAATGGCGTTGTCACCGTTTGCGTTCTATCGAGGCTCCGCCAATATCATGGCGAATGACCTGGCAGCCACTCCCACTTCAGGCATCATGGCGCACCTCTGCGGTGATGCGCATATCAGCAATTTCGGCGCATACGCCGCCCCAGATCGTCGGCTGGTCTTCGACGTGAATGACTTCGATGAGACGCACATCGGACCGTGGGAGTGGGATCTCAAGCGGCTAGCCGTCAGCGTCGTCCTGGTCGGACGGCAGAACGGCTACAGCAACGCAATACGCAAACAGGCCCTGCTCAGTTGCGTGCGCAACTACCGCGAAGGCATGCAACGGTTCGCACAGATGACGCATCTTCAGGTGTGGTATGCCCGCGTCGAAATGGACACGCTTCTCGCGGCGCTGCGTAACGCCAATTTACGCGGCCATACAGAGACACGCATCGAACGGCGGATGAAACGAGCGGCAACCATAGCAACGAAGCATACCAATCTGGATACCTTCCCCAAGCTGGCCGAAGAAGTCGGGAACCAGTACCGCATCAAGGATGAGCCGCCGCTCATCTCACATTTCGACCCGCTGGATCCCGATCTAGAGAGCCTGGACGCGGATCAATGGCATGCGTTTGTCCGCGAATATCTGGCGTCCCTGCCAGACGAACTGCGCATGTTAGTCGGCCGCTATCGTGTTGTTGACCTCGCCCAGAAAGTTGTCGGGGTGGGAAGCGTCGGCACGCGCTGCGCCGTCGTGTTGGCATTAGGCGGAGCGGAAGGCGATGATCCACTGTTCATTCAGATCAAGGAGGCGTCGGCCTCGGTCCTCGAGCCGTATCTGGGTCCGAGTCTGTATCAGAACCATGGTCAGCGGGTGGTGGTGGGCCAGCGTCTGATGCAGGCGGCCAGCGACATTCTGCTGGGCTGGTCGACGATGGATGGACGAGATTACTACTCGCGGCAATTGCGGGATATGAAATTCTCGGCGGAGATCGACAGCATGCACCCCAAAGTGTTTGTCCTCTACGTTGGGCTTTGCGGAGCCACCCTGGCACGGGCACATGCGCGAACGAGTGATCCGGCGAAGATCAGCGGCTACCTGGGGCGTCGTGATATCTTCGACCAGGCCATCGCCGCGTTCGCGGACGCCTACGCGGACCAGACCGAACACGACCATGCGCGTCTCCTTGCAGCCATCCAGGAAGGGCGCGTCAAGGCACAGACTGGCGTGTAACATCCATTTAGCTAACCCGGCCCTCTCCCCCTGACCCCGCCCTGCGGCCTGCTGGCGCTCTGCGTGCCATCTTCCTCATGCGATCAGCGTTTCACGTGAAACGCTCCATGATGTTGTCCACATGCAAAGCGCCCTATGAACTTGCCCTTAGTCAACCTCATCCGCTACAATGACGCGCGAAGGCGGCGCGTACTCTGAACCTCCCGCCCGCTCCCGGAAGGACGAACATTCTCCGATGATGCAAGACTGGCTAGAGCGTCTGCGTGCCTTCTGGAGCGCGAGCCGCCGCAATCAAATCATCCTTCTCGTATCCGGTGTCGTGCTTGTTGCGTTGATTGTGGGTAGCGTCTCGCTCCTCACGACGCGCGGCGGCGCATCGGCCAACGCGACTGCCCAGGCAACCGCGACACCTCGGCAGACCGCGACTCCCGTTGGCCCGACACAGACTCTTGGCCCGACGGCTACACCGCTGCCGACGAAACCTGTCAACCTGGCTACCGTCGGCGGCACCGAGGCGGGATTCACCGCCGTCTACGGCAAGCCAACAGGTACCGGCGTTGATAGCGGCAACAACCTACCCACTGTGGACTACAAAGGGGCTGGGCCAATCGGTGGCATTACCATCGAGCTGGATAGCACCAGGAGCTATGTGGTTGGCGTGGTTGTCACCCCACCGCAAAATACGCCGTTCGATGTGACGAATCTACAGGTGATTACGCCGCACTTCGCGCCGCCCGACGCGACCTACGACTCCGCTGCGCCTATCACCAATGGCTCCAACCAGGAGGTGGGCATCTTCCAGCTTGGCCACAGCGCCGTGCTGGCCCATACGATCCCTGAGAGTGCATTTACCGACACCCAGAGCCAGCTCGTCACCGCCGGGACATTCTGCGTCCAAATCTACTATATCGAGGGCGCCAGCGGAAGACTGGCCTACGCCATCACCCTGCGCCTGGGGAATCAGCCCGCCAGCCCCGGAGCCTAGTCGGCCCGGGAGTTGCTACGACACTGGCCGAAGCCCGTGAAGCAGGTCCGCCTCGGCGAGCAAACCGCGTAGGCGTGTGCGCTCGCCGTCATTCAGCGGCGGCAGCGGACGGCGTGGCGCGCCACCATAGTGCGCCACGAACTCGAGCGCGCCCTTGAGGCCCGCAACTCCATAGCCTGACGTGACGGCAGTATTGACAGGGATCAGCCGCGCCTGTAGCGCACATGCCTCCTCTAGCTTGCCCGCCTGCCAGAGATCGACCAGCCGCAGGCACTCGCGCGGAGCGATATTGGCGAGCGCCGCGATGGCCCCGCGGGCGCCGACCGCCAGCGCTGGCAGGAGAAACCCGGCGCTACCCGCTAGCACGACAAATCCGTCGCGCGCCTCGGCGACCACCTGCGCCATCTTGGCGACGTTGCCTGAGCTATCTTTGAGGCCGATGATGTTGGGATGCACAGAGAGCGCGATCACCGTTTCAGCGTCCAGATCAATCCCAGCGGCATTGGCGGGCATATTGTAGATCATCACGGGCAGCGGACTCCCATCGGCCACCGCCAGATAGTGCGCCCGCAGGGCAAAGCCATCCATCTTCGGACGGTAGTGGTGCGGCGGCAGCGCCAACGCCACATCAGCGCCAGCCTCCGCCGCCAGTCGGCAGAGCGCGAGTGTGGCCCGCGTCGAATTCTCACCGACCCCCGCCAGCACCTGCGTCTCCGCGCCCATCGTCTCGCGCACCGTCGCGATCACCTGCCGCCGCTCGTCGGGGTCGAGGTGTACCGCCTCGCCGTTTGAGCCGAGCGCGACGATATTGGCGATCCCCGCCGCCTTCAGCCGCTTCAGATGTTCGCGCAGTGTCGCCAGGTCGAGGTCTTCGTCGTTGTCGAAGAACGTCGGCACTGGAGGATAGATGCCAGCGATGGTCGGTGTTGTGCTCATCTCGTCCCTACCCCTTCTTGCCACCACTCTTAGCCGTGCTCTTAGTCGCAGACTTCTTACCAGTGGACGGCTTCGCACCAACCTTCTCGGCTTTCTTGCCGTTGCTGGCCGCTTTGGCCCGCGCGTTCATGGTCGCCGGGCGCGCCAGCACGGCCGGATCGTTGCCGATAATCGTCAAGAAGCGAATCGCCTGCCGGATTAGATGGTAGTAGTTCGGCACATGGTATTTCTCATTAGGCGCGTGGATGTTGTCGTCAGGCAGGCCCGTACCCATGAAGATGACCGGCACATGCAGTTCGCTGTCGAAGAGCGCGCCAACGGGAATCGAGCCACCCTCACGCTCGAAGACCGGCGGGCGTCCCCACTCCTGCTCGAGCGCCTGCTCCGCCGCGCGAATATAGACGCTATCGAGCGGCACCAGCACGCCACGGCCGCCATGCACATCTTGCACTGTCATCTTGACGCCGGGCGGGCAGAGTTCGGCGACGCGCTTCTTGAGTAGACCGAGCACCTCTTCAGGGTCAAGCTCGGGGGGCAGCCGCAGGCTCACCTTGGCTTTGGCCGCAGCCGGGATGACTGTCTTCGCGCCCTCGCCAACGAATCCGCCGACGATGCCATGCACCTCCAGCGTCGGGCGGAAGCCGAGCCGCTCGACAGGTTCGTAGTCCTGTTCGCCGGGCAGCACGCTCACGCCCATATCGTGCTTGAGCTGGGCGGCGACATTCACCGGGTTGCGCTTCCAGAGCGCCCGCTCGTCGTCGCTGATTGGTTTCAGCTTTTTGTAGAGTTGGGGGATGGTGATGTGGCCATCGCGGCCCTTCAGCTCCGCAAGCACAATCGCCAGCGCGTGGATGGGATTGGGCGCGACACCGCCGTATGCGCCAGAGTGTAAATCCTGCTTCGCGCCTCGCGCCTCGATCTCGGTGTAGACGATGCCCCGTAATCCGTAGACGAGCGAGGGGACACCAGGCGCGGGCATGCCAGTATCGGCGACCAGCGCCACATCACAGGTAAGCTCTTTGGGATGCTTGCGCACATACGCCTCGATGGCCTCACCGCCATACTCCTCCTCGCCCTCGATTAGCACCTTCAGATTGACCGGAAACTTGCCGCCGCTGGTGCGTGAGATCGACTCTAGCGCCTTGACGAGGCCGAGCATCTGCCCCTTGTCGTCCACCGCGCCACGCGCGTAGAGGTTGTCGTCGCGCACCTCCGGCTCGAAGGGATTGCTCTTCCACTCGTCTATCGGGTCAACCGGCTGCACATCGTAGTGGCCATAGACCAGCACCGTCGGCCTCTCGGGCGCGTCGAGCCACTCGCCAAAGACGAGCGGATGCCCCGCCGTCTTGATGACTTTGACCTTCTTCAGCCCAATCGCGGTGAGCTGATCGGCGACAAACTGGGCCGCACGCTGCACGTCTTTCGCGTGCTCCGGCAGCGTGCTGATACTGGGGATACGAAGCAATGCCTTGAGGTCTTCGAGGAATGCGTCACGATGCTCGTCTGCGTAGGCGAGCGCTGCGTCAGATGGCTGGGCCATGGTTTCTTTGCTCCACCTTCTACCACTGCGAGAGAGTCAGCCGATGAGCGGCAACAATGGTCGCGTACGGGGCTATACGGTGCGCGATCAATTCATCCATCTATCGTAGCAGCAGGGGTACAGACTGTCCAGCGGGAAACCCTGGCGTTTCACGTGAAACGTTCGGCGCTGGGAGATTCGATGGAGACCGGCCACCAAGCATGCTACACTGAAAGCCGACCTGCTTGAAAGTCCTGCGAGGACTCCAGATGTTGACCATTCTCGCTACGCTTGAATTTGCCGTCGCAGCGGCAGCAATGAGCATCGTCGCCTGGCTGCGCAACCCCTCGTGGAACGGCGACGACTGGCGTCTCGCTGGGTTACGTTACCTTGCGCCTCCCTGTGCTGTTTTTCTGGCGGTTGCAGCTATTGTCGAGTTCGGGCTCTGGCTGATGGATAAATCACTGGGAGCGCCACCGCCCGCGTGGGTGGTTATTGTATGCACAGTCTTTCTCATCGGCTCGGTCACCATAGCCATCAATGAAATACGCACGCCACGCGCCGTCCGTCTCGCCCGCAGAACACGCGCCACTCCTACGTCTCGCGCCTCGCATAAGTCTCGTGATCCTCGCAACGTGAGCTTCAAGCGACCGAGACGCGCAAGCGTCACGCGGACAGGTCATGGCAGGCGGTCTTGACACACCCGTGCCGCGTTGGCTATAGTGTCGGCAACGGTCAGCCGATGCTGGCCACTCCGTTGGGAGGAGTACGCGCAGGCAGCGCCGCATAGAGAGCGGAATCGCGTGAGCTGCATATGGCTCACGCGGCTGAAAGTCCCGCCAGCGCCGGTACGCGGAAGGTCGCCCAGCGCGAACAACGACTGAAGAAAGCCCCTGATACGGGCGAGTAGATCAGTCCGGGAAAGCCCGTTATAGCGATGCCCTGATTCAGCGCGTGTGTTTGCCGCGCCCGTCGGGGAGCTAAGCGCGCCGGAGCGGCAACGTCCCGGCGTATTCGAGGTGGTACCGCGGAAGGCCGCGTGCGGATTGCCTGGAGCTTCGGCAACGGAGCCTCCGTGGCATATCTGACGAGCTCGCCCTTTCGTCCTCGCAGAGGACGGAGTGGGCGTTTTTTGTTGCCCATTTTCAGGGCAGCATTGCGGAGCCCCACGCATCCGCCGCGCATGCCACCAGAAGGAGAACCGCCATGACCATGGCAAAAACGCTGGCCAAGACCTACGACCCCAGCATCGTGGAGCCGCGATTGAGCGAACGCTGGCAGCGCGAGGGCATCTACCGGTTCGACCGCAGTAGCGATCAGCCCGTCTACGCCATCGACACGCCGCCCGCCACTGTCTCTGGCCACCTGCATCTGGGCCACGCCTACTCGTACACGCACCCTGATATCATCGCGCGCTTCTGGCGGATGAACGGCCACAACGTCTTCTACCCGATGGGCTTCGACGACAACGGATTGCCCACCGAGCGGCTGGTGGAGAAGCGGCTGGGCATCACAGCGAGCGCGGTAGGGCGGCAGGCGTTCATCGAGCGCTGTCTGGAGGTGGGCGTCGAGGCCGAGGAGGAGTACCGGACGCTCTGGCAGCGGCTCGGACTCTCGATTGACTGGCGCTTCAGCTACCGCTCCATCGACACACTCTCGCGCCGCACCTCACAGCAGTCCTTCCTAGACCTTTATCGCAAAGGCCTGGCGTATCAGCAGGAGGCGCCGACGATCTGGTGTCCCCTCTGCCAGACGGCCATCGCACAGGCCGAGCTGGAGGATATCGCGGAGACAACGACGTTCTACACCCTAGCGTTCTCACTGCCCAACGGCGCGACGCTGCCGATTGCGACGACGCGCCCGGAGCTACTGCCCGCCTGTGTGGCCGTCTTTGTCCATCCTGACGACGAACGCTATGCCAGCTTCATTGGGTCTGAGGCGCGGGTTCCGCTCATGGGGCGAAGTGTGCCGCTGCTGGCCGATCCCCTTGCGCGCCCAGAAGTCGGCACGGGCGCGGTGATGTGCTGCACCTTTGGCGATCCGACCGATGTCGAGTGGTGGCGCTCGCATCAGCTTCCGCTCCGCGCGATCATCGGGCGCGATGGCCGGATGACTGCCGACGCTGGAATACTGGCGGAGCTGACCATCGCCGAGGCGCGTGCGCGTATCCTTGACGAGTTGCGAGCCGCGCGGGTTGTGCTCGGCGAGAAGACCCAGCGGCAGGCGGTCCGGGCGCACGAGCGCTGCGACACGCCCGTCGAGTATCTGGTGACGCGGCAGTGGTTCATTCGCGTGCTCGATCACAAGGAGCAGTTATTGGCGGCGGGCGAGCAGATCCGCTGGCATCCAGCGCGTATGGCGGCGCGCTATCGCGAGTGGGTCGAGAATCTCAAGTGGGACTGGTGCATCTCGCGCCAGCGCTACTTCGGCGTGCCGTTCCCGCTGTGGCGCTGCGACACCTGTGGCGCGATTCTGCTGGCCGATGACGCCGACCTGCCGATTGACCCGATGACTACCCAGCCAAGGTCAGCCTGCGCATGCGGCGGCGAAAGCTTCACGCCTGAGCATGACGTGATGGACACCTGGGCCACGTCCTCGATGTCGCCGCAGATCGTCGGTCAGTGGCTCACCGACCCGGCGCTCTACGAGCAGGTCTTCCCATTCGCGCTTCGTCCGCAGGCGCACGAGATCATCCGCACCTGGGCGTTCTACACCATCGTCAAGTCGCTCTATATGTTCGACAAACTACCCTGGCGCGAGGTCGCCATCTCCGGCTGGGGGCTGGCCCCGGAGGGCGCGGGCAAGATCAGCAAGAGCCGCGGCGGCGGACCGATGACTCCAGAGGCGATGATCGGCAAATACTCCGCCGACGCCGTGCGCTACTGGGCGGCGAGCGCCGGCTTTGGCAAAGACACGATCATCAGCGAGGAGCGCATCCAGGCGGGCGCGAAACTCACAACCAAGCTCTGGAATGTGGCGCGGCTCAGCGAACGCGTGCTAGCAGGCTATACCACTCCAGCAACACCACCAGCGCTTGCGCCCGCGGACCGCTGGCTGCTGGCGCGGCTGCGGCGGCTGGTGGAGCGCGTAACGAGCCTTCTCAGCGAATACGACTATGCCACGGCGAAGGCGGAGGTGGAGAGCTTCTTTTGGGCGGCACTCGCCGACAACTATCTGGAGCTTGCCAAGATGCGCCTCTACGACACGACCGATCCGCTGGCTGAGGGCGCGCGTTACACCCTGCGTATCGCGTTGTTGACCGTACTCAAGCTGTTCGCGCCATTCCTGCCTTACGTCACCGAGGAGATCTACACGACGCTCTTCGCGGACGAATACGACTCTATCCACCGTTCGGCCTGGCCAAGGCTGGAATCGCTTCCTATCGATAGAGACGACGACACGGCGATGGCGGCGGGCGATGCGCTGGTGACGATTGCGACGGCGGTGCGCCGCTACAAGAGCGAGCACGGCCTCTCGCTGGGCCGCGAGCTGGCACGGCTTCAGATCGCCACCGACAGTGCGACGCTAGCAGACGTGTTCCAGGCAAGCCTCACCGATCTGCGCAGCGTGACCCGGGCCGCCACGGTGGAGATAGCTGCCCAGCCCGATCCAGCGTTGCAGGAACTGCCGACTGAGAGCGCAATGCGTATCGCCATCCAGCCGTAAGCCGGCGTTTCACGTGAAACGCTCACCTGACGCCTCGCCTATCCGTGACAAGATAGGCGGGGCGTCAAACCAAGATACAGTATCCGCTACCCCCGCGTGACATCTCTCCCGGTTGAAGCCGGAAACTTCCAGGGGTCGCACCCCACGCCATGATGCCCCAGGGCGAGAGCAATAGTTCACGAACGGTATAGCATCATGGCGTGGGAAATACCAGGGGGGACCATTCATCCTCCGCTTGAACGCAGGGGCTTTCTGGTCAGTGATTTGTAAAATGTGTCCATTTGCCCTGTGCATTTGCTTCCCATTTCATCTGCTTCAGATCAAACGACGCTATATCATCGTGAAAGCTGATATAGGCAGGGAGTGGACATTGCTGTCCGTCGGCTCGAATCCAGCACGCGGCGAACCGCTCAACGAGGGTTGCCATCTCGATCTCACGCGTCGCGACGCCCGCATCTTCGTAGCGCTTCTGGCGCTCTATCTCAGCCGGCGGGACAACTTCTCTAACATTTTCCAGGATGCCAATGGTTGAGGGAAGAAAATAGACGGGGTCATTATGGAACGCCTCGCTGTTCTGGGCGTCGATTAGAAATATCCTCATGGGGACGCCATCCCGAAGGCCATCTGGGAAGACCTCGGTGTCTAGGAGAACAACACGCGGGTGGAAGTGATACCTCAGGATCGTTCGAAGCTGACTCTCCAACGCCGGTGACAGCCGATCCAAAAGACTCCTGATCCACGGTTTGTAGCTGTCCGCGTCGTACACTTCCACGGCAAACTACTCGTTTCTCGCAACCGACCGCTCAAGGTGTTGCGTTGCCCTGGTCTTTGACATTCTTATCTTTCTGGCGCGGGCGGCGCTTCTTCGTACTGTAGTATTCCAGGGTGACTGGCTGTTGCGGAAATGCCCTGCGGCTCTCCTCGACGCTCGCCAACGCTTCTTCATGCGGTGTCGAATCAGGCATGATGATCCTGATGCCCTGGGGATGCTCGCGCGCCTCCTGCCGACGAATCAGCGTCTCATCACGGACTCAGTGCGGCAGCAGCGAAATGACCAGCGCGACCGCCGCCGCGGCCATCACCACAGTGGTCAGGATGCCGATGACGTTTGAGAGCCACTTGTTCGTGAAGTCCCCCATGATGGCGCGGTTGTTGGCGATCAGCAACAGCAGCACAAGCAGCGGCACGGCGACGATGCCATTGATAACAGCCGTATAGACAAGCGCGGCAATCGGATTGATGCCGAGGAAGTTCAGCGCCAGGCCAATCAACGTCGCGGCGGCGATGACAGCGTAGAATCCGCGGGCGTGTCCGACTGGCTCTGATAGCCCCTCGCGCCAGCCAAACGCCTCGGCGATGCCGTAGGCCGCAGAACCCGCCAGCACGGGTATCGCCAGCAGACCCGTGCCGACGATGCCCAGCGCAAAGATGAGACCCGCCAGATCGCCTGCCAGCGGACGAAGCGCCTCCGCCGCCTGGGCCGCCGTCGCGATGTTCCGAATGCCGTGGGCGTGAAGCGTCAGCCCGGTCACCATCACAATGAACCAGAAAGTCGCCGAGGCCGCCGTCATGCCCAGCGCGGTGTCGAGCCGGAGCGCGCGCATGGCACGGCGCAGGTGTCCCCGATGCCCACCTGGCTTCACGGGCGCTGGTTTGCCGATGGCGGCCAGATGCTCCTTCTGCTCTTCACGTTCGTGCTCCTCCTCAACCTCCTCCGCCGCCTGCCAGAAGAAGAGGTACGGGCTGATCGTCGTCCCCAGCACGGCGATGGCCAGCGCCAGAAACTCCGGCGTCAGTTGAATCGAGGGTACGAGCGTCTCTCGCAGCAGCGAGAGCCAGTCGGGATGGATCAGGATACCCGTCACCAGATACGCCAGCAGCGAGAGCGTCAGCACCTTGAGGATGCGCGCATAGTAGCGATAGGGAACGAAGATTTCGAGCAACAGGATACCAACCGCGAAGACGATGAGGATTATGCCAAAGGGAACGGCAGGTGCCAGCAGTTGGACCGAGGCAGCCATCGCTCCCAGGTCAGCGCCGACGTTGATGGTGTTGGCGATGAAGAGCAACAGCACCGCGCCATAGAGCGCCTGCCGATTGTAGTGGCGACGCACACATCCCGCGATCCCGCGCCCCGCCACCAGGCCGATGCGCCCGCACATCTCCTGCACGCAGATCACCAGCGGCAAGATGTAGAGCGCCATCCAGAGAAAGCCCGTGCCGAAGACGGCGCCCACCTGCGAGTACGTGCCGATGCCTGAGGGATCATCGTCAGATGCGCCGGTGATGAGGCCAGGCCCAGCAATACGCAGCAATCGGCTGGCAGGATGCAGCGGCTCGGGGC
>DASUHD010000094.1:0-3932 GCA_036273675.1 Ktedonobacterales bacterium | reverse complement strand
ACCGATCTGCTGGATCCGGCCGCTCGACATCACCGCCACGCGATCGCTCATGGTAAGCGCCTCCTCCTGGTCGTGGGTGACGTAGACGAAGGTGATGCCAACCTCTTTCTGGATCTGCTTCAACTCGATCTGCATCTCCTGGCGCAGCTTGAGGTCCAGCGCTCCGAGCGGCTCGTCGAGCAGTAGCACCTCGGGCTCGTTGACAACGGCGCGCGCCAGCGCGACGCGCTGCCGCTGCCCGCCCGACAGCTGATTGGGGCGGCGGCCGCCGAGCCCACTGAGCCGAACCATGTCGAGCGCACGCTGGACCCGCTCGTCGCGGGTTTGCCTCGCTACGCCCTTGATGCGCAACCCATAGCCGATGTTGTCCGCCACCGACATGTGCGGGAAGAGCGCGTAGTCCTGGAACACGGTGTTGGTCTCGCGCTGGTGGGGAGGGATGGAGGTGACGTCTCGGCCAGCCAGCTCGATGCGGCCAGAGTCCGGTCGCTCGAACCCCGCGATCAAACGCAGCAATGTGGTCTTGCCCGATCCCGAAGGTCCGACCAGGGTGAAGAACTCACCCCGGTCGACCACGAGGTCGATGCCATCAACGACGACGACGTGTCCGAAGTTCTTCCGAACGGCCTCGAGCTTGAGAGCGGGGCCTTTGGCGGCGTCAGTCATAGGAGGCCATGTCGTGCTTGATCTGCGTGTACTCCGCGAGCCAATAGATACCCATGTCCTTTCCGTAGTCGCTCCGCTTGTAGCCGCCGTGCGGCATCTCGTTCACGAGCGGGATGCGCGTGTTGATCCATACCATGCCGAACTATAGCTTATGGGCTATGCGCCGCACATCCAGACTCGCGCCGAGCTTGGCCAGCTGCTGAGCGTCACGCTCACGTTGCTCGGTCTGCACTGCCGCCAGATTGTTGGCTGGCATGCCAGCCGTGCTGTTTCTCCCTTACAGTGGTCGCGCCAACGTACAATCCGCCTGCGTCTCTCCAGTGAGCTGACCTTTTGACAGATTGGAGGAAGTATAGAGGGGAAACCAGCGAGCGAGGTATGGCCGAAGTACCATACATCTCGACCGCCCTATTGGCCATTGTGTCTAAACCATACGGCGTATGCGCCGGGATGGCCGCTGGCTCCAGCGGCGCGCGCAGTAGTGTGAATTTGTCACCTGCTTGAGGCTGGGTGAGACTGGGTGAGACGACTCTAAGACGCAAAGTGGCTTGAAATCGGCCTTTGCGTGAACGATGACACTAGAAAAGTTTGAAAAAGTGGGGTGGGGCGGTCTTCTACACCGAGCATCCGTGGTCGACTCCCAGCGGGGCCGCCATAGTTCTTTTCGTCCAAGTGCGGTTAGACGGGGTAGAACGGGATATCGGGGAAGTACCGATCAGGCGTCAGCGGCGCTGGCAGCGAGAGCGTGACCAGCACCATCCCAGTCGCCTCCAAGGGCGTCAGCGTGATCTCGCCGCCCTCTCGCCTGATGATTCGCTCAGCGGCCCGGACGCGCGCCACACTCTCACGCTGCGAGAGCGCTACCTCGTATTCGCGCAACTCCATTCCCAGGATTCCTTTCGCATCGCACCCAGCCTCGAACGCCGCTACATCATATGCGTCAGATGCGTCAGATGCGTCAGATGCGGCAGCGCCCGACTGGTTCTGAATCGTGCCGTTGAGAAGGTCGGCCAGCGACTTAAGGCTTCGCTATGCCGACGGTCGTTGACCGATAGCGACGAAATAGGTGACACCGCTTCGCTGTTGGGCGACTTCCAGCCGCGCCTGCGCCAGCGTTGCCGTATGGGTCGCCTCGTCGGTGAGCCCCATCTTGAGGATCAGCGGGCGAATGTTCTCCAGCGCGGAGAAGTAATTGGCCTCTATCATCAGGCCAACGCGCCCGCCGCGCTGGCTTTCTCCGTGCTACTGCCCGGCGCGCGCCGACGCCGAAATGGCCACCATGACCTGGGGTATCCACTCCTTCTTCCTTGGCCAACCCGACGCGATACGTGTATCGCGTCATTCGCACACGCTACGACAGCCTTTCGCATCCTTGCCGACGACGCCAGGTACATGATAAAGGTTAGCGCCATCACGCAGGGAGTCTCGAAAGCCGCGCTTGCGTTGTGCAGTAGTATGGGGCCGGGCGCACGTAGGTGTCAAGCCCCCTTGCTTTACTGCATCGGTCAGCATCCGAAACCATCATAGCAGCCTGACGTACCGCGCGGTGGCCGTGCTACTCCTTCTCGACGACCAACCACTCCTCGCCGTCCAGGAGCGTGACGCGGAGCGCCTTATCCCCCGAGACGGTCGTGCAGGAATAGGCGCGCGTGACATACATGCCCGTATGTCCCCATGCCTCGTGGGTATCGAGGCTGTGGATGGTCTCCTTGAAAATGGCGCGGTACTCGTCTGCCGAGACCTCCCAGTAGAACACATCGTCATGCATCGCCATTCCCCAGTTCCCCGCGCACAACCATGACAGGCTTTGATATCGCGCCGTCTTCTATCCTAACATCGCGCGTCTACTCAGCGGGAGTGGGTCTCTATCTTGCCTCGCAGAGAGTTTGTGGCGTGCTTAAAGTTGGAGAGAAATCTGCCAGTCGCCGCTGTCCGCAGCATGGTATGGTGAGGACGCGAGCCTATCCGCCCGCGTCCTCACATGGAGAGCATACACACGGCCAGTACGAGAGGAAAGCCCAGGATGAGACGCTTTGACAGCGTCCCTTCCGCTCCTAACCTGCTCCTCGAACTTGCGCGGGCGGATCGCTCTATGTTCCCCATCGATTGCCTGTATGGCGCAGCCATTCCCCCGCGAGCCGCATGCGCCAGCTATGCCACAATGACAAGCTCAGCATATTCGCGTAAAGAGTGTGAGCTTGCTCACAGCAGCGGCAGGCACGGCAATCGTACACTTGCTTCACAGCGCCACGGGTGGCTACCATATTCCCCTTTGAAAGGGTGCTCATAGCATGCGAAGGTTCTTCACACGGATGGGGCGCGCCCTGGGATGCTCCATACTCAGCGTAGCTATCCTTTCCGGCTGCGTGGCCCCGAGCGGTATTACACCAGCAGGTACGCCGCCATCCGTGCTCAACCAGGTCTGCGGGACAACTCCCACCGCAAAGGCTCACTCCTGGGTGGACTCCAACCGGCAGATTGTCGGCACAATCAACGGTGGTCCGGTCAGCCAGATCAGCAATTTCAGCTATCCCCTCGGCCTGCCATTTGAGGATGTCATGGCCCCCACCAGGCCAGGATTCACCACCTGGGCGCCAGACGGAAAACACCTCGCTACCCTGGTGGAGGTCACAAACCCGGCTGGGGTCATGTCATATCCCTTTATTGTGGACACTAGCACCCATGTGGCCAGTCAGGCGCAGCTCCCGGCGAACATGCAGATGGCGTCGCCTATCGAGATGGAATGGGCGCGTGAGCGTAGCATCGCCTGGGCCGACAACAACGATCTCTTGATCTTCGCTGTGATGCCCGCCCCGTTGGAGATTGGTGGGACAAGCGCTTCCAAGACGACAACCTATCGCTATAACCTGACCACGCAGACGCTTACTCTCGTGCCTGGAGTGACCACCGCCATTCAAGGCGTCGTGCGCTGCGACACGCTATTCTATCTTGAGCTTTCACAGATGAAGCAGTTCCAGCCCTGCACGGCTGGGCCGGGGAATACGACCTTCTATTGGTTTCTCGGCGGCGCATCGCTCAAACGCTATAGTTTGACCACCCAGACATCGCTTGGCCAGGCCTATTCGCTCGGCGAGACCGCGAGTTGCCCAGACTTCTATCATGGCGAGGTAGACGCCATGGGCTGGGATGTCACCGCGGACGGCAAGAAATTGGCCTACCAGCGAACCGTTATCGCTGGCGGCCCTCTGAACAACCCTCCTGGCTATCCTGCCGTCAAGACGACATCCGAGTTTCACGTCGTCGCC
>DASUHD010000093.1:0-160188 GCA_036273675.1 Ktedonobacterales bacterium | reverse complement strand
GAGTTCTTTGGCATAGAAGTAGGCGGTCAAGGCAGCAGAAAGTCGCATGGCTAGGTGAGTCCGTCCTGCTAGCCAGCATGCAGGCGTCCTCAAGTCCCTTGAATTCCGGGTTGAGGCGACGGCCCATCCTAAGTCCGTCCTGTCTGCCAATTCCAGCAGCCGCCCTCAGCATTCTCTCGATCATCGGCAACGATAGCGCAACGCAGCCTTTGCCGTATCTACTATTATAGCACGTCTCCATCGGGTAGCGAGGGAGGCTTCTGTGGATAACCCCATACTGACGATGCGGGCTATGGTTTGCCCTTCCATTTGTTGGAACTCTGGGCCATAGCGCGCTTGACGATGACCCTGCTACCCTTTGCATCGGCGGTATCTGTTGGCAGTAGCGGGATGCGCACGTCTTCGCAATATTGCACCTCGAGCCGATGGATGAACCCGTGTAACCCCATACCATCGAGCGTGACATCTGCGTAGGCCGGATGACACGCAGTCGCTGAATAGTGGCCAACGCTCCAGCGTTGTAGTCGGTATGCCGCCATAACGCATTCTCCTTCTGCGCCCTTCATTCTGTACCGTCTCCCAGAGCACCTGACAACAAGGGATTATTCTGAGGCCTTCTTTTGGTAGTGAGATACTCTGCCAACCTTGCTTTTCTGTCACAATCTCCCCAATTGCCGTCACAAAATACTCACGGATGCAGGCGACAAAAGCATCCCAGCGCAATACCAGACGGCTTCCGTCTCTCTAAGCGCGTTCATCCGTACGTGGAACAATGGCTGGAGCGGTGGTGGTTTGCCTCTCTCCACCAGCCCCAAAAGCAAAGCGAGCGGACGGCAGGCGGATACGTTCACACCTTGCCATCCGCTCAGCGGGCTTGTTGGTCAGCGTCCGGGCCTAATGACGAAGTAGCCGACGGCAGCGACAGCGGCCACTACGATGACGCCCATCACCGCGATGCTAATGAGCCAGCCCCCGAAGCCAGCGCTCAACACGGAAGCCGCCCATAGTGCCAGGCCACCGAACAGCAGGAATAAGCCGAGAGCAATTGTTACCCAGCCCATTGCAATGCCCTGGCGCTCGCCATAGGTCGGCGTGTGCGGCGTCGGAGATTCTGTCCGCGCTGGTGGCGGGCCAGAGGCCTCAGCAACCCGATCTGTCCCATCAAGTTTCACCTGAGGTGTCATGACAATCGCCTCCTTCCTCAGATGGCACGTGCGGAGAACACCAATTCCCGTGTTCCAGCATCCGATGCCAGGGTCACGGGACGGTCACGAGAGGAAGAGCGCATCGCACACCGTGGTCACAAGCTTGAGGGAACAGTCAGCGGAAATGCTTCAGGGAAGGAAGGCGCGCTACTCGCCTTGCTCCTCCCCATCCCCTGTTGTGGTGGCCGCGTCGGCGGCGACATTCACGCCAGTCTCGACGGCGGCGCTGGTGGCGGCCTGAGCCACGTTCGCCGCGGCGCTGTCCGGCGTAGCGCCGACGTGTGAGAGCGCTCCACCCACCGCCTGCTGCGTGACATCCGTCAGTTTATCGCTCACCGCATCCTTGACCTTGTCCTGGGCTGTCTCGACGGCGGCTTGCAGCGCATCGCCAGCGACACCCTTTGCCTTGTCCTTGAGCTTATCGAAGAACCCCATGTGCTTACTCCCTCCCCTGTTTCTAGGCCATTCTTTGCCGTTCGCCACACGCGCTCAGGCGTAAAAACGCGCTGCCACCAGAGAGGGTCCAGGGACGAGCGCGCGTAGCTAACAGCCATTAGCCCTTGTGATTACGCCGTCAGGTTACAGCGAGGTGTTCGGGCTGCATCGCCGGGGTACGCATTAGGCCTACTTGCCAACTGCGCAGTGAGCGGTGTGAATGTTCAATGCGTTCATTACCGCTCAGGTTGCGAGATTCAATGCGATGAGCAGTTCGTGCAGCGCCTCGCCATACGGCCTGGGCGCGACGAAGGATACCGCCTGACGCAACGCGAGAAAGTCATGCATCTGCGCTGAGCGAACCATGACAGGCAGGATGGTCTTGCCGCCTGGCGCATTGTTCTTGTACTGCCAGGCGAGCTCAATTTCATCACGGACCCAGTTCGAGCGCATTGAGTCAGGGGATACGACGACAATGAATACAGGTCGCTCCTGAATGTTATCACAGATTTCGCGCCACCAGGCCATGCCACCTCGCAGCCCACCCGACTGGTCGAGCCATACCGTCTCCTCATGTCCACCGAGCGCCTGGCATAAGTCGTGAACGAGTCGGAGGCAGAACTCATTATCCTCGTGGCTATGACTCACAAAGATGCGCTTATCAACTGCTACCGTTGACGGTCCAATTGGTTGTCGTCTGCCTCGGATGAGTTGCTCTGTGCGCGCGGCAATCTCTGGAGGCAACCGGAACGCGGATTGATTGACGCCCAGCACATATGGTTTGTAGTCTCTTATCTCCATGTCGCTCTGCATCTCAGGGCGGGTAAGCGGAGGAATGACTCGTTCATCGTAGACAAGATCCACCCAATACCGGAAGTGCTGCTCGGTTTCCTCCGGTTTCTCATATATCAGTGATGCGACACGACCTACGGCAGTTATGGCCGCGGTTTCGCTCCCCGATTTTCCCCCTGAGCGCATGAAATAGATACGCTGCCCGACACGGACATGATCTCGATGGCGGAACATTTTCCAGTGCTCAATCAGTCGTCGCTGTACCAGGGCTTCGAGGTCATACCAGTCGGGATTGTACTGGAACATCCATTGCGTTGTGAGCGCATCCTCATCAGGCATTGATGTACCCTTCCTCACGGCGATTGAATTGCAGTGAGCGACCGCTGCTCCTCCAACACCATCAGCTTGATGGTGATTGGCGATATACCGCCTGTTCGTAACCATAGCACAAGCGAGCGCATTATATGGACAGTACGTGAGCAGGCGCAGGCGGAGCAGCGCCAGACTCCTCTGTAAAGAACAGGAGTCTGTCGGCGTGTATAGAGTGAACAACCTGGCGCATCATTGCAGCCCATGGAAGCGAGGCAGCTCATGACACCTCCTGTCGCGCGCAATCTCCGCACAGCACACCCGGTTGCGTTGAGCCGTGTGCTCCTTACTGCTGTGCTCGTGTTTGCCGTCCTCGCGGTGGCGAGTTGCGGTGTCTCATCCGTCCCACGCGGCGCCGCATCTCCGGGTCCATCCTCACCCACGGCAATACCGGCCCCGCCGTACCGTCCGATGGTCTCTATCGCCCAGTCCTGGGGTTCTAATGCCGCGACTGCCACGTTCTCGACGCAGCTGGACGATACCCACTACATGCCGGGCGGTAGCCTTGCGCCCGACGGCCGGAGCCTCTATGGCTATATGCTCAGGCCAGTGACGCGGGACAATATCGCCACTGTTCCGGCTGAGGCGGGTGTACTGGACATCGCCTCCCACCGTTTCACGCCTATCGGCGTTGCCAGTCTTCCCAAGTGCGTTGGGACATCGTGCCAGGACACGGGGAGCGCCAGCTACTATATTGATTGTTGCCGTAGCGACGGGCGCTTCCTTATTGCTCAGAGCACAGGCTATCCTGGCCCAGATTGCGGCGGCTGTCTCTACTCCTATGACCAGCGTACTGGCGCTCTCTACGAAGTCATCCCGTCCCGGCAGTATCAGGGCGCCTCTACGTATCTGCTCGACCGGGGTATGCTTGTCGCGGGTACCGGCATCGGCATCATGATCGCCGATCTCGCCGGGCGCACGATTAGACAACTGCCCAGCACTAATAGCGGCACACAGCTTGATGCGTTCTCCTGGCCGTACGTGGTCTACGGCACGCCGCGTGGCGCTGAACAGACAACCGTCACAGTCACGCCGCTGCGAGTCTATAATATCGCCACGGGCGCGACCACTGCCCTGCCACAGGTGACCGGAAACATCCTTGCGCTCACCGACGCGACCCTATACTATGTCGCCGCACCTGACAACACGCATCCGGGAGCGTTTTCCCTCAACGAGTTAGACAACCTTGCCACGCCAGGCGCACGGCCTCGCGTGCTGGCCATACTGCCGTCCGGTCGTACCACCAGCGCGCCACAGTCTCTTGGCCTCACGGGCGGCGTGCTCTTTTATACCGTCAGGTCCGGCCTGCCATCCCAGGGCGGCTGCCTTCCGGGAATGGGAGTCGTGTGTCCCACGGCAACGCCAGCGCCCCCACCGGTGACGACACTCTACGAGGTGGACGACCACCTTTCTAGCTCACCGGACGTGCATGCCGTCGCCGCGTACGCCGCAGACTTCGGCGATGTCATGGCAGCCAATGACCGCCTGGTCGTCCTCACAGGCGCAGCCTGGGACCGCGCTGAGGGACGCTTCGTCGCGTTAGGAATTTCACCCCCCGGCAGCGACGCTCGTCCCTCACTGCAACATGCGACGGGCAATTTCCTCATGATCGCGCACTCCCTCACGCAGGATTGGCAAGCGCCTTTCATGGTCAGCGTTTATGACGCCACTCGTCTGCCGGTTCTCACGAGCTGAACCGGTTGACCGGCTCGCATAGAATGAAGCTGGCAGCGAGATGCGGCGCCAGACGATCTGGCAGCGACACAGCATGGAGGGATACTATGAGCGATGCTATGGGCGATGCTCCACCCCCTGCGGGCTTTGCGACATGGGCTGAGTATTGGACGAAGCGACACAGCCAACCATGGCGCACCGAGCCGGAGATTGACGACGAGCGACGGGTCTATCTGGCGGAGCGGCGGGCTATCGCGCCCAACATCGCGAAGTGTATCTATCCATTCCGGGACGAGCGCGGTGGCATCGCATTGACCCGCGCCGACGTCGAGTGGCTGCTGGCGACGCACGAAAGCGGCGGGCTTGCTGGGCCGGTGGAGTGGGACGATTCGGCGCACCGCAGACGCAGCGGATTAGATCTGCGTGGGGCTGACCTCAGCGGCGTAAACCTGAGTTCGCTCCCCCTCAGTCGTCTGCGTGGGGGGCTGGCTGGCGATGAGTTCCTCGGCACGACGATGGATCAGTTTCAAGCCGCCGCCATACGCCTGATTGGCGCCAAACTACAATTCGCGCATCTGGAAGGAAGCGTCCTCACGTTCGGGCGACTCGATGGCATTGATTTGTCATCGGCTCATCTGGAGTCGGCGGACCTCTACCGGGCGCATTTCGAGGCGGAGCATCTGGGGGATATTGGGCGCGTAGTTTTTGATAGCAGCACGATTCTCAATCATATCGTCCTAGCCAACTCCAAAGGTGTAAGTCCACAGCTTGCCGATGTCCTCTGGAATGGCGCGATACTTTCGGCGGTGGAGTGGGAGCCGGTACGAATGCTCGGCGAAGAGTACACCGCCCGGTATGGCACGATAAAGAAGCCATGGTCGAGCGCATTGGGCGAGTATCCATCCGCCGTGCGCGCAAACCGTCAGGTGTCCGCGGTGCTGCGCGGCCAGGGGCTGCATGAGGAGGCGGATCGCTTTGCCTATCGCGCTCACTCGCTACAGCGCATCGTGTTCTGGCGGCAACGCCATTATCTTCGCGCCAGCGGTTCGTGGCTGCTCGACCTCATCTCGGGCTATGGCTACAAGCCGCTGCGGAGCTTCGTCGTCTATCTCCTCGTTGTTGGCGCCTTCGCCCTCGCATATTACCTGCTGGGCGACCATGTCAGTCCGCCGCTCGATCCGCTGGGCGCCGTCATTTTCAGCGTCACCTCGTTTCATGGACGCGGGTTTGCCCCCGGTGAGAACGTAGCCCTCACCAATCCATTGACCGTCTTCGCCGCCGTGGAGGCAATCATCGGGCTGCTGATCGAGATTACGTTCATCGCGACGTTCACCCAGCGCTTCTTCGCCCGTTGATTCGGAACAGCGCGAACCAGCCCAGGCCGAGCGCGACGGCAGCCACCAGTAGGGCGATTTGTGCCTCTACACCCAAATCGGCAATCGCGAAACAGGCGCCCTTGAGACTGCAAAGCATCTCTGGTGGACAAGAGAACGGCATTGTCACATCGCGGTAGTAGCCCCATGCCTCTTGGGCAAGCAGACCGCAGATAACAGCCCATAGTACTGGCAAGACGAGTGGTAGACGCCTGCACCATCCAATATGCGCCTGGGTTCCGCGTCGCCAGAGCATTATCACCTGCGCCACCAGGGCAATGCCCGCCAGCGACAGCGCCACCATTGCCGCGAGCAACCAGTAGGGCGTTTGCCAGGTCTATGCTGCAATCCTTCGGGACGAAGAAATCCATACAGCCTCTTTCGCACATCTGAGCCGTTTGCGCGGCGACCTCCTGTTCCAGTCTACATGCCGTCTGCTGGCATGTACAGCCGGACAGTCTTGACGTGCTCGCATAGAATGAGGCTGGCGGCGAGACGACACAGGGAGGGATGCGCCAGTGAGCGAGCAGGATGTTTTGGGCATTGCGGAAGTCAGCGACGTGCCATCGGCAGAGCGGCGGGAGGAGCTACGGGCGGCGTGCGCGGCCAACATCGCGGCGGGTCGAGCGCCCTACGAGCGCGTGCGGATTCATACTCGCGGCGAGGTCGAGTGGACCATGGCCGAACACGGCTGGTCGGGCCAGGAGTCCGAATACATCGTCAAATACGAGCTAATCCCGCAAGGCAGGATTGTGGAACGCGCGAACTTCAGCGGCGCGTGGATGGCCGGGATTGATCTCTCAGGCATAGTGCTGCGGCGTGCTAATCTATCAGGCGCGAATCTGGTGCGCGCCAACCTGCATAACATCGATCTGGTCGATAGCGATCTCTCCGGCGCGGACCTGGGGTACGCCGATCTCTCCAGTGCGAATCTCATCTGGGCCAACCTGACCGGCGCGCATCTGCGTGAGGCGAATCTCTCCGACGCCCGACTGGCTTTCGCCACGCTTCACGGCGCGGGATTCGCCCGCTGCGACCTGCGCGGCGCTGTGCTGACCCACGCCCGTATGGACGCCGCGACGCTCCTGGGCGACGTGCGACTGGACGCCCGGACGCGCCTGCGCGATATCGCCTGGAACGGCGCGTCGCTCACCCAGATTGACTGGTCGCAGACGCCACGCCTGGGCGATGAGATCCAGGAGCAATTCGTCCAGGCAGAGCATGGCCGACAGTCGGCGATTATGCCGCACCGATGGGAGGCCGCCGCCCGCACCTACCAGCAGCTTGCCGTCGTGCTGCGCGAGCAGGGCGTGAGCGACGCCGCCGCGCGCTTCGCCTACCGCTCGCAGGCGCTTCAGCGGCACGTGCTTCGCCAGCAGCGCCACTACCTGCGCGCCAGCGGCTCGTGGCTGCTCGACCTCATTTCTGGCTATGGCTACAAACCGATGCGCAGTTTCATCACCTATTTGCTGGTGATCGTCGCCTTTGCCATCCTCTACTTCGTCTTGCGAGACAGTGTCTCTCCAGCGCTCTCGCCGGTGGATGCGCTAATCTTCAGCGTCACGTCGTTTCACGGGCGTGGCTTCGCTCCCGGCGAGGCGGTGAGCCTGCACAATCCGCTCACCATCCTGGCGGCTGGCGAGGCGGTGCTAGGGCTGCTCATCGAGATCACCTTCATCGCCACGTTCACCCAGCGTTTCTTCGCGCGGTGACCGCCTCGCGCTCGTTCCTGCCTTCGCTCACCTCACGATTTAGCGCTGTGGCATACCATTTGCACAGTTCTACGTGGCTGGGGTTGACCCAGTGGAGAGTGTAAATCCATGTGCCGAAAGGCCCCTTGAGGGAGATGGAGATTTATGGCGATTGCGACAGTATGTGTGATCGAAGACGATGAAGGGACTCGTAATATCGTACGCGATCTGCTCACCGATGAGGGATACAAAGTCATCCAGGCGGGCACTGGCCTGGAGGGGAAGCAAATACTCGATGTCAGCGCCGAGCGGATGATCGTCGTCCTTGACTATCGGCTACCCGCGCTCGATGGTTGCGACCTGCTGGAAATCGTGGCGCAAGATGAATACCTGCGCGAGCGCCATACTTTCATCATGATGTCGGCCAGTCCCGCGAAGACAGTCGAGGACTGCGGAGAAGCAATTGACGAGCTGGATGTGCCAATCGTTCCGAAGCCCTTCGACATCGACGATCTGGTGGAGGCCGTCCGCGAGGCTCAGATGCGACTCGATCCCGGCGGCGAGCCAGCGCCAGCGGGAAGTTGATAGCTGACTTATTCTTCTTGGGGAACGTCGGCGTGCCAGTTGCGCAGTTTGCTGTGCAGGCGGAAAAGCTCGCCGAAGGCATGGATGATGACACGCAGGTTGGCGCCACTCGCCTGGCCATGGATGCGGGGATAGTGGCGCACCGGCGCCTCCACGAATGGCACACCCATTCGCGTCAGCTTCACCAGCATCTCCGTGTTGACCATCGCGCCCTCCGCCGTCACGTCCACCGCGCGGACGAGCGAGGTATCGTAGAGCTTGAACGCGCAGTCTACGTCGCGCACATGTAGATCGAAGAGTGTCGAGACGAGCAGCTTCCAGCCCCAGGCGTTGACCTTGCGCAGTGGTGAGTCTTGCCGGTGTAGCCGGTAGCCTAGCACCGCGCGATGCCCCTGCTCGCGCAGCGGCAGCAGCAGCGCCAGATCGCGAATATCGAACTGGCCATCGGCGTCCATGAAGAAGGCGAGTGGCTTCGTCATCGCATTGAAGCCAGCGATGAGCGCGCCGCCGTAGCCACGTTGGGGACGGTTGTGGACGACTTGGATATGCGGGTTGGTCGCGGCGTATTCCTCGGCGATTGCTCCGGTTCGGTCAGATGAGCCGTCGTCTACCACGATGATCTCGTAGTCGGGCGCGATCGCGCTCAACGTCGCCAAGCACTTTTCGAGCGTCGCGGCGAGCACGGCCTCCTCATTATGCGCGGGCAGCACCACCGAAATGCCGCGTGTCGTCAGCGGCATAGCTGGTGCGGTGTTTTCCATCGCGTCGGTCGTCGCATCCGTCGCATCCGTCGCATCTGTCGCATCTGTCATATCGGGCGTGGCGCTCTTCTGCTGGTGAGTCATCATGTTGTTCGGTCTCTCTGCCCGTAGAGTATCGCGTAGCTTCGGCCCTCTCGCGATACGCACATTCAATCACCATTGTATGACCCGGCGCAATGATGCCTGACTAGCGGCGCGCGGGAACATTCCATGTCGATAAGACGCTGATAGCGCCCGCTGGTGTTCCATGCTATTGTAGCTATCGTATCCCTGTCGGCCTCAAGCGCATTCCTATGTGTCGCGCATCCACATGAGAATTCGGTTGAAATCACAATTGAAAGAATCCATCCGCGCCGTGCGTCCAGATACATAGCCACGGCGCAGGTCGTGATGCCAGAGTTGCCATAGTCGCCGGGGCGGAGAGTGACAGGATGTTCTACGTTAACAGGGACCTCGACCGCAGCCGCCGCCGTGGCGAGCGGCTGCGCAGGCAGCTACGCCGCTACGCCAACGATGAGAATATCCTCTCCCGGCGGCCCTGGTATCTGGTAGGCGCGTTGCTGATGCTCGTCAGCCTGGCGCTACGCGATGAAATCCTCTTCGTCTCCGGGCTTGCCGTGATCGCGCTCGGCGCTATCCCTGAAATCTGGTATCGCTTCTGCCTCAGCGAAGTGTTCGTGCGCCGCCATCTGGGAGTGGACCGTGCGCGGATCGGCGATGACATCTCGTTTACCATCACCATCGAGAACCGCAAAATCCTGCCGCTGCCACGCCTCGATCTCGAAGACGATGTTCCTGTGGACTGCCGGATCATCAGCGCAGTGGTGCGTCCAAGTTTCAAGACGGGGCGCGCCACGCTGACCAATGCCTTCTCACTCTGGGCGATGCAGCGCGTCACGCGCCGCTACCAGATGCGCATCCTGGAGCGTGGCGCATATACCTTCGGCCCGATGGCGCTGCAGAGCGGCGACCCCCTTGGCGTGCTGACACGCCAGCAGGTGATCGAGCAGCCAGCCTATCTGCTGGTGCATCCGCTGACGATGCCGCTCGAACGGTTTGGGCTGCCCGCGCGCGCGCCCTTCGGCGATCTCGCGACCACGCGGCGCCTGCTTGCCGATCCACTACGGGTGGCGGGTGTGCGCGACTATTCCGTGGGGGACGATCCCCGCCACATCCACTGGAAGGCCACCGCCCGCACTGGCGCGCTGCATACCAAAGTCTTCGAGCCGTCGGCGCACCACACGCTGACTATTTTCCTCGATCTGCGCACCTTTGGCCGCGACGACCGCCTTTTTGGCCATGGGCAGTTTGTCGGGGTGGATCACGACCTGAGCGAGCTGGCAATCGGCGCGGCAGCCTCGGTGGCCGCCTGGGGACTCAATCAGGGATACGCGGTCGGGCTGTGCGCCAACGGCACGATGCAGGCGCACGATGATCTCGTCTGGCGTCCGCAGGTAAGCGCGGACGGTGAATCAGGCGCATCGGGTCAGGGGGTTGATTCGGGTGTGACCATCGGCGGCGTGCGGGCCGTCACCGGGCGACGCTCCGCCGGTCGGCTGCGTATCGCGCCCGCTGGCGATAACGGCCAGCAGCTTCGGCTGATGGACGCGCTGGCGCGGCTGGTGGCATTCGTGCCGCGCCCTATCGACGATATCGTCGTCGAGGAGACGCCACGCCTGCCCTATGGCAGCACGGTTGTCTATGTCGGCGCAGCGCAGGCGCTTGGCGGTGCGGGTGTCGAGGTGTTCAGTCGGCTGCGGTCGGCAGGGCATAGCGTGACGCTGCTGCTCACGGGCGATACGCCGCTCGTAACCCGTCGGCTACCCTCACTCCGGCTGGGTGGGTCGGCGAAGTGGCACGAGTTGTTGCGAGAAGCGCTGGCCGAGCGCGGACTGGACGCCGATGGGCAGCCGTTGCCGTCTGCTGCGCCCCATACCCCACTGGAAGGCGCTGCCAGCCATCCGCGCGCCAGCCTGGAGGCGCTGCCATGAGGCAACTCGCGACATTGCCGCCGCACGATCTCCCACCCGTTCAATCACGGGTCGAGCGCCTGGCCGGACTCCTCGTAGTAGCCTCCGCCTGCGTGCTGGAAACGCTGCCGATCTTCTGCTGGTTGCTGCTGCTGGCGGCGTATGACTCTGGCGACCCCAATAGCGCGGTCATGCCGTTCTGGTGGATGTGGCTGCTGGTCTTTGGCATCCACTGGCTCACCGTCTTGTTCGCCCATGATACCGACGATGACCCGCAACGCAGGCGCAGAAATACGCTGCTACTGACCTTCGCGGTGGCTGGGCTGGGGACGCTCTCGCTGATCGCTACCTACTGGCTCTCGCCGGCTGCCCGCTCTGTGCTCGTCAATGGGGGCGATACCAGCGGGCTGGTGGCGCTGGCGCTGCTGATTATCTGGCTGTGGTGGCGCGGCCTGTTGCTGGGCCGCGGGCGCCTGACGCGTGGACGTATGTACGTGCGCTTCGTCGTGGCGCTGGGCGTGACCATCGCGGCGCTGGCGGGCGCGGCAGCCATTCAGGGAGCGGCGCGCCCACTGGCGGCGAGCTATCTCACGTTGCTGCTGGCGTTGCTGCTCTTCGCGGGGACGATGGGACTCACGCTGGCGCAGGCGCGCGATGCCTCCTACGAAATGCGTAGCGCCTATCGTGGCGCCCAGCCCCTGGAGATGCCGCCCGTCTTTACGCGGGCCTGGCTGGCGGCCAGTGTGGGCCTGAGCCTGGGCCTCTCGCTGCTGGCGATGCTGCTGGCGACGCTCATCTCGCGCGATTCGGTGCGCGTGCTCGCCATCGCCGCGGGCAATATCGTCAATGGGCTGCTCGACGGGATTGTGTTCATCCTCACGCCTATCTTCTACCTGCTCTACCTGATTCTGAATAAGCCCATCGAGTGGCTGGCGGACTATTTTCATCGGCTCGGCCCGCCGAAGCCGCTGAATGTGCCAACACCGCCGCCGTGTCAGCCCACTGTTCCGGCGGGCGGAGTCGCCACGCCCGGCGCCACCTGCGCCCCGCCAGCGCACAACGCGGTCGCGACGAGTCTGCTCCCGGCGGAATGGGTGACAGCGCTGCGTTGGGGGGCCGCGATTCTCGTTATCGTCGTCGCACTGGTGATACTGGCGCGCATCTTGAGCCGCTTTACTCAGGTGCGGCAGATGCGCGCGTTTACCGAGGAACGCACGATGCTCGATGCTCGCGAGATTCTTGGTGGCCAGCTTCGCCGCTTCTTCGGCGCCTTCCGCCGCCAGCGCGTCGAGGATGCGCTCCTAGCGGACGATCTCGCCGAGGGGAGTGTGCGCCGGGCCTATCGCGATACGCTGGCGCTTGCCGTCAGCGCCGGACACGCGCGCCGACCCGCCGAGACGCCACGCGAGTATCAGCTCCGCCTCGCCAGTGACGACCCGTTGCGCCCTGGCGCAGCTGCGCCACCTCCTGTCGCCGGAGCGATGGCCGAGCTCACCGATGCCTACGAGCAGGCGCGCTACGGCCAACCAGCGTCCGGCCCGGACGCCTCATCCCCTGCCACGCCAGAAACGGCAAACGCCGCCGCGACGGTACAGCGCTGGCTCGCCGAGCAGCAGGAATAGTAGGAACAGTGGCAGCCGTTATGTGGCGAGCTGGACATCCTCGTCGTCGATGCTGCGGCCCTCCTGGGCGCGCTGGAGGGCGACGGCGCTATTGATCAGGCCGATGTGGGTGAATGCCTGGGGATAGTTGCCCAGCAGCGCCCCCGTCGCCGGATCAACCTCCTCGGAGTAGAGGCCAAGCGGGCTGGCGAAGCTCAAGAGATGCTCCATACGGCGCTGGGCCTCCTCGATCTCGCCCATACGGCAGAGGTCGCTGACAAGCCACCAGGTACACGCCAGAAACGCGCCCTCGCCGCCGGGGAGGCCATCGATTGAAGAGAGGTCGTGCGGTTTCTGGCCCTGCGTCTGCTCGGCGTCATCATAGGGACGGTAGCGGTAGAGCAGGCCGCCATCACCGGAGAGCCGCTGGGCGGTCGTCAGGATGGTGTCGCGCATCTGTGGCTCTCCTGCCGCCTGGAAACCTGAGAGCGCCAGGCGCAGGTTGGCGGAGTCGAGCACCCGATCTCTATAGGACTGGGTGTACGAATGGATCTCCTCGTTGTAGCCATTCTGCTCGATCTCTTCCCGAATGGCCGCGCCCTGCTTGCCCCAGCGTGGCGCGTGCTGCGAATGACCGTGACGTTCGGCCATCTTGCAGGCGCGGTCGAGCGCGACCCAGCACATCGCCCGCGAATAGACAAAGGCTCGTGGCTCACCACGCACCTCCCAGATACCACGGTCCATCTCGTGCCAGTGGTTGGCGACGTAGTCCGCGATCAGCTCCGACATTGTGCGCAGGTCGCGGACCCGTTCGTGGATGCGGTGGCCATGACGATTGCTCGCCTGCCGCAGATAGCTGTACGCCGCCGCAAGCACCTCGCCATAGACATCCATCTGCCGTTGCGTCGCCGCGCCATTGCCGATGCGCACGGGCCGTGAGCCTTGATAGCCTTCCAGGTGCGTCAATTCCTCCTCGGCAAGGTGGGCGCCGTATTCGCCGCGAATGCTATAGAGGATGCGCAGGTTATCGATGCGCTTGATGTCGAGATCATGCAGGAAGTGGAAGTAATCGCGCGCTTCGCCATAGTAGCCGAGCTGGCCGAGCGCATCCAGCGTAAAGGAGGAGTCGCGCAGCCAGGTGTAGCGATAGTCCCAGTTGCGCACCCCGCCGATGCCCTCCGGCAGCGAGGTCGTTGGGGCGGCGACAATGGCGCCGGTCGGCTCGAAGGTACAGAGCTTCAGCGCCAGCGCCGAACGCAGCACCTGCTCCTGATATGGGCCGTCATAACGTGTGGTGGCCGCCCACGTATGCCAGTACTGCATCGTCTCGCGCACGTCGGCGTCCACGTCATGCGTGGTCAGCCGGTGCGCCAGCGCGCGCGCCTCGCCCAGCGTGCGGGCGTAGTTCAGGCTGATGGCGACACGCTCGCCCGCCTTGAGCGTGAGCGATGAACGGAGGATGTCGTCTTCACTATGGAGCGGACTTGCCGCATCAGAGGCGGCGGGCGGCAGCGGGCGCACGATCAGCGCGAGATAACGCCCGTTCGCCGAGAGGATCGCTCCAACCATCCCGCCAGTCAGCGAGAGCAGCTCTACCTGCGGCGATAAGCGGGCGTAGTCGAAGGTGGCCTTCAGCGTGACGGCGACATCCACCGTGCCTTCGAGGCAGGTGGCGATACGCAGGATGCGGTGAGCCGCGGCAACATCATTGCCGATTTCGCGTTCGAGGCCCGCATGGAGCCGGTGCATACCGTGATGCAGCAGCCGCGCGTTCACTTGCGATGCGACGTTCGCGGCGTTTGGCCGACGGGAGCGAATGGGCATGCTATCGAGTAGACGAAGCTGGCCTGTTCCGGTCTCGAAGACCGTCTGCAACATGTTCGTGGCGGGCAGATAGGCCATCTGACTGGCGAATCCCGCCGTGGGAGCGACCTGAAAATATCCGCCCTTATCGGCATCGAGCAGCCGCAGAAAGATGGCGGGACTATCGAAGTGGGGCATGCAGCACCAGTCAATCGAGCCATCCGGCCCGATCAGCGCGGCTGTACGGCAGTCGCCGATGACGCCGTAGTCACCAATGGGCCGATAGCGTGGCCGCGCCGCATTCTGGGCCGCCTCAACGCGAAGTCCCGCAGGCTGCATCATCGCACCTCACTCGCTGTGCTATTGGGCCGGGGTGTCGTCGGCGCCGACGCACTCCGGTCGTCTACTGGTCATCCTTGATACCATATCATACCGAGAGCCGTTACTCAGGATGGCGTCGCATGTTTCCCTTCTCGCACATGCCATACCTCTGGTGGAGGCCTCCACTCGTTGACAACATTCGTGCGGCGCTCTACGCTCTCAGGAGAGCATGCTTTCATTTATGAAGGATTGTTCCCAGGCGCTGACTGGCGCGAAGGAGCTTCTGTCTTATGTCTGTATCTCTCACTACCGCCGTTCGCGCCTTTCTGGACGACGTGCATTTTGGCACGCTGGCCACCGTGAACCGCCAGGGCATTCCTTCCCAGGTGCTCGTCTGGTACATACTGGACGGAGATGACATCCTCGTCTCAACGCCAGCAAAATCGTATAAGGTCCGTAACCTCCGGTCGAACCCTTGGGCATCGCTGAGTGTCTCCGAGGGTCCACGCTACGTCGCGGTGCGCGGACGAACGACTATGGACGAGGATGTGGAGCGCGGCATAGCGCTCTATCGCCAGATTGCCACGCGGTATCTTGGCGATGAGGCCGCTGAACAGTGGCTCGCGCAAGCGTCCCGCAGAGGCGCGGCAGATCGCGTCACCCTGCGCCTGAGCATTGAACACGTCATCTCGACGCAGCGCTAAGAGCGATGTTGCTTAGCACAATCAGACAGGCTGCCAGGTGGAGGCGCTGACCCATAAACCGTACGCCTGGTGCGCCTGGGCCTGTCGCATATCATATAATGGTTCGGATGACCGGTAATTTCAGCGCCGGACGTGGTGAGTGTGGCGCGCTAGCAGCCAATAGCAACAGAACTCAGGAAAGCGGGCGAACCTATGACGCGTGTGGTAGTCGGCATGAGCGGCGGCGTCGATAGCTCAGTGGCGGCGGCGCTGCTCAAAGAACAGGGGTACGATGTCGTCGGCATCATGCTGCGCCTCTGGGCCGAGCCACCCACGGAGGGCGCGGATGAGGACGCCGCGCCGGTGCGCGAAAACGCCTGCTGCTCCATCGAATCAATGAGCGATGCGCGTCGCGTCGCCGCTCAGCTCGATATCCCCTTCTACGTCATCAACGTCGAGGAGCCGTTCCGCGAGGCGATTGTAGACTATTTCTATGACGAGTATCGCGCCGGGCGCACGCCAAATCCCTGCCTGCGCTGCAACCGCACGATCCGCTTCACACTGCTGCTGGAGCGCGCGCTCGCCCTCGGCGCCGACTATCTTGCGACGGGCCATTACGTGCGCGTGGACGACGACCCGGCGACAGGGCTGCGCCGCCTGCGCCGGGCCAGCGATGTGACCAAGGACCAGTCGTATGTGCTGCACGTGCTCTCGCAGTATCAGCTGAGCCATGCGCTCTTCCCGCTGGGGGAATACACCAAGCCGGAGGTGCGGGCGATGGCGGCGGAGCGCGGCCTGTCGGTGGCGACGAAAGCGGAAAGCCAGGAGATTTGCTTTGTTGCCGCCAACGACTATCGCGGCTTCGTCCGCCGCTACGCTGATGCCAAGGGCATGCCTGCGCCTGAGCCTGGGCCGATTCTCGACCTCTCGGGGCGGGCGCTTGGCGCGCATAGCGGTCTGGCGAATTACACGGTCGGCCAGCGCAAGGGGCTGGGCATCGCCGCGCGCGAGCCGCTCCACGTGCTGCAACTGGATGCCACGCGCAATGCCCTTATCGTTGGGCCAGCCGCCGCGCTTGAGCGTGATACCTTCACCGTGCGCCAGACGACCTGGACGCGCGATACGCCGCCCGATGGCCCGATGCGCGTCGAGGTCAAGGTGCGCTACAAGGCACAGCCAGTGAGCGGCCTCGTTACGCCGCTGCCTGATGGGCGCGCCGAGGTGGCGCTGGAGCAGCCGATTCGCGCGGTGACGCCAGGACAGGCCGCCGTCTTCTATGGCGGCGCGGCGGGCGACGAGGCGCTTGGCGGCGGGCTAATCGAGCAAGATTGAGTAGCTCGGTGTAAGCGATGCTCAGTCTTTGCCCAGTCGGAGCGCTCTGCCCAGGCCAATACGTGCCGCATAGCGGGACGCAATGATGAGCGCCAGTACAAACGCCACCAGCAGCGCGCCATAAAACAGGCCAAGCGCCGACCAGTTGATCTGTGGCATGTATGGCGGTATACCGATGGCGGCGGGGTTGATCGCGAGATCGCTATACGTCAGGAAGGGCGTCGTCGCGGACGTCAGCAGCAACCCAAGGAGGGTTCCGCCCACCAGGCCGAACAGATAGACGAAGGTCTGCTCGCCAAGGAGCAAGCCTGCCAACTGGCGGTTGGCCATGCCAAGCGTGCGGAAGATGGCAAACTGCGTCGTGCGCTGGCGCGCGGCCAGAATCGCCTGTACCAGGCTTCCCAGCACGGCCAGGAACGCGGCGGTGAAGGCTCCGATCACCAGCAGCCCGCTCATGCCCCCGGTGACGGGATTATCCTCCGCCAGCTGCAAGTCCTGCTGGTAGCTTTCGACCGAGGCCAATGTGACGTCGGATTGCTTATGGTTGAGCGCCTGCAAGAGCGCCCGCTGCTCCGCCGGATTGCTGGTGGTGCGCAGCCAGAATTCATTGGGGCTAATCTGCGTGTTCGCGCTGGCGTTTGGCTGCGTCGCGGCAGCGTATTCGAGGTCGCGCAAATCCATCACCAGGAAGCCACCCGCGGTGGCGGTGGGGTAGAGCGTGGGAAACTCATGCACGATCGCGCTCACGATGAGCGTTGGCGGATTGATCAGCGCCAACGATGCGCTCAGTTGGAATCGGTCGCCGACACGCAGCTTCAATTGCTGCGCGAGGGTCTCGCTGACGAGTACCGAGAGAGGATGCTTAGAGGTATCGAACGCTGATTGCGTAGGCACGCGATGCGCCGCCAGCTGGCTCATTAGGTCGGGCAGGGGTTGCGCGGCATAGTCAGCGCGCCACGAACGCGCATTGGCAATTCCGGCAAACGTCGTGCTATCCACCCCAAGTACCTCGACCGGGTGGTCGCCCAGCGTCACGGGGGTGCTGCCGCTCGTGCGATAGAGCGGAGTCACTCCCAGCACGCCTGGCAGGGTCTTGAGAAAGGTCAGATATGATGAGATCTGACTCGCGCTCATATGCCTGTTGGCTGTCAGGCGAACGTCGGCGCCAGCCGCATAGGCGGTGCGATCCTGAATATTTTGCGTCAGTGACGCCTCGAAGGTAAGGGCGAACAGCCCCAGGCCCACCGCCAGGATCAGCAGCAACGTCATGCGCGCATAGCGGTCGGGCGTGCGCTCGATCTGGGCGAAGGTGAGCATCGAGGTGAACCCGCGTCCGCGACTGGCGAGGCGCGCTCCCGCTCTGGCAGCCAGCGGAATCAGGCGTAGCAGCATGAGACCACCCGCCAGCAGCAGCAACGACGGGGCGAGCAGCAGAAGCGGACTGTTCGCACTGGCGCCCAGATTGAGACGGGTCTGCGCACTGCCGAAACGCCCCAGTTCCAGGTAGCCAGCGATACACAGGAGCGCCAGGCCAACGTCGAGGTAGGTGCGGCTCCAGAAGGGTCGGCGGGTGGGGCGGCTAGCCTCGCGGCGCAAGGCGAGCATATCGAGGCGCGCTGTCTGCAGCGTGTAGAGGGTGATGACCGCGATGCCGAGCACCGCGCCGATGATTGCCGGTACCAACACCAGCGCGGGCTGGGCAATGCGTGCCAGGTAGGCGCTGGTGATAGCGCTCGTGAAGCCTGATACTCCGGGTGCTGAGGCGCCTGCAAGGGTGGCGCCGGGCAGGAACCAGTGAATTACGAGCAAGGCCAGCGCCACCGCGAGAAAGGGACCTGCGAGGGCGGCGAGCAGCCCCAGCACGGTACTCTGGGTGGTGAAGATACCCAGCATCTGCGCACCACTGGCGCCGCGGCTCTTGAGAGTGGCGATCTCCTCGCTTTGCTGTTCGATGAGGAGGGCGGCCATGGCGGCGACGAAGAGCAGAGCGAGGCCGACGATCTGGGCGGCAATCACGTAGAGCGGCAGCGCAACCAACTCTAACTGCTGCTGCGCGCTCGCGATGATCTTATCGAGACCGCCGAACGTGTCCACGCTGTATTGATGTCCTAAATTCCCAAAGATACGGCTGCGGAAGGTCGTCACATCGTTGGCGACGTCAGCCATGTTCGCGGCGGTAATCTGGTTCAGATTAGTATGGTAGATCCAGGACAGCGTCGTGCCGAAATCGCTGTCGTCCTCTGGGTTGGTTTGCGCGCCCGAGAGAGTCGAGTAGAAACTGTCGGTCGTCGTGAAAAGAGGATAGATGGTTGGCTGGAAATCGTTTGTGGGTTGCACAGCCTTGAAGGTGAAGCCGTTCCAGAAGGGATCGTTCTCGTTGATCGGCTCGAAGATTCCGCTCACCGTGGCCGTCACGTTAGCGGACAGTCCCGTGGAGATCGTCTGTAGCGTGATCGCCTGCCCCACTTTGATCCCTTCGGCGTCGGCCATTTCGCGGGTAATCATGATCTGCACTCGCTTGCCCGTGGATGCCTTCTGCTGGATCGTCTGAGGGGGCGCTCCCTGGATGAAATGCAGATAAGGACGAAGCTCAGCGTAATCGAAGGCATTCATCCGGATCGTGGCGCCACCGTACAAGGTGAGCCTGGCCAGGTCCAGGCGCTGGTACATGAAGAATGGGCTGCTGGTGACATAGGCGGTCGGATGCGGCGTCGTGAAGCTTGAGAGGTACTGATCCGCCTCGCTCTGCACCGCGCTGGCGATTTTCTGGCCGACTGACTGACTGACACCCGTGGTGCGGACCGTCACCTGCATGTTGTGTTGGACCGAATCGGCGCGCGTGATGGCGTTTTGCAGCTGGAGATCAGAGACGAGGGTGTTGTAGAGTGGCACGGTGCAGATGAGGACATCGGCGACAATGATGCCGAGCGCGACGACCAGCAGTAGCCAGCGCGTGTGTGACGCCCGCAGCAGCGCCAACCGCATGGTGGAGAAAAACCCGGCGCGTCGTCGCTGCCACAATGCGCTGGCCGACACGAGTGCGGGCCGCTCTCGATTTCGCGGCGTCTCATCCGCGCGCATGAGTCCCTCCTGATCTGGCATGCCCTCCCGGGCGGAAAGCCAGTGGACCGATTATAGCAGCCTCATAGAGCGTAGTACGTAGCGCGTTTACATACCGACTGGTCGGCATAAAATGTCGCCAGCCACGTCGTGCGGTTGAGACGTGCAAGCGTCGGCTGTTTTTTCGCACAGCATACTGCATCTGAGCGCGCCACGCGCGGCACACGCGGCAAATAGCGCGCATCGTGCGGAATCGCGAGTTCAGGCGTTATAATGGCGTAGGCTCTCTCAGCAGGGCCAGCAACGATGAGCGCGCCGGTTGTGTCGGGATTGCCCCGCCCGGCAGTCCGGTCAGGATAAAGTAACGCATGGACCAGAGCCACATCCGCAATTTCTGTATCATCGCCCATATCGACCACGGCAAGTCCACCCTTGCGGATCGGCTGCTGGAATTTACCGGCGCCATCTCACGCCGAGAGATGACCGAACAGGTGCTCGACCAGATGGATCTCGAGCGCGAGAAGGGTATCACCATCAAGGCGCAGGCCGTGCGCATGACCTATATCGCGAAGGATGGCCAGGAATACGAGCTGAACCTGATCGACACTCCCGGACACGTCGATTTCACCTACGAGGTCTCGCGCAGCCTGGCGGCGTGTGAGGGCGCGATTCTGGTGGTGGACGCCTCGCAGGGCATCGAGGCGCAGACGCTAGCAAACCTCTATCTCGCGTTGGAGGCAAACCTCGAACTCATCCCCGTTATCAACAAGATCGACCTGCCCAGCGCCGAGCCGGAAAAGGTGACCAAAGAGATCGAGGATGTGATTGGCCTGCCGGGCGAAGAGGTGGTGCTGGCGTCGGCCAAAGAGGGCATCGGCACGCAGGATATTCTCGAAGCGGTGGTGCAGCGCGTGCCGCCGCCGCATGGCGCCGACGACAAGCCGCTGCGGGCGCTCGTCTTCGACTCCAAATACGACGCCTATAAGGGCGTCATCGCCTATATCCGCGTCGTGGATGGCAGGCTTTCCGCCTCGGACCGGCTGCTGATGATGCAGACACATAGCTCCGCCGAGGTGCTGGAGGTGGGCTACTTCAGCCCGACCCTCGTCGCCTTGAAGACGCTTTCCGCTGGGGAGGTGGGCTACGTCGCCACGGGCTTCAAGAACGTCAAAGACTGCCAGGTCGGCGATACGATCACGCTGGCGGGGCGCCCTGCCACCGAGGCGCTGGCTGGCTACCGGCCCGCCAAGCCAATGGTCTTCGCCGGACTCTTCCCGGTGGATGGCGACGACTACCCCCTGCTGCGGGATGCGCTGGAACGGCTGCGCCTCAACGACGCCTCGCTCGTCTTCGAGCCGGAAAACTCGATTGCGCTGGGTTTTGGCTTCCGCTGCGGCTTCCTGGGGCTGCTGCATATGGAGATCATCCAGGAGCGGCTGGAGCGCGAATACAACCTCAACCTGCTGGCGACGGCGCCAAGCGTGGAGTATGTCGTGGCGCGCACCGATGGCGAAGTGGTCACGGTTCATAACCCGGCGGAGCTGCCGCCGCCGACCGAGATCGCGCAGATCGAGGAGCCGCTGATGGATATCTCGATCTTCACCCCGGCGCGCTATATCGGCACGCTGATGGATCTGGTACAGACGCGGCATGGTGTCTTCAAGGACATGAAGTATATCGAAGAAGACCGCGTCCACCTGACCTATCTCATCCCGCTCAGCGATCTCATCATTGATTTCTACGATCAACTGAAGTCGCGGACACAGGGCTACGCCTCGCTCGATTACACCTTCGCGCGCTATGAGGCTGCCGATCTGGTCAAGCTCGATATTCTGGTCAACGGTCAGCCAGTGGACGCGCTCTCGCTCATCACCCACAAAGACGAGGCGAATAGCCGGGGGCGCATACTGGTGGAGCGACTGAAAGAGCTAATCCCACGCCAACTCTTCGAGGTGCCGATTCAGGCGGCCATTGGCAGCAAGATCATCGCCCGTGAGACGGTGAAGGCGCTACGAAAGAACGTGCTGGCGAAGTGTTACGGCGGCGACATCACTCGCAAGCGCAAGCTGCTGGAGAAGCAGAAAGAGGGCAAGAAGCGCATGAAGCGGGTAGGCAACGTCGAGATTCCGCAGGAAGCGTTCATGGCGGTGCTCACGCTCAACGAGGATATGTAGGCAAGGCGAGGATGTATCTCCCGGACACACAACGAGGACTGACCGTGTTATCGATCAGTCCTCGATATATTAAGTGGCGCTGGCGCATTGGCAAGCGTAATGACGCAATCTGCTTTCCGCATTCAGCGCCACTAGACGGATCTACCGGTTAGCCTGCGAGCAACCTGCGGAGCACGTTCGCTACTCCACGCCCGCATGTAACTGAAGTTACCTGGGCCTGCATGGGTTTTGAATCAGACCTCGGTAGACCCTGCATGCCCGCCCAGTGGACGGGCGATCTTAGTCAACTTGATACACCATATACAGCACACGAATCGGCTTCTTCATGGGGAACATAGTTCAGTCTCCTTCCCTAGTTCCTCAAGCCACTGGATTGAAGTTGTTGCCTTCAATCACCCCTCTCGGAGGTACTTCTGGTATAACATTTCGCACTGTATATGTCAAGCCTTGACAAGACGAGAATGGCGTGTTCCATGCGCGTTGACCGAGGCGCCGAAGCCGCACAAGACCCGGAAATTTCAGCGCCCAGCGCTTCCGCATGCTCCACAGGACACCGCGACGTTTCTCTCCGTCGGAGCTAACTGTGAGGCGAGTGTGAGGCGCGCCAGCGTCAGGCCGCCTCCCCAGCCTTTTGCCGCTTGCGCAGCGGGATCTCGCGCAGGAACAGGGTAGCTACGAATCCCTGGTGGATGCGCTCCACGGCGCCGGAGGAGAGCAGCAGTTGCGGGTTCTCGAACTGCGCAAGCTGCGCTGGAGGGTTTGCCGCTTTCAGGTCCGTGGGCAGATGCTGCTGGAACTGCTCGACGAAGCGGCTGGTCATAAACGAGCCGAGAATCACCAGCCCAATCGTCCCTCCAATCTCACGGAAGAAGGCGGTTGCCACTGTGACCTGGCCGATGCGCGAGCGCACAAAAGCGTTCTGCGCGATGGTTTTGAAGGCCGTCATCGAGACGCCGATGCCCAACCCCAGCACAAACATATCGCGCACGACCTCATCCTCGCTGGTGTACAGCCCCATGCGCCTGGCATGTTTGGGGCATTGCGGGTGAAGCGGCGCAGAAGCAACACAGAGGCGATGGCGAGGAAATGTGCTAGAGTGCAGACGTATAATGTACGCGCGTCGGCATGCGTCGCGGTGGGCTGCGGTGCGCGTTATCGGCGGCTCTACCTATCGTCCAGTGTATCGCGGAGATGGTCGAGGAATGGATATCGAGGATATCAAACGGCGCGTTCTCACCCAGCGGATGCATCGCTATCCTGATGTCGGGCCGGACCTGGCGGGCGCGGGTACGGCCCGATTCCGTCAGGAGACAGGCCGCCTGCGGGTCGCCTTCGCCAGCATTCGTCCGGGACGTGAGGCCATCGCCATCGACCAGGTGCAGCGGTTTGCGCGCCAGCGTGGCATCGAGACGCAGTGGATTGTCGTGCCGGAGCGACCGGGCGAGGGGAACCTGCCCCAGGCGTTACACGCGGCTGGTTTCCGCCTGGACGAAAATCTGCTACTGATGGCCCATGAAGGATTTGTCTCTGCGCCGCATAATCCAATGGTGACCACCTCGATTATCGACACACAGCAGGCGATGTGGCAATACGAGTATGGCAGCCGCCAGGCGTTCTTTGAGGAAGAGTATCCCGCTGAGGCGGCGGTCAGTCAGCGGGCGCGCGAGCGCTGGCGCGAACACGAGCACGGCTGGTGCCGTTATTACGCCGCCGCGATCAATGGGCGAGCCGTCGGCGGGTGTTATGTGAGCCTGTTCGAGGAGATTCCAACTATCCTTGGCGTCTACACGGTCACGGAGGCCCGGCGGCATGGCGCGGCGACGGCGCTGCTCGACCGCGCAATCGCCGATCTGGCGCACAATGGCCGCTGGATATCCTGCCTGTTCGTCAAACATGGCAATCCAGCGGAATCGCTCTATCGCCAGCTAGGATTCGCGCCCCTGATGGACGAACAGACGTGGGTCTGGAACCCTTGGTAGCGCGAGCCGATTTCGCCAGGAATAGAGGACCGATCCCGTGAACGTTTCCCCGCAGAGTAACATGCCCGACATATCCGAGAAGTCCAATGCCCCTGATACGGTGTATGCTCCCGGTAGCCTGCGGCTGGTGAGCTTGTTGCTCCGTGGACGCAGGCGCAGGCGGATTGTAACGGCCCTGCGCTCGGGCAATCTGCGCACCATCGCTCAGACCGATCTGCTGGCGCCCGCGCGACTGCCGGGCCTTGCCCGCGATAGCCTGACGCTGCTGGTCGCGGGCGGTGCGTTTTTCGCCATCGTGAACATCCTCGCCTGGGATATACACGGCGTCGCCGCGCTGCCGGGGCCGGATTCGACCTTCGTGCGCCTGTTTCTGCTGGTGATCGCCAACCTCGTCGCCTACACGATCATGCTGCCGCTGCACGAGGGGGTCCATGCGCTGACGATTCTGCTGCTGGGCGGACGTCCGCGCTTCGGGCTGCGGCTGCCACTGGCGGCGTATTGTACCGCGCCGGGCCAGGTATTTACGCGCCGGGGCTATATGGCAGTCGCGCTTGCCCCGCTGGTGGCGCTCACTGTTGTTGGCGTTATCATCACCGTGCTCTGGCCGCAATGGGCGACATGGCTCTGGTTTGCCTTCGCGGGCAATATCTCCGGCGCGGTCGGCGATTTGGCGACGGCGTCTGAGGTGCGGCGCTTGCCGTCAGGCGCGCTCATCGCGGATAACGAGACCGGCTACACCGCCTATATGCCCGCTGACGTGGAATAGCTCACCTGTTGGTTCCCCTCTTCGATGCGCGATAGCAGGCGCGTCGCGAATACCTACCTCCCCCTGGGGCTAGGAACAAAACTAGCCCCGTAACCTCACCTCTGGGTAGTGTAATCGACTCTCCCTTTGTGACTTCATGTGATAGCGTTGCAGGCATTGCCACCTAGGTCACGCCTACGCCCGCGTCTGCAAGCGGTTGTTGGTGGCCGCGTTTGTGCAGACGCGGAAGGAAACGGCAAAGGATAAGGATGAGCTACGAGAAAGAAGGCGTAACAATGAATGCTGTGTGGCTTGTACCCGAGGAGCCGGAAGAATTCGCAGCTGATCCTCAGGCGGCTTCTGGTGAGCCTCTGGCCGCGGATGCCGCAGCCCAGGAAGACAGGCCCATTGGCCGGAAGCCGGGCTTGGCAGCCATGGGGGATGACGATGACTTCTGGGAAATCCCCACGCGCCTTGCGCCGTAGTTACCCAGCATTCATGGCGTCATCGCCTGTTCCGCGATGATCTGTCGTTATGAGGAGTAGTATGCGATGGCGAACATAGAGCACAGAGAATTGACGATTCCGCTCGCCATCCGGATAACACCGGTACAAACCAGAGGCTATGAGGGATGGTGGCATCCGACTGCGGCCGTCAAGGCGGACCCGATCATCAGACAGTACGTGTCGGCCGCTCGCCGCGATGGATGGGAGCCAGAGGAGCCAACCAGCTTCCTTGTGCTCGCTTCTCACGACAGGGTACGCTATACCGCCAAGTATGGGGCAATCAACACCGAGTGGAAGTATACCGATTTCGTCAGCGTCACCATCTCCATGCGACGCGACGTGCCATAACAACTCGTCTGTTAGTGGATCGCTCAGGTTGTTGGCGCTGAAGAATGAGCGCCTTCTATCCCCTGCTGGAGCGCGCGGCAGAAGGCTACGACATCCGCGCGCGCAGGTAGCCCCGCCACCTGGCCATCGCCCAGTTCGATAACGGTCCAGTCGCCATCGGTCTGGTGGGCGATATCCATCGTAAAAAAGCGGCTGCGCACCCGCTGAGCCAGCTCGACATAGCGCGCGAGCGTTGGCGCTACGTTACCGTAGTCGCCGGTCTCCCAGTATTCCGCCGTCAGCATTGGCATGCGGTCAAGAAAGAAGATGCGCCACTCCTTGGCGAGCGGCATCCCGCTTTTCGCGTGTATCGCCAGTGGCTCCAGCGAGACGAATTCGCGGAAGACCAGTCCTTCGTTCATGTCGTCGCCCTGTAGCTCCAGAAAGCGGCGCACCACACGCTCCATCGCCTCGCCATCTGCCGCCGAAGGAATGTAACAGGCGCTATCCCATTCGTGCTTCCGTGATTTTACAAAGTCTTTGACAATGATGGGCCGCGCGCCGAACGGTCGCAACGTTTGCTGTATCTCCTCCATCGAGAGTTCGCTTCCGCCATGAAGCCAGACCGAGCGCGGCGTGTCTCCCTCGAATAGCGGATACCATTCGGGCAGGTAATGGCAGTGGCGATAGGCAGCGGGATCGTTGATGAGCAGCACTCCACGCGCCGCCAGCGCATCGTAGAGTCGCGCGTACTGCTCAGGCCGCAGCATCCAGCCGCGATAGACAGCGGTGACCGGCGGTGACTGCTCTGGTATGCGCCGTACTGCCACTTCGGCGTTGCCCTCATCCACCAACGCCTCGTAGGAGATCAGCCCGTACGCAAGTCCAATGGCCTCGGCGGCGGCGACCTCCTCGGTATAGGCGCTGTCGGGCTGTCGTAGGTGGAGCGGGTCGGCGCAGTAGATGAGCAGCACGGTTTGCCCTCTCAATCGACATCATCTCGGCTATTTCAGCAGGTAGCCCACGAGTTCTTTGTAGAACTTGGCGGCCACGGCGGCGGTCATATCGGCGTGGTCGCGGATGGTATTGTACTCCACGATATCGGCGCCGATGATCGTCCCTTCGATGGCCGCAAGCAATCGCAGTACATCGCGCGTGCTGAGGCCGCCTGGCTCATGATGGGAGACGCCCGGCGCGAAGGCGGGGTCGAGCGCGTCGAGATCGAGCGAGATGTAGACTGGCCCGCGCAGGTCAAGCGTCAGGTCAGGTTGGAATGCGCGCATCTCGATCACCTCAACGCCGAAGCGCTCCGCCTGCTGACGCTGATGCGCGTTCATCGCCCGAATGCCTACTTGCACCAGCCGCATCGCCAACCCATGCTCCATGATGCGCGCGAAGGGGCAGGCGTGCGACAGGCGGCTGCCCTCGAACTCGTCGTAGAGGTCGGGATGCGCGTCGATGTGCAGAATCGTCAGGTTTGGATGGACGCTCGCGACGGCGCGGATGATGGGATAGGTGATGGAGTGGTCGCCGCCCAGTGCCAGCACGCGCGTGCCCGTGGCGAGCAACGCCGCCACCTGCCGCTCGATGTTGGCAAACGCCGCCTCGCCTGTGCCGATCTCCAGGTTGCCGCCGTCGTGCCAGTCATCGCGCGCGCCAAGGTCAACGCCGTCCTCGGTGGTCAGATTCATCGCGCCAGCATGCAGTACGGTGCGGATGCGCGCCGGGGCAAGCGCTGGCCCGCGCAGGAACGACGAGTTCTCGTCGAGTGGCACGCCGACAACGGTTACCTTATGTGCCATCTTCTCTCCTCCAGTCAATTTCTCGACGCAGACTGGATAAGCTGATTGCAGGCCGCGCTGAAGTCGCTGGCGCTACCATGTTGCAAAGTCAGCAGCAGAAAGGCAGGCTCGCCCGCGCTGAGAGTCAACTGTTCGTGGCTAAGACTACCCTGGACGACGAGCGTCGCGGGAAATACCCAACGCGCGTGCAGAGTCAGGATGGCGGTTGAGCCGGAGAGGTGGCCATCAACGCTCACCGGAACGCGCGTCAGCGTATTGCCTTCCGCCACACAGATACTTCCCGAGCCGCTAACGCCGCCAAGCAGATTCTGCCCCAACATGAGTGAGGCGACGACCGCGTTGGGGCTGCCCGCCCCCTGCACATTGCCCGGTCCAACCCAGTCGCCCGCATAGGATGGGCGCGTGAAGAGATAGACCGCCGTGGCAGTCGCCAGCACGACCGTGATCGCCACCAGCACCAGCAGCGCGCGGACGGCGATACGCCGCGACCGGTCGGGTGCGCTCTCAGCGGACGGTGATACGCTGCTCATGGTGTTCTTTCTGGTACCCCCTCCCCGCAGCGGGGAGGGGGTAGGGGAGCGGTCTATTCGCCCACCATTGGCAGGTTCATCCCGGTGGCGCGCGCGTGCTCGATGGCGATGTCGTAGCCCGCGTCGGCGTGGCGCATGACGCCCGTGCCGGGGTCATTCGTCAGCACGCGCGACAGCTTCTCCGCCGCCTCGTCGGTGCCATCGGCCACCACCACCACGCCCGCATGCAGCGAATAGCCGATACCGACGCCGCCGCCATGGTGATACGAGACCCACGACGCGCCGCTGGCCGTGTTGAGCAGCGCATTGAGCACCGGCCAGTCGGCAATCGCGTCTGAGCCATCGCGCATGGCCTCGGTCTCGCGATAGGGTGAGGCGACCGAGCCGGAGTCGAGGTGGTCGCGTCCGATGACGATGGGCGCCTTCACCTCGCCGCGCCGCACTAGCTCGTTGAAGGCTAGCCCCGCCTTGTCGCGCTCGCCATAGCCGATCCAGCAGATGCGCGCTGGAAGCCCCTGGAAGTGGATGCGCTCCTGCGCCATGCGAATCCAGCGGGCCAGCGACTCGTTCTCCGGGAAGAGCCGCAGCATCTCCTCGTCGGTGCGCCGGATATCGGCTGGATCGCCCGAGAGCGCCACCCAGCGGAACGGGCCGACGCCACGGCAGAAGAGCGGACGAATGAACGCGGGGACGAAGCCGGGGAAGTGCATCGCGTCCTCCACGCCGACGCGCAGCGCCTGTCCGCGCAGGTTGTTGCCATAGTCGAAGACAACTGAGCCCATTTCGTCGAAGTCCAGCATCGCGCGCACGTGCTCTGCCATCGAGGCGAGCGAGCGCCGCTCGTACTCCTGCGGATCGCGCTGGCGCAGGTCGTTGGCCTCGTCCAGTGTCAGCCCGGCGGGTACATAGCCGTTGAGCGCGTCGTGGGCGGCTGTCTGGTCGGTGACGAGGTCCATGCGGACGCCGCGCCGGACGATTTCCGGGAAGATTTCGGCGGCGTTGCCCAGCAGCCCGATGCTCTTCCCGATGCCCTGATTGCGATACTCCTCGGCGCGATGCAACGCATCATCCAGATCGGTCACCTTCTCGTCGAGGTAGCCAGTATCTAGCCGCCGCTGGATGCGCGACGGGTCCACCTCGACGGCGAGGCAGACACCCTCGTTCATGGTGATGGCCAGCGGTTGCGCGCCACCCATGCCGCCCAGGCCCGCGGTCAGCGTGATCGTGTTTTTCAGCGTGCCGTTATAGTGCTGGCGCGCCGCCTCGGCGAAGGTCTCATACGTACCCTGGACGATGCCCTGTGAGCCGATATAGATCCATGAGCCAGCGGTCATCTGGCCGTACATCGTCAGACCAAGCGCCTCCAGGCGGCGGAACTCGTCCCAGTTGGCCCAGTGTGGCACGAGATTCGAGTTGGCAATCAGCACGCGCGGCGCGCCGGGATGGGTGCGAAAGATGCCGACCGGCTTGCCCGACTGCACCAGCAACGTCTCGTCGCCTTCGAGCGACCGCAGCGAGCGCACGATGGCGTCGAAGCAGACCCAGTTGCGCGCTGCCCGCCCCGAGCCGCCGTAAACCACCAGATCGTCGGGCCGCTCGGCGACCTCGGGATCGAGGTTGTTCATGAGCATACGGAGAGCCGCCTCTTGCTGCCACCCTTTGCACGATATCTCGGTACCCCGTGGCGCGCGCACGGGACGTGGGCCACTATGTTGTTGGCTTGTCTGTTGCTGGTCAGTCATTCTACCGCCTTCGCCTTCCTCGCTGCTTCATCGCAGTGCTGGGCAATTCATCGTTGCGGTCTCGTGTATGTCGCGTAGGGAGCCGCCATCGCACGATAGCACGGCAGGCAAGGCGGTGACAAGAATGGGCCGTGAATGGCCGAGAGAGCAAAGCAGCGAGCCAGACACTGTTTCCAGCATCTGGCTCGTGTGCGAGTCTGCGGGTGTGGGCCGCGACTAGTTTTGCGGTGGCGTTAGCCAGTCCGGCGTCGTGGGTGTGCCAGGCGTCGGCGTCGTCCCCGATGTTCCGGGGCCGCCCGCGCCGTTGGCGGCGCCGCTGTTGCCATCCGCGCCACCGTTGCCGTTGGCGCCATTGGTGTCATCGGGCAGCGTCGTCGGTTGCCCATCGGCCCCAACGGTCTCCGCGCCGAGGGTCGGGGCAACCTCCGCCAGACTGATGCCTGTCTCCACCAGAATCTGGCTGAGCCGCTTGGCGTCAACCGTCTCCTGGCGGCGCAGTTCCTGCGCGATGCGCTCCAACGTCACCTTGTGTTCGGTGAGCATGTTGCGCACCTGCTGGTAGGCCGTCTGCACCAGATTGCGTGTCTCCTCGTCGATCAGCGCCGCCGTCGCGTCGCTGTAGTCCTTCTGGCCGAAGTCGGCGCCTGGACCTCCGAATGGGCTAGGTCGGTCGCTGAACGAGACCAGACCCACGCGGCTGCTCATGCCCCAGCGTGTGACCATGCTACGGGCAATCAGCGTCACCTGTTGCAGGTCGTTCTCCGCGCCAGTGGTGATGCTGCCAATCGAGACATCCTCGGCGGCGCGTCCACCCAGCGCGGTCATGATGCGCCCAAACAGATAGTCGCGCGAGTAGTTGTAGCGGTCGTCCGTCGGCGTATACTGCGTCACGCCAAGCGCCTGGCCGCGTGGCACAATCGTCACCTTCGTCACCGGGTCAGAGTGCGGCGTCAGCAGGCCGACGAGTGCGTGGCCCGCCTCATGGACCGCGACGACGTGCAAGTCTTCCTCGGTGAGCACCAGCGGACGTTCCGCGCCAAGCTGGATGCGGTCGAGCGCGTCGTATAAACACTTCATGTTGACGCGGTCGAGGTTCCGCCGCGCCGCCAGCAGCGCCGACTCATTGACGAGGTTCGCCAGGTCAGCGCCCACCATGCCGGTCGTCATCCGCGCGATCTGCTGGAGGTCAACATCGCTGGCCAGCGGCACGCCGCGCGAGTGAATCATCAGAATCGCTTGGCGACCCTTCCAGTCGGGGCGATCCACCGTCACCCGACGGTCGAAGCGGCCCGGACGCAGCAGCGCCTGGTCGAGATTATCGGGGCGGTTCGTCGCCGCGATTACCACAACAGCCTGGTGCGAGTCGAAGCCGTCCATCTCCACCAGCAACTGGTTGAGCGTCTGCTCGCGCTCGTCATTGGTGGTCAGGCTGGTGCCGCGCTGGCGACCTACGGCGTCAATCTCGTCAATGAAGATGATGCTTGGGGCAGCCTTCTTCGCCTGATCGAACAGGTCGCGCACGCGACTCGCGCCGACGCCAACCAGCACCTCGACGAATTCTGAGCCAGACATTGAGAAGAAGGGGACGCCTGCCTCGCCGGCCACGGCGCGCGCCAGCAACGTCTTACCGGTTCCCGGAGGGCCAACCAGCAGGGCGCCCTTCGGGATCTTGCCGCCGAGCCGCTGGAACTTCTGCGGCGTCTTGAGGAACTCGACCACCTCTTCCAACTCGGACTTCGCCTCGTCTACGCCCGCCACATCGGCGAAGGTCGTGCTGGGGCGGTCCTCCATGATGAGCTTCGCCCGGCTCCGTCCGAAGTTGAAGATGTTCTGCTGGCTCTGTGTCGCCCGGCGTGAGAGCCAGAAGAGCAGGCCGAGCAGCGCCGCGATAGGCAACACATTGATCAGCAAGCCGATCCACAGGTCATTCGAGCCAGACTGCTTTCCAAAGACCTGGACGTTGTTGGTGATCAGATCCTGCTGTAACTGCGCGTCGTCGGTGAATGGCGGCAGATATGTCTTGAAGGTATCAGAAGTGACCTTGGTGTTATCTTGCTGTGTATAGGTAATCTTATCCTTGAGCTGACCGGTCACATTGTGGTCATCACCGATGGTAACCGTCTTCACGTTGCCCGCATTGACCTGAAGCAGGAAGTCGCTATAGGCCATATTGATCGAGCTGGAACTGTTGTTAGGCACCAGGTTGACATAGAGCTGGTAGCCGACAATCAGCAACAGCAGCAGGACTAGCAGCCGGGTAATCCAGCCGAGGCCAGTATTGCCGCGAGGTCGGTTTGTACCATTAGGGGTCTGATTGGGCGGACGTTCCATCGGCGGCCGGGGTGGCGCGCCATCATTGTTATTACGGAGGGCATCAGCTATGGCAGGCGTAGGACGCGCATCCTTCTGCTGCTGTTGCGCCCGTTTCGTGGGCCTTTTGAACATGCTCTCTGGCACCTGCTTTCTCGCAAGGAAAGCGCCCGCGCCTGTGGCGCGAAGCACCGTCTGGCCGGTATTACCCGCATCTGAGCGGCGGCAGACGAGTATTTCTTCATTATAGCGCACACGATATCCAGCCTGCATCGGCGTGAGTGTCATGATGCGTATCGAACTCTCACACAGTAGTACGTCGCGAAGGGCCATTTGGGTGCAAACACCACGTACCTCTGTCCCCGGTGTGCTACATGGGCCTACGATGGGTAGATACTATTCCAGCAACAATCGGAGATACAACGGGGTCGCGGCGCGTGCTACAATTCATGAAGCGATGCTACCTACCCGGCATATTCCCGTATCATACCCATACTGTACCCGTCCGCAGGAGGAGATGCTTGTGACCGACCAGCAGCGTCCAGTAGACAGCGCCACGAGCGCCCCCAATCCGGCAACCCTGCGGCAACCTGATTCACTCAACAGCATTGACGATGTGGTCAGCGCGCTCGCCGCCCGTGCCTATATCGCTGATCGCGGACTTGCGACAGCGCTCTATCTAGCCATCAAGCGCCAGAAGCCGCTGCTGCTGGAGGGCGAGCCGGGCGTGGGCAAGACCGAGGTCGCGCGCGTGCTGGCCGATATTCTGCATACGCAATTGATCCGGCTCCAATGCTACGAAGGCATCGATCAGGCGACCGCCGTCTATGAGTGGAACTATGCCCGCCAGTTGCTCGCCATCCGCCTGCTCGATAACGCGCGCGGTGGGCATGAGACAGCCGAGACGGCGCTGGCCCATGTCCGCGATGTCTTCGCGCCGGAGTTCCTGATCGAGCGGCCACTCTTACAGGCAATCAGCAGCGCGCCGGGCGAGACACCGCCAGTTCTGCTGATCGACGAGTTGGACCGCTCGGACGCCGAGTTTGAGGCCTTCCTGCTGGAGTTGCTGGCGGATTACCAGATTACGATTCCTGAGATCGGCACCGTCATCGCCTCACAGCCGCCCATCGTCGTCCTCACGTCCAACCGCACACGCGATATCCATGACGCGCTGCGCCGCCGCTGCCTCTACTACTGGATCGAATACCCGACGTTGGAGAAAGAGTACGCGATTGTGCGCGCCCGCGTGCCAGAGGCGCCGGAGCAGTTGGCGCGGCAGGTCGTGGGATTCGTGCAGGCGCTGCGTGGCGAGGATCTCTTCAAAGCGCCGGGTGTCGCCGAGACGCTCGACTGGCTTTCAGCGCTGCTCTCACTGGGCCAGACCGAGCTGACCGGCACGGCGGCGCGTGACGCGTTGGGGGCGCTGCTCAAATACCAGGATGATATCCAGAAGGTGACGACCGGCGACCTGATCGACCGGCTCGTCGAGAAGGCCGACGCGACGCCGATTGGGTGAGTAGAGCAGGTAGAGCGGGTGAGGCGCATGGTCGGCCAGCTTCGCGGCATAGCCTACATGTGCGGTTGGCCAGCTTCGCGCCATGAATGCCACGGCTCACATCGCCCGTTCGGATTCCGTGTTTCGGGCAAGCGAGTTCGGTCATTACAGGATTAGCCGTGGCCTTCAGGCGACGGTGCGGCCACCCTTTAGCACACCAGCCGACTTGGCGTATCTGCCGAAAAACGTGAAAGATCTTGGGTTATGAACCATCCTGCACGAGCGCCATTGACCGACGAAGAGATGATGCGTGGCGACCTGATTCTGGCGCGCCTCATCGACTTCACGCGGCTGCTCTGGGAGCTAGGATTTGATATCGGGCCGGGGCGCGTCGTCGAACTGGCCGAGAGCCTCGCGCTGATCAATATCGCCAGCCAGGACGAGTTTTATACCCTCCTCAAGGTGAGCCTCGTCTCGAAACACGACCAGGCGATTCTCTTCGATCTGGCGTTCGCCTATTTCTGGCGCAGCCCCAACGCGAATTCGACGCCGCACCTGGAGGCGCAACTTGAGGCGGCAGCGCAGCGGCGTAGTCTCGCCGTGCCCGAGCACCGGCGCCAGGAGAGCGATCAGCGCGTCTACCGCTCGTCGTTGGAGCCTGATATGGCGCAGCGTCACCCCTATTCGCGCCTGAACGACGCCCGCAACCCGCGCCGCAAGGAAGAGGATGAAGATATCGAGCGTAGTGAAACCTGGAGCGCCGATGAGGTGCTGCGTCGTAAGGATTTCGAGCAGTTCAGTTATGAGGAATTACAGGAAGCCCGCGAGATGATCGCCAAGATGCACTGGCGGCTGGGCGAGCGCCGCACCCGTCGTCTGCGTTCCTCGCGCCACGGACGCCAGCTCGATCTGCGCCAGACGCTGCGCCGCTCGCTGCGCACCGATGGCGAGCCGATCATGCTGGCGCGACGGCGTCCACGCCTCAAGCCACGCCCGCTGGTCATCCTCTGCGACATCAGCGGCTCGATGAGCCTCTATTCCCGCCTGCTGCTGCATTTCGTGCATACTGTCTCGAATGGCCTGCAGAACGTCGAAACATTCCTTTTTGGCACGCGCCTGACGCGCATCACCCGTCACCTTGCCCGCCGCGATGTGGACGACGCCATAGCCCATGTGACGCGCAGTGTGCAGGACTGGTCGGGCGGCACACGCATCGGCGATTCGCTACGCACCTTTAACCGCCAGTGGTCGCGGCGCGTGCTGGGGCGCGGCGCGGTGGTGCTGATTATCAGCGATGGCTGGGATCGCGGCGATGTCAAAGTGCTGGCTGAGGAGATGGCGCGGCTGCACCGCAACTCGCATCGCTTGATCTGGCTGAATCCGCTGCTGGGGCATAAAGATTACCAACCTGTGACCGCAGGCATGCGTGCCGCGTTACCGTATATTGACGCATTTCTTCCGGCGAACAACCTGGATAGCCTTCTCGCGCTCGGTCACGCGCTCGAAGCCATTGACGAAACACCCCGCAGTCTCCGTACGGAGGTTTCTCCCTTCGCGAAAATCGCGGCGGGAGCCGCGCAACGGAGGGCGTGATACGTCAAATGGTGTGCTGGTGTAGACAGCCGCCTTCGTTGTCGGATAGGATGATGGGGAACAATTTTCCGTGCAACGTACCCTTAATCATCTTGGCTCACCGGTAATCAGCGGCGGTGCGGGGGAGGTCTTCCGAGGATGGCTGTTGTCACCAGTATCATCAACCTGAAGGGCGGCGTCGGCAAAACGACCTTGACGCTGGCTCTGGCTCACTATCTGGCTGCCGAACATGCCAAGCGTGTTCTGGTGATCGATCTCGACCCGCAGACCAATGCGACTATTGCCCTCGTCACCGAGCGTCGCTGGCGCGAGCGGGACCAGACGGGCCAGACACTCTTTCAACTGTTCAAAGACCAGCTCGATGGCACCCGGCTTTTCTCGGCGCCAGAGGCTATTCTGACGCGCGTCTCGAATGTGGGCGGCGGCGTACCCGGCCTGGATTTGCTTCCAGCCAGCATCCGCCTGCACCGGATTCAGGACCGCATTACCAAAATCACTGATCTCGATAGTTTTCGCAATGGCCCAGTCTATGCGCTACGTGAGTCGTTGCGCGATGTGCTACCGCACTATGACCACGTGCTGATTGACTGCCCGCCCAATCTGGGTGTCATTACCCTGAATGGCATTGCGATCAGCCGGTATTTTCTCATCCCGGTCGTACCGGATATTCTCTCGACACTGGGTGTCCCGCTGGTGCTGGATCGCATGGCCGATTTTGCCTTGCGCGCCCAGCACGAGATCTTTGGGCTTGGTATCGTCGTCTCGCGCTATCGCTCATCCAGCCGCTTGCATAAACAGACGGTGTTGAGCATGCGGCGCGATGCGATTCCAGGTATCCATCCTCCGATTTTTAACACGATTATTGCTGAGGATGTTGGGGTGGCGGAAGCGGCGGATGTCGAAGGGAACGTCAGCTCACTGCGCGAGAAATTCGGTGGCAATGCGCCACACCGCCAGTTTAGCGGACTCGCCGACGAATATCTTCGCTACGTGGGCGGCTAATGCTGCCTGCCGCCGGGGTGTTTGTGGGGAGGGGGTGTCCCGATGGGGCAAACAGGCGACGTTTCCGCGCAACAACCTCAGCCGCCTGCTGCTCCCGGTGGACAGGATCAGCCAATGATAGAGCAAGATGCAGTTCCCGCTTCGACGGATGCGCCGGTCGTCGCCGATGAGACCTCGGTAGAAGACGAGGCGACACAGATCGTTCCGCAGGCCTCGCTCACACCGCCGCCCGCCGCGCCGCGCAAACCGAGTGGTTCGCTGCCATCCTCGGACAGTTCGGCGGGCGCCGCTGCCGCCGCTGCCGCCGCGCCACCACCGCCGCCCAACCCCGGCTCGCAGCAGGGATGGCATCAGGGACGGCAACAAGGCGCCGCGCCGCATGTCGTGCCGGTCGTGGCAGGTCATCGACCCGGCGGGCCAGCGCAGGTTTCGCATGCGCCGTGGCATACCTCGTCGTCATGGGGGCCAACCACGTTCGTCATCACCGCCGAGACCGCGGCTGGGTTCAGCTACCTCTTCTGGTGGGTCTCTGGGCTGCTGGTCTACTTCAATGAGCGTGAGAATCGCTATGTGCGCTTCCATGCGGTGCAGTCGATCCTGCTGACTGGCGCGCTCAGCATCTTCAGTGTCATCGCCTTTACGATCGCGGCGATCTTCAATGACCTCTTCGTGAGCAGCCATCAGCACATCTGGCAAGATCTATGCATAGGTGTAGTGGCGCTAACGCTGATCGTTGTGTTGCTCCCATGGCTGGCCGCGATGATCGCCGCATTCACTGGTACCTATCTGCAATTGCCTAAAATAGGTGAATATGCCGAGCGATTCGCCGCCCCACCCATTCAGCTCCGGCCGTGAGCAGCCGCCCTCTGGGGCTGACGTTGGCGTTCCTGAAACGGATATCACGAGCGCGCCGGGCGTCCCGCGCGGGCGACGCAACCCGCGCGTTATCGCCGCCCTCTGCTATGCCGTTCCCTATGTCGTCGCGCTATGGGTGCTCCTGCGCGAGCGCCGCAATCGCTTTGTGCGCTTTCATGCGGCGCAGTCGGTCATTTTCTTCATGGCGATTCCGCTGATGCAACTCGTGCTGTTTGTCGCGCTGGTCGTCGTCGGGAATGTCGTTGGCATCGGAGCGCTGGCGTTCGTGCTCGGCCTGTTCTTTATCGGCGCGTTCCTGGCGCTAGGTATCGGCGCATTGTTCCTCTGGCTGCGGATGCTGGCGGACTGCTGGGCTGGACAGGCGACGGTCTTCCCTATTCTTGGGTCGCTGGCGCATCGGCTGGAGCGGTTGCTCACCGAGGTGCGGCGCGAGGTCGAGGTTGCCAGGTCGCGCCCCGTGCGACAGAATGATACCGTATGAAGAAGATCACCGCGCTCGATCCATCGCCGCGCCGCCCCGACTGGTGGCACATCAGCATCGACGGCGCTTACGCATTCTCGCTCGATGGCGCGACCGTCATTGCGGAGTCGCTCGTGCCGGGGCTTGCGCTGACCGATGCGGATGTGGCGCGTTTGCGCGTGCTGGCGGAGGAAAGCCGCCTGATGGACGCCGCGCTCAGCTTTCTGACGGTGCGCCCGCGCAGCCGAGCAGAGGTGCGCCGCCGGTTGCTCCAGCCGCGCCGCAATCGCCCCGCGCCGCCCGCCGAGGCCGTTGACCGCGTGCTCGATCGACTGGCCGAGAAACACCTGCTGGACGACCGTGAATTCGCCGACTACTGGGTGGAGCAGCGCGAGCGCTTCAGCCCCCGTTCCAGCTATGCGCTCGCCCAGGAGCTGCGCCAGCGTGGCGTGGATCGCGCCACCGCCGACGATGTCGTGGATGCCGACCGCGACAGCCAGCGGGCGCTGGATGCCGCTCGCCAGCGCCTACGCGCTCTAGGGAGCGCCGACTACGAGACATTTCGGACGAAGCTGACGGCGTTCTTGCAACGGCGCGGCTTCAGCTATAGCATTGCCCGCGAGACGGTGCGCGCACTCTGGGAAGAGACGCGCGGCGCACAGCCTGACGCCGACGACGACATGTCTGACGATACGCCATGATGCAAGAACGGCAATAGATCGCGACGCGCCAGAAGGATCATGGAACAATAAAGCCGCCATCTACGGGCATGACGACCCCGGTCACGTATGTCGACGCATCAGAACAGAGCCAGAGCGCTGCCTCTGCCACATCACGCGCCTCACCAATCCGCCCCATAGGAATCGCGGCGGTTATACGCTCCCTGATCGCTGGATTGCCAAGCCAGTGTTGATTGACCGGTGTCGCCGTCGTGCCAGGCGCTATCGCGTTGACCCGGACGCGCTGGCTAGCATATTCGAGCGCTGCGGCTTTCGTCAGCCCGACAACGCCATGCTTGCTAGCAATATACGGTGCTATGCCCGCGCTGCTTCCGATGAGGCCAACGGTAGAACTCATATTGACGATGGCGCCGCCGTTGCTGGCCAGCATCGCGGGTATCTCATACTTCAGCGCCAGGAATACCCCTTTGAGATTGACGGCGATGGTCTGGTCAAACTGCTCTTCACTCACTTCGGTGAGCGGCTTGTTGCCAAGGGCCACGCCAGCGTTGTTCACCGCGATATCGAGCCGTCCGTAGGTCGTCATTGTCCGCGTGATCAGCGCCTCCATCGCGCTAGCGTCGGCAACATTCGTAACCACAGCCAGGGCTGTTCCGCCCTCTGCCGCGATTTCTGACGCCAGCCAGTTCAACTCTTCCGCATTACGTGATGCCAGCACGACGGAAGCCCCTTCGCGCGCAAAGAGGCGTGCAGTTGCCGCGCCGATTCCACGGCTTGCCCCTGTAATAATCGCAACCTTGCCACTCAACCGCTGATTACTCGACGGGTTGTCCGGTAGTTGCTGGTGCATGTCCATGCGAATGGCCCTTTCTTCTCCTCGGCAAATGGGATATTATACAGACAATCCATCCAAATTAATTTGGATGTACAGACTATACAATGTATTATGGGGAGCGTCAAGGTTACCATGAGTCCGCGTTCTTACCAGCTTGGTCGTCGCCAGGCTGCCAGCGATGAGACACGTACCCGCATCATCAACGCCGCTCGTGAGCTTATCGCTGGGGGCGCCAGCTTCACCGTTTTCTCGATGGAGGCGGTGGCGCGCCAGGCCGATGTCGCGCGCATGACGGTCTACCACCAGTTCGGCTCGAAAGTTGGACTATTAGAGGCGCTCTGCGACACACTGGCAAGCAGTGGCGGGATGGAGCAACTGGCCGAGGCGTTTCGCCGCGCCGACCCGCGCGATGCGCTGGACCACTATATAACTGTGTTCGCCCGCTTCTGGGAATCTGACCGATTGGTGCTCCGCCGCCTGCGGGGTCTGGCGGCGCTCGATCCAGACTTCGGGCAGGTGATTCGAGCGCGCGATGAGCGTCGGCGCGAAGGTCTGGGAGTGCTGGTTCGGCGAATTCTTGGTCAGTCTCAAACGGATATGGCGGCATTCGATGAGACAGTGAACATGCTCTACGCACTTACCAGCTTCGAGTGCTTCGCGACCCTGGCTGGCCCAACGCGTAGCCTGGAAGCGGTGACACCGCAGGTGATTCGGCTTGCCCATGCGGCGCTCAGTCTGGATGGCGCTCGCTAGGACAATATTTTGGCTGGGGCGACGCCATCTGCCTCGCGCGCGGCGATGTTGGCGGTGTTGTGGGCGCAGGAGCCGCAGCCGCCCTGGTGGCCATCGGCGACGCCGACTGGTGGGGTGCGTGGCTGATAGCCGTCCAGCTCGCGCACAGGCATGGTCACCGTCGCGCCGCTCTCCAACATCACCTCGACCGATTCACGTGGCACATTGATGCCGACGATCCGCCCTTGCCCGCTGGTGGTCATCACTGTCTCGTTGTAGGCGGGCATCCGCGACTTTGCCTCGATGTAGTTGTCGTTCTCATACGAGAGGCAACAGAGCAGCCGCCCGCAGACGCCCGATATCTTGCTGGTGTTGAGTGGCAGCCCCTGCTCTTTGGCCATGCGAATCGAGACGACATTGAACTCCGTCAGCCAGGAGCTACAACAGAGTGTCTTGCCACACATGCCTACGCCACCGAGCAGCTTGGCATGGTCGCGCGCGCCAATCTGCCGCAGCTCGATGCGGGTGTGGAAGGTGGATGCCAGGTCGCGCACCAGCGCCCGGAAGTCTACGCGCTCCTCAGCCGTGAAGTAGAAGGTGAGGCGGCTTCCGTCGAAGGTATATTCGGCCTCGGCCAGCTTCATCGGCAGGCCGTGCTGGTCGATGCGTTGGGCGCAGCGGCGCAGCGCCTCTTTCTCGCGTCCCTTGAAGCTCAGCATCCGTCGTAAGTCATCCTCCTCGGCGAGGCGGATCACCGGTTTTAGCTCAGCGCCGCCAAGCTCGGCTATCTCCACCTGCCGTGGCAGAATGACTACGCGACCGCATTCCAGCCCCTTCGCGCTTTCGACGATGACCCACTGGCCGATCTTTAGTTGATAGCCCGCTGGGTCGTAGTAATAGACCCGCCCAGCGGGCCGGAAACGCACACCGACCACCCGATGTGTCGGCTCTGGCGCATCAGTTGTCTGAGACATAAGCGTTACGCGTTCAATTCCTCGGTGAGCAGGATCGCCTCCGCGACATCCTTCATCGGCTTGCGATTATTCATGCTCAGCTTCTGAATGCGCCGGAAGGCTTCCTGTTCGCTTAAGTGGTGTTTCTCCATCAGCACGCCCTTGGCGCGTTCAACCACTTTGCGGGTGGCGAGCGCCTCTTCGAGATCCTTCACCTTCTCCTCGATGGTGCGGAACTCCTGGAAGCGGGCGAGAGCGATATTGATGGCTGCCTTGAGGTCACTTTGACGCCAGGGCTTAGTAACATAGTGTACGACGCCAGCGGCGCGCGCGCGGTCGATCAGCTCGTCCTCGCTGTACGCCGTGAGCAGAATGGTCGGCGCCAGTTTCTCGCGGGTGAGAATCTCGGCGGCGGCGATGCCATCCAGCTCGGGCATGCGGATATCCATGATGACGAGATCAGGGCGTAGCTCGCGCGCCAGATTGACGGCGCTCTGACCGTCGCCCACCTGGCCGACGACAAGGTAGCCCTGTTTCTCGAGTTCTTCTTTCAAGTCCATGCGGATGACGGCGTCGTCTTCCGCGAGAATGATGCGTGTTGGCATGTCTCTCTCCCTCCGTGGTGTGGCGTCCTGGATGACCCAGTCAATAATGTCCAGGGATGACTAGCGCAGCCATCGCGCCAAATCCGCCACAACATCGGGGCAAAAACGGCAGGAATCCGTTTGCCGCAGTATAGCACATCAGGGCAGCGCTGGCCGCCGTCCCGACATGCGCCGCCGCTCTTTTTCATCGTATGGGAGGGACTGCTACCCGCCGAGATTGGTTGGGCGCTCGCCTAAGGTCAACGTCACCGTTTGCGTTGTCGCTGAATTACGCACGTAGCTGATCGAGACCTTCGCGCCGGGTTGCTGGCTGATGAGCGCTGAGCCAAGATCACCGTTTCCCGTGACCTGCTGGCCGTTGACCGCGACGATGATATCGCCGGTGCGCAGCCCTGCCTGTTGCGCTGGACTCTTGCCAGAGGCGTCATTGGCAAAGGCGGAGATAAGCACACCCTGCTGAACGGGCAGACCATTCGCCTGCGCCAGCGCCGAGGTGACATCGACGCCTTCGATGCCCATGAAGCCTTGACCGCTATTGACCAGATGCCCATTTTTGATGAGCTGGTCGGCGACAAACTTCACCCGGTTCGATGGAATGGCGAAACCGATGCCATCCGCCGTGCTTCCCGATTGGGGATTAACCGCGCCGAGGGTGGGTACGCCGATGAGCCGGCCCTGCAAATCGACCAGCGCGCCACCACTATTGCCGGGGTTGATGGGGGCGCTCGTCTGAATCAGACCTGTCAGGACGCTTGTCGTGCCGCCAGCGCCCTCCTGCGCCGAGCGGTTGAGCGCGCTGATGATGCCAAACGTCGCCGACTGCGTCAGCCCCAGTGGGCTGCCAATCGCGATGGAGAACTGCCCCACCTGCACCTTCGAGGAGTCGCCGAATGCGATGGGCGGCAGGTTCTGCACATCCACCTTGAGCACGGCCAGGTCGTCCTGCGGATCCTCGCCAATCATTCGCGCCGAGAGCTGCTTGCCGTTCGCCAGCGCGACCGAGAACGTGGAAAATCCGTGTACGACGTGGTCATTGGTGACGATGTAGCCGTCGGTGGTGATGATCTCACCAGAGCCAATCGACTGTCCCCCGCCGCCGCTGCTCTGCACCTCTACGACGGACGGCTGCACGGCGCTGATGACTGTGATGATCGTCTGCTGGAGGTCGGTGGCTGAAGGAGGCAGTTGCACAGGTGTCTGGCTGCCGCCTATTTGCAGGCCACCGTTGCTTGTTGGCGTCGCGGACGTTCCGGTCGAAACAACGGCGCACCCGGCGACGAAGAAGACGCACGCCAGCAGTGGGAGCAGCGCCAGGTAGCCTCGCAAGAGCGGCTGTTGGGGTGTCTTGCTCTTTGTGGTTGGCTGGACGATATCAGACGCGGGGAAATCATCCATCACAGACTCCTTATCGCCGTTGTTTTACCATAGACAATCTCGTACATCGTGACCTTGTTATATATCATCTTGTAGCATGCTGCTATGTCTACGCTACAGCGCGTAACTCAGCTATATCGCATGGAGCGCCATCCCCGCTGGAGTATCGCAGTACGATTTTGATGGCTCCTTGACACAGTGGATATTATGGACTACTATACCCATGTCGGTTATAGTCGAATGGGAAATATCGAACGGTCGAGGTATTGAATGACCAACCTTTCCGCCGCGCCGCCCGCGCCCGAAGACCTGTTGCCGCTGACGCCCGCGACGTTCCATATCTTGCTCGCGCTAGTGGGGCAGGAGCGCCACGGGTATAGCATCATGCGCGAGGTCGAAGCGTATACGCGCGGCAAGCTCCGCCTGGGCGCGACCACGCTCTATCGTTCTATCAAGCAGATGCTGGCGGCGCACCTCATCGAAGAGATGGATGAGCGGCCCGACCCAGAGCTTGACGATGAGCGTCGCCGCTACTACCGCATCACACCGTTTGGGCAGCGGGTGCTTCAGGCCGAGGCCAGTCGCCTGGCCGCGCTGGTGGCGCTGGCCCAGCAAAAAGGCGTCATCGCCGCTGGCGACATGCCTGGCCTCGCGTTGGGAGGCGCCCTATGAGCCGTTTATCCGCGATGCCGGACGGTGGCACGGCGCCGCTTCTGCTGGCAGTGACGCTCTGGGCGCACCGCAAGCTGCTCCTGATCCAGCCCTCAGCTTTTCGCCGCGAATATGGCAACTCCATCACGCAGGTATTCCGCCAGACCTGCCTCGATGCCTACCGCTCCAATGGCGCGCCCGGCGTGATGCGTCTCTGGCTGCCAGCATGTGGTGATGTGCTCTTTGGCGCGCTGGCTGAGTACAGTCTGTTGATTGTGGGAACTTTGAAAGGATCGCCCCTCATGGTCCAATATCGCCGGTCCGCCAGTGTCATATTCGCTGCTTTTATCGCTTTTGTCATCGCGGGCATTGGCTTCCAGAAGTCAGGCGAATATATCATGCAGACCTCGCTGCCAGACACCTATCCGCTGCTCGCCATCTCATACGACGCGATGATGGTGGGCGCCGGGGTCGCGCTGCTGGCTGTTCTGATTGGTGGTGTCCCTATCGCCATTGCCGCGCTCCGCTATGCGGTTGCGCGCCGGCGTGGCGACATCCTGGCGCGATTTGCCGTGCCACCCGTCGCGTTGCTTGTCATCATCGCTGGCGGATTCATCGTAGTAACGTATAACATCGGCGGCAATACCGCCGCGACGATTCATTCACCCGCGCGCTTCGCGGCCATTGGCTCGCTCGTTGTCCTCTTCATCCTCGGCGCCATCGCCAGTACCTATGCCGTCGTCGACGCTATCGCCCGTGCCGAGATCCCCGAGGGATTGCTGCGGTTCGCGCTGATCCCAGGCGTGGTGGCCACCCTCACGATGGTTGTGATGGTTTTGGCGCACCTGCTCTGGAGCTTCACCCTCTGGCAGCACGCCCCTGATATCTTCTGGGGCGATGACGGTCTTCTCGCCACCAGTACGCTGGTCGGGATGATTGTGCAAGTAGTGGTGATGGCGGTCGCGACCATCGTGGCAATTCGCGCCCTCGCGCAGGGCTTCGCCGCACGAAACGCCACGCCAAACCTCGCGTAGCTATTTGCCGATATTTCTCGCAGTCTGATTGGCGTCTCCACAATTGGGGACGCCAGGATTTGTGCGCCCTTTTTTCAGGAAAGGAAGCTTGTAGTATGCAACGTGATCAGCAGATCAACACAGCCGAAGCGCTCAGCGCCATAGACGTTGGCAAGTCGCTGCTTTTGGGCCGTGAGCGGGTCGAGATCCTCAATGATGTTCGCATGAAGGTCTATCACGGCGAATTCGTCGCCATCGTCGGCCCGTCTGGCTCAGGCAAATCGACGCTGCTCGGCATCATTGCCGGATTGGATACGCCGACGAGCGGCCAGGTGTTCATCGATGGGATCGACGTGACACGTATGCGCGAGGCACAGTTGGCGAGCGTCCGCAACCAGAAGATTGGCATGGTCTTTCAGGCGTTCAATCTCATCCCGACGCTGACTGCGCAGGAAAATGTCGAGGCGCCGCTGGCCATTGGCAGGCATCCCGGCGACGCGACGAGCCAGGCGCGGGCGATGCTGGCGCTGGTGGGGCTGGCCCATCGCTTCAAGAATCGGCCGAATCAGCTCTCTGGCGGCGAGCAGCAGCGGGTCGCCATTGCCCGCGCCCTCGTCACGCGCCCGGCGATTGTCATCATGGACGAGCCAACCGGCAATCTGGACCGCGCCAACAGTGAGAACGTGCTCCAGATGATTCGCGATGTCCAGCGAGAGACCGGGACGACATTCATCATCGCGACGCACGATGCCGCTGTAGCCGAGGCGGCGCAGCGCACGATTCGTCTGCTGGATGGGACGGTGGCGGCATGAGACCACGCATGTATTGGCGCTATGCCACGCGCTCGCTGGGGCGCGGCGGGCAGCATACATTCTTCGCGATCTTCTGTGTGGCGGTGGGTGTGATGGTGATCGTCGCGCTGCAACTGGTGGGCCTGATGGTCAATGCGGCGCTGACGGGCAACATTCGCGCGTTCAACGGCGGCGATCTGGCGGTGCATTCCGAGACGGGCATCGGCGAAGGGCAACTTTCGTACTTCGCGCAGCTTCGGTCCGAGGGAACCATCACCGCCTATTCGCCAGCGACCATCGACGAAGCGACGACATCTTCCGGTGGCGACTTGCAGCGCGTGAGCTTCTGGGCAGTCGATCCCGACACCTTCCCGCTGGCCGGAACGATGCCGGTTATCACGCCCAGTGGCGGCGAGATGGCGACACTCTTGCAGGGGCAGAGAAGCGCTGTGGCGACGGATACGCTGATGGGGCGGCTACACCTGCACATCGGCGATACGCTGCCACTGACGATCAGCTCCGGCCGGACTGGAAGCGTGAAAATCACTGGCGAGATCGCCACGTCGGGGGTGATTAGCGACCGCGCCGACTTGCTGATGTCGCGGCAAACCTACGCCAGCTTTGTCAACCTGACTGGATCACCGGCAGTGTATGGCTGGGTCTTTGTCAACGTGCCTGGGCATAGCGACACCGCGGCAGCGCGGGTGGCGACACAGGTTCACCAGCAATTTCCTGACTTGGCCACCACGACGGTTCCGCAGGCGCAGCAACAGGCGCAATCCGAGATCGACGGCATACGGACGTTTCTACGCATCATCGGGCTGTTGGCGCTGCTCATTGGCGGGGTGGGCATCATCAATACGATGCAGGTGTTGCTGCGGCGACGGTTGCTGGAGATCGCGATGCTCAAGACGCAGGGCTACCGCCAGCGCCACCTGCTGCTGATGTTTGGCATCGAGGCGCTGCTGCTTGGGATGATTGGCGGCATAGTGGGCGCGCTGCTGGGCATCGGGCTGAGCTTTCTGGTCCAGGCGCTAGTCGAGCGCGCCTTCTTTCTCACCATTCCAACCATCATCGACCCGCTGACGGTGGCCCTTGGCGTGGCCATTGGAGTCGTCACGACGCTGATCTTTGGCCTACTGCCGATAGTCCGCACCAGCGCCGTGCGCCCGTTGTCCATCCTGCGCGAGATGGGAGCGGAGGGCGCGCGAGGCAGTTGGCTGGCGACAATAGGCTTGTTGCTGCTACTCGGCGCGCTCTTCTTCCTGCTGGCGCTGAGCATTCTGGGCAATCTGACGGTGGCTCTGGCGGTCGTGCTGGGGGCGGGCCTCGCGCTCGGGCTGCTGACCGCGTTCTTCTCGCTCGTCGCGGGTGTTATCAGTCACTGGCCAGTGCCGAGCCTGCGCCGTGGCGTCTCGCTGCTGGCGCTCGTGCCGTTCCTGCTAATTGGGCTGCTGCTCCTGCGCCTCTCGACGGGGTTCGGCGTCCTATTACTGGCGCTCGTCGCGGCTGGGCTGCTGGTGGCGTTCCTGCCACGGGCCGCCCAGGCTGAGACGCAACTTGCGCTACGCAACATTGGCCGGGCGCGCGTGCGCAGCGCGACGACGCTGGTGGCGCTTTTTGTGGGGGTGTTCGCCATTGGGCTGGGCCTGGTGCTGGGACAGAATCTCAAAGACTTCATTGCCTCGCGCAATGCCGCGGTCAACCAGGATAACGCCTATATCCTGGCGAACAGCCAGGATGCCCCGCTGGTAGCGGCGCAACTGGGAAAGCTTACCAATGCCTCTAACGAGCAGGTCTCGCTGGCGTCGCCCGCGCGGCTTGTCGCCATCAATGGGCAGCCTGCCCCAACGACTTCCGCGCCGAGTGAGACGGCGAATCTCACTGGCATCAATGGCTTTGAGTTGGCAAAAGGTAGCCTGCCGCCCGCGACTCTAGTCCAGGGTACGCAGGACGCACACGCCGGGCGGCTCCTGAATGCCAGCGACGCGGGGACGCTCAATGCGGTTTTCCCGCTGAGTGAATCGGACACGCCTGATAAGCTCACGTTGGGCGATCTAGTGACGGTCAGCAGCCTCGATGGTAAGACAACGCAGACCGTGCACGTGGTCGGCTTCTACACGGGTCTCGGCACATTCGCGGGTCTCTCTGCTATCCTCACCGATCGCGGTGTGGCGGCGACGCTGAGTAATGGTCATCCCTACACGATATTCGCTATCCGCCTGCCTCCCGCGACGCAGACCCAGGACTTGCAGACCATCAAACAGGCGGTCCCAGGCATTATCACGCTGGGAGATGCGGCGACGCTCAATGATATCAACAGCATTCTCGATAACATCGTGCAGGTGATCGAGGCGGTCGCGTCGCTAGCGATGTTCGCCGGTCTGGTGCTGATTGCCAACACGGTGGCGCTGGCGATGCTGGAACGCCGCCGCGAGGTTGGCATCCTCAAAGCGATTGGCCACACCAGCCATGGCATCCTGGGCATGGTGCTGGCCGAGCAGGGTGTGCTGGCGGTGGTTGGCGCATATAGCGCTCTGCTCGTGGTGAGCGTGGCCGCTACCGTTCTCACACAGATGACGTTTCGCACGACTACGGGGACCAGCGACTCGGTTCCGCTGACGCTGGCGCTCGCTGCGGCAACGGCTGCCCTCTGCATGCTGGTGGCGGGTAGTGTCGCGTGGAGGGCGACACACATTCGCCCCATCGAGGTACTGCGCTACGAGTAGGCCTGGCCTTGCGGAATCCCTCTTACGGCTCGTCTGGGGTGGGCTGGAAGTCGCGCACGCTCCAGAACGAGCCACTGCCCGTATGCTCGTGACCGTTGTCCTCATCAGGGGGTGGCAGGTCGTCCTCCGCCGATGGGACGGGATAGAGGTCGAGACGGCGCATCCGGCGGCGCGGGGCCATCCACGGCGCGGTGCTGAGCGGGCGCGAGATGGGCGTTGGCGGTGGCGTGTCGCGTTCGACCAGCAGCGTTGGAATGGGAATAAGTCGTGGAGTGATTGACGGCGACTGGCTCTCAGTCTGATCGGTGAGATCGAGCCGTGGCGCGCGGAGCAGCGCGACGAGATCGTCAATCGCAGTGCCAGTATTGCCGGGCCATTCCGGCGCGATGCCAAGCCACTGGCGCTCCACAGCGCGGATGACGACACGCAGCGCGCCCTCCAGCCGCAGGCGCTCTTCGCGGTCGCGTTGGAGCACCTCCAGCCGTGAGGCGGTATCCATGATGGTTTCCGCAAGCAGGCGGTAACTGCCCTCGGTGGGAATGGCGCTGACGCCGTGGCCCTTGAGCGCCTGAAGAAGCGCCGATTCGAGCTTGCCAGTATCGTCCTGCGCCTCCTGGCGGAACTGCGTCACCAGATTGCGCAGCACATCGGCCTCGTGGCGCCGCGCCCGCGCAATAGCCAGGGCGCGCTCGCGGCCCGCCTGGATTGCCAGCAGGAGCCATAACGCCGCCAACAGCCCAACGACGATGCAGACAACATCCAGCACGACGGATGTCGTTGGGGCGAGCGCGACGACGGGCGCGATGCCAATGCTGACAGAGAGCCCCGCGAAGATGGCATAGATGGTCAGCGAGCCAATGGCGAGCGCGCTGGCCAGCGAGGAGCCACCCAGCAGCAGCATGATCGCGATAAGCGCTGGGGCGAGGGCAAGCAGCGACGGACGCGGCCCAAGCACCACCATCGCCCATGCCAGCAGCCCAAGCTGGGAGACCAGCAGCGCATGGGGTGCGAAGCGCTTCAATGTGGCTGATTCACTCAACAGGTAGGCGGCAATTGCACCGGAGACTGCGATCAACGCACCGACCAGCGCCCACGTCCCCGGAGCGCTTGGATTACCGGGGATGCCATACAACGCCGCGAGAAGCCCCAGGACTGCCATCACGCAGATATGGCAGCCAATGACAGGCATAAGCACGTCTGCTGGTGGCAATGGCTGCGGACGATTTCTACTCTTGCTGCGCACGGGCCAGGGTAGGTAGGGTAGGCGGGGATCGTTTTCCCAGATGAGGTTGGGCGCGAATGGCGATTTGCGACGCCGGTTGCTATACCGGGCGGAAACCGGGCGGGTAATGATACTCGTCTGTTGCTGGGCCTTGCTGGCGTCCTCTGCGGGCTCCTGGCGCTCTTGCTGCTCCTGCGCTACCCGAGCAGTCGTTGGCGCAGCTTGCGCCTCATAAGTGGCAGACTTGCCGCGCCGCTGCCGACGTGGCGTGGCGCTTGTGGGAGCGTCTGCCCGCGAGAAGTCGTTTGCATGAGGGGGCGCTTCCAGATCTTGCGCTGAACTCGCCGCAGGATCAGGGATGTCTGGCGCTGCATCCACGGCTGGCGGCTGATCCGCCGGATCTGAGTCGTCGCGCCGCCGCTGTGCCATCACCGCGAGCGTGGGCATGCGTCGCCCTGTCGTTTGAGCCACAGGCGTATCTTCAGCGAGGCGCTCTTCGCTGGATTCTGTCTCGGCTTCTGCTTCTGCCTCGGGCTTCAGGTGTTCTTCCGCCTGCACCGCGGGATTGTCGGGTTCGGATGGCTCGGTTGGTTCAGTTGGTTCAGTCGGTTCAGTCGGCTCGGTTGGTTCGGCTGGCTCCTCCGGGACTTCCGGTGTCTCCGGGGTTTCAGGGACTTCCGGCTCTTCTGGAATTTCTGGAATCTCAGGGGTCTCAGGAATTCCCGGGATTTCCGGAATCTCTGGCACGTCCGGTGTCTCGGGCGTCTCTGGAATTTCTGGCTCGGGCGTCTGAGGCGCGTCCGGCATCTCTGGCATCTGGGCAAGTGTGGGCGCTTCGAGGCTCACGGCCACCTCGGCCAATGCGTTCGCCGGAGTTGGCTCGGCTATGGGCGTCGTGGCGCGTGTCCTGGGTGTCGCCTTACGCGCGGTCTGAGGCGTTGCTTTGGCGGGAGCAGCGGCGGCCTTGCGCGCATTCGATTTCGGCGCGGAGGCCGTAGATGTTATGGTAGTCGCTGGCTTGGCGGTCGTTGATTTAGTAGCTGGTTTGGTTGCTGGAACGATAAGTTGGGGCGACCGCGACGAGCCGCGCCTCTTGCGCGCGTTCGATGGGGTAACTGCCGTGCTACCCGCGCCGTTTGAGGAAGGTACTTGCCCCTTCCGTGGGGTCGCCGAACGCTTCTCACTCGGCTTGCCGTCGTGTCGCTGCCTGCTCATCCTGCTCCCGCCTGTCCCCGCAAGTTAGGGATGCGCCAAGCTGGAAAGCCCGCATCCCGCATGTTGAACCACTTCCACCCCACTCGCCGCGAGAACTGTGCCAGCGCCGTCTGGCGCTGCGAGCGCCGCCTCACCTTGACAGCGGTTTCTGGCTATGTCATAGTGATATTCGGCAGTATGCCGCGTTGGCTTTATTCAGCGACTACTATCGCGTTGCTACGCAGTATACGTACCAGGCATTATAGCACCAACAGACGTGCTTATTACGGCGCTGACGGAACGAGTAGGCGCGCCGAGCGTGTTCTCAGAGAGTCCGGGGTTGGTGAGACCGGACAGCGCTGGCGCACCGAAAATCAGTCCTGAGCCGCCACCCGACTCTCCGCTCCAATGCGAGGGCAGGCGTGGCCGGAATCCCGTCCGTTATCACACGGGGGGACATGTACACGTGTCCCAATTGAGCGGATCGCTGCGCGCGCTCATCTATGTTAACGAACGAGCGGCCACAGCAGTCATTTCGGGTGGTACCGCGAGAGATGCTCTCGCCCCGTTGGGGTGAGGGCCTTTTTTATTGTGCGCGCTCAATGAGTGTCCCAGTCATCGCGGCGATGAAGATGCTGGTCGGGATCAGGAAGGTGGGGAATTAGCGATGGACATGCAATCTCCAACAACGTTGCTCTACGCGACCGATAGCTACGTGCGCGCCTTCGAGGCCCACGTGGTGGCGACGGAGGGACAGACGGTGGCGCTGGACCAGACCGCGTTCTATCCGGGTGGCGGCGGCCAGCAGGCCGACCATGGTGAGTTGCTCTTCGAGGGGCGGCGTCTGCCTGTTAGCGGGATGAGCAAGCGCGATGGCGTCGTCTGGCACGAACTGGCCGAGGATGCTGGAGATCCACCGCCGGTTGGCGCAAAGGTCGCCGGGGAGATTGACTGGCCTTTCCGCTATAACATGATGCGCACGCATACCGCGCTGCACCTGCTCTGCGGCCTCATATTCCGCGACTATGGCGCGCAAGTGACCGGCGGGCAGATGTATCCCGACCGGGCGCGAATGGACTTCGCCCTGGGTACGATGACACCGGACTTCCTGCATGATATCCAGCGCAGTGTGAATCAGGCGGTCGCGGACGACCATCCGATCAAGGTCTACGACCTGCCTCGTGACGAGGCGATGCAGATTCCTGACCTGATACGCACCAAGATTAATCTGCTGCCGCCAGAGATTACCAGGATCCGCATCGTCGAGATCGTCGGTGTGGATCTGCAAGCGGACGGCGGTACGCATGTGCATAGCACGCGCGAGGTAGGCGGCATCAAGGTGCTGCGGACCGAGAATAAAGGCAAAGAAAACAAGCGCATGGAAATCGCGCTGACGGATGGAGATATTGCATGAGCGGACCGAAGAAAACTCAACCGCGCCAGGGGAGCGCAACCAGCGCCACGAAGAAGACGAGTGCGGGCGGGGCGGCCAATGGGCCCAGCCGCGCAACCGGCAAGGGTACGGCAAAGACGGCGGCAAAGACGGCGGCGAACGGGCAGCTTTTTCAGTCCGTACCCGCGCCGACTCGCGTGGACTACCCACTGCTTGAGCGTGATGTGCAGCAGTGGTGGGATGAGCATGACATCCTCAAGAAATACGTGACGCGCAACGAGCACGCCGACAAGCGCTGGTCGTTCGTGGATGGCCCCATCACGGCCAACAACCCGATGGGTGTCCATCACGCCTGGGGACGCACCTATAAGGACCTGTGGCAGCGCTTCAACACCATGCGCGGCTATCGGCAGCGCTACCAGAACGGCTTCGACGCTCAGGGACTGCACGTCGAGGTAGAGGTCGAGAAAGAGCTTGGCTTCACTAATAAACACCAGATTGAAGAATATGGCATCGATCGCTTCGTTGAGAAGTGCAAAGAGCGCGTGCGACGCTACTCGGCGATCCAGGCGAACCAGTCGATCCGGCTGGGCGAGTGGATGCGCTGGGACGACTCATACTACACGATGTCGGACGAGAACAATTACACTATCTGGGGCATGCTGCGTATCTGCTGGCAGAATGGCTGGATCTACCGTGGCCACGACGTGATGCCGTGGTGTCCGCGCTGCGCGACCGGCATCTCCGATATGGAGATCAACGAGGGCCGACGGATGGTGCAGCATACCAGCGTCTATGTACGCTTTCCGCTCGTTGACCGGCCTGGCGAGTATCTGCTCGTCTGGACGACAACGCCCTGGACGTTGCCCGCGAATGTCGCCTGCGCCGTCAATCCCAATTTGCCGTACGTGAAGGTGGAGCAGGATGGCGAGTTCTACTATCTCTCCGCTGATGTGGTTGGCAAGCTGAACAAGCTGCGCGGCCACGAGCATGGCGCGGCGAAGGTTGTCGAGACGCTCCAGGGGCGCGACCTGTTGGGCTGGCGCTACACCGGCCCATTCGACGAGCTACCCGCCTGGCAGGCGGCGAACGCCGAGCATCGTGTGGTTCCGTGGGACGACGTGACGGCGGCGGAAGGCACGGGCATCGTCCATATCGCGCCAGGCTGTGGCCGCGAGGACTTCGGCCTCTCGAAGGCGGAGAATCTCGCCGTGCTCGCGCCAGTGGATGAGAGCGGCGTCTATCTGGATGGCTACGACTGGTTGACGGGCATGTATGTCGGTATGGTGGCCCGCCCGATCTTCGACAATCTGCGCGAGAAGGGCTATTTCTACCAGACCGAGTCATATCAGCACGTCTATCCGCACTGCTGGCGCTGTGGCACGGAGCTGATCTTCCGCCTGGTGGATGAGTGGTTCATCTCGATGCATGAGCTGCGTGAGCGGCTGATCCGCATCGTTACCGACATCCGCTGGATCCCCGCGTTTGGGTTGGATCGCGAGCTTGACTGGCTGCGCAACATGGAGGACTGGATGATCTCCAAGAAGCGCTACTGGGGGCTGGCGCTTCCTATCTTCGTCTGCGCGGACTGCGACGAGTTCGAGGTGATCGGCAGCCGCGAGGAGCTGCACGAGCGCGCCGTGGAAGGCTGGGAGGCGTTTGACGGCCACACGCCCCATCGTCCGTGGGTGGACGCCGTCAAGGTGCGCTGCGCCAAGTGCGGTGGGCTGGCCAGTCGCATCCCCGATGTTGGCAATCCCTGGCTCGACGCCGGAATCGTGCCATTTTCGACGCTGCACTATCGCGGCAATCGCGACTACTGGCGCGAGTGGTATCCAGCGGACTTTATCACCGAGAGCTTTCCGGGGCAGTTCCGCAACTGGTTCTACTCGATGCTGGTGATGGCCGCGGCGCTCGACGATTCGGCGCCCTATAAGACGGTGCTGGGTTTCGCCACGCTGCTCGACCAGAACGGCGAGGAGATGCACAAGAGCAAGGGCAACAGCATCCCGTTCGACGAGGCGGCGCATATCGTCGGCGCGGACACCATGCGCTGGCTCTATGTGACCCACGCGCCGGAGCAGAACCTGCGTTTCCCGCGCATCCCCAGCGAGGAGGAGGCGGCAGCGGCGCGGGCAAAAGGCGAGCCGCCGCGACTCAGCGATCTGTGGATGCAGGCGCGATCGCCGCTCGACAAGCTCTGGAACGTCTATTCGTTCTTTGTGACCTATGCTAATATCGACCAGTTCGATCCAACCACGCGTTCGTTGGCGGTGGCCGAGCGGAGCGACCTGGACCGCTGGGCGCTTTCCGAACTACAGGCGACGGTCCAGCGGGTGGCCGAACGGCTGGCCGATTACGACGCCGAATCGGCCTCGTTGGCGGTGGCCGCGTTCATCGAGGATCTCTCGAACTGGTATGTGCGCCGGAGCCGCCGCCGCTTCTGGAAGAGCGAGGAGGACGCCGACAAGCGCGCCGCTTACCTGACGCTCTATGAGTGCCTGGTGACGGTGACGAAGCTGCTGGCGCCGTTGACGCCCTTCCTGGCGGAGGCGCTCTACCAGAATCTGGTGCGCTCGGTAGATGCGTCCGCGCCCGAAAGCGTGCATCTCTGCGACTGGCCGCTGGCCAACGAGTCGCTGCTCTCATCTCGCCTGCACGACGAGACGGCGCTGGTGATGCGGATGGTGAACCTGGGGCGCGCGGCCCGCGAAAAGGCGCAGATTCGCGTGCGCCAGCCGCTCGGCGTGCTCTACGCCCGTGTTGGCAGCGAGCGGGAGTCCGAGGCGCTGCAACGGCTGGCTGGACAGGTGCTGGAGGAGCTGAACGTGAAGCGGCTGGAGTTGTTGCCAGCCGAGAGTGATATGCTCGTCTACGCGCTCAAGCCCCAGATGAAGGTGCTTGGTCCGAAGCACGGCAAGCTGGCGCAGAAGGTGCTGGCGGCGCTACGGGCGGTTGACCCGCAGGCGGGCGTGGAGGCGCTGCGCGACGAGGGCGAGCTAGTGCTGGATGTGGAGGGCCAGCCGGTAACGCTGCTACCGGAGGAGGTAGAGATCGAGGCGGGCGCGCGTGAGGGCTATGTCGCGGCGGAGGAGCGCGGCGCGGTCGCGGTGATCGAGACGACGCTGACGCCGGAGTTGCTGGCGGAGGGGCTGGTGCGCAACCTGACCCATCTGGTGCAGGATGTGCGCAAGCACGCGGGCTTGGCCATCGAAGACAGCATCGAGACGTGGCTGCTGACCGACGCCGATCTGGCGGCGGTCGCCGTCGAGTACCGCGACTACATCGAGGCGGAGACGCTCTCGAAGCGGCTTGTGGCGCAGAGCGAGGGGCCATCGCTCGCGCCTTCCGGCGATGATGTCTATACCGAGGAAATCCCAGCGGCGAAACTCAATGGTCACGCGGCGACGGTGACGGTGCGTAAAGTGAAGTAGGTTGACCTTATTTCCAGCCCCCTCTCCTTGTGGGAGAGGGGGCTTATTGTTGGGCGCGTTGGTTCGAGGTGGTCGCGCGCCGCAGGCTGAAGCCCTGCGGCTAATCCTGTGGTGTGCAGACTGCTATCCATCGACGCAACGAGGTAACAAGCAATTCTGGGGAGTCCGCGCAGGGCAGCCGCGTGAGCCGAGGCACGAGGCGAGAAGCGCGCAAGGGCGCGCGGAGCGGCAGCAGCCCCACGGGCGGACTTCGTGGCGGAGCGTGCGCAGCAGGCGAGGCTGTTCAGGCGCGGTTTTAACCACCAGCCTTATTCCTCAGCGGGGGCTTTGGCTGCCTTCTTGCCGTTGGGCGCGCCCTTAATTAGCTGGTCGAGCTCTTGGCGCATCGCCTGGATGTCGGGGTAGGAACGATAGACGCTGGCGAAGCGCAGATAGGCGATATCGTCGAGCTTGCGCAGCCGCTCCATTAGCATCTCGCCGATGATGCGCGTCTCGATTTCGGCTTTGCCTAGCTTATAAAGCTCGTTCTCGATATCGTCTACGATAGCCTCGAGTTCGCCGACGGGGATCGGGCGTTTCTGGCAGGCGCGGCGCAGGCCCGTCTCTATCTTCTCGCGCTTGAATGGCTCGCGGCGGCCATCGCGCTTGACCACCATCAGCTCGGGCAGCACGACATGCTCGACAGTGCTGAAGCGCTGGTGGCAGTGTTCGCAGCGGCGGCGGCGATGAATGGAGCCGCCTTGGTCACGCGAATCCGTCACGCGCGACTCGATATATCCGCAGTAGGGGCATTTCATAGAATAGTGCTCGGCTTTTCCCGCGCGACCCGCCATTGCGTCGTCCACTCAGAGCAAGACGATCTGGGGTCACGTATGCCTCAGTATACCATACGTCATCACCGTTGACAGAGTGGGCAAGCCCATCAGTAGCAGTCAATCGCGCCTGTTTGCGTCGCGCCGTCGTCGTCGGGTATACTGCATCCGGACGCTTACCAGTTCATTTGGCCCCGTAGCTCAGGGGATAGAGCAGTGGTTTCCTAAACCATGTGTCGCAGGTTCGATTCCTGTCGGGGCCACCCTTCAGTAACCCGTTAGAATACAGCCTTTGCGCCTATCAGCCTCCTCCCGCATCTTTCCACCAAACGGTCCCTTGACAGCATATCTGACAGCATACCCTCAAAATCACTGCCGCAATCAATCAATCAATCACTGCCACACTTCGACGCAGGAAGCCCCACTATCATCCAGCTATCCATAGAGCATCGCCGCGACCGCTGCGGCGGCATCCTCTTGCATGTCAGGCAAGACATGCGAATAGATGTCCAGCGTGATCGCAACGGTCGAGTGGCCAAGCATCTCTGACACGACCTTCGGGTTCACGTTCGAGGCCAGCGCCAGCGTCGCACAGGTGTGGCGCAGATCATGGAAGCGAATCGCGGGCAGAGGGGCAGCAGGACTCGCATGCCGGATGATGCGCCTGAGCGTGCTGCGTACCTGTCCGTTGGAGGTCAGCGGTGATCCAATCTCCGTGCAGAACACCAGATCATCCCACGCCGCTCCCTGCCACCCCGACCCTGCCTTCAGCCGTTCGCCGAGCTGGCGTGTGCGATGCGCCCGCAACGCTTCAACCGTCTGCTCGGCCAGTGCGATCCGTCGCCGACTTCTCCGCGTCTTGGGCTCTTTCACCGTGAACACCCCCTGGTGATAGCGCAGACTCCACCGCACCGACAGCGCCCGCGCGTCGAGATCCACGTCGCGCCAGTGCAACGCAAGGATCTCGCCCTGTCGCATCCCCGTCGCCAATGCCAGCGTGAACAACGCCTCCAGCCGTTCACCACGCGCCACATAGAGCAACTGACGCGCCTGTTCTTTGGTCAACGGATGAATCTCATGCGACGCCATCCGCGGCACATCCACCAACTCAGTGACGTTGCGCGCCACCAGGCCGAGCCGCACCGCCGCATCCAGCGCCTTATGCAGACTCCCGTGCATGTGATTGACCGTCGTGCTCGATAGCCCACCCGCCAGCAGACGCGCATAAAACGCCTGAATCCGCTGCGGCGTCAACTGCATCAGTTGCATACGGCCCAGCGCCGGAATGAAATGCATGCGGGCATATGACCCATGGGTCACCCACGTACTCTCTTCCATCGTCGGCTTGATCGTTTCCAGCCAACTGGTCAGGTACTGCGCCACCGTCTGTCGCCCATCTCCCGGCGAAAGTCCCTGCTCAATGTCGCGCACGAGCGCGCTCAGTTTGCGCTGGACCTCCTGTCGTGTCGCGCCTGTCACGGACTTGCGCTTGCCTGTCTCGGCGAGCACCACCGAGCCAACCCAGCGCCCATCACGACTGCGCCGATAGATCGAGCCTTCACCACGTCCCCGGCGTCCCGGCATATGGGTATCCCTTCTCTTCTCTTCTCTTTCAGACTGGCTACGCGGATCGCTTGCGCGTGGTCAGCATTTGGCACTGCTCGACGTAGCGCGCCAGCGCATCTACCGTGATCCGTCGCAGCCCTGCCACCTTGAACGACTCAATGATACCTGTGCCAACCAGCCGATAGGCGACAGTGCGCCCGATGTTGAGACGGTTGGCTGCCTCCTCGACGCTATAGAGCACCAGCCCATCTCCGGGCAGCGTCCGCTTGCGCGGCGTGCGTTTCTGTTTCTGGCCCTTCGAGGCCGTCTGCTTACGCGCTGTCTGAGCACTCATGCCGCGCCACCAACCTTCGCCTGAGAAGAGACATGATGCGCTTGTACAAACGCTGGATGATCGGCGAGCCACGCCAGCACTTCACCGTGGCACGTCTCGCCGTGCAGGTTGCCGACGATCCCGCCTTTGGGCGCACACCAACAGCCAAGCACCTTCCCGCGTAGCTCTGGTAGCCGTTCGAGCAGGGCTGGCGTTTTCAGCAGCCATTCCCGATACGCGCTCCTGTGCCTGCCGCGTGATTGCCCGGCGAGCTGGACGTGCCACTGCAACGCCATTCGCGCCCGCTTCAACGCGCCACCGCCTGATCACGAGTCGCCAACGAGCGTGTTCAGCCTCGCCGAGATCGAGGCCGCAAGCGCCAATCGCCGACGCACCGATCCCCTCTTCCCGTATAATGGCGCTAATCCCTGGACGAACGATAGCCAACCTGACGAGCAGAACGAGTAGCACCATGCCTGACACCGACGGCGATCTCCCCAACGCCTCGGCTTCATCGAAGGCAAGTCTCAACGCACCATCTGATTCATCAGACACAGCGCAGACAGAGAGCAGGCCCACCGGAAGGTTTATCCCTTTATCGACCCTCTGGTGGAACCTGCTCTGCGCGGCTATCATCGCGCCACTGGCGTTCGTCATGTTCGCCCTGGCGCTTCTCTGGGATCAATGGCTCCCCCTGGCGCTTGTCGCGTTTGCCCCTCGGCATCGCCGCCGCTGTGTGGGTCGTCTGGTGCCTGATGATGCTCCAACGCTTCTATCTCGACCAACGAGACCATGAAGACCAGCGCCCGTCTGAGGTCGCGCAGCTACCAAGGGTGTGACAAGTTTGAGCGCCTTCGCCAGTTCGAGTAATGCATTCAGCGCCTCCGTGGCCTTCGAGTCGGGAGGCGTTTCTCCTGGTACACGCAGGCGTGGGCTGATGCGTGCTCTGCTGCTAGGTGGGGCATATGAGGGGTATCAGGTACGCATTCACTACTGGCCTCACGAGCCGGGTTACAACACTACTCAGCTCGATTACCCTCATATTGCGCGTCGCGATGCGACTGAACCTCAATGTCCTGCCCGCCCGCCTCAAGGAGCACGCGATCGACCCTGCCGAGCAGCGCGCCAACGAAATCACCACCGTTGAGAGCCTAGCACCGTTGTATTCATAAACCTAACCAGCGCAGAGTCTAAATCTCAGTCACATGCTACGACGGCGTGGACCATCTCGATACCCCTTCACTGGCCCACGAAACACCGCTCGGTTGCTGATGATACTTCGAGGGGTATGAGCACCTGATACACTAGAAACAATCTAGTGCCGTCCCCACACACGTGGGGGTGAACCGAGTGGCACGATTGCGCATCTGCGCGAACAACGGCCGTCCCCACACACGTGGGGGTGAACCGACTCCATCCTCACAACTGCTCGTGGCAACCACGACCATGACATGACCATGACATGACCATGACATGACCATTATCGGTGCGCGTGGACGACGCTTGCGCCTCGCGATACACTACGTGCGCTTCCTATTTGGGAGTGGGAAGCCAGTGCGAAGGAGCATTTCACATGCAGTTGTTGCGTGGTACCGTCCTCATCTGGGTGCTGGCGGGCGTCGAAGCCGTCCTGCTCTTCATTCTCAGCACCACGAATGGATCATCCGCCCCGCTTGGTGTCATTGGCGCGGTGGTAGCGCTCGTGTTGCCATCGGTGATAGGTTGGTTCTCGGGCAACTGGCAGGCGGCCGTCACCTGGGCGGTCGTGCCCTACTGGGTGATCACCCTCCTGGCATTCTTGATGGCCAAGAGCCCCACGCCCGTGGTGGTGGGCAGTCAACAGGAAGCAATTGGGCTGGCGTTTGGCCTACTCCTGTACGCCGTGCTGGGCTGGCTGGGCCATCAGGCGAGTGGCGCCTTCGCTCTTGGCAGAAAACGGTAGTCGGATTGACCTACTCCCCTATCCTCGCCATTAACCCATCCGAGTCGTTGTCCTCATCGCCTATACGTATTCCTCGATGAGGGCTACGACGCGCTTGGTATTCAGAGTGGTCTTTCGCGAGGATGGCTGAGGATGGCTATGGCTTCGAAGGCGGTCACTCGTGTCGCAGAAGCCATTGCGTACGGTGGTAAGCTCGTCCCCACTATCGTCCCTACCATCGTCCACGTGCGCCACCAAACGCTTGCCCCAATGCAGGGCACCGTCTGTTTGCGGTCCGATTCCCGATCATCGCAATCATCGCAACCCCAACACGCGCACGCCTCGTTAATGCATCGCAGCGCCCCTATTCATCGCACAGCCGCTGCCACACTGCCTCGATAATCACTCCCGACGCGCTATCGGGATGGATGAACGTGGCGTCAGGTCCATATTGCGCCTCCGCGCACGACTTCAACAGCGCCGCATTGCCCTGCCAAAACCCAAAGGCGTTGCGAATACCCATCCCCCAGCCAAAGTGAAACGTATACAGCTCATCCTTCGGCGTAGAGCGCACGGTCCCTTTATCTTCGTCCGAAATCCCAGCAAGAAGGCGATCCACCGCCTCATCCACGGATTGCGGCCAATTTCCACCTTTCGCCTTGGCGCCTATATCTCCCGTATCACTTTGGGCGCCGTTGCGACCGTTGTTGCTAGTATCGCCTAATGACACCTTGACAGCCCCCTCGTTCATTGACGGCAGACGATCGATCGGAAAAACTCACGACACTCTGCAACATAGATTGCGGGCCACTGACACTGACTCAGCCCACGCCGCCACAGATGTAGGTCACTTGCTGCCGCGGCTGCCGCTACTTGGAACGTCCCCTAAACGCGCGGCACAAATGAAGCCCCGATCAATGCCCACCACGACCGATAAGCTAGCGCAAAATTCGGCTTGCATCCCCCAGCGGCCACAATCGCGTACTCCGTGCGGCATGTCTCGCGACGACTGTAGCGCTCCCACATGCATCATTGAATGCTTCCGTGTGCCAACACATCCCGGCGCACCATAATCAGGCGTCGCCTGTAATTGCGAAACCTGCTCAGCCCATGCAATCGACGTTGTGCGGTTGTGTGCCTTTCTGTGTGCGCTCGCATCCATGCTCATGGAGCATGATTGGACTTGGGCAGGCACTTGTGGCAATCCCGCTGTCCGATCAGAGGACATGTAGCACGCCCTACTATCGAGTAGATTATGCGTTCAGCTATGCGTCATGGGAACTCGGACTCCAATAGCCTAGACTAGCCTGGATACCGTTTGGGGGCATCTATGCATCAACGACATGAGGCAACAACAGCGGTTGCCCAAATGGGCGCTTCGCCTTCGTCTCCGGCTGGTCTTTCTGAGCGCGAGGTCGTCGAGCGACGGACCCATGGGCAGGGAAACAGAGTATCTCCCGCGAACAGCCGAAGCTATTGGCAGATCATCGCTGAGAACATGTTCACCTTTATCAATATCGTGCTCTTCACGCTCGGCCTCATCCTCGCGCTACTCGGACAGTTCATGGATGCGTTGGTCTCCGTTGGCGTCATTCTGCTCAATATCCTGGTGAGCGTTGTGCAGGAGATACGCGCCAAACGCACACTCGACCGAATCACTGTACTTACACAGCCAACCGCGCATGTGATTCGAGAGGCACGAGAATATGATGTGCCGCCGCAAGACCTTGTAGTCGGTGATGTGTTGCACGTCGGGCCGGGCGATCAAATCGTGCTCGACGGCACAATCCTCAGCGACCCCTCCAATGGCATCTCCAGGAGCGCCACAGTGGTCATGGCTGTTGATGAATCGCTGCTCACCGGCGAATCGGATATCGTGCCTAAGCGCGCAGGTGATCCTGTCTACTCTGGCAGCTTCTGCGCCAGCGGCACAGGCTACTACGTTGCCGAGAAGGTGGGTTCGCAAAGTCTGGCTAATTCAGTTATGGCTGGCGCGCGCTCGTTCCGTCGCGTCCTGACGCCACTCCAGGAGCAGATCAATTTCGTCATTCGGCTGGCGCTCCTGATTGCGCTGTACCTGGAATTCCTGCTCGTCCTCGATTCGATAGTGCGCCGCATTGATCTCGTACAGGGTGTCCAGAATGCGACGATCATCGCTGGGCTGGTACCCAATGGCCTCTTTCTCTCGATTGCTCTGGCCTATGCTATCGCCGCCGTGCGGATCGTACGCTACGGCGCGCTGGTGCAACAGGCCAACGCGATCGAGTCGCTCAGCCATGTAGACGTTCTCTGCCTGGACAAGACTGGTACGCTGACAGCCAATCGCTTGCAAGTCGTAGAGACGCTTGGACTCACCGAGAACCCAGATAGTCTCAAGCAACTCCTCGGGATCATAGTCGCCAGCACACACGACCACAACAAAACGAGCGAAGCGATCGCGACAGCCTTCCCTGCGGAGGCGCACTCGGTCATCGCCGAGGTACCGTTCTCCTCGTCACGCAAGTGGAGCGCCGCAGCTTTTGACGAATGTCCAGATAGTCCAACAGCGCGATCTGTTGCGTTGCGTGGTGTCTATGTTCTGGGCGCTCCTGAGATACTTCGTCCATTTCTGGATTCCTGTGTGTCCTGGGAGACAATTACAACAGTCATCCGCGATCGCGCGCAGCAGGGATTGCGCGTTCTGCTGGTTGCCCACTCTCCCGTGGCTGAGGATCTACAGGTTGGCGCGCCAGAACGCCTGTACGAGGATGCGCGCCTGCCAGTTGGTCTGACGCCCCTTGGTCTTGTGGTCCTCAGCGATGAATTGCGGCCTGAGGCGCGCGAGACACTGCGTTCGTTCCTTGCTATGGGCCTCCAGCCAAAGATCATCTCAGGCGATTATCCCGAAACCGTCGCCGCGCTGGCCCGCCAGGCGGGACTTGATAACGCTGCACTCCGAGTCGTCAGCGGCGCCGAACTCGATGCGCTGGATGATGTTGCACTCGCGGAGATCGCCGAAGACAGCACCATTTTTGGACGCACCACACCACAGCACAAGGAACGACTCATCCGCGCGCTCCGCTCACGTGGGCATTACGTGGCTATGGTTGGGGATGGAGTCAACGATGTGTTATCGCTCAAGCAGGCGCAGCTCGCCATCGCCATGCACAGCGGCAGTCAGGCCGCACGGAGCGTCTCGGATATGGTGCTGATGCAGGACTCGTTCGCCACCCTTGTGCCTGCGATGCAGGAAGGGCAGCGCGTCGTGAACGGGATGCAGGACATTCTCAAGATCATTCTCGCGCGCGTCACGGCGATCGGGCTGCTCGTCGTCTCGTCTCTCGCATTGGGCCCGCTCCCATTAGCGCTCCGTCAGGGGTCACTGATCACGCTGCTCGCGGTCGGCATTCCGACCGTGCTGCTGGCCATCTGGGCGCACCCTCAGCGTGCGTCTCGGGCTGACCTCCGGCGCCAGTTGCTCCATTTTGTTTCAGCGGCGGCAATCGTCACAGCAGCGCTCGGACTGTTGCTCTTCTACGGAGTTATTGCCATCGACCACGGCGGCGCCGCCTCCCCGACGGCAGGGTTCGTAACCGCACAGCCCACACCTCTCGACATCTTTGCGCTCACCCATGCGCAGACGGCGGTGTCTGCCTTCCTGGTCTTCTCTGGTCTATTGCTAGTTGTCTTTGTGGAGCCACCGACACCCTGGTGGACTGGCGGAGACCGCCTGAGCGGCGACTGGCGTCCCACGGTGTTGGCGGGCGCCCTTGCGATGGTGTTTGTCATGGTGGAACTGGCGCCGCCGCTGCGTGATACCTTCGCGCTGGCGCCGCTGACCCTGGTTGAATGGGGACTCGTGAGCGCTGCGACTCTCCTCTGGCTACCCCTGCTGCGCTGGATCTGGCGCACCGAGAGCGTCGCGCGCTATCTCGGCATGAATCCGCTCGATGATGCGATCCGCGGCATGGGCCACCGCAAAGGCAGAAACCAGCACGGAGAATGAGGCTGGCAGGCGCTACGCGCCGTGCGGACGCAGGGCCTCGGCTCGTTGTCTCGTTGCGCTTCTTCTCCCCAACAATATGCTCAGGGGAGCGCCAGCCGGGTGCTTATGCAGTGCTCGCAGCGCTGGCGCCACTGGCGAGTGACCCGCTGCGCTCGCGTTCTCCCAGGGAGCGCTCCACCTGCAGGAGGGCAAGGGGAACCGCTGCCGCGATGTAGAGCACAGCGACGGTCGGAAAGAGAATGTTATAGCCAAACGCATCAATGAGCGCGCCCACAACTATCCCCGCAAAGGACGCGGTGATGGAGACCAATCCGGCATCTACTCCGGTGAAGAGACCCACTCGCCGCGACGGCGCCAGACGAGTGAGCAGAGGGTAGGCATTGGCTATCTGCGCTGCGGTGCCGATTCCCCCGATTGAGAAGCTCACGAAGAGTAGCAGTGGTTCGCGCGTTACACTGGTGAGAATGGAGGTCCCAGCCTGGACCAGAACGCCAAAGAGAAAGAGGCGCTTCGCTCCCAACCGATCCCCAAGCGCGCCGAACGGCCATACGAAGATCGTCGTGACGAGTAGCGAGACAAATACGAGGCGCAAGGCCATCGGCTGCGTAAAATGCGCCGCTTTGATCATGAACAACGTCAAAAACGGGGTGACCGCATTACGGCCGAAGTTCACGAGGCACTGTGCAGCATAATAGAGCCGGAGCTGCCGGTCGCGCAGCAGCGCAGCACGCGCTTCTTTGCCCGCCTGTAGGCCGGGCGCCACGCCCGCCCCGCTGCTTCCGCTTCCTGCAAGCTCACGCCGTTCACGGACTGCAAGGAGCGTGGGGAGAAACGACAGGAGCAGCGCTACGGCTGCAACCAGTGCGAGCGCCATGAACGATGCCGCGAAGGACGACAGCAGCAGAAAGCCAATAAGCCCGATAGAGCCAAACATCTGGAACAAGCCGCTAACTCTGCTGCGGCGCTCGACTGGTACAAGGTCGGCCATGAGCGCCTGATAGGGATCGTACATGGCGTTGAAGGCCACCGTAAACAGAATGATGATCAGCGCCGCGATCGCCAGCGCCAGATTGATCTGAATCCCGGCAACCTCTACATGGCGGCTCGAAATGGCTGGAATAAAGGGAAGGACCGCGACCAGCAGCGCACACAGCGGCAGACACACCAGAATGAAGGGTTTCCGCCGCCCGACGCGTGTCCATGCGCGGTCGCTCCAGGCTCCGACCAGGGGCGCGACGATCACGCCCTCCGCGCTTCGGGCACTGGTCAGCGCTCCGATAAGTGTCAATGAGGCGCCAAGCGGCGCGAGAAAGAGAGGCAGGATGAACGAGTTCAGCCCGAGGAAGGCATTGGCGCCTATGTTTCCCGTCACGTAGGCCAGGATGGTTCGTTTGGCCACTCTTGGATGCGCGGAAGCGTGAAACTCACTCATCTCGGCGTTCTCCTCCTGCGGTGGCGGCTCGTCATCTCGTCTGGTATTTCCAAGATCTCGGCAGTGACGTACTGTGCCGCGTGTTATTTTGACTCACTGATCCCTCATCAGTGTCGCACTACCATCCTGGCCAGCTTCGCGATGCTCATCTTCTGCTGGTCAATGCCTCTCTCAGGGCTCGGCCGAGCCCTGAGAGAGCTCGATGAGCGGCGCCGGGGCGTTGACAGCGCCGAGCGCTCCCGCCAGATAGTCAGCGCGGAGTGAAGGGTTGGTCATGCCACCCGCCAACTCCATTACAATGGTTCGCGCCTGGTTGCGCCGTTGCTGGCCTGTTGACAATTGACCAAGCGATTCGTAGACGCGGGCCAGAGATGCGGCAATCTGCCACTGCTGTTCAGGGAGATCGATCTGCTCAGCTAGCGCCAGCGCTTGCTCCAGGTCCCTGATGGCATCCGCTGTTCGCGCCTCGTAGGCCGCAAGTATGGCCTGCATCCGTAGTGTCACGAGTTGGCCACGCCGACTCTGATGGGAGCGCTCGCTTAGTATACGTATTCCTTCGCGGGCGAGCGCAATCTCGCCACTGCGCAGCAGCGCCTCGGTCTCATTGCAGCCATGCCACCAGGAGTAGTGTGCTCCGGCGTGTCGCTGGATGCGCATCTCAGTTGCCGCCTTTGCCGCATCGGCCGCGGCGGGCCAGTCTCCAGCCAGCGCCAAGAATTCACAGCGCAGGCCCCATAGCCCGTTGCTTTGATATCCAGGAATCCCGTGTCCAATGATTAGCTTCACTTCAGACAGCGCCTCATCCGCTGTTGCGATTTGGTACACTGCCAGATATGCGCTCATCAGCGCTGACAGGAATGTGAGCTGGTGAAAGGCAAGGATGTCTCGCGCCGTGGCGCGGTGATCCTCTGCCACCGCCAGCGCCTCCTCATAGCGGCCCACCTCTGTTAAACCGCGCACAAGCTCATGCACGCTCATGACATGAGCGGTCTTATCACCGATCTCCTGGGATATGCGCAAGGCCTCTCGCGCCACACGGATGCCGTCCCGCGGATTGCCGTAATTGTTGCGATTGGCCGCGAGCTCGTACATACATGACGCTTGCATTGTCCGATGGGCGATTGCGGTGGCTGGCCCTTCTCCCGCCCATAAAGACTGAGTGCCTATTGACGTCAGCTCGCTATACGTTGTCGCTCGGTACGCTGTCTCCGATGCTGTTTCGGCTAACTGTGCGAGAGCATCATACGTCAAGCGTGCCTCCTCGAGTGGAGCGGCCGCCTGTTCCCAGGCGGAGATCCCATCATAGCCTGTTCCAACCAGAAACAGGCTTCGCGCCTGTAACTCTCTATTGCCACCATCGTTGGCATAGCGCAACGCGTGCTGAGCGAACTCGATGGTACGTTGTGGTTCTCTGAGAATGAGATACATGAGCGCCAAGTTCCAATGTGTCTCTGCCAGCTTATCGGCGTTTCCCATGGCCTCGGCGAGTTGTAGCGCCTGATCCAGGCGTCCCACCGTAGCTTCCCGGTTCGTCGCCTGGCTAACCGCGGTCACCGCGAGACGTGTCAGGGCGCGCCAGGCCATGTCCTGGTCCTCGTGCTCATGAGCATGCGCGTACAAGGTTTCGTAGATCGCGTGCGCTTGGTGCAGCTGATTGGTGGTTTCATATGCTCGCGCCAACTGGAGATATAGATGCGCTCGCTCGCCCGGCAGTGGGTCGAGTTGGCCTGCTTGGGCCGCGCGTCGATCCATTGTGAGCAGTCGCGACGCCTGTTCGTAGTACGGAAGCGCGTCGCGAACCGCATAGAGACGCATGGCGGCATCCCCCGCGGCGAGGCTATGGCGCCAAAGTGGCTCCAGGAGCCCCGCGCCTTCGGCATGGCGCGCCAATTCCGCGGCGGGGGTAAATCCCGTCCGCTCGAGCGCATCGAGGGCGTTGCGGTGAAAGACGCGACGCCTCGCCTCACCCGCTTCGGTGTAGGAGACCTCGCGTACCATGTCTTGCGGGAAGGTGGCGCGGGCTCCCTGAGAGGGGAATGCACTGGGCTCCGCACCCGCTTCGTTGAGCAGTCGGCTTCCGAGCAGTTCATCGAAGCCGCTCAATGCTTCCCGTTCCGCAATGCCAGAGACAGCGCACATCTGCTCGAACGTGAGCTCGTCTCCCAGAACGGCGGCCGCAAAGAGAAGGTCACGCGTGTTCGCGCCCAGAGCCTCGATGCGCGTGCGGATCATGTCACGCACGGTACCAGGCACCAGATGGCGCATCTGCCGCATGTCAGAAGCGGCGGGCACCTGTAGTTGTAAGCCGAGATTCCCATCGCGACCACCGTGCTCGTACCGGACAATCCCCCGGTCGACAAGCATGCGCAGCATTTGCACAAGGTAGAAAGGATGTCCGCCAGTGCGCTCCCGCAGCCACATCCCGAACTCACGAATCTCTTGCTCGTTGCCTCTGCCAGCCTCGTCGCGGGGCGCCAGTGCCTGAAGCGCCTGTTGGACCTCATCGGGCGCGAGGGGAGTAAGCAACAGCCAGGATATGAGGATGGTGCGCCCCATTGCGCGTAGTCCAGCCGCAAGCCGCTCGTCCGCTGCCTCTGGCCTGATGGTCAGCAGCAGCAACAGCGGCGCGCGCTCCTCCGCCCAGCGGCGGATGGCGTACTGCAACAGATCGTGTGTCGCCGCATCGGCCCACTGTAGGTCATCCAGAAAGAGAATCAAGGCGCCGCTGGTTGCGTGCTGGCGGCTCGCGAGAGCTTGCCCCAACTGGGCAACCGCTTCGAAGAGGCGGCCCTGGCCCGAGGGATCGTCCACGGCCAGGGTGCTCGGCGCTGGCAGGTCGGGGTATCGGTCGTGTAACTCTGGCAGCACACGCACCAATTCCGCCAGCCACACGTCGGCCAACAAATCGTCGGGCGCCCGTTCGCGCGCTACGCGCGGCCGCAACGCGCCCACGAGCGGCTGGTACGGGAGCCGACCCAGCGCCTCGACAGCACGTCCGCGCAGCACATCCGCCCCTTGCACCGTCGCCCAGTTCAGGAACTCCTCAGCTAGCCGCGTCTTACCGATCCCTGCCTCTCCCTCTAGCACCACTACTCGCGTTCCTCCACCACGCGCTGCAGCCTCGTACGCCGCCACCAGCGCCTCGAACTCCGGCGAGCGCCCCACGAATGGGATGCCAGTCGCTGGGGCAAGGGCGCTATCCTCGTCAGCGGAAGATGATGTGGGGTGAGTAGTGCGAGCGGCAGTCTGCGCGGACTGACGTACCCGTTCCGCAAATGCTGTGGTTTCTGGCGTCGGTTGGGCGCCCAGCTCGGCGGCCAGCAAATGCTGAAGGGCAGAATAGGCGACCAGCGCACCGGCGCGATCACCTACTGCGGCGAGCGCCCTCATTAGCTGCCGGGTGGCGGCTTCATCGAGAGGGGTAGCGGCGACCCACGATCGAGCCGTGACTGCTGCCTCAGTGAAGGCGCCCCGGTCGAAGCGCAATTGGCAGAGCCGGTCACTGGCGCGCTCGAACTGGCGCAGCCAATACGCGCGTTGCTGTGCAACCCATGCCTCGAACTCGGGGGAGTCGTCGAAGGTGACACTTTCCAGAAACGGACCGCGATATGCGGCCACCCCCGCGCCAAGCTGCGCTTCCTCTTCACTGTCACTATTGCCCCCGCCGGGCGGCTGGCGCGGACGCTGCGGTAGACTCGCGGCACGCTCAAGGAGATGGGTATCCAATACCAGGCGGGGCGAGGTGTTCACCGCATCCAGGGTCAGGGCTTCACGACCCAGCGTATCGCGCACGCTGCGCACCAGCGTAATGGTCTCGCGCTGCTGGCCGGTCGCCTGCGCTAGCCCCTGCCTGAGAAAGGCAAGCGTGTTTCGCAGGAGTGTGCGCGCGGACTCTTCGTCGTGGTCGGGCCACAGCAGCGCCGCCAGCTGCTCGCGCGCATGCGATTGCGGCGTGAGCGCGAGGTAGACGAACAGGGCGAGCGTCTTCTTGGTGCGGAAGGCTACCGGAGGACCGCCGAGTGAATTCGGCCCAGGAACACTATCAGTGACCCAGATAACCTCTGGGGGTCCAAACAGTCGCATGACGAGATGTGGTTCGGCAGGCATCTGCTGGGGTGTAGGGGATGATGACCGAGATAGATCGGCGGAATCGGACATCATGGCCTCATCTCTCACTTCATGCGCCTGGCGCGTGAAGCTCTCTACACCAGCATCCCACCGTGAACATCGGCTGCCGCACCAACATCCGGTCGTGGAATCCACCTCGCCACTAGTCGGACGTTTCTGCTGTCAATGATTCTACGTGATTATGGCACACCCTCGTTGAATTGGGGCGCAGCGGCACGCAATTCTAGCCCCCGAGCAGAATGTTTACGCTGCTGTTTGCGCTCCAGATGCGGATCCCGGATACGCTTGTGCTCGATAGAAAGACGTAGTCGCGCAAGTGAATGGCGAGGATTAGGAGGTCATCTCATGGCAGACGCGCTCATCGTTCTCCCTATCGTCGCCGGAAAGTCCGAAGAGTGGCGGCGATTCGTCCAACAACTCCAGGGCTCGATGCTGACCGAGTTCACGGACGCCGTCCACCGTCTGGGCGTGGAGCGCCTATCGGTTTGGCTCGCCGATACCCGCATCGGACATATTGCCGTCGCTGACATGAAGGCTTCCCGCGACCTGGTAGACATTCAGGACGATCTCATGACGTCGCAGGAGCCATTCGAGCTGTGGTTCAAAGAGCGTGTGCATGCTCTGCATGGGGTCGATCTATCCAGCTCAGTGGGTGGCCTGGCGGCCGAGCTCATATGCAATTGGACCACGGACAGCTAATGCGAGAATAGGGCCGTCCTCACCCAGACCCGCAAGAGGCGTGGGACGAGGCGCGAATCACAGAGCATGTAGGACAGACGAAATACGACTACCCGCGAACGTGAGCTCAGCACCCTATCACATGGATATCAGTAATCGGGCGATGATTGGGTTCTACTGGGTCAGTCATCAGAAGCGCTGCGACACAGGAAGTGGTGAAGGTGGTTATGATTTCCGAACGCATTCCACTAGTAGTGGATCAACCAATGGATGTACCCTTCGCGCCTCCGTCGTACGAGCACGACTCAGGCGGTGGCGGCTCTGAACAGGCGGCAAACGCGCTGACCGCCGCATTGCTGGGTGAGCCACACATCTACTGCGGTGGGCGGCATATCGCCTTTCGCTCGAAGCGTGTGCTGGCCCTGTTGGTCTTCCTGGCGCTAACGGATCAGCGCCAGCCGCGTGAGCGGATTGCCGCGCTGTTCTGGCCAGACCATGATGACCTGACTGCCCGCAAGCTGCTGCGCAATGTGGTCGTTCTCTTGCGCCATAACCTGGCTGACGCGACCCAGATTCCGTATGATGACATCTCGATTGTACGCGCCGAGCACGATGCGCTTGGCCGTCCGGCGCTGGAGTTCGACAGGTCTGGTAGTCCATCGCTGCTACTCGATACCGAGCATGTCGAACGAGCGGCTGCCTTCGCACGGCGATTATCCCAGGAACTCCTAACCGCACCTGACGCGCAGAATCAGCAGATGCGTGATACGCTCGAGGCCGCAGTTCAGCTGTATCACGGACCGTTTCTGGATGGGGTCGTGTTCGACGATGCCCCCGAGCTGGACGACTGGATCGGACAGCAAAGGGCATATTATCAGCAGCAGATCGAGCACGTCTTTGGAGCGCTCACCCAACTCCATATGGAATCAGGAGCGTTCGGCCAGGCGGCCGCAACAGCGCGACGTTGGTGTGAAGTGAATCCCTTCGAGGAAGCCGCCACACGGTACGTGATGCAGGGGCTTGCGGCGCAGGGTGACCGTGCGGGAGCGCTGGCCGCCTATACGGCTACAAAACGACTGCTTCGAGCGCGCCTGGACGTGGAACCCGCTCCGGAGACAGTGGCATTGGCCGAACGCCTACGCCACTCAGCCTCATTGGCGTCTGCGACGACGACGCAGCCCACGGCCCCGCGTTCGATGCGTCATCCTTCACTTCAACGAACCGTTGACGTACGCGAGGGCATTGGCGCGCCGCTCGTTGGCCGGTCCCTGGAGTTCTCGGCGCTCGTGAGCGCATATGAGATGGCAAAGCACCATCAGCCACAGATCGTTGTGCTCGGAGGAGAGACGGGCATTGGCAAGTCACGGCTGGCAGAGGCGTTCTTGTGTTGGGTTGGAACTCAGGGAGCGGCTGTACTGCAAGCGCGCGCGCTGGAGTTCATTGGCCACCTTCCGTTTCAACCGCTCGTAGACGCAATACGTCCGCGGATCGCCCAGGAAAACGCGCCCGACGACTTGCTGGCGGACCCCTGGCTCGCCGAGTTGACACGGCTGTTTCCCGAGCTACGCGACCGCTATCCCGATTTGCCCGCCCCGTCAGAAATGGACGACGGAGAGACGACAGCGCGAGGCCGACTTTTCGAAGCAGTGACGCAACTCGTTCGGGCGCTATCTGAGCGCTCTGATACTCATGGGCTGGTACTCTTCCTGGATAATGCGCAATGGGTGGACACAGCGACACGTGACCTCCTGCAATACGCCGTACGTAACTGGATGGCCAACGGTACACCGGTTCTGCTGGTGCTGGGGGCGCGAAGCGAAGCATCTAGATTTGCGTCAGAGCTTCACAACTGGCTTGCGTCACTTGAACGCGAGACGGAACTCCATCGCCTCCTGCTTCGCCCACTCACACCGGAGGACACCCATCGCCTGCTCTCTGGGCTTGGCACATGGGAATATGATGTCGTAGCGGGTCACGGCAACACGCGCAATCAGTCCGAAGCGCTCATCACATGGCTCCATCGGCGAACTGGAGGGCAGCCGTTCTATCTCCTGCAGATGGTGCGCACGCTGCTGGAACATGGCGTGATACGACGGGAGCAGACCCGCGAAGGCCAGGCGATTGTAGCACTCGCCGCGCCGTTTGATGGATCCGCGCTGGCTCATATAGTCCCCGGTACCGTTCGAGATCTCGTCCGGAGCCGCCTATCGGAGGCGCCTGAAACGGCTACCGACCTGCTCACCGCCGCATCTGTTCTGGGTCGTCCCGCTACCTTCGACCAGCTGAGGACACTGATTGAGGTGTCTGAGCGCGATGCGTTGGACGCTCTCGATGACCTCTTGCACAGGCAATCGCTAGTTCTCGCTCCAAGGGAAGAACGCGTCGCAGCTGAGGGCTCGCGCCAAAGTCGTTACATGTTCCCGCAAGAGTTACTCAGCGAGGTTGTCTATACCGAGGCCGGCGAGGAACGTCGCCGCATCTTCCATGCGCGCGCCTTCCACCTGTTTGCCGCGCTCGAACGGGAAGGCAGTACCACTACAAGCGCCACAATCGCAACGCAGGCAGCGCACCATGCGTTGATGGCCGGTCTGCTGGAACCTGCATTTCGGTACAGCCTGAGAGCAGGCGACGCGGCGCTACAAACACTTGGTATGGACGAGGCGATTGCCCTCTATGAACAAGCTCTGCGCATCGCGCAGGAATTGAATGCTCAGGCGCTTGCGCGAGGCATCGAGGCGTGCGTGAGCAAGGTGGATCTGGAGCGACTCTACACGCAGCTTGTGCGAACTGGGAGAAACCAGACACAGGATGGTAACACCCCGGACGCTTGTCCATCGGCAATTTAGGAGGCTACAGTATGCGCGCCGACTTCACTCCCGGAGCTGTATTCCCCGACTATGAGCTTCCCGATCACACGGGCAGCCTGCGGCGGCTATCCGAGATTCAGGGCGGGGATCCCATGATAATTGTGCTGGCCCGCGAAGCCTACTCGGCCAAAGATCAGCGCCAGCACGAAGGTTTACGAGAACTCTGGCGTGAGATGAAGCCAGGGGTAGGATATTGTCAGATGGTGACGATTACCACCAGCGACCTGCAAGAAACGCTAGATTACCGATCCGGCGTCGCGGCCGAATGGCCGTTCTTATCGGACCCAGAGCGAATAGTGCAGCAGGGTCTGGACATCGCCGAATATACCGATCCAGAGCACAACCAGATGGTCCCACATACCATTGTCTGCGAACCAGGGCTGGTAATCTACAAAATCTACAACGGCTACTGGTTCTTTGGGCGGCCAACCGTCGAAGAATTGCGGCACGATTTGCGGGCGATACTCCAAAAGATCCATTGGGATTGGGACCTGTCAGACCCAGAGGTGCGGGCAGCCTGGGAGCGCGACGAGTGGGATCGGTTCTATCCCCCCGAGTTTCCTTCAGCGATGCTGAAACGGACGCAACGAGGATGACCTCGCCGTGCAAAACGCTGGGCCGCGCTCCGCGCACCTGGCGCCTGGAACCCACAGACGGCTTCATGTAAGCAAGCTTATGGAGACAGTATGAGCCGTCACGGAATGATGCGTTCGGCTTCCTTACCGCCCGCAGGACCATCGAGATCAATGCCATGGTAGACCCGAAACTGCTCCTTAAGCCAGCGGTCGAATGGCTCCTCTGACACCGCGATCTGGAGCTGCAGGTCAATCAGGCTGTTATTGGTTTTTAGACGTATGACCGCCATCTGGCCCCGGCGCGTGTCGGCGAGGTAGATCGCCAATCCTGAAACACCCCAGCGCGCCTGGGCGCGCTCAAAATCCTCCTGACGCGAGCCCGCGATTTCCTGCATTGCGCGGCGCCATCCCTCGGACTTTCCTGGCACTATTGGGATAACTACCAGCGTTTCTTCAGGTGCTGCCATTTCCTGCTCCTTCGTCATCGGGACACCAAAGGGAACCGCTTTGATGACCTGCGGGTTGGTTCTGCACCAGAGCTACCTGCGCAGCGCGCCTGGCGTCTCACCCTCCAAATGCCGAACACGGTGAAGCTCGGAACGTTGCTCTTCGAAGGACTCCCAGGCCTGGCTCAGCGCATGGTCGAGTATCTGCTCCAACCGGTCTGGAGCTACACCTAGATCTATTTCACTCCGTACTCTCTCGCCAAACGTCTCCAGGTGGCGTTCCGCGACATATTTGGGACGGAATAGCCAGCGATCAATCACTCTTTGGAGAATGCGCCGGAGCGGATGGAACAATAAGCCAATCGCAAATGAGACAGCCACAGCAGCTGTAATCGTCTCTTGACCTGTGACAGTGAGCAACAGCCGCTCGATAACCGTCGAGCCGCCTTCATACAAAATGGCCAGGACAACGGTCAGTGCGCCATAGACCATGGTCCACTTAAGGATGAGGTCAATGTCGAATAATCGGTGGCGCACAATGGCAATCCCTATTGTGATTGGAATGATCAAAAACGCGATACGGGTAATGCTTGTCACGACAAGATATGCAATGGTCAGGCTCACGGATGGTTTGGTAAGAGGAGAAAACGGCAGTAGAGCCAGGTTCAGGCCAACTGCCGTTACAATCGCTGCCGCCGCGCCAAAGACCACCCATTTGGTCTGCACTTGCTGCATCCGTGTAGCCACATGGCGATAGCGATAGATTTGTGCCCAGATGCCCACGCCCAAAACGCATGACTGTGTGGCCAGACTGGCGACAGGCGGCCAGGTGTTCAGATCAAGCCGCGAGCCGGGAAAGATGACGCTCGGGATCGTCACGATGATCCAGACCAAGGCGATCCAGCGTGTCCAGCGTGGGATAAAACGGCCATCGGGGAAGACCAGGAAGAAGCCGGCGAACCCGACGTAACTCAGGAAGTTCACAATGTTGACTGGTAGCGTCCACAGTGTGGCTTGCACAGGCAGGGCAGTCAGTATATTGGAAGTTGATACTCCGAATAGCAGAAGCGCAAGTGAGGTGAACAGCGCCATGCGGTCGCCTGACTTGCGCCAGCAGATGATGGCAGCTACCGCCGCAAATACGAACGTACTGAGAATCTCCCAGATCGTCGTAGTTGTGGCATACATTCTGAACGTCATATGGAGCGAACGAAGCGAATGGGCGAGTGACAGGTACGCATCGTAGGACAACCCAAGGTGCCCTAAGGTCAACTTAGCGACCGAAGAGAGACGCCCGTCATCACAGGCAGTCGAGCAGAGCGATTGAATCTGGGCAAACCTGGCCACGCTTCCCGCCCCAAACAACCCCAACGCCATGATCGCAATTGCCCACCACAGAGTGCGAGCAAATATGAGCCAGCGTACTGGTTGGCGTGCTTCGTCCGTGCGGCGCGTATCGTCTGGCAGACCAGGTATGAGCACGGAGCGCACATGTATAGCCGAATGCTCCTGAGGTTCGTTCATGGTGTATCCTCTGATCCTTCCACAGGCGGGCCTTGTCGTGCGCATGTGCAAGGAGCGATCAACGCTTATGCCCATGTTTAGCTGTCCCCAGCGCGAGCGCTCTTTCCACCAGGGCCACCTTCTGGGCCAGCAGCACTTGATTCTTACTGTCTTTGGTGCCCTCGATCTCAACGAGATCGCCTTCAGTCAGCCGCGCGAGCGCTCCCCAAAGCGACTGATCCTCCTCGTCCCCCACACTTGCCAGCACGGTCTCAGCACGAATCTCCACCCGCACAACGCGCCCATTCTTCACGTAGGCGGCGGTGAGCGAATCAATACCGACCGTGATGATGCGCATCTGCCACACCTTCACTTTCGTCTGCTTGCCTTCCCCCTTCTCGTGTGTCGTGCGCGCGGAATCCTCGCCATGGTCGCTACGCCGAGAATGCCTGACAGGCTCGACAGGTTCGACATGCCCGCGACACACAGCGGAGCTGCTCTGGCTGCTATAACCATTGTGCCCGTTATGGCCGCTATGCCCGTTATGGCCGCTATGCTCTCTTACCTGTGGTAATACATGGGTAACAATCGGCTGGAGGGGAATATCGGCCAGCGAATCGGCGAAGCGGCGCGGCTCGAAAAGCGCTCCATCGTACGTGCGTGGCGTGAGAACACTGACACCTTGCGCGGTGAGTGTGAACGTGTAGATGACGCCCTCACGGGTGAGATCACTTTCATTGAGGTGGACGACGCCACCATCTGCTTCCAGTGGCAACAGTTCCGGCGACCGGATGGTAATTGCGGCAGCACGGTGTTCCTGGGTTGATGCCACGCTGGGGCGTTGGTGGAGCACCAACGAGCTTACCTGGCGTCCAAGTTCCACGGCCGAATCGGGTGTGAGAAGGCAGATATCGAGCAGCCCATCGTCCATGTAGGCGCGTGGGCACATCCGCGTGAAGCCCGCGTAGCGGCGTGTGTTCGCGACGACGATCTGTGTGGTATGTCCATGCCACTGCACGCCGTCCATGTCGACATCCACAGGTACCGGCCGAAAGGCGCGAAGGGCACGCATCATCGCTGGCGCATAGGCCAACCAGCCCACGCGTTTCTTCAGCGGTTTCGAGAGTTCCCGCAAGACCGCGCCGTCAAAGCCTAATCCTGCCATCAGCAAGAAGTGGCGCTTATGATGGCCATTCACCGCGACCCGTCCGACATCAACACGGTGTTGCTCGGCGCCGACAAGTTGCAGGGCCGCAGCCTGTGGGGACGGCGAAATGCCGACTTCGTGCGCCCAGAGATTAGCGGTGCCACCGGGAATTACGCCTACCGACGCCCCGGTTCCTGCCACACCCTCGACAATCTCATTCAGGGTGCCGTCGCCCCCACAGTCCACGACAACATTGTAGCCCTCGCGTACCGCATCACGGGCTAGCTCGGTCGCGTGGCCCCCACGCAACTTCTGCCGCACGGTAACCTCCCAACCGTGCGCCTGCAGGACGGTAATGGCCTCGGAGAGGTCAACTCTGCCGCGACCAGCCCTTGGATTGGTAATCAGAAAAGCACGAACGTCGCTCTGCATAATGGTCACTCCCTTTCAGCTTCAGCGTTCCAAGCATGCGTGAACGCACTGTGCGCGGCAGTCAGTCCTGGGGCACCATTGCTCTCGCGCATGAGATGGCGGCGTGCTCAGCATCCCGCCGCTCAGTTGAATGTGTCGCGGCATGGCGCATCGCGACCCTGTGGTAGAGCGCAATGACAGGTATTAGGACCAGGACTCCGACTAAGTAGCCGCCCACCACGTCACTGGGCCAGTGCTGGCCCTCAAGCACCCGAGAGATACCAACACCCGCGAGAAAATAGACACAGATTGCCTGGACGGCGAGCAGCCACAGCTTGAGCCGCGGTCGCGCGCGTATGGCGAGCACACAGAGAAACAAGAGGAAGCCATACAACCCAACCACATGGGCAACGTGTCCCGATGGATAGCTTGCGCTGCCAAGGTTGATGGTTGTGAGCGCGGGAATAGCGACCCCGTAGGGCCGTGGACGAGCTACGACGATGTTGAGCATCAGGTGGACAAGATCGGCGCCAAAACTGGAAAGCGCTACAAAGATTGCCACGCGGTAGAGCCGCAGTACCAGCAGAATGGCGAAGATAATGACATAGGCGATGATGGAGGGCAGGTACCATTGCAGGTCACCTGCTGGATAGATGAGCGTGGCGAACACCGTGCCGCGCAGACGTTGAATCCCGTGCGCCAGCGTCATATCCAGGGGAAAGACCGCGTAGCGATGGGCGGCAACGGAGAGAAACAACAGCATGATCGCTATCGCGGCCCAGAGCGTGGCAATGGTCGCGATAACCCACGATGGCCAGAGCGCGCCCACTTCAGCGAGCAAAGTGGGCTCACGCAGGCTGACCGCATTGGCGAGGTGTTGATCGGGGGTATTAGCGGCCTGCACGCGATGCCTGGATGATGGCGGAGCCGCTATAGTGCGGCGTCTGCTGTCGCCTGCACCGGGTTCCTGCGGCGCACTGGCACGCGCTAGCTGCTGCGCAACTGAATGCGACGTTGGCTTGGGACTGTGGTGTGCAGCGAGATGCCTGAGCGTCCCACGCCCTAGCACATGATGAACCGCCAGACCAGCGATGAGGGCTGCCGCGGCAAGCGCCACACCATAGAAGCCAAGCGCGTCCAGATAGTGGAGTGGCACGCGATAATTGTTTCCCAACAGGATGCCGGCAACTATCCAAATGCTGGAGTAGCCAAGCGTGGCGACGGTGATACCAAAGGCGAATGTCACCAGCGGTATGTCGGCGATCCCCATTACGTACGAACTGAACAGGCGGATGCCTGGAATGATGCGGGCACAGGCGACACCGATTATGCCGCGCGAGCGGAGCCAAGTATCGAGAGCGGCAATCCGCTCGTGTGTCAGTCCGATGCGCCTTCCCGCGCGTGTAAGCGCATGCGCTCCGAGGCGGCGGCCGAGAAAATAGGCGAGAGCGCTGCATACCAGCGAGCCGAGCAGCACCGTGACCAGCACGGGCGGAGCGCTCAAATGCCCTAGCCCGATAAGCGATCCGGCAAAGAGCAGCATTACCTCCAATGGCGCCGGGATGCCCAGGTTTTCGGCGCCGACCCATGCCGCGATGATGGCATAGACGACGAGGATGGGCATCGTGTCGATGCTGCGAACGAACTGATCGAAAAGCTGCGTAAACATGCCCGACTCCTTCCACTTGTGTGGTTGAAATGCTGTGTGCCATTCAGTCTCCCGCAGCAATGTCCGCACAGCGCACACAGCCGCGCACACCGAAGATGGGGATGATGGACGAGGATGGCGCGTGAGTGAAAGGTTGGAGATGAGGACGCCGCAATCACGGGCAGTTACTGGAGGAGAGATGGAAAAAGAACTCATGAAAAAGGGAGCCTGGCCAGACAGATGCTGGCTCAAGGCTCCCGTTGCAGCAAGCACACATTACGACTCCACGCGCTGACGTGCTCAGTCGTGATCCATGACGCGCTCCTGATCTTCCGCGAGATCGAGGGCCAGGATGCTGGTCAGGATGAGCAGAGCATTCTCGGCAGGCGCGATGTCGACGCCATACGTGTCGGTGAGGCTGATCCACGCTTTCGAGACCGTTGCGACGACTTGATCGCCGCGTCTCACTGTATAGTCGTGATCAAGCAGGCTTCCTTTGATCGCCAGGTCCTCCGGGCCAGGGATATCAATGGTAAACCGGTCAATGAAGGGACTGAAGAGCTTCTTGCGCACCTCGGCGATTTCGTGCCCATGCACGGTGATGTGATAGGTCGGACGAAGCGCGATCAGTTGCCGCTGAACCCTGGCTACCTCACTGCCTGCCGGATCGCGTACAACGAGCGTGTTGTGGAGCGAGAAGACTTTCCCATCTACTTGGTATACTACGCGGCCAGCCTCATCGGTGATCGCGGAATCCTCACCCAACCGGAAGAACTTTTCACGAATGACGTAGCGCATCGCTGCGCCTCCTTTCTTGTCTAACCCCGATATACCTGTACGAAGCGCGATGTCCCAGGTTTTGATATGACAGCGTGATGTATGCCACCCATGTCCTACCTGCTCCAGGCGCGCGGACTACCGCGACAGCCGGCCTGTTTCCACCAACCAGCGTACGAAGCGTAGTCGAGCTAGTTCGCGATCATTAAACATTTCCTGAGCGTATTGACGTGAGGTGCGCAGTATCGTGAGCAGAATCATCTCCTCTCTGGTCAGCGCTTCCTCGACAGGTGCTTCCTGTTGTGTTTGCTGTTGTGCTTCCTGTTGTGTTTGCTGTTGTGTTTGCTGTTGTGCGGCCTCGTGTCCGCTATCGCCAAACCTTTGTGGATACGGCTGCATACTGTGGCCTCCCGGGCGCTCTGTACGTGTCGCCTCTCAATATGGCGTGGAATCTATCTGGGGACATCTGTCGTCCACATCTCGTGCCGCGATCCCAACCTGGTTGCGCACTGGAACCGGTTGGTTACCTGTACTTCTCCTTCACCTCCTTCAACCGTGACGCGGATCGTAATGTTTTCGGCCGTGTCGTCTTGGAACTCTCGCGCGACTTGTGCGTTCCGCCGATGCAGCCGAGTATGGCGCACCGATGGCGCCAGAGCGCACACGCGACCGCACACGCCCAATGCATCAGCTCGGATCCGGCGTCGATTGCACATAACGCGCGAAATCGACCACTTTGAAGTGACAATTACAGCCGGGAGACATGGCGATGAAGGGCAACGCCCCTCAGTAGGCAAACAGCTGAAACACCGGCTATTCCTTTGTGTGCGCTCACTGAGGCGTTTCGGAGACACCCCAGCGCCATCCTCAATCACAACGAACGCTTCTACGGACTCACAGGCCTTGAGTTCGATAGGCGAGCGATAAACGAACACAAGACAACACGAGGGAGCAAGGGAGAAGCGATATGGACACTCAGAAGAAACCGCTGCTCACAGGGGCGCGGCGCGTGCTTGCTGAAGACCAGGCGCGCATTATCGCCGCCGAGGTACCAGTCGAGGAGGAGGCGGGCCGTGGGCGACTGTTCAGCATTACCTATCTCGCCGTCATTGCCATGTTCATCGCGGGCTTTCTTCTGCTCGCGTTCAATGTCCGCGGCAACGATGTGCTGCAGTGGGACGAGGCAATCACCCGCGCGGTCCAGCATGTCACGCTGCCTGCAGTAGGTTGGGTCCTCACCCGCGCGAGCGACCTCGGTTTCTTTCCCATCAATGTCATCGTCTATGCGGGCGTGTTTGGTGTCCTGTTCGCCCTCCGCTTTCGCCTGGAAGCGCTCATCGGCGTGGGAGCGTCGTTAGTGGCGATCTGGATCGGGGGCCTCATCAAGATCTACGTGGCCCGACCCCGTCCAGCGGACCCCTCGATTCATATCGCCGCGCATCTGAGCGACTACAGCTTCCCGTCGGGGCACGTTATCCAATACACCACACTCTTCGGGTTCTGCTGCTACGTCGTCTTCATCGCCTGGCGCAATACCTGGTTCCGCAATCTCGTTCTGGCAGCGCTTGCCGCAATGATTCTCCTGGTTGGACCTTCACGGGTGTATCTCGGGGAGCACTGGCCGAGCGACGTGCTGGGCGCGTATCTCTTCTCCGCCGTCTGGCTCGCCGCTACGATCGAAGCGCACATCTGGCTCAAGCGCCACTTCAAGTTCTGGCCGATGCCAGAAAAACACCGGCGACGCAGCCACTTGCACGCGTAGCCCCGGCCGATTTGAATTCGTCCTGCCCATCAACCCCACGACAAGGAGCATCGTCATGTCTGTCCGCAGGTGGACACGATCATCAGTGACGCCAAGACGTACGCAGTCAGGAAGTGACCATTCCGCTTTGGTCACCGCAACAGCTGCGCCAGCGCAACACGCGGTCGCGGGCGCCAGCCTTATGAGAAAGCTACATCTGACCCATGCCGCCTATGCCGCGATGGTAGGCGCCGCGCTCCTTGGAATGATAGCCCTGACAGTAGCCGTCGCGCGAGACGCAGGGCCGTTGCCCGGCGACGTCGGACTCACCGTCTGGTGGCAGCGCCTGATTCTGCCACATCCCTGGCTCAGTCGACTGCTGGAGATAGATAGCACAGTCAACTGGCCGCGCCCGGCGGGTATCCTTGTCGCCACGGCGATAGCAGTCTTTGTGGCGCTCTCGCGCTGGCTCGACGCGGCGCTCGCGCTTGCGACAGTAGCGACTGCCGACGCCACGAATTTTCTGATCAACCAGATCATTCAGCGTCCGCGTCCGCTGGGGTATGGTGTCTATGTCGACCGCTATATCTCGGGTGTCTACAGCTTCCCCTCAGGTCACGTCGAACACGCCGTTGCGTTTTTTGGCATTGTCCTGTTTCTGACGTTTCAGGTCCGACGCGCGGGAACGCGCACTCTCGCAGTGCTTTGGGTCGTACGTGCTGGGCTGATTCTAGGCATCGTTTTGATGGGGCCATCACGGGTGCTCATGGGCGAGCACTGGCCAAGTGATAGTCTCGCGGGCCTGTTCTGGGGCGGTTTCTGGCTGCTCATCTCGATCCAGGTCTATGGCTGGATCGCTCGACGCTGGCCCCGGCTGCTCGGTGTTGGTGAGCCGCATCCAGGCCAGAGAGCCGTAGCGTAAAGGGAGGAAACGTATGTTAACCAAGGGTGCATGCTCGTGGCCGCCCCGGAATCGGTTCTGGAGCATTTCCATCTTGGGCGTGCTTCTGGCCATTGTCGGTTTGCTTGATGTTATCCTGGCTGTGGCTTTCATCGCTGGTATTCGGACAATCAGCGTCCCGAGCGTCTTGACCTTCACTCCCGCCACCGCCTACATCCCATTTCTCGAAGTGCGCGGGCTTACCCTGGGTACAATCACCGTCGCGGCGGCCATAGCGATAACACGTCAGCGACCCTGGGCATGGTCGTACGCCTGGATGGTCATGGGCATGGCAGTCGTGTTTACACTGGCCGACTTCATTCTGTCGGACGCAAACCTCGAGTACACGATGGTGACCGCCGCTATCCCGGCAGTGATCCTGGTGTACCTCTCTCGCCCGGATGTCCGTCAAGCGTTCGGGCGCAGGGCGAACGCTTGACGGACATCCGGGATGCGCACCTGTTCATGCAGCCCACTTCGCGGAGGTGGTTCCGATGACAGCCGCACGACAATCAGCACCCAGAGCGAACGCACGCTGCGGCTCGCTCTCTCCACAGTGCGAACAGCATGGCCGCGATGCAAGAACCAGCCAGCCTCATGACCGGGCTTGGCAGCGCAGACATTATCGCTGAAACGCGAATGCGACTCTATCAGGAGGAACGATGCAGACGCTGTTACATACTCTCGAAGACGCGGATCGGCTTGGTATAGCGGTCGGCCACTTTAACGTCTCAGAGCTCGTCACTCTCAAGGCGATTTGTCAAACCGCCCAGGAACTGAACACTCCCGTGATCATTGGAGTCTCCGAGGGCGAACGCGCCTTCATCGGCACACGGGAGGTCGCGGCGCTCGTCCAGGTGATCCGTGACGAGTCAGGAGCGGCGATCTATCTCAACGCCGATCACGTCCACACGCTCCACAGCGCCGAGGGAGCCACACGTGCGGGGTTCGATATGCTGGTCTTCGACGCCTCGGAGAAGCCGTTCGAGCAGAATGCCGCCGCGACGAAAGTGGCAGTCGAAGCTGTTAAATCCATTCGCCCCGAGATACTGGTAGAAGGCGAGATTGGCTATATTGGGGCAGGATCGCAGATCCACGAACGCGCGATCGAGCGCCCGCTCACGACGCCTGAGGAGGCGACGCAATTTGTCGCCGCGACAGGGGTGGACCTGCTAGCGCCTGCGGTTGGAAGTATGCATGGCATGCTCCGCACGATGGTCAATGGCAGCATCTCGCAACACCTGGACATCTCCCGGATTGCAGCAATCCGCCAGGCGACGGGCAGGTTTCTCACGCTGCATGGAGGCTCAGGCTCCGATGATACAGAGCTCTCCGCGGCGATCACAGCGGGCATTACCGTGATCCACATCAACACCGAGTTGCGCGTCGCATTCCGTCGCGGCCTGGAGACAGCGCTCGCCAATCAGCCTGAGGAGGTCGTGCCATACAAGCTGCTACAGGAACCGCTCCAAGCGGTGGCTGAGGTAGTGGGCCAGCGTCTAGGTTTGTTCCGTGGTCATTCTCACAGGAACATTGGCCGCGAGGTTTGAGACGATTTTCACCTGCACAACCGCTACACCGTAGATGTAGTAGCAGGTGGTCATCGTCTATGGTCATCGCTCTGAGGGGAAACCGCCATTGGGATGTGGGATAAGGATTTAGTATGCCGCATATGACACCATCACCGAGACAATCACCATCATGGACGCCGCTGGCAGAGCGATTCGAAGGCATGCCGCTGATTCTTCGCCGGGTCGAGCCGCGCGCGGTGACGGTCTGGGTGGCCGTGCACGCCGCTCAGCGCGTGACACTGCGCGTCTATCAGTGGGACGCGGCAACAGGCAGCCTGACCGAGCGGTTGACCAGCACGCGCCCCACCGTGCGACTGGGGGACCGGCTGCACGTGGTAGCCGTGACTGCACGGGCAGCAGACGAGACGCAGGCGCTCGACCCGGACAACGTCTACTGCTACAACCTGTTCTTCGATGATGAACAGGCGGCTGATGAGGGAGCAGACCGACCAGACCCGGGTGACCTGCATGATCTGCATGACTTGCATGACCTGCATGATCTGCATTCACCTGGCGTGCTCGTAGCCAACCCGGTGGCCGTGAGCGAGGTGGAGCGCCTGACCTATGCCGGATTGCCGCTGCCATCCTTTGTGCTACCCGCGACGACCCTGGAGCGCGTCCGCATCTTCCACGGGTCGTGCCGCAATCCGCACGGAGTGGGTAGAGACGCGCTGGCAACGCTGGACCTGGCGCTCTCGCAGTCTGCGGATGACCTGGCTACCCGCCCGCAACAGCTCTATCTAACCGGCGACCAGATCTATGCCGATGATGTGGCGGAGTCGCTGCTTGCGGCGCTGATGGAAGCCGCCGAGATACTGGTGGGGCGCGAGGAGTTGCCATCCATTCCAACAGGCATGAGTCTCACAGCTCCGGGTGAGCGCGCCTGTGTTGTCCGCGAGGTAGCGGGATTCACGACTGGGACGCCGCAAAACCACCTGCTAACGCGCGGCGAGTATCTCGCGATGTATCTCTTCACCTGGTCCGGCGTCCTCTGGCCTGCCTCTCTGCCATCCCAGGAGGAGGTGTGGCGCCGGTACCCTGAGGCGCGTCCCAAAGATGAGCGCGAGCGGAGCCAGGTTGCGGCGCGCTGGCTCCTGGACGAGCGGGAGCTGACGGATTTTCGCGAGACGCTGCCCCATGTGCGGCGGGCGCTGGCCAATATCCCCACCTATATGATCTGTGACGACCACGACGTGACTGACGACTGGTATCTCGATGGCGCATGGTGCGCCACCGTCCTGGAGCGGCCGATGGGGCGGCGCATCCTCCGCAACGCGCTCTACGCCTACGCCCTCTTTCAGGCCTGGGGCAACGACCCCGACCAATTTGATGGGCCGACCGGGCGGACATTTCTGGAGACGGTGGACCAGTGGCATGCTGAGGAACCGGGAGCAGAAGACAGCGCGGATGCGGCTCTGCTGGCGGAGTATCTGGGGCTTCCCAACGAGTTCTCCGGCGTAGGGATACTGCCTAGAGGCGCGCGGGCGCTTCGCTGGCATTTCACGGTGGAAACGCCCAGTTATCGCATGCTCGTGCTTGACACGCGCACCCGCCGAATCTATGACCAGCCACACGCGGCGCCGGGGCTGCTCTCCGACGAGGCGCTGGAGGAACAGATTGGATCGCCACCTCCTAATGATACTCGGCTGACCATGCTGGTGTCGCAAACGCCGGTGCTGGGAGTGGATATCGTCGAGAAGATCCAGCTGCTCAGCCTGGATCACTACGCCTACGATCGCGAATCGTGGTCGCTCAACCGGCGGGTCTGCCAGTCACTGCTGCAGCGGCTGGCGTGGTTCGGGCCGGTAGTGATTCTCTCGGGCGATGTCCACTACGGCTTCGGCTCGACCATGGAATACTGGGAACCAGATGGAGAAGCCAAGGGAGACGACGAAAGTAGCAGGAAGGCTGCTCCCGCCAGTGCAGGTCAGGCGTCTGAGGCAGTGCGCGGCACGGCGATCATGGTGAACTTCACCTCGAGCGCGTTCAAGAACGTGGCATCTGGCGTGCATAAGGCGCTACTGACGGTCGCCTATCCCCACCTGTTCCATCTCGTCAGTCAGGGCCAGATGCCACCCGTTGACTTGTTGGCTTGGAACGAGGGAACGCCGGAGAATGCAAACGCGCTGGCGGCGGCCACACACGCGGTACAGCACAGGGCCCTTGCCGTTTGGTGGTCAGTTCCACGCGTCGCGACATTGCTGCGCTCACCCGCCGCGCTGATGCTCCCAGCGCACGGATGGCCGGCCCATACCTTCGATCAATGTCCACCCGCGCGCCGGTTACGATTGCGGTACTTGCGCGATGCCCGCAATCCGCACGAGCTTGCGGGCAGTATATCAGAGCCGGGAGCAGCGCTCGACGATCTGACCACCGCACATGGCCAGCGGGTACGCGAGACGGTCGCGGCGCTCACGGGCGAAGCGCATATAGGGGTAGACAATGCGCTTGAAGCGGCTCAGGTATTAGAGTCGAGCGAATATCCGCACCTAGTTCGCCTCGGGGTCGCAAAGCGACTGCTACAACTAGCGCAGACGGTTTTCAGGCGCGACCCTCATTTGACGAAACTCGAGACACGCCTCAACACTGGGATAAGCCAGTTGGTGCATACCGCGCTCAATCATCCTGAACTCTGGACACGGGTGTGGTCGGACGGTGGCCTGCACATCGTCGGCGATGCGAACATCGGGGAGATTCAGTTCGCGCAGGATAGCGAGGGCGGGCGCGAAGCGGTACAGCGACTTTGGTGGCGTCCTCCACGTGCGTCCGATGCGCCAGATATCCCACAGCCAGCGACGGAGTATCGCGCCAGCCTGAAGGCGCCTGCAGCGGAGGATGCACCATCATTACCGTAACTCGTCAGCCTGACCGAACAAGGGATTGAGGCTGCCGCGCGCATGGATACCGAACGACGCGAGGCAGCAGATGGGTTGTTTGGTGACCTTTCAGCGGACCATCTCGCCGCGTTTGTCACGGTGTTCGACCAGGTGCTTGCCGGAATCAGTCAATGAACATCGTCATAGTAAGAAGGATGCACTCCGCAGGAGCTTACTGCCACGCGCTCGTTTCCACCTTCTAAGCGATGGACGTTCATGACGAGCGGGTCGCCGACCTCCGAATGTGATAGTCTCAGCCACGTGCAGCACATCGCGGTACAATGGAGAAACGATATCTCTCGCTGGTGTGCGCGCCTAGCATCCTAGCGTCGGGTGGAGGGTGGTGACATAGGTGGCGCGGCTCCTCATCGTCGACGACGAACCGAATCTGGGGGACTTGTTGCATGACTACCTCAGCCGTGAAGGGCATGAGGTCGCCACCGCATCCGATGGACCGGCTGGGCTGGAGATGGCGCGTACCTTCAACCCGGATCTCATGGTGCTCGGCGTGATGCTGCCAGGGATGGATGGCATCGAAGTGTGTCGGCAGATCCGCCGCTTCTCCGATGCGTATATCTTGATGCTGACCGCGCGCACCGAAGAAATCGACAAGATCATTGGGCTGTCGGTCGGCGCGGACGAGTACGTCACCAAGCCGTTTAGCCCCCGCGAGGTCGTTGCCCGGGTCAAGGCGCTGCTACGACGCCCGCGTGTGCATGGAGCGGATACGAGCCTCCCTGAAGCTGGTACTCCGATTTTGCGCCTTGGTTCACTGGTGATCGATGAAGAAGCGCATACGGTCACGCACGCTGGGAGTCCGGTTGTTTCGCGACGCGCGGCTACGCCTCACCTCGCTGAGCGCCAGAACGACCAGCACCCTCTGGCCCGCCAGCGTCGCCGCGTACATCAGGCCGCTCTCGTCAACCGAGCTACCATACCGCTGCACGAAGTCTCCGAGCGTGCCGCCGAGAGTGGCCGCAGGGGTTGTGGCAGGTACGGTGGGCTGTGACGGCGTGAGAGTGGCAGCAGCGGTAGGATTCGTAAGGCCACGTAGCGAGGGAATCACGCCGACGGCCCCCAGGCCGCAGACGATGATCAACGCAACGACCAGCACTACACCAACAAAGAAGGGCGTCGGAACAGCCGAGTTCTCCCGCTGGTTGTCCTGCTGCGGAGGCGGGGATGGTTGCGCTGGCTGCATCATGGCGCACTTTCCGTTGCGGGAAGCGAATATCGTATCTGTGTCACAGCGATACTTTATGGGTCTTTGGCTAGTGCGTCAATGCATGGTAGGGCGGTGACTGGCGATCCACTGGTGAGAGCCTACCGAGGCCAGCCATACTCCCCGAGACAGACGCCCACTATCTCGTCGCCGTCGGTCGCCTGGAGCGCGTCCGCTGGTACCGCTCCCTCTGGGCCTTCCAGCTCATGGGCTTTACCTAAAGAGCGTCTAACAAAACCATCAATGATTGAGCGTTTGCCAGCAGATGAGCAAACAACCGAGCGAGCGGCAGAGCAAGAGGCGCTGGATGCATAGGAGGCACAGCAAGAGCCGCCCCCCCACACCGGGAAAGCGGCTCTGTTGCCGTGGCAAGCTACTCGCTCAGCACTACGTGCGTGGCAGGCTCGGAACGAGACGGCGACCGCAGCACGAGGAGGCCATTGGCCAGCGAGAGCAGCGCGAAGATCGCCGTGAGGACGAAGACGCTCGTAAGTCCATGGGTGAAGACAAGCTCCGCGCGCATCGCCGGGGCCGCGCCCACCAGCAGGTGAGTTGGCACCGCGCGGGTCGCTGTCCCAAACGCCGTCACCAGGATGCTCAGGCCGAGCGCTCCGCCCACCTGTTGCATCGTTTGTAGCATCCCAGAGGCGGCGCCAGCCTCCCTCCCAGGCACACCCGAGAGGACAATGATGCTGAGTGGGAGGAACGAACTACCGACGCCGACCCCGAGCAGGATCATCGGGACAACGATCGCAGGCGCGTAGTGGGACGAGATGGAGATCTGCGTGAACCAGAGCGTCGCGAGCGCGACCAGTGAAGCCCCGCCGATGAGAATGCGCCGGGGACCCAGCCTCGGGATGAGCCGTGGCACGATGCGTGAGATGGTGAAGATCGAGAGGGTCATCGGCAAGAAGGCGATGCCCGTCACCACCGGGCTAAAGCCCATCACGCGCTGGAGGAACTGCGTCAGGAAGAAGAAGCCTCCATACATCGCGGCGACGGTGAAAAGCACACTCACGAAGGCGCTCACCCGGCTCCGGCTGGCCAGCAAGTGCAATGGCATTACCGGCTGCTCGTGCCGCGTCTCGATCAGCACGAAGGTCGCGAGGATGGCGGCCGCCAGGACGATGGACCACACTGTTCCCGCGTCATTCCAGCCATTTGAGCCAGCGCGGATAAAGGCATAGACCAGCGTGCCCATGCCAAGGGTCGAGGTCAGCGCGCCCGCGAGATCGAGGCGACCGCGCTGGCGGGTAGTTCCCTCGATGAAGCGAGCGGCCAGCAAGACAACCGCGATGCCGATAGGTACGTTGATGAAGAGCGCCCAGCGCCACGAGACCCAGGCGGTGAGCATGCCGCCGAGGATCAAGCCAATCGAGCCGCCAGCACTGGACACGGCGGTGAAATAGCTCAGAGCGCGATTGCGCTGAGGCCCCTCAGGGAAACTGATCATCAGCAGCGCTAGGGCGCTCGGCGCCGCAAGGGCCGCGCCGATGCCCTGCACCGCACGCGCAGCCACCAGCCAACCAGCAGACGTTGCCAGGCCGCCAGTGAGCGAGGCCACGATGAAGAGCGTGATCCCGCCGATGAAGAGACGCTTCCGGCCAAAGAGATCGCCCATGCGCCCGCCGAGCAGCAGCAGTCCGCCGAAGGTGAGCAGATAGGCGTTGAGCACCCACGAGAGGTTGCTCTGGGAGAAGTGGAGCGTTTCCTGCATTTGAGGGAGCGCGATATTCACGACGGTGACATCCAGCACCAGCATCAGCTGGACGGTCAGGATGACCGCGAGCGAGATGTTTGGGTGAGATTTGCGTTCCACGACGCGAGGCGCCGTCGTGGCTGGGCGCTCCATGAGTAACTGTGAGCTCGACACATTCGCCTCCAGGTGCGATAATATGGAGGAACCCTCCATATACGTAAACGGAGGACTCCTCCGTTTGATACTATTATACGGAGGATATCTCCGTTTATGCAACCCCTGGGGAGGGTTTGGAGAAAAATTCATATGGATACCATTGGCGCGCAGACCTCAACGCCGAGGCCATTACGTGCTGACGCGCGTCAGAACTATGATCGCCTGGTCGCGGCGGCGGCTGCCGCAATCGGGGAGTCAGGCCCCAACGTAAGTCTCGAAGAGGTGGCAAGGCGTGCGGGTGTAGGCATTGGGACGCTCTACCGGCATTTCCCTAACCGGCAGGCGTTGCTCGAAGCAGTCTATCAAGACCAGGTCAACGTGAACTGCGCATCGGGGCGTGAGCTGTTGGCCACCAAGCCGCCCGCTGAGGCGCTTCCGCTTTGGCTCCATTCGTTGCTCACCTATAACCTGAACACACGTGGACTCAAAGAGGCGCTCATGGCTGGCGAAGTCTCGCCGCAGACATCAGAGTGCAAGGCAAAGATGCATGCGGTTGGCAGCGAGTTGCTGGCGCGTGCACAAGATGTCGGGGCGGTGCGCCGTGATATCGAGGTCACCGACCTGCTCCGCCTGGTGCATAGCATCGCGCTGATGGTCGAGCCAGGCGCGGAGGGCGCCGCGCGGGCCGAACGTCTCTTCGAGGTGATGGCCGTCGGCCTCAAAGGCTAGGCGGCACGCACCGCTTCCAGCAGTTCATCCGGATAGGGTCGCAGGTAGCTCGTAATCGCCTCTACCTCGATCATATCTGGGTCGAGCCACGCCTCCTCGTCCTCAGGCAGCAGAATCACCGGCATCCGGTTATGGATCGGGGCCATCACCGCATTCGGCGCACAGGTGATGATGGTACAGGTCGTCACCTCGTAGCCGCTGGGACTCTTCCAGACGTCATACAGCCCTGCCAGCCCAAACATATCGCCATCCTTGCGCCCAATCCGATACTTCGTCTTCGCGCCTTTGGTGGCCCCCTGCCACTCAAAGAACGCCGAGGCGGGCAGCAGACAGCGCTGCGTGCGCAACGGCCTTTTGAAGGAGGGTTTCGTCTCGATTCCTTCCGCGCGAGCGTTGATCATTTTGTTGCCAATGGACATATCCTTGGCCCACGAGGGTACCAGCCCCCATTTCATCAGCTGTAACTGGTGATCTGTCAGTAGGACTGGAACTTGCTGGGTCGGGCGCACATCGAGATTCGCCAGCATCTCTGGCGCCGCGTTGGCAACTCCAAAACGCACGAAGATCCGTTGGCCATCGACGATCTCATATCTGCCGCACATCGGGCGTCTCCCCTCCTGCTTCCTCGTTCGTTCTGACCCTGCTCTGGCTGTGCTGTGTCTTCGATGCAGCACGTTCGCCTACATCCCGACATCCCTGTATACATTCTATCCTTGTTGTGTCTATTCCTGTCTATTCCTGTATTCTCTTATTCTTTCGTCTGTGTCACACAATGGAACGCCTTTCCAATAGAGGAAGACGCCTCTTGTGGGCACGACTTGGGCACGACTTGGGCACGACTGCGGCGGCCAAAATTGAGCGTGCTCTGCACCATGACCAGCAGGCCGAGCAGCGGCAGCAGGAAGAAGAGCAACTGGCCCACCACATCGCCCGGAAAAGGCTCGCCACTTTGGAAAATCAGCAGTTGCAACGCGTTATAGAGCGCCGAGGTCAGATCAGGATGACCGTGTTGAAACGCGTAGCCAGCGCCCACCACCAGCACCATGCCGAAGAGCGTCAGCGTGAACCAGGACTGCCGCAGCCAGAGGGCGAGATCGTAGAGATTGGCGCGGAGCAGCCGCCAGAAGCCACGGCGCTGCCGGATGATGCACGGCCGCTGGCGGACGTGGGACGCTGTAACGCCGGGGTTTCGCTCCATGCAGAGTCCTTTGGACAACCTATACGTCTAATGGCAGTTCCGTGGCTCCCGTAGAATAGCGTATCGGCTGCGAGGACGCAACGTGTACATGGGGAATAGTACGGCAGGTTCGTTGTTTCAGCGCAATGCTGGCTGCGCCTGAAGTATAGATGGAACATTGGACAGCAGCCGGTCGAGAAACGGTGGATCGATCTCGACGCTCGCCGTACTGAGCGCCTGAAGCATGACGCCAATAATCGGCTCGGCTGGACTGCGCATGGGGCGGATAGCAGGCGCGGCCTGGCGAAGCGTGGCAACAATGGCGTCTTCGAGGACGGTCGTCGGATGACGAAAGACGCCGCCCGCCAGCACCAGTGGAACCGCGGCGCTCTCAAGACCTACCTTGCGTATGGCGACACGTGCGATGTTCCCCAGGCCGGCGCCGTGCTCGCGCACAACTCGAAGCGCAACGTCGTCACCAGCATCAGCCTCATCGAGCAGAACAGGAGCAAGGCTCCCAATATCATCGGATGGTTCATGCTGCCGGTTGTGGAAGCGATGCAGCACATCCTCAACCGATGCCGCGCCAAAATGAGCCAGCACGCGCCGAGTCAACGTGGTGGGTGGCTCCAGCCCTAGCTCTGACCGATAGATCGCCAGCAATGCCTTCTGGCCCAGATGCGTGCTCCCATGCCATTCATCCTGCCAGTAGCTGCTGTGCCAGATACGTCCATCGGCTGAGCGCGCGCCAGTCGCCGCCCCAGTGCCACAGACGATGGAGACGCCTACCGCGTCGGGTGCACCGAGATAGAGGACACCGAGCGCGTCATTCTGGGCGATAACCTGCTCGCCCATGCCGCGTTCGGTCATGGTGTCATGCCAGAAGGCGACATCCTCCGGCCAATCGGCGCCTGCCATGTTGAAGACGCTGGCAACAATGTCTTCGCGCGTGACATGGGCCGTGCGCAATGCGGTCGTCATGGCCAGTTCCACATTTTCCAGCGCGGCTGTCGTTGGGTCGGGCGCCGTCTCGCTGGGTGTCGCGTTATAGATATCGCCGCACGCGCCGCGCTCCACGCTCAGAATCGTGCCGTCGAGCGCGGCAATCAGGGCCAGCGTTTTGGAGTTACCGCCGTCAACGGCCAGTACACAGCGCATATGCTATTTCTCTCAACATTCTGCAATCGTGACTATCGATCATAGACCGCCGTTCCTGCGCTCAGGCGAGAAGACGCTCCGGTAGCAGGTGGCGATGGGCGGCGGCGAGCTCGTCGTAGATCGCCTCGGCTGTGTGCAAAGAATAGACTAGTGGATGGCTGGCGAGCGCGCGAATAGCGTCGGTACGGGCACCACTCCAGGCTGCTTCGGCGGTCAGCGCCTGATATTCGCCCAGCATCTTGACCAGCCCGACGACATGGCGCGGTAGGCGGCCCATCGCCAGCGGCGTGACACCGTTGCGGTCCACGAACCCCACCGTCTCGACGACGAGATCATCGGGGAAGTCTGGCAGTGAGCCGTTGTTTGGCACGTTGACATACCAGACCTCTTTGCGGTCGTTGTAGATGGCGTCCATCACGTCGATGCCCAGCTCCAGTTCGTGGATGCCACCACGCGAACGCCCAGGGTCAAGCTCCGGCTCATCGCGCTCGGCCTGCTCGCGGTAATGCGCCCAATAGTCGGGGACGCTCGCCATGATGTCCTGCGCGCGGGTCGTCGGTTTTTGCCGTAGCTCGGCCAGTATCTCGTCTTTGAAGTAGTAATACTGGAAGTAGGAGCTGGGCAGCGAATCCATGCGGCAGGCAAGCTCCAGCAGCCGCATCTCTTCACTGGCGACGTCTGCATACTCATCGGCGCGTAGCCGCTCGTAGCCGTCACGCAGCAGCGGCATCACGTCCTGCCCGTCATACTGCTGGCGCACTGTCCACGAGCCATGATTCAGCCCAACGGACACCGCGTCCAGTTTGTCGGGATTCAGCCCTACAAGCGAGACGTACTCGCGGTTCGAGACGATTGGCCCCTCGCAGAGCGAGACTGTCGGAATCGATGTGTGATGCGTCACCGCCTCGGAGACGATATTGATCGGATTCGTATAGTTAAACAGACGTGCGCGTGGGCAGGTTGCCTCCATATCTTCTATGATGCCCTTCATGACATGAATCGAGCGTAGCGCCATGAAAAAGCCACCTGGCCCCTGTGTCTCCTGGCCGATGACACCGTATTTCAGCGGGATGCTCTCGTCGAGATAACGTGCGTCGAATCCACCAGGCCGATAGCTGGTCAACACCGCGTTGCAGTCGCGCAGCCCTTCGCGCCGATTGGTCGTGGTGGTAATCGTCAGATCCAGGTCGCGGGCGCGCACCATTTTGCGCGCAATGGTGGCGACAACGTTCAGCCGCTCGGCGTCGAGATCGATCAGTACGACCTCCGAGCCGTTGAACTGCATGCCCTGCTCAATGAAGCTAGCCATGGTACCCGCCGCGCGCGTGCTGCCGCCGCCGATGTACGCCAGTTTGATCCGTGCCATGGGATGCAACTCCAGTCTCAGGAATGACTTGCCAATGTGGATGCCGGTGGAGGCGCTGACGTGGTGTCGTCGTTGCCTTCGCCATAGAGAAAACAGTGTGTCCAATGACCATTGCCCAGGTTCGTGCGGCCGGGGAACCGCTCGCGACAGACTGGCATGGCATGCGGGCAGCGCGGATGGAAACGGCATCCAGTGGGTGGCGTAATTAAGCTGGGAATCTCACCGCGCGCCCGGAAAGGCGCCTCCTCGGGGCGGTCGGGGTCGGGCGCGGCGGAAATCAGCAGTTGGGTGTACGGGTGCTTCGGCTGCTGGATGACCGTCTCACTTGGCCCGCCCTCCATCACCTGGCCCGCGTACATAATCATCGTCTCCTCGGCGAAGTAGCGCGCACTGGCAATGTCATGCGTGATAAAGAGGAAGGCAAGACGCTCTTCATCTTTGAGGGCCAACATCAGGTTGAGAATGTCGAGTCGGATCGAAACGTCGAGCATCGAGACTGGCTCATCGGCGAGAATAACCTTGGGCCGGACGGCCAGCGCCTGAGCAATCGCGACACGCTGCCGCTGTCCGCCGCTCAACTGGTGCGGGTACTTCTGGATGAACTGCTCCGCCGGACTCAGGCTCACACGGTCGAGCAGGGTGAGTATCTTGTCCGTTTCCTGCCGCTTTGACTGCACATGACCATAGAGATGGAGTGGGCGGCTCAGGTGATAGCGCACATTGTGGACGGGATTGAGCGATGAGAACGGATCCTGAAAGATCATCTGCACATGGCGGCGATACTCGCGCAGAGCAGCGCGGCCATCGCTTGTAACAGGTTTCCCCTCGAAGCGCATAACACCTGAGGTCAACGCATAGAGCCGCGCCAGCATGCGCGCAATTGTGCTCTTGCCGCTACCGCTCTCGCCCACCAGCGCCAGCGCTCGCCCGGGGTAGAGCGCGAGTGTGGCATCCTCGACGGCATGAACGACGTTGCTCGTTGCACCCACCCGGAACTGCCGCAGTGGAAAGTGCTTACGCAGATGAATGCCCTCCAGCACGGGTGGTGTCTTCGGCGGACCGCTGGCGAACTCCGCTGCTTGCGAGAGCGCGGCGAGAGGCTGGTTAGCGCTGGTGGTGTCAGATGCGTTGTTCACATCGGTATCCTCCGCACTCATCGGACGTCCTCCACCACAGCGCGCCTTGTCCCAAGTCTGGACTGCGCATACACCTCCTCATAGCGCGCGCCAAACTCGGTGTTCGTCGGCAGCGGCCCGCCTGCATACGTAGAATCATAGCGGTGGCAGGCGACCAGTTGCTGAGACGTCTCGACGCTGGAACTTCGCATTTTCGGCAGAACCGTGGCGCAGGGGGCGAACGCCATCGGGCAACGCGGGTGAAATGCACAGCCCGCAGGCGTCTCGCGTAGATCCGGCGGCGAGCCAGGAATCCCGGTCATTCGGCGGCGCGGGCCATGCAACGTCGGAAATGAGTGCAGCATGCCAAAGCTGTACGGATGGCGCGGCTGTTGCTTCAGTTCGGCGCGAGTAGCTGTCTCGACGAGACGTCCCGCGTACATGATCGCGATTTGGTCGGCAAGCTCCAACAGCAGCGAGAGGTCATGGGTAATGAAGATCACCGAGAAGTTGAAACGCTCCCGCAGCCGGGCGATCTCCAGCAGAATCTCGCGTTGCACCACCACATCGAGCGCAGTGGTCGGCTCATCCATGATGATGATTTCTGGCGAGAGCGCTAGCGCGATCGCGATGATGGCGCGCTGGCGCATACCGCCGCTCAACTCGTGCGGGTAACTCTTGATGCGATCGGGCGAGATGCCAACGAGCCGCAATAGCTCGTTGGCGCGCTCGCGCCGCTCCTGCGTGGTCATTTCTGGCCGGTGCGCTTTCAGGACGTCGTCAATCTGACTGCTGAGCCGCAAGACCGGATTGAGCGCGTTCATAGCGCTCTGAAAGACGATAGCGAGTGTGCTCCAGCGCACGGCGCGTAGCTGCTTGCCGCTTAATTGGAGGATATCGATGGGCTGACTGCCATCAAGTGTATTGAGTGGTCGGGGACGCCGCGATTCATCCGCTGGAAAGTAGAGCACCTGTCCACTCGTAATGGCGGCGGGTGGCCGGAGCAGCCGCGCAATCGCATGCCCGAGGGTTGTCTTGCCACTGCCGCTCTCGCCCGCAAGTCCCAGAATCTGGCCGCGCCCGAGGGCAATGCTGACGTTATTGAGCGCGCGCACGGTTCCGCTCGCCGATGCATATTCGACGCTCAGATTCCTGACCTCCAGAATGTTCGTTGCCGAGGAGAAGGGAGTCGCCTGTGGCGCGTTTGGCGCATTCATGCCGTCTCCTCCTGTAGCTGCGGTGAGGCCACTGGAACGCCGAGCGCCCGTTTGAGCATGGATGGTTTGCGCCCACGCTCAGTGCGCAGCCGAGGATTGGCGATCTCGTCGATACCGAAGTTGACGAGCGCCAGCGCGGCGCCCAACAACGCAATGCAGATACCCGGTGGCAAAAACCACCACCACGCGCCCAGCAGCAACGCATCGTTATTCTGTGCAAAGAAGAACATCGTTCCCCAACTGACGCTGCTGAAGTTGCCAAGTCCCAGGAATTCCAGCCCCGCCTCGGCAAGGATGCAGTAGATGATCGTACCCAGGAGCTCCGCGGCGACGAGCGCCGTCTCGTTGGGCAATATCTCAAAGAAGATTATGCGGGATGAGGTTTCGCCACGCGCCTGCGCCGCCTCGACAAAATCGCGCCCGCGCATCGAGAGTGTCTGCGACCGCATCACGCGCGCGCCCCACGACCAGCCAGTGACGCCGATGACAATACCGAGCGTCAGCGGGCCTTTGTAGGGCAGGAACGCCGCCAGCAGGATGGCCAGAGGGAGTGTCGGCAGCACAAGAAAGACGTTGGTCACGAGCGAAAACGCCTCGTCGATGACGCCACCGAAGTAGCCTGATACGACGCCAACGACAACGGAAACTGCTGTGGTCAAGATACCAACGATGAAGCCGAGCGCGACGGAGACTCGCGTGCCAACGATCAACTGGGCGAAGACATCCTGCCCGGTCTGGGTGGTGCCGAGCCAATGCGCCGATGAGGGCGGCTGGAGCAGATCTTCGGTAAAGGCGGTCGGGTCCTGGCGCACCAGCAGTGGCCCAAAGAGTGCGACCAGCACGAAGAACGCGACGATGACCATACCAATGATTACCTTGCGATTGGTCGTTGCAAAGCGCCAGAGAGTCGACAATCGACCAGTCGAGGCCGTCACTGATGGGTTCATGATCGCCCCCTCTCGTGGCGCACACGCGGATCAAGCGCGACGTACGCTATATCGGCGAGGAAGTTCGCGGCCAGTACGGCGATGACCACCAGCAGGAATATTCCCTCGATCAGCGAGTAATCGTGGTTCTCGACGGCCTGCAAGAGCGCGTAGCCAATACCAGGATAGGAGAAGACGATCTCGGTGAGTAGCGCGCCGCTGACCACGAATCCGAGCGAGAGGGCAAAGCTGGTGATATTGGGCAGGATGGCATTGCGCGCTGCATAGGTCAGCATGATGCGCCGATCTGATAGCCCCTTCGCCTCCGCCATCAGGACGTAGTCCTCCGAGAGCGTTGTAATCATCGTATTGCGCATGCCGAGAATCCAGCCCGCAATCGAGCCGATGATGATGGTAATCGCGGGCAGCACCGCATGTTCTGAGGCGCTGAGCAGAAAGTCCAAGTTGAAGCCCGGCGTGGTGCTCGTCGCGTCATAGCCACCATAGATCGGAAACCAATCGAGTTTGAAGCCAAAGAAATACAGGAAGATCAGCGCCAGCCAGAAGTAGGGAATCGCCGAAAGAAAGGTGAACATCGGCGGCAGAATAGAGTCCAGCGCTGAGCCGTGACGCCAGGCTACCAGCGCGCCAAGCAACGTACCGACGACGAAACTGATGATCAAGGTGACGCCAACGAGGATCAGCGTCCAGAGCAAGTCACGCGCAATCACACTAGAGACCGGCTCGGGCAGATAGGTGACCGAGGTACCCAGGTCGCCATGTAGCAGGTTGCCGAGATACTGCACGTACTGCGACCAGAGGGAATCGTGCGTATTGACGCCGAGCAGAATTTCGAGAGCATGGAGCGCCTGGGGTGATGCCCTCCCATGCAGGCGTGCCAACATCGCCTGCGCGGGATTGCCGGGCGAGAGCCGTGGAATCAGGAAATTGATCGTGACGGCGACCCAGAGTGCGACCGCATAAAAGCCTGCTCGTCGTATCAGATGGCGCATGATGCTTCTCCTCGTCGTGGCGAAGCCCTAAGAGACGCTCATCGGGAGTCATCCAGGTCAGATTGGCCGGATATCCCGATGAGCCTGTGTGCCGCGAGCCTGCCCGCTAGCGCTAGCTGGCAGGCTGAAGATTGAGCAACACCATCTCGTTGTCAGGATAGGAATAGGGAGACGGCTCCGCGTAGAGATGCTCGGCATCTGGCCAGCCAACAAAGGCGCTGGTATTGTACTCGTACCAGTATGGCTCATTGAGCAAGGGGATGCTTGGCAGCTGCTCGACCATAACCTGCTCAATACCGGCCATTGCCTGCTGTTGCGTCGCGATGTCATTGGTATGCGCGAACTGGTCGAGCAGCGTATCAATCGCCGGGTCGGTCCAGCGTTCGTAGTTCGAGTTAGCTGTCTGACCAATTGGCGCCGAATTGCTTGTGCGCAGCAGCGCATCGTAGAGGAAATACGGTGATGGGCCAGGGTTGGTCCAGCAGAGTGAGATGTCGAAGCTCCCCATGTTGAGGTTGTTCTGCCAATCATCCTGCGAGATGGTGTTGACGTTGACGTCGATGCCGAGGGTCTTCAAGTTACTCGCGATGATCTGCGCGCCGGAAATCCAGTCGGTGAAGCCCGTAACCACATCGAGCCGCATCGAGAGCTTCTTACCAATCTTGTCGGCGTAGATGCCATCGGACCCCTTCGTGAACCCGGCGCTTTCGAGCTGCTGCTGCGCCCCGTTCACATCCATCGTGAAGTTCAGATTCGCATACTGCGACGCCAGGAATTTCTGGTCGTTGGGCAAGACGAGGCCCGTCGGGCTGGCCAGTGGCTCATAGCCACTCTCGGCGATCTTCGAGAGCTTGTCACGGTCGATAGCGAGACTGAGCGCCCTTCGCACGGCAAGCTGGTTGAACGGGTACTTTGCGGTGTTGACGAAGAGCATCAGAATATCGCTCGGCGGGAACCAGTAGTGGTTGTGCGCTGGATCGCGATTGATGTAGGTTTTCTGGATATCGGACGTGTAGATGCCTGCCCAATCGACAGTACCCTGATCCATCGCCAACTCCGCGCTGGTATTTGAGTCGAAGGCAGGGTAGCGTACCTCCTGCACCTTCACCTTATCGGCTTGCCAGAAGCTCGGATTTTTCGCCAGGGTGACGAGTTGAGGTGTGAACGACTTCAATACGTATGGGCCGGTGCCGACGGGATTGGGATCAGCGTACTTGCTGCCATCGCCGACATTTGCCCAGATGTGCTTGGGCAGAATGTAGGTCTGGCCGCCCAGATACCACAGCAGTGGAGTGAATGGCGCGTTCAATTTGACCACAACGGTCGAGGGGTCGGGCGCGCCGACGCTGGTGATCTGATTCCAGAGGCCGTTGAGATCCATCGCCGGATACTGCTTCAGCTCATTGAGTGTGAAGGCCACATCATCGCTGGTGAACGGCTGGCCATCTGACCACTTCACGTTTGGGCGAATCGTAAACGTGATCTGGGTGAGGTCGCTCGAATACTGGTAGCCCGAGGCGAGCCACGGCGTAATGCTCTCGTCGCCGCGGTTGAAGAAGAGCAGCGTCTCGTAGATTACGCCCTGCGATGTCGTCAAATTCGACGTGTTGTAGGGGTTGAAGTTCTGGGTGTAGTCGCCGGACGCATTCGCGACCACGGTGATGTAGTTACGATGCGACACGTTCTTCGCGCCGCTGTTACAGGCAGCGAGCAGCAATGTAGACGCCACCAGGAATGCAAGCAGGATTGTCCCAATTCGGGGACCGCGCTGGCCAAAAATGCGGCCTGTCACAACACACCTCCAGTGTCGAATAGGGAACGGACACTGTTCCCACGAGACGGACAGACGAGGTTGCGCGAAATTGCCTGCCTCCGCAGGCTCAGGCGAGTTCACCTTTGCGTCACATAGTCGAAGACAGTGGCAGCGAGACGGGATTGCCCGCACCTGACGAGGCCCGGACAATAAGCGTGGTTGGCAGAACGATCCGCAGCGGGTTGGACAGGGTATCGCCGATCCCGGATGGCGATCCTGCCAACCCAGACTCCTGTTCCTCCGCCTGTGCGACCAGTGCGAGCAGCAGTTTGATAGCTTCCTGTCCCATCTCAAAAGATGGTTGGCGTACGGTGGTCAACGGTGGTAGCACATGGGCAGAGGGCGCATCGTCGTCGAAGCCGACCAGGGCGATATCTTTGGGTATGGCGATGCCACGCTCCTCGGCAGCGCGCAACACGCCGTATGCCGTCTGGTCGGCCGCGGCAAATATTGCTGTGGGTCGCGTCTCGGGCGCCAGGTCAAAAAGCTTGTGAGCGCCATCATACCCGGATTGCGGCAGAAAGTCGCCCGCAAGAACGAGCGTTGGATCAGCTGTGATGCCTGCCTCCGCCAGGGCCCGAAGATAGCCATGATGGCGGTCGCGTGAGGCGAGATACTCTGCTGGTCCCTGGATATGCGCAATGCGGCGATGGCCAAGCTCGGTCAGGTGGCGCACCACGTCATAGGCGCCGGTGACATTGTCTGCCCGTACCCAGGGCGTCACCTGCGCTTGCTGGTCATCGATGATGACCACGGGAACGCCCTGATGATGCAACTCGGTCAACTGGCTGGAAAGCATGCCTGGAAAGACACCCAGCAGTCCGGCGGTCAGGTTGGCCGCAAGCCGATTGACAACATCGCGACGGTCGCGGTTCAGGTCTTCGTCGTTGAAGGTGTACAACACCAGTTCATAGGGGGTCTGGTTGAGGATTTCGCTGATACCACGGATGAGATCGGGGATAATGGGCCAGGTGAAAACCGGGAGCAGCATGCCAAGCAGACGGTTGCGCCCTCCCGCCAGCCCGGCAGCGGTAAGGCTGGGCACATAGCCTTGCTCGTCAATGATGCGGAGAATGCGTTCGCGTGTCACGCGATCCACGTCAGGGCGGTGGTTCAAGACGCGCGAGATCGTGGTGCGCGAGACGCCTGCCAGCCGCGCGATGTCTTCGATCGTTGGTTTCTTTGGCATGCCGATCCTCACCGCCTCGCCGAGTACAGCACCAATGCAAAACATTGTGAGCGCGCCCGGAATCGATTCCGGAATCGATCACAAGAAGTATGCGCTGAACGCCGCCGGTTGTCAAGCAGCAATTTTAGTGTGATTTGCCCGCGAACGAAGATCGGGGTGCAATGCAGGTGCGACGTGGACGGAGTCGACAGCGTGGCGTCCTACGCTTCTGGCGCGCCGGGGAGGGTGAAGAAGAAGGTAGTTCCTTTGCCTTCCTGTGGCGACGAACCAAATGGAGAGTCTGGCGCGATGGCTGAGGTAGGGTACATGCGGGGAACGCTATATGTTGTACGTTGAGCAGCTCGTAACTCAGCTTTTCCGCCCCGAGTGCTCAGAGGATGGCCCATTGCGCACAGCAAGAAGGTGCGGCCGCAATCTGCTCGTGAGTCTAGTGTTCTTCGAAGTATTGCTGCGCTCATTGGGGTCGACCTCCCGTGGATGATTCAGTTGAGGAATGGGGAAACTTCCCGCGCTTAAGCAGACGGTTAGCCAGATATGCAGCTGAGGCAATTGCTGGGGCGATACTTTCGTAAAATGAAACTGACTAAGTCTAGAAACTGTACGAGAAGCCTTCCCTCCCCGATTCAAGCCACTCGGTGGAGCAACAAGCGCACGCTGGTGAGGTAAATGAGCGCCTCACTACTGGTCGGCAGCCGCTCGTAGTCGCGGCTCACCCGGAGCAAGCGACCAAGCCAGGCGATGGAGCGCTCGACCACCCAGCGTCGCGGCAGAACATGGAAGCCTGGCCGATAGCCCAACGACTCCAGCACTCCTGGCGCATAGCGGTGGAGCTGACGCCACCAGGGATAGACCACCTCCACGTCAATGCCGAGTTGCTCACGGCTCCATTCCCCCAGCGCACCCGTATAGCCTTGGTCCGCCCAGATATGGCGGAGCCGTGGAAACGCGGTCCCGAGCGCACCCAAGACGAGCTTGGCGCCGAGTCGATCATGCAGCAGAGCAGATTGCATCCTCGCAGCCGAAACAAGGTTTCACTATCAGGATTGCTCCCGGTCTACTACATCGAACCATTCTTCAATTGCCGCGATGTTGCGTATTGGGATGCGTAAGTTGTAGGCGCCACCAACCTCGTGTGTTGCTCCATCAGCATCCATGAACGACTGCACATCAGTCAAGACTACCCAGTCACCCTCTACAAGAAATGCCGCACCGAGGCAACTCTCGATGATATTTCCTTCGTGCCCCAAGGGACTCACGAAATATACACGATGCATAGCAGCTCGCTCGCTTTCTTAGGGTTCTACGTTACCGGTGACTCAGTGACACCAAAAAGACCTCATTCAAAATCTAATTAAAGGTAGTGCAACGCTGATACGTAACGCAAGTGCCACTGATGGTGGATAGAGCAGGCAGGTGAGCGCTCGTGTCTCCACGAGACATGCGCGATTTCGTTCGCTGGCGAACAGACGGACACGGATTGGATGCCTACACTCCGTCTATCGGGTTGCAACTTCAAGTCAAATCTGTTTGGATGCTCACGTGTCGCGACTGAGCGAGAGTGACACCGAACTCGCCTCGCCCAAGGAAGTGGCAGCGGCTGATAAGGGCAACGGCTGACCCGCCTCACTGCTGAACACTTCGACTTGGTGGCAAACGGTCTAGTCAGGAATAACATTGGTGCTTTGTGTGCCCGATGAATCCCAGCATCTCATGATGCACGAATGAAGCCGCAGACGGTCGGTGCTGACGACATCGCGTTCTGCGCCCTAGTAGAGAGGCGCTCAGGATGGCCTAGCTACGTGGCTCGTAGCGCCTGTGCCCGCCGACCTCTGCACGCATAGAGCGAGGCCTTTCAGGGCGGCCCGTGACTACCCCCTCCGCGTGAGCAGGGAGAGACGGGAAGGACACAACGATGTGCAGCGACGAACATAACGATAACGCTTTGGTGACTGGGATGACTGGAGCGAATGTGCCGAAGGGTTACACAGTGGCGGTGATCCCCACAGACAAAGCAGTACTCTTAGGAACAGCAGTGCTATGACACGAAAGGAGGGCAGACCACAAGCGCAAGCGACTCCATTGGTCGATGTGCAAGGGAGAAGCATGTGCAAGCCTTTAGGCGAGATGGCAACAAGTGAACCTACTCCAACCAGAAGGAGTAAGGGGGGACCAACCAGAAGGAGTAAGAGAGACCAACGATGACAACGTCTAAGCCGAACACCCAGAGCGGTCCGGGCGGCACCAATTCCACAACACAGGATATGGTCATTGGCATTTTCGAAACCCATTCGCAGGCTGAAGAGGTAGTGCATCGGCTGATCGATGCCGGCATCCCAGCGGATCATATTTCAATAGTCACACAGGGGCTAGAATTGCGCGAACAGATCCAGGGCTATATCACCACTGGCGATGTGGCGCGCCAGACCGCGGGGTTAGGCGCCTGGACAGGGGGCATCTTTGGGTTGCTAACAGGCGCTGCGTTCTTATGGGTCCCAACGTTAGGTCCCCTGATTGTGCTAGGTCCGCTCGTCGGTGCAGCACTGGGCGCAGCAGAAGGCGGAGTCGCCGGCGGCTTATTGGGAGCACTCTTGGGTCGATGGGTGGAGAAACAGCGCATTCCGAAATACGAATCTGCGCTTCAGGGTGGCAAGGTGCTGGTCATCGTACATGGATCAACCGAGGACCTGGAGACAGTACGTCATGTGATGGCAGAAAACCATGGCCAGGAAATCACGACCTATCCTGCCGCTGCTGCCTGACCTTGCGTGTGCGCCACGTACGTACGCCAAGAATCCAGATCTTCACAGATACTCTCCTTAAACGGATGAACGGCGCTTGGTGGCTGATGAATAATAGGGCCGTGGCGGACACAGCCTTCGGCATGGGCAGCCATGCAATAGTAGTCATGCCGTCACGCTTGCCTCCGTGGCTGTAGGCTGCACCTGCTTCCTGTTCGGCGCCAGTTCGTGAAATGTCCACTGTCTTGGTATGGCCAGAACACGTTGGGCACGAAGGTGAGGCGCTTAACATCCTCACCAGTTGTGAGCAAATCCGGCCATGCGCTTTGATCGCTCTTAGAGAGCGAAGCGCCTGGGCAATCACGGAACACATACGAGTTAGACGTACGAGTTGGGCGAACGACGTGGGGTAGATGGAGAAGGGGAGGGAAGAAAAGATGCTGACACGAGTTGCGGCGACCACAGAGCGCGACACAGCGCCCTTTGCGGGGCGCATATATGTGCCTGGGACTCCCGTGTTTGACAGAATTGGCTTCTGGATAGGCATAGTCGATAACGCTAGCGTCGAGGCTGGCTCCTTGATCATGCGCCCAAACTGGTTTGCGCGTGAGCGGATACCACTTCCCCCAGAGTCAGTCGTCCTCTCAGAATCTGATGGTGTCTACCTCAACATCCATTCTCCAACACTCGCCGAGTGGCGTTGATAGTTGATACAGGAAGCGTTCAGGGGGAGACCGAGTAGACACGCTTCAGGTGGCATGTGACCATGGCGGCGCCCGTTTCACGTTGCCCGGAGAAGGGGCTATTTGATCGTTCTTGAAGGGCCTAGAAGGCCAACGAGGCTGTGCCTGGTTCGAGAATCGTATTGATCTCAAGCCAGTCCAACAACGAAGAGGCAGCTATGAGTAGCAATAGAGAAGACCTTGTGAACCGGCTCACCGAGGCGCTGACGGAGTTACACCTGGTATGGCGCAAAGAGCGGAGCAAGAGCATGGATGTATTTCTCCGCGACAAGATCGAGGAGTATGGCAGCGAGGAGATGCTCGGCAAATTATTGAACGATGTCGAGCAGGAGTTACACAAACGCAGAAAAGCATAGTGATGCGCCGCAGCATGCAAGTGGATGCCGCGAGCGTCTTTGTAGCTTGTAGCCGTCATCGCGATCATCGTCTGACCGACGGCTGCTCTTGAGGCGCGAGCGCAGACAGACCAACGCGTTGAGGAATACGTGCAGTGTCAAGCAGCTTTGGCCTGCCTCTTTGGGTAGCAGCGCGAGATACGGAGCGACGAACAACCATTTGTCATCACCCATGGCCAGGAGATGTTTTGCCTGTGCGCGTGCTCCATTCCTCGCACACGCTCTGTTCAATTCTAACCCACTCCAACCAAAAGGTTCGGCGCAAGGAACTCAGGGGTAGAGCTGGATGTACTCGTCTCGCGTGATCTGGTAACACTCGCAAGCCGCCGTCGCCAACGCGGACCGATCAATCACGGTGATGCTGCCACGACTGCACTGGATAAGCCCAGCCCCCTGGAATATTGCCAGGGCAAGGGAGACTCTGGGTCGACCGACGCCAAGCATATGGCTGAGGAACTCTTGGGTCATACAGAGCTGATCTGACTGAATAGCATCATGGATGGTCATCAAGAGCCTTGCCAGACGCTGTTTGACGGTATGATGGGTGCTGCAAGCGGCGCCTTGTGCAACGCGATCGAGAAACATCTGCGTGTAACGTAGAAGGAGATTCATTAGAGGCACAGACAGGTGAGCTGCATCGGTGAGCGCACTGGCAGACATTCGATAGACCGTGCCTGTGACCACGACCTCCATCTCAAAGGGCTGCGCACCGAGCCCGAGCAGCGCAGGCAAGCCAGCCATGCCCTCGTTGCCGACTAGGCCGAGTTCCGTACTGCTGCCGTCCGACATAACACTGACGAGCGAAAGAACCGCCGTGATGGGGAAGTACACTACCCCCATCTGCTCGCCACTGAGTTGTATCAGCTGCCTGTACGTCATTTGGACCACTGTCATCATGGGTTGGAGGTTCTCGCGATCTCTCAAAGGAAGAGCAGCCATAAGCTGGTTCTCTCCCATCTGCGCGGCTCGCCCAGAATAGACTTTCATTGTCCGCCTTTCGACCGCCTCCTAACGAACGCATACCACCTAGTCAGCACCCCCTATGACATGAACTACCTGTCGCCCCTAGTGTTGAACTGGGCAGAATGGCATGCGAGTACCAGCGGCTTCTTCACTCTCAAGCACCACGTCCAAGGCGTCGATGTAACTCAGTTCAGCAGTGAGCAGACAGACACAAATTATGCCCGGACACCGTAAGGCTGGCATGCTCTGTATAAGGCTGGACATGCTCTGTATCGGATCTGATAGGAATAGGACAACGTTTGGCAGCCAAAGCGTTCGCAAATTGGGCACACGATTACAAAGTAGGAGATTACGGCTTTCTACCCGCATAAAATGTGCCGCCTACGGAGGGTGTCGCTTGTGGCAAGCCGTGGGTACGACACTTCGTGGAATGGAAAGAATCGAGTCCTGTATGCCTGTTTGCGCGTAGATTCTGGAACCAGAGGAGCAGGTTGAATTAGCACTGACGAATCGCCTCAACATCATGATTTTGTCAGGTCCGTAGCGGTAGCACGGCGCGACGTGTGCACAGGTATTTCAGTGTCAGGACAGCGCAAGACTACAGAATAACAAATCCGCTGCACTTTACGCGGCTCGTATGTTCAGTACTCCACCACGTTGGTGCCGGTCACGGGAGCAGGCAAACGGCAAAGCGTTTCAGCGCGTTTGTTCGCCTGCGAACAGACGCACGTAAGGCATTCATATACACTTCGTAGGCGGGTGTCATTCCTGAGGTCACGGCATGCTGGTCAAATAGCATTTCCCACTGCGCTAAAGTGCCCGCCACCTTATTTTACAACGCCGTCTTGTTTAGTAGAGCTATCTGACAGGAAGGGGGTCGGACAGGTAGAAGTTTCGGCAAGAGGAAGTGAAAGGAAACGTTGGAGTTCGACCAAGAAGGAAAAGGCAAAAAGACGTGACATCGATACACCACAAGATCCTGTCACGACTCTATTAGGGGGGATCGATAATGGCAACTGCAACGATGACAAGGACCGATGAACAGATCCAGCAGGATGTGCTGGAAGAGTTGAAGTGGGATGCCCGCGTATTACCCAACGAGATCGGCGTCGCCGTCAAAGGCGGCATTGTGACACTCACAGGTTGGGTAGATACCTATACGAAGAAGTGGGCGGCGGAAGACGCGGCCCATCGCGTGCGCGGTGTCAAAGCGGTGGCCAACGACATTGAGGTACGCTTGCCCAGTGCGTCCGAGCGCACAGATGCCGATATTGCCGCCGCAGCGACCCGGGCGCTCGAATGGGATGCCTTCGTGCCAATCGAGCGGTTGAAAGTAACCGTCTCGAAAGGCTGGATCACGCTTGAAGGCGACGTCGATTGGCAGTTCCAGAAAGAGGATGCCGAGCGAGTCGTACGCCGCCTCTCTGGTGTCCGTGGGGTGAGCAACCTCATTATGGTCCATCCGCGATTTAAACCCTCCGCTGCGGATCTCAAGAAGAAAGTCGAAGATGCTCTGGTGCGCAACGCTGAGACCGATGCGCAGCAGATCAAAGTCGAGGTGGAGGGCAACAAGGTCATCCTGCGCGGCAGCGTACGCTCTTGGGCGGAGCGACAAGAGGCGGAACGGGCTGCGTGGTCAGCACCAGGCGTCACCGCAGTTGAAAACAACATCACGATAAAGCTGTAAGCACGTGACACTCCCTGAAAGAGGGGCCGCATTCAGGGAGTAACCCAAGCAACATAACAACACCCAGCAGCATATACGCGCACCAGATTCGCGTCAGCAAGTTCATGCAGGCATTTTCACCAGACGAGCGACGAGGAGGTTAAGACCATGACACTCGATCCCTTTGATTGGGGCAGCTTTGGCGGCAGTCCCTTCGGCGATGCGTTCGAGCGATTCTTCGGTGGTCAGACACCAACCCGTCGTGTCCAACAGGTGAATCTCTCGCAGCTCCTGAACGAGCAGGCCCGCGATCTGCTGGCGCGCGCTGCCACCCAAGCAGCCGCCTGGGGCAATCCAGAGCTGGACGCCGTTCATTTGCTGTGGGCGAGCACCCAAGTGCCTTCAACCCGAGAACTGCTTCGACAGGCAGGCGTAGACACAACTGCCTTAGCCCACCGCATTAAGCAGGCGGCCGATCGCGGTTCGCCGCGAGGTGAGGTGACCTCTCTGAGTCCAGCCGCCAAACGGGTGCTGCTAGATGCACTTACGCAGTCACAGGCTGCGGGTGCGTCGTACATCGGACCTGAGCACATTCTGCTGGCCCTGGCCGACAACACAGATACCCTCGGCGGCGAGATATTGGACGCGTCCCAGGTCAATACCGATGGGTTGCGTCCCGCGACGAAACCAGGACGCCCTAACGCGAATAGCACCCCAACCCTCGACCAATATGGTCGAGACCTCACTGCGGAGGCACGCGAAGGACGCCTCGACCCGGTAGTCGGCCGCGAGAACGAGATTGAGCAGACGATGGAGGTGCTGTCGCGCCGCACCAAGAACAATCCGGTGCTCATCGGCGATCCAGGCGTCGGCAAGACTGCCATCGTTGAGGGTATAGCACAGCGAATTGTCAACGGCGACATCCCGACCACGTTGGCGGATAAGCGCGTCATCGCGCTTGACCTTGGCCGAATGATTGCCGGCACGAAGTATCGTGGTGAATTCGAAGAGCGTCTCAAGGCAGTTATCGACGAAGTGCGCGCCCATGAGGGTGAGGTAATCCTGTTCATCGACGAATTGCATACCGTCGTTGGGGCAGGCGCCGCCGAGGGCGCAATGGACGCTAGCAACATGCTCAAGCCCGCTCTGGCTCGTGGCGAACTTCATGTCATCGGCGCCACTACGGTCGAGGAATACCGCAAGAACGTCGAGAAGGATGCAGCGCTGGAGCGCCGGTTTGCGCCGATATTGGTGTCAGAACCCACCATTGACGATACCATCGAGATTTTGCGAGGGCTGCGTGACCGCTACGAGGCCCATCACCAAGTTCGCATTACTGACGAGGCGTTGGTCGCCGCTGCCGAGCTGTCCGACAGATATATCACCGGCCGATTTCTTCCCGACAAAGCCATTGACTTGGTCGATCAGGCCAGCGCTCGGGTACGATTACGCGCCCGCACAGCACCCGCGGACGAACGTGACGTGGAGCGACAGCTGGCCGCGCTGCAACGTGAGAAGGATACCGCAGTGGCTGCGGAGGACTACAAGCGTGCCGATCAGGTACGCAAACAGATCCAGCAGTTGCAGTCGCATCTCAAAACCGCTCCCGAGAAGCGTTCAGAGATCCCCGAGGTCACTTCTGAGGACATCGCCGACATCGTCTCGAGAGCAACTGGCATTCCTGTCTCGCAACTGACGCAGGAAGAGCGCGATCGATTGCTTCGTTTGGAGGATCGGCTGCACTCCAGAGTAATTGGCCAGGACGAGGCGGTGCAGGCCGTGGCAGAGGCTGTTCGGCGAGCGCACGCTGGCCTCTCTGACCCGCGCCGGCCAGTCGGATCGTTTTTGTTCCTGGGGCCGACTGGAGTAGGCAAAACCGAGTTAGCCCGTACCCTCGCGGAGGCGCTCTTCGGCGATGAGGACCGTATGGTGCGGCTGGACATGAGCGAGTATCAGGAACGACATACCGTGAGTCGGCTGGTGGGTGCGCCACCAGGATATGTTGGATATGAGGAAGCTGGCCAGCTTACCGAGGCGATTCGTCGACGCCCCTACAGCGTGCTGCTGCTCGACGAGATCGAGAAGGCTCACCCCGATGTCTTTAACATTCTGCTCCAGATCCTCGACGACGGTCGGCTGACCGACAGTCAGGGACACACGGTCGATTTCAGCCACGCGGTCATCATCATGACCAGCAACCTCGGTGCGGATCGCATCCTCGCCACAACCAGTTCCGGTCAGTCGCTCGACACCATTCGCGAGTGGCTGATGCAACTGCTGCGTGAGCACTTCCGGCCAGAGTTTCTCAATCGCATTGATGAGGTCATCGTTTTCCACGGCCTCGAACGCCCGCAGTTGCGACAAATTACGCAATTGCTGTTGGAACAGACACGTCGCCGCCTCCATGCCCAAGATATTGCCCTAGAGGTGACGGAAGCCGCTGTGGACTGGCTCGCTGATCGCGGCTTCCAACGTGAATTTGGCGCTCGTCCGCTACGTCGTGCGATTCAACGAGAGTTGGACAACCCGCTCTCCCGAATGCTGTTGGACGGTCAACTGCGTAGCGGGCAACGCGTGCGGGTGGATGAGGGAGCGGGCGAACTTACTTTCACGGTCGCGGATAACCAAGACGAAATCGCCTCGGAGGGAAAGCCCACACGAGCAGGCGCGCGTCATGGCAAAGATGCGTCTCATGTGACGAAAGCGACCAATAAAGCAAGCGAAAAGGAGGAGGGTTCTGGGGATGGACACGATGGCCATGCCCACCGATCCGTCCCCCGACATCTACCACAGAGCCGACGCGACGACACGAACGACACTCCGGACATGGCGAAGCCGTAAGTGTCCTGAAAATACCTCTGCACAACCTGAGCAAATAGTACATTTGATTCCGTAGGAACCGTCGCTCAGGCATGCAGACAGACCGCTCATGGCAGGTCGGGCCTCACCACGTGTCGCGAGTAATGGGAGAACCGAGATGGCCTGGGTACTGATTACTGGCGAAGACGAAGGTCTCTATCAAGGCGCCATTCAGAGGATTCGGCCAGCTGGCTATGACGTGGTGGCGGTGCCTGATGGCAGCACTGGGTTGCAACTGTTGGTTGATGATGCACAACCAATGGTGGTTCTGCTGCGGGATTCGATGGGGCAGATGGGCGTCTCGGATTTCCTGAGTGCTGTGGCAGACAATGATGTTTTGCGACGGCGCCACGCCTACATCCTGCTCGACGGATTACCTGACGACCTACCTGCTGATGTTGAACGATATTGCGCTGAACTGGCTGTGCCACTTGTAGAGGTGCCAGCCGATGCCTCCGATAGCGATGGCTGGGCTGATCTGCTCGACGCTATCGCCCTGGCAGTCCGCCAGTTATATTGAGAACGCGGCCCAACGATGCAAAAGAGACATACTCATAAACCCCTAGACACGCGCGTCGACATGCTGGGCGAGCAACCATTGAGACAAAGCGGGGTCGGCAGGAGTTGGAAGGAATTCACTTCGTACTCAGGGCGGCCGATGACGGCGCCAGGTGGGCCATCGTCTTCATTGCTCGTCCCCCTTGTAGAACGGGAAGGCAATGGCGACGACGACGGCCGATCACCTCATCGGGCGGCTGATCGACTGAGGCGTAGACATCATCGACGGACTGCCCGGCTCCGATGGCTAGTGTTGCAGGTGGATGAGGCGCGTATGGTGGACACCGATATCGCGTCTACCGGAAGCACCGAGCTCAAGTAACACCAATAACCTCGAGCGCAATTCGAGGTACTTTGAAGCAATGAGGTGAACCATGCATGCACGTATGGTGATTGTCCAGCTCACACCAGGTAGGGCCGAGCAAGCGATTACTATCTTCAAAGGATCGGTGCTGCCCGCTGCTCAGGCACAACGTGGCTTCAAAGGCGCGTTCCTACTGACCGACCACCGAACAGGGAAGTTCGTATCGCTGAGTCTGTGGGAGACGGAGGCCGATCTGAACGCAAGCGAGGAGAGCGGATACTACCAGGAGCAGATCGCGAAGTTCGCCGGTGTCGGCGTATTTGCCGGAGCCCCGGTCCGCGAGACGTATGAGGTGAGCGTTCAATCCTAAGTTCGAGGGCCGCGTGGCGCAGCCACTGATTATAGGATTGATCATGGGTAGGTTAGTTGATTGGAGGGATCGCTATGGTGTCATCCAGCCCGAGTGTGGGACTGACGACTTGGGAGTTCGACCCGGCACACACGCGCGTCGAGTTCTCCGTAAAGCACATGATGTTCGCGACGGTCAAGGGCAGCTTCGCCGACGTACATGGCACCCTCAGGCTGGACGAGGCAGATCCATCTCGCTCCTCCGTGGAGGCGGATATCGATGCGGCGAGCCTCCATACGGGGGATGGTCGCCGTGATGCACACCTGAAATCCGCCGACTTCCTAGATGTCGAGAAGTACCCTACAATCACATTCAAGAGCACTCGCGTCGAGGTGCTCGGAAGCGACCATGCGCGAGTGGTGGGTGATCTCACGATCCATGGAGTTACTCGCGAGGTGGAACTGGACACAGAACTCACGGGCCACGGGACAACCCCATTTGGCACCCATGTCGCCGGATTCGAGGCTAAGACCACGATCAACCGCAAAGACTTCGGCCTGAACTGGAACGTCTCGTTGGAAGCTGGCGGCGTTCTTGTAGGCGATACCATCAAGATTGAAATCTACGCTGAGGCCGTCGAGGAGACTGAGTCGACGGGCGCCGGTTGAAACCCATCATCGCGGCGCAAATCGTGAAAGACGGGATGTCTTGGCGACGTCTGTTCGACCGCATCGCAATCTCGTGGAGCAGGATCGGCCGCGCTCTGCTAGAGATGGAATAAAGGTGACGCTGGCATCAGCAGGCGGCCTTACGACTCACCTGTGGTTGTCGTGCAACGGAGTGACGTTCTTAGGTCTTAGCGCGATTGCACTTTACGTCTCCTTCACAATCTAACCACAGACACAGGGGGCGCCTCTAGCACGCTGGGCAGAGCAGGTATACTTCGCGTCGCATTGGGCCGCCGTCGTTCAGAGAGTCAACCTACTGAGCAATTAGCCTGCCACCGTAATCGGATGCTTGTACCACTACCAACAGCGCAGACTATAGGGAAACGCTCGGTGCGTGTGGGTGTTTGGCTGAGGGTACCAATCTCGTCTTCCCGCCATGTCCATGGATACGCTCTACGCTTTCAAGCGTATCATGCACTTCCACAGAGAAGTACGGAATTTGCCAAGCCACAACCGTTTTGCCAGTAGTGAACTCGACTACCTCTGCAACGATCCCAACGCCTGAAACGCCCGAGACGTCTTCCTCTCGCAGTAACACGAAGGTACGCATGGTTAACCTCATCCTGTTCGAGCATGCGATCAAACCCTTTCGGGGATGAGTTGGTAACATCCACAAGCGGTCGCCTCAATGTCGATCGGGGATGGTGATACTGTCGAGACTTGACTAGATGCTGCTGAATCCAAGCCGCCTGCTGTGCGACATGATCTAATACCTAATCATGCTGCTTTGTCAGGATTCGTGAGGTATGTCTCATGGTAGCACCAGCAGCCCTCCCGCTCCAAGCGCTCATTCACTGCCCGTTAGGCGCGTCTGGATTGCACGCTCAAGGCAGGCAAATAGCTGGGCGCCATCAGTCGCCAGGTGGGCTCCGAGGGCAGCGGAATCGTTACTGCGCGAAGTCCACTAGCAGCGTGCCCACAGCGCTCGGCGCGTCATCCATCAGGAGGTGACCAGCGTTTGGGATTGTCTCCAGCCGCGCGCCAGAGATCTCCGTGGCCAGGCGTGTGGCAAGGGTGATGGGCGTCACTGTATCCAGCTCGCCCCACACGATCAACACCGGGATCTCGAGCCGGCGCAGATCCGAGGCGGTCGAGTTCTGATAGACTGGGAGCAGCAGCCGGGCATGCTGAAAGAGCAACTGCTTGCCAGCTTCGCTGTTCCATTCGTCCACGTAGGCGGCAAGGCGGTCGTTGTCGAGCGACGGTGGATTGGCTGAGCCTTTGGGAACGGTAGCACGCAGGTCGGCCAGTACCTCCTCAAGCTTGGCATGATGCGCCATCTCGGGATCCTGGTAAACCGCCATGTCTGGTAGGGGCCAACCTGTGGCGAAAGCGTGCTCGTAGGCATAGGAATTCAACAGGGCCAGCCGAGCAACGCCTTCGCGATACAGCCGTGTTGCGAGCACCTGCGCAACACCGCCGCCCAGACCGAGCCCAACTAGCACAACATCGCTTAAGCCTAGCGCCTGGAACGCATACAGCAGACAATCCGCATGGCCCCAGATGCTGGTATCGGACGGCCAGGGGTGGGAGGAAAGCCCATAGCCGAGCAGGTCGAAGGCATAGACGGCGCGACCGGTGGCAGCCAGTTCTGGCAGCACACGAACCCAGACAAATGCCCCGCCAGGGAAGTCATGCAGCAAGACGATTGCGCCCTGCGGACCCCGCTCCGGATTCTGAGTCGCAAAGCTCAAGGTATAGTGGATGCTGCGGACGGTACCACGTCGCATCCCTGCGGCAACTTGCTGGATGCTTGAGACTAGTGGCTCGTCACCAGTACCTGGTGGGGGGCGCGACGATATCTGCTCGCTCTTCTGTTCTCTGGGCATGTGACATGCCTCCACTTGGGCGGTTGGGCGCACTTAGTACTTGCAGTCGCACCTCGTATGCAACGTGTACACCGCGTTCTCGCCCACTAGAACTTGTCCTCTTGAGAGTTGATGCGAACGGTCTTGTATGGCCTTTCATGGTTGAGTGTGCTACGTCCCCCTTTCGCTCGCCGCTTCCGCCCCATCTAACATGCCATGCAGATGGGCAGCTGCGTCTTCGATGTCGTGATACTTGTATTGTTCAGCTCTCACTTCAGCAGACAGAACGCCGCAGACAGAACGCCGCACCTGTGAACTTGCTTAAAGTCGCCATAAGGGAATTTATAGTGCTCCTTGTTGTGCTCGTCTTCGGAGTCATCTAAGCCGAGATACCACTGCCCATATTCGGCAATGCCATACTCTTCAATATACCTGTTCTCATCCTCTGTTAAGGGCTGATGCTCGCTCCACATGTCACTCTCGTCAGCCACAAACTTCCCTTGCTCAACTAACTGTTTAGCATGATCGAACGCTCGTTGATTCAATCTTGCGGCCATGGGTCTACCTCCTTGTCTGTTGCGCCAGAGAGAGGTTATCACGTTGTCACTTCTGAAGGTACTCGCCAGCCCGCGTTCCGAGCCTTTGCCGAATGAAGGGAGTGTATGCGCATGCCACGCATCTGTCTGTACGTTGGAGAACAGATAGGGTCAGGATTGGCATCTACACTCGTACTGTTCGCCCGCAAAGGTAGGTGCTATAAGGACGGTTGGCACGTACCCGCGGATTTTGGTTCCCACGAGACAGCTCGCGAACGCTGTTGAGGCCTCGCAAGGAGTACGCGTCATGTCCGATGAACCCAGCGTGGACCAACGCACTGCCGCGTCACCCACTGATGGGCCGACGCCTAGTCGGGTCATATGGCAATCGCAGGATCAGGTGGATCTTACCGAGATGTTGCAGGAATTGCGTGTCTTGATCCCCGGCGTCCAGGTATTGACGGGCTTCCTGCTGATCCTGCCATTTGACCATGAGTTCCGCAACCTCGCCCTCGCCGAGAAGTGGGTCTACCTGGCTGCGTTTGTAAGTGGAATTACCAGCCTGATCCTCCTCAGCGCTCCAGCGGCACAACTCCGATTCGAGCGCCCACTCCGCGATCGGGCGCACTTCAACGAATTCGCGACTCGCATGACCATCATTGGGCTGATCCCACTGTCGCTCGCGTTGATCCTGACGACACAACTCATCGCTGAGCGCACCCTCGGCGCGACCACCGCGATTATCATTACTGCCTGCGTGGCCGTTTTGCTCGCCGCTGTCTGGTGGGTCTGGCCGCTTATGGGTCTGCGCGCCCGCCGCTGAGTTTCCTAGGTCTGCAGAGTTGCACAGCGCACGACTGTGCCATCCTGACGGTATCGTATCGAGATTAGGGACGATTCGACGCGACACTCAAATGACTGAAGAGATCATCGGGAGGAGAGCGTGTGTAGCATGATCTCGCCTGTCGTTCTGTTCGCTGGCGAACGGACGGGGTGATGATGTGGCTGTAAACTCCATGCGGATGCGGTCCACAATCACGGTCTGCCAGCTTGAGCACTGGCTTCACTGCCGTAGCAGTTGAGCAGGAGTAAGACTATGGCCATGCAGCAAGGCCAGTCTGTGCCCACGGAGGAGCACCATGCGCCGGAGGGATACAGTTCATGGCCGAGCTACTGGGACGCGCACGGGCAGCCGTGGCGCACCGAGCCGGGGATCAGCCAGCAGCGGCAGCGATTTCTGGCCGAACGGCGAGCGATCCAACCGGATATAGCGCGAGGCCTGTACCCATTTAGCGGTGTAGCGCTTACCCGCGCGGACGTGGAATGGTTGCTGACGACCCATGAGGGCGGCGGCATACATGGTCCAGTGGACTGGATGGATATCAATCAGCGCACACGCCAAGGCCTAGATCTGCGAGGCGCGCAACTCCAGAGGGCAGTCCTTTCTGAGTTGCCGCTTGCCAGGGTGCAGTGCGGACTTGACCTAGCCGAGTGGGGCAACACCTCGACAGAAGGAGTTGATGCTGCCGCTGCCGATATGGAACATTGCTTGCTCGTGGCCTCCCACTTGGAGGAAGCTTGCCTGAATAGGGTGCAACTTCAGCGTGCCGACGTGGCGGCAGCGCATCTCGAAGGGGCCGCCTTGGTTGAGGCGCATCTTGAACAGGCTGACCTGTTCGGCGCCCACCTCGAGGGGGCGATACTGACCGGCGCTTACCTAGCGGGGGCAAAGCTCGACACGGCCTATCTCGACAGCTCCACAAACCTTACCAACGTCTCTCTAGGCAACGATATCTTCGGCTTCGCTCATCTGGGGCGCGTGCGCTGGGGTGGGGCCGATCTCTCGGCAATTAGTTGGTCGCAGGCGAGAAAAGGCGTTCGACGAAACAGACCGATTGCCGTCGTGTTGGGTGAGGAACGGGTGGCTCGTGCTTCGCAAGACCTTAACAACCGCCCAAAGCTCAGGCGTACGCGCCTGGGCGAGTATGAAGCAGCAGTGCGGGCGAATCACCAGCTTGCCGTGGTCTTACGCGAGCAAGGTCTCAGCGAGGATGCCGATCGGTTCGCCTACAAAGCGCAACTCCTTCAGCGGCAGGTGCTCTGGCAACAAGGCCGACTGGGTGCGGCGCTCGGCTCCTTGTTCCTAGACCTGGTTGCTGGCTATGGGTACCGTCCGCTCCGAAGCTTCATTGCTTACGTCGTTATCATCTGCGCGTTCGCTGGCGCGTACCTGCTCAACGCTCAATTCGCCGCGCCTCATCTGACCTGGGATGAGGCTCTCGTCCTCAGCATCAGCAGCTTTCATGGACGTGGATTCTTCCCATCGGATATTTCTCTTGGCGACACGTTGGCGCGAGTGGCGGCGGTTGAGGCCATTGTTGGCTTGCTGATTGAGATCACCTTCATCGCCACATTCACTCAGCGTTACCTGTCCCGGTGAGATCAGGACATACCGCCAGCCAAAGCACGGGGTGCGAGAGGGTTATTGGCTCGTCACGAGAGACACTCTCGTGGAGACGCTTTTGCCATTGGGCGCCCCTGCATTCTCGAGCGGGTTCATAAGTGCTTAGCAGGGATAGCCGGCTCGCCAGGCATGCCGACGTGGTAGGCGGAATCGTCAGCTTAGACGGTAGCAGCAGTTGGCATTCACTCCTGCATGCAGAGCAGCTAACCCAGGATTGCCTCGATCTTATTCTGGTGCGGCAGCTTTTTGCCTGCTTGATTGGCCCCTTTATTGGTGGCGTGTAGGTCGCTGACTTCCTGGTCGTCCTCTCCGACCGTGAGGTACAGAGCCGGTCGCTCGGGTGCTTGCCTGTGAAATCAAAGGTGAGACAAAAGAGGCATCGGTATTCTGCGCTCCACGTTCTTCATATCTCGACCTCGATGACACATCCCACGATAGCGGTGAGACCCCCACCGACCACCTCGGGCCTCATTCAATGGGATCAAAGGGGTGTCCAGACCCGAGCGCCAGCGGGGCAGCACACCCCACTTGCAGCATACCAGCGATGTCCATGGCGCCTGGCCCGTTCCACTGCGATCCATCGTACTGTCAGCGCGCGACTTGAGGTTACGTTCGGTAGCGGACAGACCCAAGCAAGATGTGCAGGGTACACTCTGTTCGCAGAAAGACACTACAGAGATGTCAATACAGACAACGCCAGAAAACGAGGAGAGGAACTAGTTGCTCGACCTCCTCGTTCCATGCCGTCTAGGTAAGTATGAGGGAGTGATTAATGTGGAGCAGTCCGCAGGGAACCCAGCGCTTCCAACCGCGCCAGTCTATGTTGTGGCGAGTGAACTCATCACCCCAGACATTCGGCTGCCAGAAGTGCTAGAGGTGGCCCTTGAGTCTGGCGCTGATGGATTCGAGTTGGCGCAGGATCAGATCGCATTGATCATGAATCCTGACGATGCAGAGGATCTGCTGCCTCTGCTAGCCCGCTTCGCGGAGCGCCCGACGCTCACCGTGTCGCGGCCACTCTTCCTTGCGAGCAGCCTCCAGCGCGAACTGCTCCTCGCAACGCTGGTGCAGTGCCATGCGCTTGGGTGTTCGCTGGTCGCCTTTCCATTGGGAGACGTGACCAGCGTCACCGATGAGACGCTCGATGCGGTGCAGGGGATAGTCACGGCCGCTCAGGAACGGGCGCCCGAGGTGCGTATCACAGTCATGAACGACCGAAGGCCGGAAAACGCAGACGTGAGCCTTTGGCTTTGGTTGTTAGAGCGAACATCCCGTTGGAATGCGCCGGTCCTGATGACCCTGGATCTCTTTGGCTGGGTGTGCGCAGGAGGAGACATCACCAATGCAGCGCACATTTTCGGACGGTACATCGCGTATCTGCGGGTGGCGCGCGCTGTTTCGCGAAACGGAGGGTACGTCACGAAGCCACCTCAGCCTGCTGACGACATCTACCCCGCGCTGACGCATCTGCCTCCGCATGTCCCGCGTGCGCTCGCGTTTGGCATCGCGGAGTCAGACCGCGAGCGGCTCGTCGTGATCATGAGCGAATTCATCGAGGCGATACGGATGGACACGTTTGCACTCTAAGAAACGGTACGAGAAGGGGGCCAGTCGCAAAAAGGCCACCAGGAGATACCCTGACTGACATGAGTGTCTCACACACCTGTCGGAGGGCATCCCTGATATGGCAGTTCAAGGGTACCCGAGTGATCTGCTCGATATGGAGTGGGCGTTGTTATCTGCATTGCTGCCACCCGCCAAGCCCGGTGGTCGACCGCGTTCGGTCGACCTGCGTCGCATCCTCAATGGGCTCTTGTATCTCGTGCGCAGCGGCTGCGCCTGGCGCTATTTGCCCCGGGACTATGGACCCTGGTCGACGGTGTACCACTATTTTCGCTGCTGGCGCAACGAAGGGAGGTGGGAACAGATCCATCGGCACTTGCGGGAGTTGGCCCGCGAGCGCGCTAGGCGTGAATCGACGCCGAGTGCGGCGATCACTGACAGCCAATCGGTCAAGACCCACCAGGGCGGTCCACGCGGCTTCGACGGCAGCCAACAAGGCAAGAAAGTCAGTGGGCGCAAGCGCCACGTGCTGGTTGATACGCTGGGCCTGCTGCTCAAGGTGGTGGTCCACCCAGCTAATCTGCATGACCGACTGGGAGCCAAGCTGGTGCTGGGCGCTTTGGGGACCGACTTGCCCCGCTTCCCGCGCCTGCGACACATCTGGGCTGACCAGGGCTACGCAGGAGCCTTGCGCCAGTGGACACGCCAGCACCTGGGGATCGAGTTGGAAGTCGTCTATCCCTGGTGGCGCAATCTCCAGTGCTACTTTCCAAACTTGCTCGACGAGATGGGCTTTCAACCGGGCTTTCACGTGCTGCCACGGCGCTGGGTGGTGGAACGGACCTTTGACTGGCTCGGCCGCTCACGACGCCTGAGCCGCGACCCTGAGCCGCGACTACGAACGCCTGCCCGCAAGTAGCGAGGCGTTCATCTATGTCACCAGCATACGCTTGCTGCTCCACCGCTTGACGTGAAAACCTTGGCGTGAAGCCTTCTCGTACAGTTTCTTAGGCTTGGTTTGGCTCACCATGCCATTACGGTGCGTCCAGAACAGCGGGGCACAACTGCAAGCCAGCAGGAAGAGATATTCATGCGCTCGAGTAGGCCGATCCATAACCGATTCTGGCATCGGGTTTGGCTTGTGCAAACGATGTCTAATCCCAGCCACCAGCCGTCTTGCTGCAACGCAAACGCGACGCGCCAGGGGATACCAATGAGATCCTTCCGCTTCATGCCTGTATAGCGTTTCCCCCGCCCGATCTCCGTCTCGCCATGCAACCCCTGAGCACGCTTGCCACTGGTCGAGTCGCCCGCTTGCCATCGTTGGCGTAGCTGTCTCCGAGGTTCACCCACAGCGTTGCGTCCGGCCGCAGCACCCGCCTAACCTCGCGGAACACTTCAACGAGTTTGGCGACGTACTCCCCGATGGTCGGCTCCAAACCCAACTGACCCGGCACGCCGTAGTCACGCAGCGAGTAGTAGTCAGTAGGGGGACTCGTTACGCATGTGTGTGCTATGCCGCTCGGCAAAGACTTCAACATGGCAAGCGCGTCCCCCTGAAGGATGACATCCATCATTTTCACTTGGCACCACCTCCCTTCTATCTTGCTAGCCCAAGAACTCTCGGGCGACGTTCTGAAGACTATGAACCCAGTGGTGGCAAGGACGGCAAAGCAGCACAAGATTGCTAGGATCAGTCCTCAACTCCACCACGGCAAATGAGACGCGATGATGAATATGGAATTGGCCTCGCCCGTCTGGTTTCGCACCGCAACGCTGGCACGTAGCTTGGTCGCGTCGCCATACTACTTTGACTGCCTGCGCCCACTCCCGTGATGAGTAGAGAGACTGTCGATCAGGTGTCACCCCACCGCGCCAATTGGGATTATCTTCGCCACCTTTGCCGTACATGCCGTTGACTTCACCACTGAGCGTCCAATATTTCGCAGCGCGGACTTCAGATGGATTCCGTGTCGGAATATCGAAACGCCGGAGGAAGTAGAGGATAGTTGCCGGAGCCACATCGAATTGCGCCGCAATCTCCGATGATGACCGCTGTGCATCCACGTACTGAGCGCGTAGCCACTCTTCTTGCTGATAAGGTATGGAAGGGTCAGGCACCACATCCCATTCACGTTCGCGCAAAGGGATGTCATAGTCATGCAGCCAGTCCCACACACGCTTTGGATTGCGCCCAACGATCTTGGCAATTTCGTAGGTGCTAAGTCCCTCATCAACGTACTTGCTATACAGCCAGTCTCGTGTGATGCCCTGCTGCTCCTTTTGTGCTCGCTGCCAGTTACCCTTGCATTCCAACGAGCAGAACACAGGAACCCTCGTGCCGTTCCGCTTGATTTCTCTACCGCATTGCTTACAGTTACTCGTTGCCATTGCTTGGCTCCTTTCACTGCAATTATACCACCTTACTACGTCCCGCAGCGAGTAATAAGGCGGCGATGTCACGCAGGTATGCGCTATCCCATCTGGCAGCGTCCGGAGCGTTGCGAGAGCGTCACCGCAGAGAATGGTGTCGAGTCCCGTCATCATCGCCGAGACCCCTTACCGCTGGCTATCCGCTGATCCTCGCCCGCCAGCACGACCATGCGCGCGAGGCTGCTATCCTGCATCCGGCTCGCTATACGTGGCTCCAGCTCCTCCATCTCCACGTTGCTAGCGATCACGGTAGGAAGCCCCTCGTTGTAGCGATGGTTGAGCAACCGATACATCTGCTCATCCGTCCAGAGCGTGCGCTTTTCCACGCCGAGGTCATCCAGCAGCAGCACCGGGCAATCGCGGGCATCCCGCATCCGGCGCGAAGCATTCTCGTTGAACTTCTCCGCGTCGTAGCCCTCGCGCAGATAGTCGAGGAAGTCTGGCACGACCACGTAGAGCGGCGTCTCTCCCCGGCTCATCAGGGCATTGGCGACCGCCGCCAAGAGGTGAGTTTTGCCTGTGCCTCTGTTCCCCCGCAGCAGCAGCCAGGGATATGACTCACCATCCGGCGCATCGGCGAACTCCCGCAGGATCTCGCAGGCTTCCCGCGCCGACGGCGAACGCGAACAGTCGAACGTGGCGAACGTCTTGGCGAGCAGCCGCCCTTTGAGGTTGCTGGCCTCTTGCGCCCGTCTGGCATGCGCCGCCCGGTCCTCGTCCGCTTTGCACGAGCAGCGCATAGCCCGCCCGAAGTCAGGATGCCCCATCTCCACGTTGGCGCGGACATAGCCGAGGTCACTGCACTTGCGGCAGTTGACCACTACCGCGAGGTTTGGCGAGCCTGCCCTCAGCTTCGAGGCGCTGTCTTTCCCGCTCCCAATAGTCGGCGTCTGGAAGCGGCTTCGGCGTGTTCGCGGAGAACCGAGCCGAGCGGCCACCCGCGCGAGCGCCTCGTTGATCGGCGATGCCGTTGTGGTTGCCTGATTGTCCATGATCGTGTACCTCCGTCGCAAGAACAGTCCAGTTGCCTGCCAGCGCCATAGGGTTGAGTGGGATGCCATCTCCGTAGCGCCGCCGGTATCGCTCCGCCCGCAGCGCGATCTCCTCCGGGGTCGCGCCCGATTGCCGCAGCGATTTCAGCCCTTTGTTCCACTTGCCGCGTTCGGCATCATTGGCTGGCCCGTTGCCATCGCAGGCGAGCACACAGGCATCCCATAGGACATCAGGGGCGCGGACTGGTTTCTTGGGGACAGGTTTCAGTGGCGTGGGAGTCCTCGTGATGATGGCAGAGGCTTTTGCTGAGGGCGAGGGAGCGACGAGAGCGAGCGCGCCGTGCATCGGCGCCGTTCTCTCTCTAGGGGTATCTATCCCATCTGTATCAACTGTTAGATCAGATGGTTCTGTCTCTGCATCTGAATCTGTATCTACTGGCCGTTTCCGCAACGTTTCATGTAACGTTACATTCCCGTTACCTATAGTCACAGACTCCTGATTATCAGCGGCTTTGCGCTCGCGGTGACGGCGCACTCGCGTCGAAACGTCGTCGGACTCGCGCTGACGTTGCGGCCAATTGTGGGGGAAGTCGCGGCCATCCTCCGTCGAATCCACGAGGCCCGCGCGCCTGAGCTGCGTCATCACCTGGGCTGCCTCTGACGGCTTGATGCGGAGCGCAAAGGCAATATCATCAACGCAGGGCAGCATCCCGCGCTCATCCTGCTCGCTTGCCAGACAGAGCAGGTTCACCCAGTGCTTGAACAACGCCGGTGACAGTCGCTGCACTTTGGGATCGTGCAGCACGGAGGAGTAGAGGCGAAACCATTTCATCGCTGCCACTCCTCCGGCGTCCGAGCGCCCTTTGAGCTATTGCAGGTGCGGCAAGCCGTCCGAAGATTCGCGAGCGAGCTATCACCACCTCGCGAGCAGGGAATGATATGGTCAAGCGTCAAGTCATCCGTAGCGCCGCAGTACTGGCACTTATACTCGTCACGAGCCAGCACGACCGGGCGGAGACCAGCCGCGACCTCCGACCAATCTTGATTTGCCCGCACCTGCGCGCCGGATGGGTTATAGGCGAGGTAGTCATGGACGATGAAGTTCTGCCCATCGGCTTCCCATAGCCCCGCCGCTACAAGCTCATCAGCGCACGCCTCTGCCTCGGCTTCCACCTGTGCCGCGACCATACGCACCGCGCCTGGACGCAGCAGGCCATCGGTCAACTGACCCGCGCAGTAGGCCAGTCCGGCGAGGTAGAGCAGTTTCGCATCACGCGACAAGTTGATGATCTTCGGGTGCGCGAAGATCTGATCGTCCAACTTCACCCATGCCATGACAACACCATCCCCACCATCTAGCAGGAAAGTCGAACATCCGTTCTCACGCGCGTCTCACGCGACTATTGCGGTCTGACAGCATAACTGACAGCGTGACGCATGAACTGATGTGAACGACCCTGAACTACGGTATCGCTAGAATGCGGGGAAATAAGCCGATTTGCGCAAAGACATGAACTGTTCTGAACGGGCGATCACAGTTTCCTAAACCATGTGTCGCAGGTTCGAATCACGCCGGGGTCACCACGGTAATCCGCTATGCATGCCTTTGTGCATCTTCACCTGCCAGCTGCTTCGTTACAGGCAGTGTTACACGCGCCAAGCAAGATGCTGTCATGTCCCACTGATTGCTACCCACGAGTATCTATGCGTCGCTATTCACCAGTTTTTCATTGAGCGCCGATATGCTAATAACAGTGACCCGTCCTGACCTCATAACGATCTTTCTATTACTTCTCCAGAATAGACGCAGGATAACCTTTGCGATGAAACAGCGCTCATCCAGACCCTGGCGGCAGGCGAACGGCGCATCTCTGCCCACGCGGCTGGCGCGAGAACTCACCCACGCCGCTGAGGCAGTGATCAGGACGCGGACGCTTGTCTATCCTCGCATGTTGTGGCGCACATTGCGCAAGCCCCACCGCACGCGGGGCGAGATGCGATTGCCATTCGGCCGCATACACTACGCGGACGCCGACTCGCTGCGAACCACGTATCACCAGATCTTTGTTCAGGGCATCTATCAGATGGACGGGCTGGGGAATACGCCAAAGATCATTGACTGTGGTGGGAACATTGGGCTGAGCGTGATCGCCTGTAAGCTGCGCTATCCCCGGGCGCGCATTGTGGTATTCGAGGCTGACCCGGCGCTTGCCGCGATTCTGGCGTGGAACATCAAGAATCTCGGTATGGCCGACGTGACGATTGAGGCGAAGGCCGTGGGCGCGGCCAATGGATATGCGCTGTTCCAACCGGATGGCGCTGTTGATGGGCATGTCATTTCGCCGGATGGCGCGACCGAACATGCGAACGCGATCAGTGTGCCAGCCGTGCGCCTGAGCGACCTCATTGATGATTCCGTAGACCTGCTGAAGCTGGATATCGAGGGCAGCGAATACGATGTCATCTCCGACCTGAGCCAGAGTGGGAAGCTCGCCCAGGTGAGGTCTCTGATCTGCGAAGCGCATGGCAGCCCCTCTACACAGCGCCAATTCGCCGAGTTGTGGCAACAACTTACCGAGGCTGGCTTTCGTCTTTCCCTCTATGACGCGCGGGTAGGTGGTGAGCCCCGCGAGACCCCGTTCTCGGTGATACCAGGGAAGGACTATGCAGTGATTGTGTATGCCTGGCGCCCATAACCCCTGGAGCACCGAATCTCTCGCCATCGCATCTCTCTATCTCCACCAGGATAGTGAGGAGTCTGTCATATCTGTCATAAATACATCACAAACGTAGCGCAAACGCATCATGTCCTAACATGACATATTGCAATTTCGCCATCCATCACGTATAACGAAACTCTGGCTGAGTTGTTCGTTGTAATGGTGGGATAGCTATGAGGCTGTGTCCCGGAAGATGGTTGCCAGCGGCCTGTGGCACAGGGTTTTGGTGGCGTCAGGGGGGGATACCGTGGATACATCAAGTAGGCGGAAGAGATCGTTAGCGAGCCAGTGGCTCCGGTTCGCAAGTTCCAGCGGCTCTAATCCACAGCGCACCCTGCAAGAGCGGGAACTGGCGCGTCGTAGCGACTTGATCGCCTGGCTGGCGCTGGGCATGCTCGGTGGGCTGGTGATCGTCTCGCCTATCGCCATCGGCGACAACACCGCCCTGCTGACATTTATCTGCTTCCTCGCCCTGCAACTGGCGGCAATTAGTCTCAATCGGGCTGGTCACATCACCATCGCGGGTATCATTCTCGTTGCCAGCATGAATGCCGCTATCTTCGCCTACATGTGGAGTAGCCCGCTTGGCCTGACGATGGGACAACTACCCAACTACGACGCCTTCGCGGTCAGCGTTGTGATCGCGGCGAGCGTTCTGCCACGCCGCTCGGCATTCATCGTTGCCGCGCTCAACTCCGCGATGATTGTGGCCGATTATCTGATTCGCCCCCACAATCTGAATGTCGTGCTCGATGCCGCACTCTATCCCAGTGTGACCATCCAGACGGTCTCGCTACTGGTGCGTCCAATCGCTTTGCAGTTTACTATGGCGCTGGTGGCCTTCCTCTGGGTTCGCGGCACCGACCTGGCAATCCTGCGCGCTGATCGCGCCGAAGAGATAGCCATGCTCGAATATCGGGAGCTGGAACGCACCAGTACGCTCGAAGAAGGCATTCGCTATCTTCACCAGACGCTTTCCCAGTGGGCGCAAGGTAATTTCGCTGGTCGTGTGCCTGCCATGCCCCTCGACATCCTGGAACAGGTACGCAACGACCTCAACAACTACATGGAGCGTTTCGGCCCCGTCATGAACGCGACCTATTATCTGCAGCGGCTGCAGAACGAGGTGGGGCGCCTGACGGCGTCGCTCGAAAGCTGGGTCCGCGGGCAGCCAGTGGTCTGGCCAGAGCCGAGTGGAACCCCACTAGATTATGCTATCGAGCTGCTGCGTGGCCCAGTATCGCAGCCATCGTCGTACTCATCCCCCACGTCGGCGCCTATGCGGCCAACGGGAGCGCCACGCTTGACACCCATGCCCACTCCACCGAGTACGATGTCGCCTGCCCCACCCCGTGCTACCGGCGGACCATATGCGCCGCCTCCGTCTAATCCCCTTCCGCCGCCTGACCAGTAGTTCAACGGGTTCCCGCCAGACGACGGCGCCTCGGACAACAATTCCAACAATTCGGGCAGTCCCTGGTCGTGACCTCGCAACAGGGGTGCGCGTCCGCAACCAACCGGAAGCTGGGACTTTAGCTGTAGTGGAGCGGAGTTCCGGCTGTATCGACTGGAAGCTATCGCGCCCACGGTGGCGTGTTAATGACCTCGCCATTGGCCATCACTGCCTGGAATCCAGCGGAGATGCAGACGAGCGCGTGCGCGGTCACGCTATCGGGATTGGCCAGCTGCATCCGCGCGCCAGCCGGGACGGCGATGGCGTCGCCCGGCGCAAGGGTTGTACATTCGCCGTTGATACTCACGGAAAGCCGCCCCTCCAGGACAACGAACACTTCTTCACGATCCAGGCTATGCGCCTCATCACTAGCAAGCTCCGGGGCGACGTAGAGATGCCATGTGCAGATCTCGCGTGCGCCCCGGCTTGGCGAGGTGAGATCTCGAAATTCGAGGCCGGGAAGCGAATAGACCGGCGCATCCGCCATACTCACGTACGTCATCTGGTTATTACTATGTAGGCTTATTCGCCCTGGCGCAGGTGAATCAGCCCGCGTTGCGCGGCGATGGCCACCGCCTCGGTGCGGTTGCCCGCGCCCAGCTTGCGCAGCAACGACCCAACGTGAAACTTGGTGGTGCGCCCGGTGATGCCCAGCTCGATGGCGATTTCCTTGTTTTGCAGGCCGCGCGCCAGCAGCCGAAGCACGTCCAGTTCGCGCGGGGTAAGCGCTGTCTCGCCGGGCGATTCGCGGCTCACCTGGCGGAGCAGCTTCTGGGCGATCATCGGCTCCAGCAGCGAGCCGCCCTGGTGGACGACGCGGATCGCCTGAAAGATGTCGTTGCGGGGCGCGCCCTTGAGCAGATAGCCCTGCGCGCCCGCCCGGACGGCGCTGAGGATGCGTTCGTCGGTGTCGAACGCGGTGAAGATGATGACGCGCGTCTCTGGCGCGATGCGCTGAAGCTGCCGCAGCGTCTCGACGCCATCCATCGCGGGCATTTCGAGATCGAGCAGCACGATATCAGGCCGGTGCGCTCTGGCGAGATCGAGTGTCGCCTGGCCACTGGCCGCGTCGCCGACGACGGCGAAATCGGGCTGGGAGCCGAGGATGGCCACCAGTCCATCACGGACGACGGGGTGATCGTCGGTCACCACAATTCGGATCGGCCCGCTCATTCATCTTTCTCCAATGGAATCAGCGGGATGCGGACCTCGATACGAGCGCCGCGCCCGCGTGCGCTACGTACCTGCGCCTCGCCGCCAAGCAGCCGCGCTCGCTCGCGGATGCCGAGTAGCCCATAGTGTCCGTGCAGTCCGCGCTCTGGGTTGAATCCACGGCCATCGTCGCTCACCATTGCCGTCAGCGCATCCGGCGTGATTTCCAGGTGAATCGTGGCGTTGCGCGCGTGGGCGTGACGGCGGATGTTGGCCAGCGCCTCCTGGATGATCCGATAGATGCCAACCTCGATGCGCACGGGCAGCGGCTGCGCGGCGCCGGTGATCTCGGTCGTGATCTGTGGATCATCTGGCCCTGTGGCCGCCGCCAGCGCGGCGACCGCCTGGGCGAGTGTCCGTCCCTCCAGTGGCGCGGCGCGCAGATCCAGCACTGAGCGGCGCGCCTCTTCGAGCGTCTGGCGCGCCTGATTAAGTGCGCTCTGTATGCTCTGGCGCACCTGCTCTGGGTCGGCGTTCGCCTCAGCCAGCGCGTCGGCGGACTCCAACCGGAGCGCGATTCCCGCGATGCCCTGCGCCAGGGTGTCGTGGATCTCGCGCGCCAGCCGGTTGCGCTCCTCGACAGCGCCCATCTGGGTGCTGCGGGCGAAGAGCCGGGCGCGTTCGACGGCGATGCTCAGGAGGTCGCCGATGGTATGCAGCAGCCGCAGGTCATCCGGCGCCAGCTCGCGCCAGTCGGAGCTTGCCACATTGAGAACGCCGAGTTTCTTCGCCTGGGCGTAGAGCGGGATGCTGGCATGGTAGCGCAGCCCATTCGCGCCATCGACCAGCCCTTTGAGCCGGGTGCAGGTCACCACGTTGACATTAGCGGCTCCGCCCAGGTCGCCCGCGGTGTAGGTATCCAGGCAGTAGCATGTGCCTTCCATGCGATGGGGGTAATTAGCAAGGCCAGGCGGAAGGTCTTGTGAGGCTGCCAGATAGGGCTGACAGGTCTCCTCATCCAGCAGCCAGACCCAGCCTGTGTGCAGATCGAGGAGCGCGGCCACCTGCGCCAGGGCCGCATGCAGCGCCTCGTTCAGGTCCACCGTGCTATTGAGCGCGCTGGCGATGGCGTTGAGAATGCTTAACTCGCGGTTGCGTCGCTGTAGCTCAGCAGCGCCGGACCGCCGCGCCCGTTGCTCAGACATTGTCATCTCCCGGCTTCTACTCTTCATGGTTCAGTATATCGCGTCGGCCTCATTGGAGTGCTGATCTTTCCCGGCAGTGCAATACGGCAGTCAGGGGATACACAGCCTGCTGGCGAGTTTGACCCGAATTTTCGCCCTTCTCGGAGTTTCGGCATGAACCTTGCTTAACTACGGTTGAGTGGTGATTTTTGGACTGTACTGTCTTCAGATAAAGCAGGAGGGATGCGGACGCCATGTCAATGGAGATAAGCCAGGTCACACAGCAGACACAGATTCATGTGCCGTCGCCTCAACTGGTGGCTGCGAACCATGTGCTGGCGCTTTCATCCGCCGAGCTGCAATCGCTGATCTATCAGGAGATGGACGAGAACCCGGCGCTCGATATGGAGGAGAACGCTGTCTGTCCGCGATGCGGCTTTCCGCTGCGCGGGCCAACGTGTGAGACGTGCCAGCGGAATGCCACCCTCGAACAGTCGTCCACGCTGGGGGCAAATGACTACGGCGATGACACAAACTGGCGCCAGCAGATTCGCGGCGATGAGGATGAGTTTGATCCAACGACACGCGTCGCGGCGCAGATGAGTCTCGCCGAGCATCTGACGCTCTCGTTGCAGGCGCAATTCCCGGCGGAGGACGCGCCGCTGATCGAATATCTGGTGGGCAACCTCGACGAAGATGGTCGCCTGCGCTGTTCGTCAGATGAGGCGGTAGACCGCTTCGACGCCACACCGGAGCATGTCGAGGAGATCGTTCGCGCGCTTCAGGCGATGGATCCGATTGGTGTTGGCGCGCGCGATCTGCGCGAGTGTCTGCTGATCCAGCTCGATTACGTGACAGCACAGACGAATACGCCTCAGCCTCTCGTGCGGGAGATCATCAGCAAGCATCTGGCCGCCCTGAGCGAGCACAAATATAGCCAAATCGCGCTGGAGTTGGGCGCCTCGACCGAGATGGTGCGCGAGGCAAGTGACTACATCAAGCGCAACTTCAATCCCTTCCCCGGGCGTGGCCATCTCGACGCCAATCTCCTGGGCGGTGGCGAATCGGCGGCGCCCATCCTGCCCGATGTGGTCATCTCACGCAGGACGCTGGCTGATGGCGCTGAGGTCTTCGAGGTTGAGGTCATCGAGTCGAAACGGTTCTTCCTGCGCGTCAATCCGTCCTATGCCGAGGTCTACCTTGCCGCGAAACACCATCAGGCGGGACTGAGCGACGACGAGCGCCAGCACATCCAGCATTACGTGATGCGCGCGCGCCTCTTTATCGCCAATATCAATCAGCGCCGCCAGACGCTCGGGCGTATCACCCGCTGCGTCGTCGAAATACAGCGCGACTTCCTGGAGAATGGAGTACGCGCGCTCAAACCCCTGACGCGGGCGAAAGTCGCCACGATGCTGGACCTGCACGAATCCACGGTGAGCCGCGCGACCGCCTCGAAGTATGTGATGTTGCCGACAGGCGAGGTGATTCCGTTCAGCAACTTCTTCGTCGCCAACCTGAGCATCAAGGATGTCATCAAGGAGCTAGTAGAGAAGGAGACGACGCCGCTCACCGACCAGGAGCTGGCTGATCTGCTTAAGTGTCGTGATATCAAGGTAGCGCGGCGCACGGTCGCTAAATATCGCGAGCAGTTGAGCATCCTGCCATCCACGTTGCGGTAAGTTGGCTGGACCTCACCCCTGGCCCCTCTCCGTAAGAGGAGAGGGGAGCCAGAAACATCAAAAGTACGGGTAGATTTCTCCATCGCGCGTGATAACTCAGCGATATAGACTGGGGCGAGCGATGGCGCTGTGCCATACGCGTTGATGCAGGCAGGAGCAACGTGATATGGCCGACCATTGCAGCATTGCGCCCCATCCGAAGGAGCCGCGCGTTCTCGTCATTGCGGAGGGCGAGAGTTGGACGCTTCCCCGGCACGAGACCGAAGACGCCGAAGCCATCCGCGACCTGATGCGCCAGCGCTTCGGCCTGGCCGTGACCGTGCTCGGCGCCTACGCGGGCCACTATACTGACGCCGAACACGACGAACCCGCGTTTATCTTCACCCTGGAGACGCATGGCGCTGATGGCGCGCTGCCTGACGGCTCACGGTGGATTGGCCACGCGGATCTCGCCGAGATCGCGCTGACCAATGACAAGCAGCGCGCGGCGCTGGCACGCTGGTTTGCCGAAGCCGAAAGCGGGGCCATCCCGGCTGAGCGCGCGCCCTGGGAGCGAAATGGCTGGTTCGCCGAAGCGACGGCCTGGATCGATGAACAGATTGCGGGTATGGGCTGGCAACGGACCGGCCCATATGTTCAGCTACATGCGCGGGGATGGTCTTCGGTGCTGCGGCTGCCGACGACGGGCGGCGACGGCTACTTCAAGGCAGTGACCCAGCCATTCGCTTTCGAGCCGCCGCTGACCGCACTGCTGGCGGAGTTGCGCCCGGCGGAGTCGCCGCGCGTGCTGGCGATGGACCGCGGGCGCCGCTGGCTGCTGATGGCCGACGCGGGCGAGCCAATTCGCGACAGGATTCGCGAAACGCGCAACCCGCAAGCGTATCAGGATATGCTGGTGGCCTTCGCGCGGTTCCAGCTGGCGCTCCTGTCGTATACGCCACGGCTGGAGGCCAGCGCTATCCCGGATCGGCGACTGGAGGTTCTGCCAGCGCTCTTCGCGGCGACAATGCGAGATACCGATGGGCTGCTCGTCGGCAGGCCGGGTGGCCTCTCCACGGACGATTACGCTCAGCTTCAGAAGTTGGATGTGGCGGATCTGACGTCGCGGCTGGCCAGCTATGGCATCCCGGAGACGCTGGTGCAGGAAGACTGCCACCCTGGCCACTGGATTGCCAGAGAGAACGGCCCCGTCTTCTTCGACTGGGGCGATACCTGCCTTGGCCATCCCTTCCAGTCGCTGATGATGGCGTTGCGCTGGGCGCGGCTGGTGCTCGGCTACGATGCCGCGACGCTCGATGGCTTGCGCGACGCCTACCTCTCGCAATGGAGCGCCTACGGTTCGCTGGCGCGGCTGCGCGAGGCGTACCAACTGGCATGGCGACTGACCCCATTGACGCGCGCGCTCACCTGGTACCGCATCGTCGCCAACCAGGAGCCAGCCGCCCGCTGGCAGTATGAGGACGCGGCGCCGTACTGGCTCAGCCTCTTCCTTCACGGCGAAGACAAAGACGGATAGCGCGAACTGTCTCACTATGTCTTCTGCCTCTTGACAACACATCACAATGCTGTCACACTTCATTCAATCACTTGAATGAAGTGTGATTGCTTTCTACGGAAATAGCTAACATGACCACAGATCGGATAGGTTCCGACCGCCGCGCGGAGATTCTGGAGGCGGCGATTCGGGTGCTGGCGCGCGACGGACTCGCCCAGGCCAGCACGCGCAAACTGGCCGCCGAGGTGGGCATCAATCAGGCGACGCTGCTGTACCACGTCGGCAGCAAGGATGAGCTTCTATTGGCGGTCTTGCGCGAGATGATGCGCCAGACGCGCGAGATTGCGATTGCCGCCGCCAGGGAGGATTTGCCGCTGCGCGAGGCCATCACGAACAGCCTGCGCGCCTTCTGGCGCAATGTCGAGGCGGCGCCTGAGCTTCAGGTGATGCAGTACGAGTTGACGCTCTATGCGCTGCGCAACCCGGAGGCCGCCTGGCTGGCGCGCGAGCAGTATCGCGGCTACTGCGAGGTGGTTGAGGGGGTCTTGCGCGCGGCCTGCGAGCGGGAAGGGATGGCCTGCGCGCTTCCACTGGATGCGCTTGCGCGCTTCATCGTCGGCGGACTGGATGGCCTGATCCTGCAATTCGTGAGCGACCAGGATATCGCCCGCGCCCACCGCGATCTCGAATCGCTCATCGCCGCCGTCATCGCCCTTGCCGAAGGCAGCGCCCCAGTGGATGACATGGCGGCGGCGCCATCGTCGGAGGCAGCCCATGCATGATGAACTGGCAGGGCCAGCGCAGCCGATAATCGCGACGACAGCCGATACACCGTCGGCAACACGCGCCGCTGGCGCTTCGACGCGTGACTATAGCTATTACCGCAAGGCGTTCGCTGGGCATACGATGCCGTTCGCCTGGCTCGATCTCGATCTGCTGGATGAGAATATTCGCGCGATTCTGGGCCGCGCCGGAAGCAAGAATGTGCGCATCGCCTCGAAGTCGGTGCGTAGCGTGGCGGTGTTGCGGCGCGTCCTGGAGGCCAGCCCGGTCTTTCGTGGGCTGATGTGCTTCACCGCGCGCGAGGCGGCCTGGCTGGCAGGCCAGGGCTTCGACGATCTCTTGATCGGTTACCCTACCTGGCATCGCGACGATCTGGCGGCGGTGGCGCGGGCGACGGCGGATGGCGCGCACATCACGCTGATGGTCGATAGTATCGCGCATATCGAGCAGGCGGAGTCGGTCGCGCGTGGGCATAACGTCCGGCTGCCGCTCTGCCTGGAAGTGGATATGACGCTGGCCGTGCCGGGCTTGCACTTCGGCGTCTGGCGGTCGCCGCTGCAAACCGCCGACCTCGCGCGGCCCGTGCTGGAGCGCATCGCGCGGTCAGGGCATGTCTACCTCGACGGGGTCATGGGTTACGAGGCGCAGGTGGCGGGCGTCGGCGACAATTATCCGGGCCAGCTTGCCAAGAACACACTGGTGCGCCGACTGAAGGGCCGTTCGGTGCGGTTGGACGCCGAGCGCCGGGCGGCTGTAGTCGCGCTGGCGGAGTCGCTCTGCGGGCCGCTGCGCTTCGTCAACGGCGGAGGCACTGGCAGTATGGCGACCACGCGACAGGAGTCTGCCGTCACTGAGATCACTGTCGGGTCGGGCTTCTACAACCCCGCGCTCTTCGATAACTACCGCGATTTCCGCTTCCGATCCGCGGCGGGCTACGCCATCGAGATTGTGCGCATCCCGGCGCCGGGCATCTACACCTGCCTTGGCGGCGGCTATAGCGCGTCGGGCGGTGCAGGCAAAGATCGCCTGCCCTCGGTCTATCTGCCAGCGGGCGCGAGACTCGATCCGCTCGAAGGCGCGGGCGAGGTGCAGACGCCGATTCACTATCGCGGACCGGAGCGGCTCGCGCTCGGCGATCCCATTCTGATGCGCCATGCCAAGGCGGGCGAACTGTGCGAGCGCTTCACCCACCTCGCCTGCGTCCAGAACGGCGCGATTGTGGATGAGGTGACGACCTATCGCGGTGACGGCCAGTGTTTTCTCTGATGGGGGTATCTCATGGCATCATATAAAACTGCCAGCAAGCCGACGCGCTGGCGCAACTGGTCGGACTCCGTCCGTGGGACGCCGCGGGCGGTCTATCTGCCGCGTAGCCTCGATGAGCTGGCGCAGGTGATAGGCCGCTATAGCTATGAGGGGCGCCACGTGCGCATCGTCGGTGACGGCCACTCCTTCACGCCGCTGGCGCAGACCGACGATGTGCTGATCTCGCTGGATAACATGCAGGGCATCATATCCATAGACGCGGAGCGGGGAACAGCGCGTGTCCAGGCAGGCACGCGGCTCCGGCTGCTGGGCGATCAATTGCTTAAACGCGGGCTGGCGCAGGAAAACCTGGGCGACATCGACGTGCAGAGCATCGCGGGCGCGATCAGCACCGGGACGCACGGCACCGGTATCCGCTTCGGCTCCATCGCGACCCAGGTGGTTGGGCTGACGCTGGTGACGGCCAGCGGCGAGGTCATCCAGTGCTCCGAGACCGCGCGGCCCGATATCTTCAAGGCGGCGCAGGTCTCGCTTGGCGCGCTTGGCGTCATCGCCGAGGTGACGCTGCGGGTCGTGCCTGCGAAACGATTGCGCTTCGTCAGTCGGCGCGAGCGGGTGGACGACGTGCTGGCCAACCTCGAACGCTACAAGCGGGAAAACAGCCACTTCGAGTTCTTCTGGATGCCGTATACACCCTGGGCGCAGGTGAAGTTTCTCAACGAGACCGACGATCCGCCCTCGAAGACCAATGTCTTCGGCACGCTCAACAAGATCGTGCTGGAAAACGGCCTCTATTGGGTCTTGTCTGAGACGGCCCGCATCGCGCGCCCGACCACGCGGACGATCAGCCGCGTCTCGGCGATGGGTATTGCCACCGTCTCCGAGACGGACTATAGCCACCGCCTCTTCGCCACGCCGCGCGCAGTGAAGTTTCAGGAGATGGAGTACAACATCCCGGCGGCGGATTTTCCGGCGGTGCTGGCGGAGATTCGCGCGGTGATGAAGCGGGAGAAGTTCAACGTTCATTTCCCCATCGAGTGCCGCTTCGTCCAGAGCGATGATATCTGGCTCAGCCCCGCCTATCAGCGCGAGTCGGCCTATATCGCCATTCACATGTACAAGGGCATGCCGTACGAGCGCTATTTCCGCGCCATCGAGCCGATCTATCAGCCCTATGGCGGGCGACCCCACTGGGGCAAGATGCACACGCTTGACGCGGCGACGCTCGCCACGCGCTATCCCCGCTGGGACGACTTCCGCCGGGTGCGCGCGGCGCTCGACCCGGACGGTGTCTTCCTGAACGACTACCTGCGCCGATTGCTCGACGCCGACACGCCGATAGCGCCCGCGATGGGCATGCCATCCAGTGAAAGCTCGCCAACCATGTAGTCTGCTCTACCATGATCTGCTGAACATTCTATCCGCACGCGAGGAGACCTGCCGATGAGCGAAATCCTGTCCACAGCGCAGCCGATGACACCGACCAGCGGTGGACTCCGGCGCAATAATCTGGGCTTGCGCAACGCGATTGTCATCTCTGTGGCGGTGATGTCTCCCGCCGCCTCGATCTTCTTCAATACCCCACCGACCGCGAAGCTGGTGGGCGCGGCGCTGCCCCTCTGCTATGTTGTCGCCTTTGTCGTGGCGCTGCTGGTCGCCAACCAGTACAGCGAGTTCTCGCGCGAGTTGCCCTCCAGTGGCTCCGCGTATACGTTCGTCACCGAAGGGCTAGGGTCGCGTTTGGGTTTCCTCACCGCGTGGATTGGTCTGGCGGCGCTGGCGCTGGGCGTGCCATATTCGTTCATCGTGATGAGCGCGAACCTTCAGACGTTGCTCTCTCGCTATGCTGGCGTGAATATCCCGTGGCCGGTGTTCTTCGTCGCGGCGATTGGCCTCATCTTCGCCCTTTGCTACTGGGGCATCCGCGAGTCCCTGCGCATCGATATGACCTTTCTAACCTTCGAAATCGGCGTCTGTCTGGTGCTGGCAGCAATCATCCTGTTTCATGTTGGCTCGACCAGTGGCCTGCCGCTTTCGCCCTTCACGACCGCTGGCGTCCCCGCTAACGGCGATCTCTCGATTGGCATCGTCCTCTCCGTCCTCAGCTTTATTGGTTTCGAGACCGCCGCGGCTCTTGGCGAGGAGACGCGCGACCCACATCGCAGCATTCCCCGCGCGATCTTCGGCTCGATGATTGTCGTGGGCATTTTCTACGTTCTGATGGTCTATGCCGCGACCGTCGGCTACGGCCCCGAACATATGGCGACGGGCTTTGGCAACGACGCCGCGCCATTCGATACACTTGGGCGCGCGTTTGGTGGGCCAACCTTCGCGCTGCTGATCGATGTCGTCGGTATCGCCTCGTTCTTCGGCGCGGCGCTGGCAATCGTCAACGGTGGCGCGCGTATTCTCTTCGCCGCCAGCCGTGAGGGCGCGTTGCCCCACTGGCTCGCCTGGACGCACCCGACGCGCGGCACGCCAGTCGCGGGTGTGGCCATGCTCTGCGGTATCGGGCTGGTCACTGGCCTGGCGCTGGGGCTATTCCTCTCGCCGTTCGACGCCTTCGCTTTCCTGGGTACGATTGACGCGATTCTCGTCTTGCTGATCTACGTGCTGGTGAATATCGCCTGCATCCTCTTCTTCGCCCGCAAACGCCGCGCTCAGTTTAGCCTGTTGCGCCATGGCATTATTCCGGCGCTAGGCCTGCTCATCACCGCGGGCATCGTCGCGGCGGCAATGGCCTCGCCTGGAACCGGGGCGCTGAGCTACATCCCGATCATCGTCGCGGTCTGGCTGGCGCTTGGGCTGCTCCTGCTGCTCATCACACGCGGCAAGCTGGCGCGCTAGCTACCCGCAATCCCCTCGGTTCACCGCCGGAGCCGTGCTATCTAGTCGCTGCTAGTTCTCAATCGCGGCGAGTGGATACACGGCTGGCGCATGTCCTTCTCCCCGGCGATATGGCAGTCTCCCGCATCTTTCGCTTCATCGTCGCTAATGCTCTCCTCGCGCAAGATCCAGCATTCCACTCAACCCATGCCCCACATCTCAGCCCATGCCCCACATCTGGGAAGCGCCTGTGACTTCTTCAACCAAACTGAGAGGCGTTTGTGAGCGGAAGCGTTTACTGTGTGGTCGTTGGCAGGCAGATTGTACACCGCCCCCCATGGGATGCTGGTGCGCGGCGCATCGAGTTTTGCGCCTGCTGATGGCATCAAAGGAGTGAGAGACATGTTTCAGCAACCATCGAGTGCGTCCTGGCAGAAGGAACATCTGGTTCGGTGGAGGTGGCAGCGTGCGGCCGCGCTGGCGCTGGGGCTGGCGCTGCTGGTGAGCGCCTGTGGTATCAGCACCTCAGGGGGCGGTGGCACAACATCTACGCCCACCCCCAAACCGACGGCCACTGCCACCCCGGCGCCCTGTACCACCTGGCGGATCATTCCCAGTCCGAATTCCACGCAGTATCCAGAAAGTGGTCTGGGGGCGGTGAGCGCGCTTTCAGCGACGCGCGCCTGGGCCGTAGGTAGCAGCATCTACAATGATGGTGGGCCAGTAACAAGCCTGATTGAGCAGTGGGACGGGAGCGCCTGGCGTGTCGTTCCCAGTCCGGGAAATGATGTCCTGAGTGGGGTGGCAGCGATTACCCCGAATGATGTCTGGGCGGTCGGCAGCCTGAGCAGCCACCAACCACGGCCGACCACGCTGATCGAGCACTGGAACGGGTCGCAGTGGAGCCTCGTCAATAGCCCCAACCCTGGCCCACTGAGCGACACGCTCAACGCTGTCGCGGCGGTCGCGGCCAATGACGTCTGGGCCGTCGGTGAATCCGTCACTGGCAATAATGCAACGCAGCCGCTGATCGAGCGTTGGGATGGATCCGCCTGGCGCGTTGTCAGCAGTCCGGCGCCAGCAGGAGCGACGGCGGGCCATTTCAATGCGATTGCCCGTATCGCTGGAACCAGCCAGCTTTGGGCTGTGGGGTCAGTGCGGATCGGACCGCCGCCCGCTGGCATGCTTGGCTACTTCCAGCCGCTGATCGAGCGCTGGGATGGAAGCACGTGGCAGATCGCCGCGTCTCCATCTCTCCCAAGTGGATCCCTGGCTGGGAGCCTCAACGGGGTGATTGCGCTGTCTGCGAGCGACGCCTGGGCCGTGGGAGACTACACAACGAGCGCCCACAAACTCCGCGCGCTCATCGCGCATTGGGATGGTAGCGCCTGGAAGGTGGTCACTGGCCCTGATGCGGTGGGATCGCTGCCAGTCGTATCGCTGGGCAGTGTGGCGGCGGCGAACGCTCATGACGTGCGCGCTGTCGGACATACGTACACCGCCGATAGCCAGTATGTCCCCCTGATCGCCCAATGGAACGGCACTGCGTGGCGTGCCGTCACCAGCCTGGCGCCGAGTGGGGCCGCTGGCTCGAGCCTGGGCGGTATCGCGACGGACAGCGTGGGCAACTTCTGGGCTGTCGGCTCGTGGAAGGGTGCGGATCACCGTGGCAAGACGCTAACGCTCCATTGCCCATAGGGCAAGTGTCGTCTTCAATGCAGTCTGGCTTGGCGAAAAACTGCTTAACGCCCTGCCAGAGCCGTGTTATCATCATGACACTGGCGCTCTGGCGCGTGAACGTGTGGCCGAGGGCGGTGCATAGCGCCACTGCAATTGGCAGGTTACCATTCAAGGAGCAATGCTGTGTACATGGGTGAGATGTCGCAGCACGCTGAGGTGGGCATCGTCGGCGCGGGACTGGCCGGGCTGATGGCGGCGCGCCAGCTTGTGGCGGCTGGCGTTTCCGTCTGTGTGCTGGAGGCGCGCAGCCGCGTCGGTGGCCGCACCTGGAGCCGTCCCGCCGCTGACGGCACGCTGATCGATCTCGGCGGCCAATGGATTGGCCCGACGCAGCAGCGGATGAACCAGTTGGCGGCGGAGTTGGGCGTGGAGACGTTCAAGACGTGGGACATCGGCAACAACATCCAGTATCACGCGGGCGAGCGGCTCGTCTATTCCGGCGCGATTCCGACGGCGGATCGGCTGGTGGCGGGCGACGTGATGGAGGCGATGCTCAACCTCAACATGATGGCGATGCGGATATCGCCCGACGCTCCCTGGACGGCGCCCGAGGCAGCGGCGTTGGACGCGCAGACGTTTGCCACGTGGCTCGACGCCAACATCACGACTCCTGGCGCGCGGGCATTGCTCGAACTGGCGATTCAGGCGGTCTTCTCCGCCGAGCCGCGCGACCTCTCGCTGCTGCACGTCCTCTTCTATATTCGCTCCGCTGGTGGGCTGATGGACCTCATCGGCGTGACGGGCGGCGCGCAGGAAACGCGTTTTGTGACGGGCGCGCAGACTATCGCCAACCAGATGGCCGAGGCGCTGGGCGAGCGAGCCATTCTCAACGCGCCGATGCATACCATCACACAGGATGCCAGCGGCGCGCGCATCGAATCTGACACGATAACGCTTACTTGCGACCGGGTCATCGTAGCCCTGCCGCCGACGCTGGCGGGCCGACTGTGCTACCGTCCGGCGCTACCTGGCCTGCGCGATCAACTGACGCAGCGGATGCCGATGGGTACGGTCATCAAGGCCCATTGCATCTATCCCACGCCCTTTTGGCGCGACGGGGGGCTGACGGGCCAGGCGTCGGGCGATACCGGCGCGGTGCGGGTGACCTTCGACAACTCGCCGCCGGATGGCCGCCGGGGCGTCTTGCTGGGCTTCATCGAGGGCGACGAGGGGCGGCTCTGGGGTCAGCGCAGCCTTGAAGAGCGCCGCGCCGCCGTGCTGGAGTGTCTCGTCCGCTACTTCGGCGAGCAGGCGGGCCAGCCGCTGGACTACATCGAACAGTCATGGGCGGAGGAAGAGTACACGCGCGGCTGCTACGCGGGCTACATGCCGCCGGGCGTCTGGAGTATGTATGGCCCAGCGCTGCGGACGCCAATTGGGCGCATCCACTGGGCAGGGACCGAGACAGCCACCGTGTGGAACGGCTACATGGAGGGCGCGGTGCAGTCGGGCGAGCGCGCCGCCGCCGAAATCCTAGATAGCCGCTGAAGTATTGAGCACCGTTGGGAGTCAGATATAACCTTGACATATGGCCCCTCCCTTTTAGAGGAGGGGGTAGGGGGAGCGGGCCGCAAAGCAAAAAGGGAGCAGGGGTTATGGCAACGGCGGAGGAGCTACGCGAGGCGCTGGACGACTACCTGGTGCGCGCACAGGCGAGCGAGCGGGTGAGGCGCACGCTGAAAAACTGGGACTGCGTGATGCATCTGGAGGCGACGGATATTGGCGCGACCTATACCATGACGGTGAAAGACGGTGCGGTGGCGTCGGTGGAGGATGGTCTGCGCGGCGGCGCCGATCTGGTGATTCAGGGCAGCAGTGAAGACCTGACCAATATCTTCTGGGGCGACGAGAATCCGGCCTCCAACTACATGCAAGGGGCTATCAAAGTGCTGGGGTCGCAGGAAGAAGTGATGAAGCTCGACGCGATGGCCATGTTCATTTATTTGGGCCAGTGAGGGACGCTCCGCATGTCTTCGTAGCGGTCGTAGCCCACATTGCGGGGCGAACGCTCCAACTGGGCGGTAGCTTCACCCGTAGACGATATGAGGAAAGTGATATAGACTGGGAGCCGACCGCACGGTCGCGAGCGCGTGAGCGCATATCGCCGCATATCCAGTGCGTGAGAATATTTTGTTGGAGAAGGGACACGCTGCTATGAGCATGCTGAACACGCTCGGCGGGGATCTGATACGGTTTATTCGTCACGCCATCTGGGATATGATGCGTGCGGGCCTGATAGCGATGATTATCGGCATCATCATTGCCGAGGCGGCGGGCTTCTTCCTTGTCAATGACTGGCCCACCAGTCACGACAGTCTCTTTGTGCATGCAGCGACGGCTGCCTTCGCCATCGTGCTCGGCTTCGCGGCCTCGATGACGGCGGCGCTGATCGAGCTGATTCGCGGGCTGGCGGCTGCCTCCACCCACATCGACGATGTGGTGAAGGACGTGCTCTCCGGCGGCGTCAACGTGATCGACGCGGTGGTTGACGCGGTAGATGGCCCCAACCGCCACGGCATCAAATAACCTTCAATACTCCTCTGTTGCCCCTCGTCAACTCGGCGAGGGGTTCTCTATTCAGGCCGATGTCAGTTGTCGGGCGTGGGCAACCTCGTTCGTCTGGATAGCGCGTATCTGAGAATGGCTCAGAGTCGCGACAGCGACGGTATCGCCTTTGAGTGTAAGAAACTCGACGGTGTAGCCCTGGCCACCCTGATGTGCCATGACAACTGCCCCGATGCCGCCTGCCTCCAGGCCATACTCCGGGAGCGCCTCCAGCAACACAACCCCATCAAGCTCTTGCACCATCTCTTATCCTTCCAAAAAATCCCCCAATGACCGTGAGCGGCCAGCATGCGAGACGATGTCCGTGCTGTCCGCGAACTGGTCAACCGCGCCGACGAGGCCAACGCTCTCTATGATGTGGCGTAGCTCTTCATCCTGGATTGTCCCGGATAATGCATTCGCAAATCGTTCGGCGTGGATCACGCGATAGGGCCGGTCGTGGTAGTTTCGTGGCGTTGGGTCGAGTGGATCGGTCAGGGCGTGCGCGTTCTGTAATCGCGCCACCGCTTCATAGGCGTCCGCAAGCTGCGCTTCACGTTCCTGCCAGTCTGGGGCGGCCAGCACAGCGGTGAGCCGCGGGCCAAGCTGCCCGGCGCAATTCAGGTGACTGAATGCCGTGCCGAACCATTTGCTGTAGGGAGCATAGCGGCGCTCCAGCAGGAAGCAGAGGCGCATCACGTCACGCACGAGTCTCGCGGCGACGATTCGCGACCCCAGGTCGTCGCCGACATCGCCACAGCGCCCGACGAACGCCTCCTCCTGTGAGATGCGCTGCCATTGGGCGGCAAGCCGGTAGACCCAGACATCATGGGGATAATAGCTCAGCCGTTGGCGGAGCGGTTCGAGTTGCCCCAGGCCGTCATAGTAAACGGCCCCCGCCGTCGCCTCCAGCAGCTTCTGCTCCGGGAATGTCAACCAGTCGCGCGCGGTGATGGCGTCGAGCGCCCTGACGCCAAGCTCCCATTCCAGAAAGTTGGCCACCGTCATCACGGAGATGTGGTGATTGATCTGCCCCGGCTCTCCTGGCTCAAGGAGGCGCACGCCCGTGCCCCCTTCAATCGGCTCGCTAAAATTCGTTGAGTAGCCATGAAAATTTGCGGGCAGCTCGCGGCTGAACATGTCACCGATGGCTTGATGAAGCGCCGGATATTCCTTGTCGCCGAGAAAGATGAGGAGGCGTGGCCCCCATTCGTGGTCGGTCGAGATGTCGGTGTCGTAGCCAAGCACATCGGAGCCGTAACCGAGCAGCCCCGCCGAGTAGACGGCCTCAGGAAACCGGTCGGACAGCAGCGGCTGGACGACCTCTAGATAGAAAAGCCTGTTGAGTTCCAGGCCGGGCATGACCTGATTCATCGCTCAAACCTTCTATTCGAGAACCTGAAGCGCTTGCTGGCAGCTACATTATAGAGCGCTTATTGGGTATGATACCTGCGTGAAGTGCGCACATCTGGGCATGGAGCGCTTCATGCGGGGAGGGAACAATGGCGACCATCGAGAGACCAGGGGTGGCGCTCGATCCTGAGGAGGCCGAGACGCGCGCTATTCATGACCTGATAGACTTTATCGACAAGGATGTGCTGGAGATTGGCTGCGGCGACGGGCGACTGACCAGGCGTTTCGCGCGCGGGACGCGTTCGGTGCTGGGTGTGGACCTCGACGCGGAGAGCATCGCGCTGGCTTCTGCGCAGTTGCCAGAGTCGTTGCGCTCAGTCGTGAGGTTTCAGGTGGCCGATATCACGACGCTGGAGCTGCCCTCCGAGACGTTCGATGTCGCTGTCCTGTCCTGGTCATTGTGATGTGTCGCCCCTGAAGGCGCCGTGCGCGCCCTGCGAAACATCCATAGCGCCTTGCGTCCAGGCGGACTCCTGCTGGATATCCATCCTGAGCCGAAGCATCCCTGGCTGGTGGCTCAGGTGGATGAGCAAACTATCCCCATTGGCCAGTTGGATGAGTCATTCCGTATTGGCACGGTGCGCCTTGCTCGCGCGGCGCTGCAAAGCGGCGTGGACGATGGGCTGTTTATCTTTGAGCGCGAGACGACCTTCATCTTTACCTATCATTTCGCCGATGTTGACGCCTGGCTCGGCCACATGGCAGGCCAGTGGGCCAGCGCGGGCATTCCAGCCGATATGGCGGAGCGCGCCAGCGATCTGCTCGCAACGGGCAAGGGTGAGCTGCGTATTCCAAGAGAGATACACGCGGCGCGCCTGCGCAAGCCGAAGGGGGTAGCGCGGGCTGTGCAACGGAAGGAGAGCTATCGTGACCAACTGCCAGTGCGAGGGCATCGAGGCGTGCTTCAATCCAAAACTTGCCACCCAGGAGCTTGACCACTATCGCAAGAAGGGCGCGTCCAAATCGACCCGTCGCCTCATCACTGCGCTGGAGTCCCAGGGCGTCGACGGGATGACGCTGCTTGACATCGGTGGTGGCGTGGGCGCCATTCCTCATGCGCTACTGCGCGATGGCGTGAATACCGCGACGGCGGTAGACGCTTCGTCGGCCTATCTCGATGTGGCGCGCGATGAGGCGCAGCGGCGCGGCCTGAGCGACCGTATCCATTTCGCGCATGGCAACTTCGTCGAGCTTGCGCCGAACATCCCGTCGGCTGACATCGTCACACTCGACCGCGTGCTCTGCTGCTTCGACGATATGTCGGCGCTGGTGAGCGCATCTTCGGCGCGGGCGACCCATCTCTATGGCCTGGTCTATCCCCGCGCGATGTGGTGGCTGCGCGCCCTCGTCCAGGTGTGGTCAGGATTTGCGCGCCTTACGGGCAATAAAATGCGCTTCTTCGTGCATGCGCCAGCGGCGGTAGATGCCATCGTACGCGGACAGGGCTTCGAGCGGCGGTTTTATAATACCGTCGGCCTGTGGCAGATCATCGTCTATGCGCGAAGCTCTGCTGGACCAATCGGCTAGCATATCGCGGCTATGGCGACAGATATACCGCATGCGCCTCAAGTGGGCGTCTGGCCGCTGGAAATCTGTGGATTCGTAGCGTGCGGCAATTGACGAGCGCCTGTGCAACGGGTATACTGGGAGCATACCGAAGGGCCAGCGGAAATTTACGCCTGTGGAGGTGGTCCCCGGACCATGACATGACGGTGTTAGACACATAACGGGTCGCTATTCTTGTGGTTATGTGTGGCCGTCAGCCCAGGAATCTCCCCGGCGCAAGCCAGGGAGAGGGCCAATGTGGGGTAGTGGCGTCTGTCGCGTGTAGGAAGCAACCAACGCAGCGGGTCACGGGGAATCCTGCCGGAGCGCACGAACCTCCATGCAGCCCCCACATCCCCATGATGCTGGGCGCCTCCTCGCTGGTCACTGGTGTTCTCCGAGAAACGTCGCACATCTGGCTTGTTCCCGCTTGCCGGGTCTGGCTGCGTGTCGGCGCCCCCCGGCGTCCTGGTGTCCGCGGATGTCACGAATCGGATGAATGGCCATCGTCTGTGATGGATGGCGAGCATCTGTGAGATGTGCGCCGCTGTCCACCCGGTGACATACCCGACAATGGCGTCGTGGTAGCGCGTCCGGGCTGGTTCATCGGCGCCAACCCCTCCCTCGGTTCGCCTGCTTCTGCGCATGCTTCCATCTCAGCGCCGCTGGCACGCTTTATACTGGTCAAATCTCATACTTTCCGTTGCTGTCCCGGCGACGATGCCATAAGGACAGCCCTGGGCAACGAGCCATTGTTCGTGCGTGGCGGATGCCCAATCGCGTATAGACCCTCGCATGTTCTTGCCTGTACGTTCTCGAAACGGCCGTCTGTAGCCACACGGCAGATGGCTGGAGTGACGACCTGTCGTTGTTCTTTTAGTGGATGATTAGAACACAGGGGGCTACCGTGGATACTCAGGATCAGGTGCAGGGCGCTGCTGATGATGTCACTATGGACAATTCGCCGACTGAAGATCTGCCCATAGCGGATGAGTCGCTTGCAAGCGCCGAGACAGACGGTGGTGTGGATGCGGGGGCGTCGCCAGCGGATGGCGAGACGGGTAATGAACTGGAACAGGAAGCCAGCTCGAATGGGTCAGGAGATGACGGATATGCCATCTCTGCCATGGAAGTCGAGGCGGTAGGCGTCGAGGAGACGGCGCCAGCGGACAGCGCGGCAGACGGCGAGGATACCGTGGTAGCCGACAATGTCGCGTCCGACATTGTGGATGCCAGCGCGGAAGAAGTCGATGGCGCAGCGTCAGACGAGCCCGACAGCGGCGCTGCGATGAACAGCGCGGGCGAGGACACCATCGTGGCGATGGGCGTAGCGGATGTCTCATCCGATGCTGACAGCGCAGCCGCAGTGGACGAGGCGGATGGGGATACGGCGGAGGTCACCGCCGCATTGGATGACGCCGCTGACGCCGCCGATACCGCTGATGCCGATATCGAAGCGAGCGCCGACGACGCAGGTGACGGGGTGGTCAGTGATGTTGCCCCAGACTTTTCTGACATGGGCGACACCGCTGCCATGATGTCGAGCGCTGACGATGGCGGCCCTGGCGATCTCGATGGCGCTGGCGATGAAGCCTCCGCGGCGGATGATGCCAGTGTTGATGCCAGCGGCGATATGCCCGATGCAGCCGACGCGGGATTCTCCGACGATGAGGATACCATGGGCGGACCCGATGCGCCTGGCGATGAAGATACCATGGAGGGCGCCGACGTTACGCCCCCCGATACGATGGGGGAGTCTGACGAGGTTGCGCCAGAAACGATGGGCGCATCTGATGATGTCACTCCGGAGACGATGGGCGGACCCGATGAGGTTGAGCCCGAGACGATGGGCGGACCCGATGACCTCCGATCCACTGACGCGACCGATACGGGCGATATGGGCGACGCTGGCGCATACATGGCAGTAGCAACCGAAACGGTCGAGACGGTTGACACAACTGACACAACTGACGCGGCTGACACGACTGATGCGTCCAGCGCGATGGCCGAGGATGGTTCGGACGCGGTTGACGAGGTTCCTGCCGATGCCAGCGCCGATGCTGATGTCGCTGACGCCGCGCCAGCAGCCGACGGTGTCGCGGCGGATGCTACCGCCGACACGCCCCAGGACACAGCGACCGATATGTCCGCCGATACAACCGCTGAGGCGGCCCCTGCTGACGCGGCGGCCGACGCCGTTGATATCGACGCGAGTGATGCGTCCGATGCCAGCGCCGATACAAGTGCGGCTGCTGGCGATGAGGCGGCAATGGATTCCGTCGACGCCGCGCCTGCCGGCGATACCCCTGCCGCCGCTTCGGATATCGCCGATTCCGCAGCGGAGCCGACGCCTACCGCGACAAGCACGGGCGAGCATCCTGCTTTGGCCGAGGTCTCCGGCATGTTCGATAGCATCATGAACAAGCTGCGCGCGCTGCTGGGGCGTCAGCCAGATGATGGGTCTGTCTAACCATCAAACACAAGCATGCTGGTGAATCAGGGAATGCGTATTCCCCATCAGACACCAGACACGTTCAACGCTGCCCCTTCCTCATTTCGTGGAGGGGGCGGCTTTTGTCCGCGAGTTATGGTACGACGGTCTGAGGTATGATAGACCCATGAGTGATTCCACATCAGGCTACCCTGAGTTCCGCCGTCGGCTGGACGATGTCTTGCGCCAGCGCGACCCAGCCGCCCTGCGCGCGTTCCTGATCGCCGAGGGCCAGTGGACGCCTGAGACCGCGACCGATCCCGAAGCGGCGATGTGGATGATGATCGCCACCAGCCCGGCGCTGGCGAATCTGCGCGATGAGGCGCGCCAGTGGCTGATGACCCATGGCCACGAGGCGGAGGCGCAGGCGATCTTTGGCGCGAAACGCTCACCGGGCAAGGCGCCACATCGCGGCGGTAGGCCGCCCGGCAGAGGGTCCGGCAATACGCCACCCAAAGACGCATTTGGTAAGGCGAGCGGACCGGGTAAGGGGCGCGACAACAGACGCCCACACGAATAACCGGACTATTACGCCAGCCCAGCCTTGCGCGCAATCGCCAGCTTCTTCCATTCCAGCCGGAGCGTGGCGGCGTCCACCATTTCGTCGTCGATGACCATCGCGCCGACGCCCTGCTCCACATCGGCGCGCGCGTAGGCGTCGAGGATGCGTTGCGCCCGCGCGATCTCCTCCGTTGTTGGCGTAAACGCCTCATTGATGACCGCGACCTGCGACGGGTGAATCGCCCACTTGCCGTCGAACCCCATCCGCGCTGCCATCCGCGCGTCACGCCGACACGCCTCCAGGTCGCGAATCGCCAGCGTCACGCCGTCCACACAGGTGATGCCCGCCGCGCGCGCCGCCACCACCGTCTTCGCTTTGGCGTAATTGTAGTAGAAAAACTGCTCCGCGCCGGTCTCCTGCGCGCCGATATCGCCCGCGAAGTCCACAATCCCAAAGACCAGTCCGCTCATACGTGGGGTGGCGCGCGCGATCTGCTCGGCATGCAGCACGCCATCCGCCGACTCGATCAGCGCCTCGATGGTGATGTGGCCGCGCGCCAGACCCACCTGCTCCTCGATCTGGCTCAGCAGCCGGTCGATGAAGAAGATATCCTCCGGCCCGTTGACCTTCGGGACGATGACGCCATCCAGCCAGCCGCCCGCTGCCTCCACCACCTCGATTAGGTCGCGGTAGCAGAAGCGCGTGCGCACATTGTTGACGCGGAAGGTGCGTATCTTGCCGCCGAAGTCGAGCGTCCGCAGCGCCTCGATGACTGCCGCGCGGCCCGCCTCTTTCTGCGAGACGGCGAGGGCGTCCTCCAGGTCAAAGATAGTCTGATCGGCATCGGACGCCGCCGCCTTCGCCATCTTGTCCGGCGCGTTGCCAGGACACACCAGCTCGGAGCGACGGATGCGAAACTCTTTGGTAATCACCATCTGACGTATCGCGGTGTCGCTTTCGTCGCACATATCGTCGCCCTTTCTTCCATCCCTCATGAGGCATCCGTCTGTGCCGAGCGGGGCGTCACCCGGAGTCGCATGCCGCCGGGAAGCTCCGCGGTTGGGCCGTAGTAGGCCTGCACTGGCGGCTGGTCTGGTGTCGGCGCGAGCGTGTAGTGGCGCATGATGTGCGCGGCCATCGCCTTGATCTCGATCTGCGCGAAGTTGATGCCGATGCAGATGCGCGGCCCGCCGCCGAAGGTGACGAGCGCGTAGGGTGTGCGCTTGTCTTCCTCGCGTGGCGGGGCGAAGCGGTCGGGGTCGAATGTATCGGGGTTGGCGAAGACCTCAGGCAGCCGGTGGCACGCCGCCAGCGAGAGCAGCACCCGCGTCCCAGCGGGAACGTGATAGCCGCCGAACTCGAAGTCTTTGACGACGCCACGCGGCACATTGCCCACTGGCGAGTAGAGTCGCCCTGCTTCATCCACGGTGTTGCTCAGCAGGTGCATCGCTTTGATCGCGTCCAGCGTGACCTCGCCGCCCGTTGCCGCCAGCGCCTCATCCATCTCGGCGTGTACTCGCGCCAGGATGTCGGGATGCGACGCCAGCAGGTAGAGCAGCCATGCGCTCATGCTGGTGGTCGTCTCGTGGCCCGCCACCAGCAAGATGTGGAGCTGGCCGAGCAGCTCGCGGTCGGTAAAGGGCGCGCTCTGCTCGTCGCCCGCCTTGACCAGCATCCCCAGGATATCGTCGGTGGGCATGCGGCGGCGCTCGGCGATTTTGGCGAGCAACAGCTCATCCAGCTCGGCGCGCACCCCCATCAGTTTGGCCACATACTCGGCCATGGTCTCGACATCGTCGAAGCTGGATTGCATCAGTTTGAAGAAGAGCTCGCGCAGGTGGTCCACCTCAGCGCCAGTGCGCAGACCGGTCAGACACTCCGCCGCCACATCAAAGGTGATTTTGCGCGTCTCGGCGTACATATCGATCTCGCCACGCTCGACCCAGCCGCTGCTGCGATCAGTGATCACGCGATTCATGACGGGCAGATAGCGGCTCATGTAGGCGCTGGTGAATGCGGGATTCATCAGCTTGCGCTGGCGGGCGTGCTCTGGATCATCAGTGTTGAGCAGCCCCTTCTCGAACATGCCGCCAAGGGTCGGCGTCCAGCCGAGGTCGTGGCTGAAGTGGTCGCGGTGCGAGTGCATCACGAAGCGGTTGGCCTCTGGCCCGACCATGAAGACTACCCAGCGTCCAAAGGTGTCGCGGCCCTGCTCGCCCACCTCGGCGCGAAAGATGGGGCCGAGCGTCTGAGCCTCCCGCGCCAGCAGCGTTGGCATCGTATACGGATAATCGTCGAGGCGTGTAATGATGGGCATTTCGTCGAAGGGTCTGGCGGGTGTCTGGGTCTCTGCACTCATGATTTGTATCGCTTTCCTGTCGCTGTGCGGCTGTTTCCCCCCAGGGCGCGGCGTATCCCCTGCGCGCACCCGCAGTGTACTACGAGAGGATTCGACGTGAGGTTTGGGCCGCGCGCCTCAACTGATGACCTCGAATGTGGCAAACTCGTCGCCGATGCGAATTTGATCGCCTGAATGCAGCACGCGCGGACGCTTGATCTTCTGTCCGTTGACCTGCGTGCCGTTGGAGCTGCCAGCGTCTTCGATGGACCACTGGCCGTTGTGGAAGATGAGGCGCGCGTGGGTTCGCGAGACGGTGCCATCGAGAACCAGCACGTCGTTGCCGGTGGTGCGGCCGATGGTCGTGACATCCTGATGCAGGATGAAGTTTCGCCCGGCCAGCACCCCGTTGAGGAAGGTCAGCCGACAGCGCAACGGTCGCCCGTTTGGGCCGAGGACGCGGTCAACCTGGGCGCGCGCGCCGGAGAGATCGTAGCCGCAGTAGGTGCAGTAGCGGTTCTGCTGGTTGCTTACCGTCCCGCAGCGGAGACACGCGCCAGGGGAACGTCCATCGCCGGGTGGTGGCGCGATGGCTGGCGACGGCATGGTCGGGACCACGGTGGCGACTCTCGCGGTGGGTGTGGCCATCCGCGCGGTGCGGTTGCCCTGCTTGAGCGCGACCTGCGCCTCGGCCAGATCGGCGGCCATCTCGCTGGCCCGCTGGTAGCGCGCGCGGGGTTCTTTCGCCATCGCCCGCACGATGATGCTGGAGACGGTGGACGGCAGGTCTGGGTTAAACATGGTTGGCGCGGCCAGCGGCTCGTGAATCTGTTTCTGGATGATGCCGGCAGGTGTCTCGGCGTAGAAAGGCAGCCGATTCGTCACGGCCTGATAGAGCACGACGCCCAGCGCATAGATGTCGGACCGCCCATCCACTCCGGCGTTGGGGATGCCCTGCTCCGGCGCCATGTATTGTGGCGTGCCGACGCCGACGCTGCCCCGGTGGCTCGATGCGTTGGCGGCAAGCATGGTGGCGATGCCAAAGTCGGAGAGCAGCATATGCTCATCCGAGCGCAGCAGCATATTGGCAGGCTTCACGTCGCGGTGAATGACCTTCATGCTGTGGGCGTAGTCGAGCGCGTGGGCCGCCTGCTCGCAGATCTTGAGCACCCACCAGAGTGGCGCGAGGGTGCGGGTGGATTCGGCGGTGGCCAGGCGGTCGCGCAGGGTGCCGCCAGTCACAAACTCCATGACGATGTAGGCCCAGCCATTTTCGTCGCCGGAATCGAAGATGGGCAATATGTTCTGGTGGGCAAGTTTGGCGACGAGTTTCGCCTCCTGCTCGAAGCGCAGAATCATGTGGCGGTCGCTGCCATGGGTGGGGATCATTTTGATGGCGACGTTGCGCTCCAGCTTGGCCTGGTATCCCCGGTAGACGCGCGCCATGCCGCCAACGCCGATCTGTTCCAGGATGCGATATTGTCCGAGATAGCGATCCTTTGGGCCGCTCATGTCCGCCTCCTCCAGCGGTATGGCCTTGCCGCTGGCTCCCTGCCCATAATTATACGCGATACGTTTCGCGTGCGACAGTGGCGTAGGAGACACCTGGGATGAGTGGCCCCTCCTCTAACCCCTCCCCTAGCTTACGCTGGGAGAGGTGAACTAGAAGCGAGAAGCGGGGCGCCAGGGGTGGGTGTAACACAAATTTGTCGAGTGGCCCAATAGCGCGCAATTGCTGCCGCGATTCTCCACTACCCACGTAGTGTATGGCGATAACTCGTAGCTGGCCGCTTTTAGCAGCGTAGCATTACGTGGCAGATGGCTGCATGGGGGCAGGTGAGGCAATTGCCGGTGTTGTGCGGTGAAATGGGTCACTCCCCCTGCCCCCCTCCCCCTTGCAGGGAGAGGGGAACCAGAGACACCGCACAGCCCATCATTTCCGAATTGAAGGCGCTTGCCGGGAATAGTCAGGTGGTGGAAATGTCCCATCATTCCGGGAGGCGCAACATGGCAACACAGGGTAATCGCAGAAAGTTGGAGCAGATCGAGCAGTCGCTGGAACGTCAGTGGCGTAGTCTCGCGCTCGCCGAGCAGCGCGGGCAGCCCGCCGCCGTCCTGGAGCGGATGTACGCAGCCTATCTGCGCACGCTCGACGCCTATATCGTCTGCGCGCGGGCGCATGTCGGGAAGGACGCCGCCAGCCGCCTCGCGTCATAGGCAGGTAACAACGATATGGCGGTGTTGTTCTGGGGGTTCCATGTCGCAGGCTGAAGCCCTGCGGCTAATCCCAATCGTTCAGATATCTCGCCAGGGATGCGAGTATGCTGGATCAGGATTAGCCGCGGCATTCATGCCGCGAAGCTGGATTCTCACCAACCTCGCCCTTCACATCATTCTTTGCTGCGACGACGGACTATCACCAACCTCGCCCCACCACGCGTCACTTGCCGCGAAGGTAGATTACCGCTAACTTCTCCCCACGAACTCCGCCAGCCGTTTGCCCACCTCGGTGGGCGCGTCCTCCAGCAGCAGGTGGCCCGCGTTGGGGATCGTCACGAACTGCGAGCCGGGAATCTCATCGCGCAAACGCTCGCCCAGCGCTGGCGGCGTTACCGTATCCTGCTCGCCCCAGAGCAGTAGCACCGGAATCGTCAGCTTCGCGTTGTCGGTCGCGACCGAGTTGATGTAGCTGGGGTTCATCAGGCGGATGTGCTGATAGAGCATCTGCTTGCCGACGTTGCCGTTCCACTCGTCCACGTACGCCGCGATACGGTTACTGGCAAGCTTCGAGACGGCGCCGTTGGGCAGCGTCTTGCGTAGATCGTTGAGCACATCCTCGATGTTGGCATGATGCGGCGCCTCGGGGTCCTGATGCTTCGCCATATCGGGCAGCGGCCAGTTGGGCGCGAACGCCGTCTCGAAGGCATACGAGTTGATGAGCGCCAGCCGCGCGACGTTCTCGCGGAAGAGCCGGTTGGCCAGCACCTGCGCTACCGCCGCGCCCTGGCCAATCCCCACCAGCGTCACATCGCTCAGCTTCAGCCCCTGGAAGGCGTAGAGCAGCGAGTCGGCATGCCCCCAGATGCTCGTATCCGACGGCCAGGGGTGGTCCGACTGCCCATAGCCGAGCATATCGAAGGCGTAGACGGCATGCCCGGTCGCGGCAAGCGTCGGCATGACGCCATCCCAGACGAACGCGCCGCCGGGCAGGTCGTGCAGCAGCACAATCGCCCCGCGCGGTCCCGCTGCCTCATTGGCGACGACGTAGCTGAGGTTATAGTGGATGCTGCGCGCTATGCCTCGCTGCGTGGCGGTCACTGGGGCGTTGGCCTTCGCGGCTGGCGCTGGCGACGATGCTGGCGGAGGCGGCACGGATTGCGCGGGCGACTGCGCCGACGAAACGGCGGCATCCGCTGGCTGCGCGGTTGGGGTGTCGGTCTGATTCGGCTGGTTGGCGTCCTCGGGCTGATCGGGCTGCCGTGGCTGGCTCTGCTGCGGGGGCGTCTGTTCGCCTTCGGGTGTCTCGCTCATGGGCTGTATCTCTTCCTAAAACTCTCGATGATTTCGTCGGTCAGGCGCGAGCAAGCAGCGTCGGCACGTTGAAGTAGGCCGAGAAGCCCGCGTAACGCGCCGCCGGGCCAAGCGCCGCCTCGATGGCCATCAGCCGGTTGTATTTGGCCACCCGCTCCGAGCGCGCCGGAGCGCCGGTCTTGATCTGGCCCGCGTTGGTGGCGACCGCCAAATCGGCGATGGTGGTATCCTCGGTTTCGCCGGAGCGATGGGAGATGACCGAGGTGTAGCCCGCGTGCGCGGCCATCTCGATGGCGGCCAGTGTCTCGGTTAGCGTGCCGATCTGGTTGAGCTTGATGAGGATGGAGTTGCCCACCCCCTCGCGGATGCCGCGCGCTAGCCGTGCGGTATTCGTGACGAAGAGGTCGTCGCCGACGAGCTGCACGCGCTTGCCCAGCCGCTGTGTCAGCTCTGCCCAGCCCGCCCAGTCGTCCTCGGCCAGCCCATCCTCGATGGTGATGATCGGATACTCACCGATCCACTGCTCATAAAGGCCGACCATCTCACTCCCGGTCAGCGTGCGCCCCTCGCGCGCCAGCTCGTACTTGCCGTTGTTGTAGAACTCGCTGGCGGCGGGGTCCAGTCCCAGGAAGATATCGCCGCCCGGCTCGTAGCCTGCCGCCTCGATGGCCGCGACGATCACCTCCAGCGCGTCGCGGTTGGAGCCGAGCGATGGGGCGAAGCCGCCCTCATCGCCGACGTTGGTGTTGAGCTTGCGGTCATGCAGCACCTTCTTGAGCGCGTGATAGACCTCGGAGCACCAGCGCACCGCTTCGGTGAAGGACTCCGCGCCGACGGGTAGAATCATGAACTCTTGCAGGTCGGTCGAGTTTTCGGCGTGCTTGCCGCCGTTGAGAATGTTCATCATCGGCACGGGCAGCGTGCGGGCGGACGTTCCGCCGATGTAGCGGTAGAGCGGGACGTTGGTGGCGGCGGCGCCCGCGTGCGCAAGGGCCAGCGAGACGCCGAGAATCGCGTTCGCGCCCAGTATCCCCTTGTTCTCAGAGCCGTCCAGCTCGATCATCCGCTCGTCTAGCGCGACCTGATCGAGCGCGTCGAGGCCGGTGAGGGCATCCTGTATCGTCTCGTTGACATTCTGGACGGCCTTCAAGACGCCCTTGCCGCCGTAGCGGTCGGCGTCGCCATCGCGGAGTTCCACCGCCTCATGCGCGCCCGTGGATGCGCCCGACGGCACGATAGCCGTACCCGATGCGCCGCCGAGCAGCGCCACCGTCACCTCGACGGTCGGGTTGCCGCGTGAATCGAGCACCTCGCGCCCGGTAATCGCCTCGATGATCGTCTCGTCGCCCAGCATCGTCATGCCCGTGCTTCTCCTCTCGCGGCGCATTGGAGTACGCTGTTGTATCGTTGAGATCCCCGTTGATGCAATGATACAACGCTCCGCTCGGATTTTAGAGAGCGGAGGCAGCAGGCGTCAAGAAGCGCGGGTTAGCTGGCGAGTGGATACATCAGCGCGTTGGTGTAGGTTGTCTCACCGGAGGCGCCTGATATACCTGATGTGCAAAGCGCCATCCAGCCGCTGGTGAAGGACGTGTCAGTAACAGACGGCAGCTTAATGCCGTTGATATATGGTGTGATTTGGCTTCCCTGATAGAGGACGCCCACCTCGAAATGCGCGGCCAGCGTGCCGTTTAACGCGCCGTCGGTCGGCATCAAGTTAGTCGCCGTGCCGTTTCCGTCAACTTTGAAGATTTGGTACGTCTTCCCGGCGGGGTTAATCTGGAAGTAGTAGCCGGTGATATTGGTCAAGCCACCGCTGGTGTTCCCTTCGCCCTGGCGGAAACCGAGCACAACGGCGCCCGACGCTGGCTGGGCGATTGCGGCCACGTAGCCGTCGTCCTGTGGCACATCTTTGCGCTGGATGCAGCCAAGGTGAGTCGAGTCTGTCGCCGTCAGGTCAACGCCGTTCCCACCGCCGCCTGGGCAGGAGGTCGCTACATTGCTGCTCTTCTGCCACGGCGTCGTCGGCTGCTGGTCCTGAGGGCAGAAAGGCGACGGATCAGAGATTTTCACGTTAGAAGCAGTGCTGTCCACGCCAGATGGAGGTGGCAGGGGCGTCGTCACATCCTGGCCGATACCCGTTGGCGTAGCGGTCGCCGTGCCGATTGGCGTTACCTGGGCGGCGGCTGCGGTCGCCGTGATCGCTGCCACTGCCGTCTGCGCCGCTGTGGTCGAATTCGCCTGCGCGCCCGCTGTCTGCTGGGCCGTGCGTGTCTGCTGCGCCTGCTGGTTCTGTTGCTGGCGCACGAGCAGCCCGCCCGCGCCGACGATTCCCACCAGCAGGACAATCGCCGCAAGGAGGGCCAGCCAGACGCGCCCCAGACCCGGCTGACGTGGCTGGCGTGGCGGCTTCTTCTTATCCACGGGCCACTGCGGCGCTGGCCCATGCGAGACTTTCCCGCCATTGGCTGGTGTGGGCGCTGGCGCCACGGGCGCGATGACATCCCCGGCGGCCGACTTCTGCGCGAGCGCCTCTTGCAGCGCCGCCGCGTAGTCCGCGACGGACGGGTAGCGCAGCGTTGGGTCTTTGGCCAGCGCGCGACTGAGCACGCCGTCCACCTTCGCGGGCAGCGCCGCGTTGTACGAGCGCACCGAGGGCGGCGTCCCGTAGAGATGCCCCTGCGTCAGCGTCGCCATGTCGCCTTCGTAGGGCGTGTGGCCGGTGAGCAGTTGGTAGGTCATCACCGCCAGGGCGTACTGGTCGCTGGCGGGCGAGAAGTCGCCTTTGAATTGCTCGGGCGCCATGTAGGCGAGCGTGCCCGAGACCTTGGTGCGGTGACTGCTGCCGTCCGCGCCGCGCGCGATGCCAAAGTCGGCCAGCAGTGCGCGCCAGTGGCCGTTCGGCTCCAGCTGGAGCAGCACGTTGCCGGGCTTGACATCACGGTGGACGACGCCGCGATCATGGGTATACTGAAGGGCGGCGGCTACCTGGCCGATGAGATCGGCGACGAAGGCGGGCGCGGCGGGCAATATCAGCGGATGCGCCGTTCGGCCCTTGATGGCGTCGGCCAGCGAGCCATCGGGCGCGTATTGCATGACGAGGTAGAGCAGGTCACCCTGGACACCGCTATCATGCACCGGTAGAATGTTGGGATGCGAAAAATTGCCGAGCAGCCCCGCCTCGCGCTGGAACCGCCGCGCGATATCCGCGATCTGCGCGCTGTCGCCGTCTTCTTCATCCGCCTGCACGATCTTGACGGCGACGGCGCGATTCCCGACCCGGATCTGCTCGCCGAGATAGACCTCGCCCATGCCGCCCTCGCCGATTTTGCGCACGAGCTTGCAGCCGCCTACCTCACGTCCTTCCAGATGCAACATCGCGCCCTCCAGCGTTTCGTCTATTGTCCATCCGTCATTTCATTCGCGTTAGCTCGTCCGCAGTATACCAGAGCAGCGGTAGCTCTCCAAGATAATACGTTGCACGCTCGATGGAAGTTCACAGGCGGCGGGCGTTGAGGGCGAACTTCATGTAGGGTAAGGGTCAGCGGGGGGAGGGTGGCGTTGAGTACATCGGGCGGCGCTCGCGGCGGATGACGAAGCGCGTGCCGTACTCTTCATCCGAGAACGAGGCGATCTTGTTATCCACCAGATCGGTCTGGAGCGCGGCAGTCTGCATCTCCTCCCAGGTGAGCGTCACGCCGCGTTTGCGGGCAATCGGCTTCTTCAGCAGCATCACCCAGATTGCGCCATCGGATACAATGCGCCACTGGAGCGCGGTGAATCGCTCGACCACCCCATCGGCGGATCGGAGCCAGAGAAAGATGAGGTCGTAACGTTCTGCGCCATTGTCGGAATTGGCCAGTGTTACACCCGGCGGGCAGGCGTCTCGCAGCAGGGCGCCGGAGGACGCGGGCGCGTCCAGCAGCAGGATCGAGCAGCCTGGCGCGATGCCAAGCTTGCGGGCGAGATTCGATGCGTCGGACATGCCGTGTCCTCTAACAGCAATTATGCTTCGGCTCGTGGTAGCTGCCCTCTCCCCCATCCCCTCCCCTAAAAGGGAGGGGAGCCAGAGCAGACGTTGTGGGAGTGAACAAACAACCGAGACGAAATCAGTATAAGCGGCTCTCGTGGATTACGTTGCTTTGGGCTTGCGCCCGCCGTAGGATAGGTTTTTCAGCAGTCGCCCCTCGGCGGAATCAGCAATGAGGGTGACGAGGCGCCGCTGGCGTGTCGCGTCGGTTTTCGCGCTTATCACCCACCAGATGGCGGTTCGCTGGTAGGAGGGTATCTGCGCCTGGAAGAACGCCCAGGCGGGCGCATTCGCGCGGAACACTGTCTCGTCCGCTTGGTCGAGTGATTGCGGACGGTTCTCGAAGGAGTAGCGGCCCGCCTGGCGCGGATCGCGCCCGGTGAAGGTTTTCAGGCCCGCTGGCTCCATCCGTCCCTGCGCGATCAATTGCTCGGCGCGGCGAATGTTGACCGCGCTCCAGATGCTATGCGGCGTGCGTGGGGTGAAGCGAGCGGTATAACGATTCTCGTCGAGCGCGCGCATGTGGCCGTCGATCCAGCCGAAGCAAAGCGCCTCATCGACCGCCTGCGCCTGGGTGAAGCCCGTCACGCCCGAGCGTTTCTTATAGAAGCCGAGCAGCAGCTCCTGTTCGCTGGCATGGTGCTCCAGCAGCCAGGCGCGAAACTCCTCTGGCGAGCGAAAAAAGGTCGGCTCCATCGCTATCCTCTAGCTCTTCTCGCTATCATGGCGATACGACCACATATCGCTATTGTAGCAAACAGGTGTTCTACTGGCCAGATTACTTCGGACGCCACCTATGCCGGGCGCTCGCTGCCCGCGTCCAGCGGGGGGATGGCGGGCGAGTTCAGGCCCAGGCTGATGCGCGCCCGCGCCGAGCGGATCACCTGGCGGATGCGTCCGCGTCGCGCTGGGTTCATCTCGTGGCGTAGCATGGGACGTCCCAGCAGCGGAAAGATGACCGAGCTCAGGATAGCCACCGCCAGCACCGCGCCATACGTCGCCGGCTGAAGCTGCTTCAGGTTGATGCCAACCTGCGCAATCGCGACGATCAGGGTCAGCGGCGCGCTGAGTAGCAGCACCGCGCCGGTGGTCGAGCGCCAGGAGACGCCCGCGAAGAGCAGCAGCGGGGTCGCCAGCAGCCGCAGCAAGAGCAACCCCGCCAGCAACCCGCCGATTAGCAACAGCGTCTCGCCGTTCATGAGCACGCTCACGCGGAGACTCATCCCGACGGAGATGAAGAAGAGGGGGATAAAGAATCCCTGCCCCATCGTGCTGAGCTTGCGTCCGACGGTATTGTGTCCGCGAAAGGCGAAGCTGCACACTGCGCCCGCGATGAACGCCGCCAGAATCTGCTCGACCTCCAACAGCACCGCAATCGCCGCGAACATCAGCATGAACGCGAGCGCGGCGCGCACACCCAACTCCGCCGTGTCGCGCGCATGAAAGAGCCGCATGAATCGTCCGGGCGAACTGGCGACGGAGGTATTGAGCCAGCGCAGAACAAGGTAGCCAACGAAGAGCAGCGCCGCCAGCTTTAGCGCCGCCAGCGCCAGCGGCAGCCCCACGCCGAAGCGACTGACGAGGTCATAGGTCGTCACTTCGAGAATCGTCAGGAACTCGCCCAGCGCGCCCACAATCAGGATGGTCTGGCCGAAGGCGCTCTGCGCCAGTTGCAGTTCTTTGAGCACCACCAGCAGTAGGCTGATCGAGACGGCTCCCAGCAGCAGAATGTAGATAGGGGGCAGTTGTAGATAGATGCCCACCGCCAGCACCAGCGCCTGCAAGCCGAGCGCGGCGCACTCTGCGCGGAGCAGCATCGCGAGGCCACGCCTCCGCAGCATCGTAAAGTCGATTTCAAGTCCAGCCAGGAACATCAGCAGCAGAAAGCCAAACTGCGCCAGTGTCGTGATGAAGTTGCCGGGATCGTGTACCCAGGGGAGCAGGTTGGCCGCCAGAATTCCGTAGATCATCTCGCAGGGCGCGGTAAACCAGCCAATGCGCTCGCTAATGATCGGCACGATGAACGCGCCCGCCGTTACGACCAGCAACATCAGCGCCTGCCTGGAATCCATGCTCGATCCCTTCTCCAGTTGGCCGCGTACTCCAGCGCGGTCCCCACCGACATTCGCAGGTTCGATGCCGAGACTATACCCAGCAACCCTGAGACCAGGCTGAGGGCAAGCTGAAAGAACGTCGGACGTTTGGAGAATCTTGGCGCGATGGCGTGTTATCGGGCGTGTTACTATGAGAGATAGTCAGCGCATGCCCATGCGCAATGAAGAATGCAAGACCCATTCAACGGAGAATTACCCGTGACATTTCGACCATCTCAAGACGCATCTCTGCCAGATATGACGGTGCGCGAGGCCGCCAGCCGCCTGGCCGAGCCTGACTCGACCGCTATCCTGCTCGATGTGCGCGAGCCATACGAATACGTGCCGCGCCATGCAAAGGACGCCGTGAACATCCCAATGAGCCAGTTCGTCGCCCGCATCGCCGAGGTTCCCCAGGACCGTGAGGTGCTGGTGATCTGCGAGCACGGCTCGCGCAGCCAGGATGTTGTGCGCTACCTGATGCGCCAGGGCTATACCCAGGCCATCAATGTGGATGGCGGCACGGAGATGTGGGAGTCGGCGGGCCTACCAATGGAGTACCCCGGCAAATAGCGGTGTCTCGCCGTGTCTCTTTCCCCTCTTCACCGCAGCCGCGAACAGGCGTATAGTGGCAGGTACGCGGCTGGCTGGTCATTCGCGCGCCATGTAAGCGACGCGCGAGGCCAGGCGCTGAAAGGGGCATGTCGTTATGGGTATCATCGGGAATGTAATCAAATTCTTCTTCCGCGCCTTCTTCCGCATCATCTTCTCCTCGCTGCTCTCCGCCATTATCGGCGCCGGGCTGGCGCTGCTTATCTCCTTCCTGGTCACCAACACCTGGCCCCCGACGACGCTGACCATTGCGGCGGCCATTGTGATCGCTGTGCTCGCCGCCTACGCCGTGGGCATGACGGTGCTGGTGGGCGAGGCGATTGACGCCGTGCGCGACGCCGAGAAGGGAGTGGCGAAAGAAGTGGGCGAACTGGAGGGCAAGAAATAAGTCACCGCTTTACCAGGCTTCGAGCGAGGTCAATCGACATCTCTGGCGGAGGCATCCGTAGGTATTCCTCCCGCGCCTGATGCGTCTCATCAATCCGCTTGATCTCCTCAATACTGTCGTTTTCTGGGCTGAGGGCCTTTGCGACAGCCATAGCGTTATGCCTTGTCACTTCTCATCGCCCTCTCATGGCGCTGTGATATGTCACAATTGCGCCGCATTTCCTCAGACTTCACTGTCACCCCTTGACATATTCGATACAATAAGATATATCTTAAACCAGGACGAGCGATATGCGGCACTGGCGCAGGGAGTGTAAGCGAATTCAGTGCGGTGATTCACGCGACGCGAAGAGATGCAGCGATGTATGCAATGCACGAGATGC